>NZ_JARTVR010000018.1:0-112616 GCF_029625735.1 Mesorhizobium sp. WSM4935 | reverse complement strand
TACTGCCTACTGCCTACTGCCTACTGCCTACTGCCTACTGCCTACTGCCTACTGCCTACTGCCTACTGCCTACTGCCCATTCGGCCAATAGACGCGCAGGCGATGATTGTCCGGATCGAGCGCCACGAAGGCACGGCCGAAATCGAGATCGGTTGGCGCCTGCAGCATGTCGATCCCTCTGCCAATCCAATCCGCATGGGCGGCGTCGACCGCCGCCGCGTTCTCGACGGCAAGCACAAGCTCGCCGCCGCCGCCCGCCGCCGCCGGTTCTACCGTGTGGCGCGACCAGAGACCGAGCTTGAAGCCCTTGTCGAGCACGAACATGACGAAGGTCGGCGAGGATTCGACCGGGTCGCGCCCGAGCAACGAGGCGTAGAACGCGCCGCTCCGCTCGGGGCTGTCGACATAGAGGATGACGAAATTCGGCGTGGTCATATCCGATCTCCAAAGTATCTGCACCTTGGAGACTATACGCGGACCCGCTGTCAGATTCTGGCAGCAGCAAATCAGCCGGAAGCGTCGAGGCCCGCCCGCCATTCCTTCAGCATCGCCTGGCGGCGGCGCGGATAGCGGACGCCGGTCGCTGTCAGCCCGGACATCCGGTCAGTGCGGAAATGCCGGAAATCCTGGCGCATCTCGCACCACGCCACCATCACCCGCACCTTGTCGAAGAAGGCGAGCGCGAAGGGCCACACCAGACGCTTCGATGCCGCGCCTTCGGCGTCGCGATAAAAGAAGCCGAGCTTGCGCTCGTCGCGGATCGCCTGCCGTACGATGCCGAGGTCGATCGCTTCGGCATTTTCCGAGCGTGGTCCGACAAGCAGCGTCGTGGCGTCGAGATCTTCGCGCAGATCATCCGGCAGCACTGCCGCGATCTTGGCCAGCGCATCCGTCGCGGCGGCCGCCAGCCTTTCATCCGGCTGCTTCGCCACCCAGCGCGAGCCGAGCACGATCGCCTCGATCTCCTCGTCGGTGAACATCAGCGGCGGCAGCATGAAGCCGGGCTTCAGCACATAGCCAAGCCCCGCCTCGCCTTCGATCGGCGCGCCCTGCCCCTGCAGCGTCGCGATATCGCGATAGAGGGTGCGGATCGACACGCCGATCTCGTCCGCAAGCGTGCGGCCGCTCACTGGCCGGCGATGGCGGCGCAGGATCTGGACGAGATCGAGCAGGCGTTCCGAGCGGGACATGAATGGCAACCGGTGTGCCGGACAATAGGGCCGGTCCGCACGTCCCGGCAAGCGACCTGGTGCCGCGGAACGCCTGCGTCCCGTTGCCGTTGTCTCCGCAATGGAGATGCGCGGAACCCTGCTGTTCTGGTCGGTGCTGACCGTTTTCGTTGCGGCGCTCAGTCTTGGACCGTCCTTTGCCCATGTGCTGGAATCGCTGCCAGGTTGACGAAGTGGTCGCCGGCGCTGTGGCGAGAGACGACGGTCTTCAACGGTCAGTTTCTGCTTTTTGCCGTGATCGGAGCCCCGCTCGATATAGCTGCCATCCTCTGTCCGGCGCTGCTTGCCTGGATGCTGCGTGGTCAAGCTTCGGCCTTCCGCTTTGTGCTCGTGGCCACATTGCTCTATGCGGCCGCGCTGGCGCTCTGGTTCGGCCTTGTCAAACCGGCAAACGATATCCTCACGGCCTGGACGCCGGGGCCAATCCCGGAAAATTTCGAAGCCGTCCGGCTGCATTGGGAAACCGGCCACATGGCGGTAACCGCGGCGAAGGCGCTTGGCTTCATTTCGCTTTGTTTCGGCCTGCTCGGCGCCCGGCATGGTTGATGGCCCCACCATTGAATAAGCCCTGCTTTGTTGCGCCGAAGGGGGCGGGTGTGGCAGAAGCGGGCCGAACCGCCGGAGATGATCCTTCTTGAAATCTTTTCGCGACAAACGCCGCGATGGCCGCCCGCATCCCGCAAGGGCGGAACAACCCCGCTTGCGTGATCCGTTCCCGGCCGGACGGCAGCAGGCCGCGCCCGCCGAGCGCCGCGAAACCAAACCGGCGGACCGGCAGGAAGCCCGACCGGCGCCGCGCGTGCTGGCGCGCCGCGAGGGCGTGTTGCCCGCCGAGCGCCTGCCATTGATCCTGGAAGTGGCCCCCAACGCCGAATACGCCCTCCTGGACAGCGGCGCCGGCGAGAAACTCGAGCAATACGGCCCCTACCGCATCGTGCGCCCCGAAGGCCAGGCGATCTGGCAGCGCGCCCTTCCGGCGAAGGAATGGGAGCGCGCCGACGCCATCTTCACCGGCGACACAGACGAGGAAGGCATCGGCCGCTGGCGCTTTCCGAAGGCGCCGCTGGGCGAGACCTGGCCGATGAAGCATCACGGCATCGACTATCTCGGCCGCTTTACCTCGTTCCGCCATGTCGGCGTCTTTCCCGAGCAAGCCTCGCATTGGGACCATATGGCGGGGCTGATCGCAGCGGCGAAGCGGCCGGTGAAGGTGCTGAACCTCTTCGGTTACACCGGTCTCGCCTCGCTGGTCGCCGCCCGCGCCGGCGCCGAGGTCACCCATGTCGATGCCTCGAAGAAGGCGATCGGCTGGGCGCGCGAGAACCAGGAGATGGCAGGGCTTGCCGAAAAGCCGATCCGCTGGATCGTCGAGGACGCGGTCAAATTCGCCGAGCGCGAGGAGCGCCGCGGTAGCCGCTACGACATCGTGCTGTTCGACCCGCCGGCCTATGGCCGCGGCCCCAAGGGCGAGGTCTGGCAATTGTTCGAGGACCTGCCGGGCCTGACCGACCTCTGCCGCTCGATCCTGACGCCGAAACCGCTGGCCGTCGTCCTTACGGCCTATTCGATCCGCGCCTCCTTCTTCGCCATCCACGCCCTGATGCGCGATACTTTCGCCGGCATGGGCGGCACCGTCGAATCCGGCGAACTGATCATTCGCGAGAAATCCGCCGGCCGCGCGCTGTCGACCTCGCTGTTCTCGCGCTGGGTGGCTTGAAATGACGGCATATGACGGCGCGCGCCCTGTCGGGCAGGTCAAGGAAGTCACCAGCCTTGCAAATCCGCTGGTCAAGGACATCAAGGCGCTGGCGCTGAAGAAGTTCCGCGACCAGCAGAACGCCTTCATGGCCGAGGGCCTGAAGCTCGTCATCGACGCCCTCGACCTCGGCTGGTCGATCAGGACCTTGGTCTTCGCCAAGGCCGGGCGCGGCAATGCCGCCGTCGAAAAGATCGCCGCCCGAACCGTCGCCGCCGGCGGCACGGTGCTCGAAGTCTCGGAAAAAGTGCTCGCGGCCATCACCCGCCGTGAAAACCCGCAAATGGTGGTCGGCGTCTTCGCGCAGCAGACCGTGCCGCTGAAGGACATCCGCGCCAGGGACGGGGACGTCTGGGTGGCGCTCGACCGGGTTCGCGACCCCGGCAATCTCGGCACCGTGATCCGCACCGTCGACGCCGTCGGCGCCAGGGGCGTCATCCTGGTCGGCGACACCACCGATCCGTTCTCGCTGGAGACGGTGCGCGCCACCATGGGCTCGATCTTCGCCGTGCCGGTCGCGAGGGCGACGGAGCAGGCCTTTCTCGCCTGGCGGCGGGATTTTTCCGGCCTGGTCGTTGGCACGCACCTCAAGGGGGCTGTCGACTATCGCTCGGTCGATTTCTCAAGGGGGCCGGTCCTGCTGCTGATGGGCAACGAGCAGCAGGGACTGCCCGACAGCCTTGCCGAAAGCTGCGACCGTCTGCTCCGGATCCCCCAGGCCGGCCGCGCCGACTCGCTCAACCTGGCGGTCGCCACTGGCGTGATGCTGTTCGAGATAAGGCGCGGCGCGTTGAAGCTCGAGCCCGCAACTGACTCGCTATGAGGACTACCAAGTGAAATCCTGGTCCCCTTACGTCCTGCTGGTCGTCATCTCCATTGCGCTCGACCAGTGGATCAAGCAGCTGGTCGAGAACGGGCTCGCCTTTCAGGAGAAGGTCGACCTCCTGCCCTTCCTGGCGCTGTTCCGCACCTACAACACCGGCATTGCCTTCTCGATGTTCGAGTCCTTCGGCGATACCGGCCTCGTGGTCATCGCCGTGCTGGTCGTCGCCTTCGTGCTCTATCTCGCCACGCGCACGCCGGCCGGCCATGTCGTCGCCCGCACCGGCTTTGCGCTCATCATCGGCGGCGCTCTCGGCAACCTCATCGACCGGGCCGTCTACGGTCACGTCATCGACTACATCCTGTTCCACACGCCCGTCTGGTCCTTCGCGGTATTCAACCTTGCCGACGCCTTCATCTCGGTCGGCGCGGCGCTTGTCGTCTTCGACGAGTTGATCGGCTGGGGCCGCGAGGCCAAGCCGCAGGATCCAGGCAATTGACCTGACGCGGTTGAAACCGCAGACTTCTCACCAACCGGAACCGAGGAGAAAAAAGTGTCAGACACCTTCAAAGCCATCCTCGTTTCGCGCGATGCGGACAAGAAGCAGTCCGTCGATGTCGTCGACCTCACCGAGGCCGATCTGATGGAAGGCGACGTCACCGTCGCCGTCGAGGCGACGACTGTGAACTACAAGGACGGCCTCGCCATCACCGGCAAGGCGCCGGTCGTGCGCCGTTGGCCGCTGGTTCCTGGCATCGATTTCGCCGGCACCGTGATCTCCTCCTCGCATGCCGACTGGCGCAGGGGCGATAAGGTGATCCTCAACGGCTGGGGCGTCGGCGAGACGCATTACGGCGCCTATGCCGGCCGCGCCCGCGTCAAGGGCGATTGGCTGGTACCGCTGCCAGAGGGCATGAGCGCGCATGATGCGATGGCCGTCGGCACGGCGGGCTATACGGCCATGCTCTCCGTTATGGCGCTGGAGCGTCACGGCATCGTGCCGGACCGCGGCCCGGTGGTGGTGACGGGTGCGGCCGGCGGCGTCGGCTCGGTCGCCATCTCGATCCTGTCCAGCCTTGGCTACCATATCATCGCCTCGACCGGCCGCAACGCCGAAAGCCCCTATCTGATCGACCTGGGCGCGGCCGAGGTGATCTCGCGCGAGGAGCTCAGCCAGCCGGCGAAGCCGCTCGCCAAGGAGCGCTGGGCAGGCGGCGTCGACTCGGTCGGCAGCCATACCCTGGCCAATGTGCTTTCGATGACCTCCTATGGCGGCGCGATCGCCGCTTGCGGTCTGGCCGGCGGCATGGACCTGCCGGGAAGCGTCGCACCCTTTATCCTGCGCGGCGTCTCGCTGCTCGGCATCGATTCGGTCATGGCGCCGAAGGCCGTCCGCCTGGAGGCATGGCGCCGCATCGGTACCGACCTCGACTTGAACAAGCTGTCGACCCTGTCGCGCACGATCGGTTTCGACGGCATCGTCGACGCCGCGCGCGACATCGTCGAGGGCAAGATCAGGGGCCGGGTCGTCGTCGATATGTAGCCGGAAGTCGCGGCTTCACCTGCGTCCGCAGGGCGGCCGGAATCCGCGCAAATCGCTAAAATTCGAACGATCCCTCCCAGTCTTCCATAATCTCTGTCTGGCATGGTCCGCGCATGGTCGCGGACTCCGACATCAGACAGGACAGCAAAGCCGCGGGCGCTGACAGGCTCATTGCCGATGCGCCGAAGCGGCAGGTGCTTGCCGCGCCGCCGCTGGCTCCCGAATTGCCCGCGGCCAGCCGCGAAGGCCTGCCGTTCCTGACGATCGTCGCCATCGCTGTCATGGCGGGGCTCGCGCATCTCACCGGAGCGCCGCTCATCGTCACCGTCGGCCTCGCCGCCGCGTCCGTCGCCGGCTTGGCCATGCATCTGCGCAGCCGTCGCGACGAGCGTCGCACCGCTGCACTTCTCGACGAGACCGCAGCCCGCAGCCGCGCCGAGATCGAGACCCTCGCCGACCGCATGTGGGAGATGCAGGAGAGCGAGGAACGCTTCCGCGGCCTGATCGACGCGCTTGGCGACCTCGTCGTCCATCGCGACCGCGACGGCCATATCGTTTATGCCAACAGCGTCTTTGCCTCGCTTGTCGATATCGACCCCCGCGATCTTGCCGGCAAGACCCTGTCCGAGCTTGGCATCGATGTCGGCGTCGTTCCCGACGCCGCCTTCTCCGACCATGAATGCCTGAGTTCCACCGATGTCGCGATCCGAACGCCGAACGGGCCGCGCTGGTTCTCCTGGATCGAATTGTCGGTGCGCGACAAGGACACGGGCGCGGTCTCGCACCGGGCGATTGCCCGCGACATCACCGCCCGCAAGCGCGCCGAATCCTCGCTGATCACCGCGCGCGAACGGGCCGAATATGCCAGCCAGGCCAAGTCGCGCTTCCTCGCCACCGTCAGCCACGAGATCCGCACGCCGATGAACGGCATCATGGGCATGGCGAAGCTGCTTGCCGATACTGACCTTTCGCCCGAACAGCGCACCTATGTCGGCGCCATTTCCACCTCGGCCAGCGCGCTGCTCGCGCTCATCGAGGACCTGCTCGACTACTCCAAGATCGAGGCCGGCCGCTTCGAGCCCGAGCCGCAGCCGACGTCGCTGCGCGAAATCGCCGACAACATCATCGAGCTTCTGGCCGCAAAGGCCTTCGCCAAGAACATCGGCCTTGGGTGCCATGTCGAGCCCGACGTGCCGCAGATGATCACCGCCGACCCCGGCCGCGTGCGCCAGGTGCTGCTCAACCTCATCGGCAATGCGGTGAAGTTCACCGACACGGGCGGCGTGCTGCTCACCGTGGCGCGCGCCCGCACCGAAACCACCGACCGTATCTGCTTCACCGTCGCCGACACCGGCCCGGGCCTGCGCGAAGAGGATATGGAGCGCATTTTTGAGGAGTTCGAGCAGTCCGACGGCACTTCGACCAGGGTGCATGGCGGCGCCGGCCTCGGGCTTGCCATCTCGAAGCGGCTGGCCACCGCGATGGGCGGCACGATCTCGGTCTCGAGCCGGCTCGGCGAAGGATCCGAATTCGTCCTCGAGCTTCCCGCGGTCGCGGCAACCGAACCGCCGCCGCATCGCCACAACATCCTCGCCGACCGGCGGGCGGTGATCGTGTCGAAAAACCTCACCGAGGCCGATGCCATCGCCCGCACGATCAGAGCCCATGGCGGCAGTGTCGAGATCGCGACGACACCGGGCCAGGCAGCCCCCTTTGCTGCCGTCTGCAACGTGCTCCTGATCGACGCCGCGCTCGAAAACGGCGACGGCAGGCTGCTCAAGCGGCTGCGCGACGCGGGCTTTGTCGACTGCGAGGCCATCACCCTGATCGCGCCGACGGACCGCGGCATGCTCGGCGAATTCCGCGCCAGCGGCTACGCCACTTTCCTCGCGAGACCCGTGCGCGGCGAAACCCTGTTGCGGGTGCTGTTGACCAGCCATGGCTCCGCGCTTGTGCAGCCGCGGCCGCAGCCGCGCGAGGCTTCCTCGCGCAAGCGCGACCAGGGCCTGTCGGTGCTGATCGCGGAAGACAATGACATCAACGCCATGCTCGCCCGCGCCACGCTGCTCAAGGCCGGGCATCGCGTCAAGATCGTCGGCAACGGCAAGGCCGCGGTCGATGCTGTCACCGATGCTGGCCTCAAGTTCCGCTTCGATGTGGTGCTGATGGACCTGCATATGCCCGTCATGGACGGGCTCGACGCGATCGCAGCGATCCGTCGCCATGAAGAGTCGCTGGCCATGCCGCCGATCCCGATCATGGTGCTTTCCGCCGATAGTCAGGAAAAGACCCGGCATGCCGTGCTCGCCCACGGCGCCAGCGGTTTCGTGACCAAGCCGCTCGACCCGGACGCGCTCGTCCAGGCGGTCGAGGGCCAAGTCGCCGCCTGAGGAAATTTTTAACCCTTGAACGCCTTGGCTTGCCTGGCGTTCGCGGCCACAAGATAGCCGGTTGAGCGTATTGCCCAGCCGACAAAGTATTGCCCGCCACGTCGTATCACGGTACTGTCACAATCCTGTTGCACCTACACCGTATCCCCGTGCCAAGAGGGATGGCTCGAAGGAGAATCACTCGTGCATACAGTCGTGCCTGAATGTGACACTCGGCCGAACGCCGGCGGCGCCCTGCTCGCTGCCCGCACCGCCGACGCTGTCGCAAGCGGTGCTCCCTTGGGCCGCATCGGCAATCTCGAAGTGCGGCTCGCCCGCAACGAGGCCGAGATCGCCGCCGCCCAGGAAGTCCGCTATCGGGTATTCTACGACGAGCTTGGCGCGAGGAAGGACCTGTTTCAGGCGCAGGACCGGCGTGACGCCGACCGTTTCGATCCGCTCTGCGATCACCTTCTTGTGTTCGATACCTCCCTTCCCGGTCCCGAGCATCGCCGCATCGTCGGCACCTACCGCTTGCTGAGGCAGGAGATCGCGACGGCCGCCGGCGGCTTCTATTCCGAGGGCGAGTTTGAGCTCACCAAGCTGATCGCGCGGCACCCCGGCCAGCGCTTCCTCGAGCTCGGCCGCTCCTGCGTTCTGCCGGAATACCGCTCCAAGCGCACCATCGAGGCGCTCTGGCAGGGCATCTGGGCCTATATCAACCATTACGGCATCGGCGTGATGACCGGCTGCGCCTCTTTCCATGGCATCGTGCCGGCGGCGCATGCCGAGGCGCTGACCTATCTTGCCCATCATTGCCGCACCAACTCCGCCTGGGATGTTCGCGCGGTCCCGGGGCGCTACTGCTCGATGGATCTGATGCCGATCGAGGCGGTGAACACCAAGGCGGCGATCGCCGCCATGCCGCCGCTGGTCAAGGGCTATCTGCGCGTCGGCGCCCGCATTGGCGACGGCTGCGTCATCGACCACGAATTCTCGACCGTCGACGTCTTCGTCGTCATGCCGGTCAAGGAGATCGGCGCCCGCTACGTCAACTATTATGGCGGTGAAGGGCAGCGCTTCGCGGCATAGCGAATAGCGAATAGCGAATAGCGAATAGCGAATAGAAGAAAGTAGCGGGATCTGTTCCGTTCAACCTCTATTCGCTACTCCCTATTCGCTATTCGCTCACTGGATGTCTTCCGGCTTTCGCCCCGGCCGGCTTTTATAGGCCGGAAACGACCAGCCAAATCTGAGCGCGCCGCCGCGCACCAGGAACGCTGCCGCAAAGCCGAGCAGGCTGGACGCCAGCGCCGGCAGGCCGGCTAGATCGCCAAGCGTGAAGAGGGTCGCGCCGGCAAGGGCGGCCGTGACATAGATTTCGGGCCTGAGCAGCACCGAGGGCTCGCCGGCAAGCAGGTCCCGCAGAATGCCGCCGAAGGTCGCCGTCAGCACGCCCATGACCACCGACACGACGGGAGAGCCGGTGATCGCCAGCCCCTTGGCGGCGCCCATCACCGAAAACGCCGCAAGGCCGATGGCGTCGAGCCAGAGCAGCAGCTTGTAGCGGGATTCGAAGCGGTGGGCGCTGAAGAACACCAGCATCGCGACGACGGCGCAGATCAGCACATAGCCGCTGTTGGCGACCCAGAAAACCGGCAGGTTGAGGATGACGTCGCGCAGCGTCCCGCCACCGATGCCGGTGACGCTGGCCAGGAACAGAAAGCCTATGATGTCGAGCTGCTTACGCGATGCCGCAAGCGCGCCCGTCGCCGCGAAGACGGCAACGCCGGCATAGTCGAGCAACGCGATGGGATTCATGGGATAAGGGGAGTAGGGCAGTAAGGGAGTAGGGGAATAGGGTAAAATAAATAGCACAAGTCGCGCGCAAATTGTACCGCCGCTATCCCTACTCCATTACTGCCCTACTCCCTTACTCCCCTACTCCCCTAGCTACGCATCCTTCTCGGCCTGCTCGTTCACCGGGCCCGGCTCGACCTTCGCCTCGGCGGCGGCCTTCGGGCCGCCCTTGGCGACGCCGACCATCGCCGGCCGCAGCACGCGCTCGCCGATCGAATAGCCCGGCTGCACCACCTGGACGACGGTGCCGGCCGGAACGTCCGGATTGGGCACCTCGAACATCGCCTGGTGGAAGTTCGGATCGAACTTCTCGCCTTCCGGCGCGAGTTTCTTCACGCCATGGCGCTCCAGCGCCGAAAGCATGGCGCGTTCGGTGAGATCGACACCTTCGATCAGCGCCTTGAACCCGGCGTCGCCCCCGGCCTTCGCCTCGGCTGGGATCGCGTCCAGCGCGCGGCGCAGATTGTCGGACACCGACAGCATGTCGCGCGCGAAATTGGCTACCGCGTAAGTCCGCGCATCATGCACGTCGCGCGCGGTGCGCCGCCGCAGATTCTCCATGTCGGCCGCGACGCGCAGCGCGCGGTCCTTCAGTTCCTCGTTTTCTTTCAGCAGCCGCACCAGCGCTTCGTAGTCGCCGTCGACGCCACCTTCCGCACGCTCGCCGGAAGCCTGGGTGGCTTCCATATCTTCGGGCGTGCGTTCGTCTTTTGCCTGGTCGCTCATCGCGTTTCCCGTCATTCGGATTGGTCTGGATTTGCGCCCGATATCGAGGTTTGGAGGTCAAAAATCAAGGGGTAAGCGGTGGCCGAGGACGCCAGGCCATCATTCCGAATTAATTCAAATTTTACCCTATCACGCAGCTTTGTTTGCCCTCAAATGCCGTTGCGGGAACCATAGCGGGGCTGGAGGAGTTTCGAAGCCGACACAGGATTTTGGGACGATGAACGGCAACCACGGCAACAGGCGCGCCGAGCTGGCGAACGATATCAGGCGGCAGGCCGGCAGCGAAGCAACGAAGCGCTTTCTGCGCACCTTGCCGGCATTTCGCCTGGAAAAGGAAATGCCCCAGCGGCTGAGCGATCTGCTTGACCGCCTCGACGATGTCGAGGCGGAGAATGCGGACGGCGGGCGGCGCTCAATGGCCGCGCGCCACAACTGACGGGTTTTAGGCCGCCTTCCGGTCGTCGCGCATCAGCGCTTCGCCGTGGCGGATCTCGGTGCCGAGCACCTTCAGGCATTCCCGCATGAAAGCGGCAAGGCCCGGCCAGCCCTTGGCTGAAACCAGATTGCCGTCGACATGCGCGCCTGTCGGGGCGACATCAATATAGGTGCCGCCGGCAAGCGTCACTTCCGGCTCGCAATATTGCAGCGCCGCGACCTCCTTGCCGCGCACCACGCCGTCGACCGCGATCAGGATCTGCACGCCGTGGCATATGGTGAAGATCGGCTTGCCGGTCTCATGGAAATGCCTGACCAGCGCCTGCACGCGCTTGTCGATGCGGATATATTCCGGTCCGCGCCCGCCCGCCGCATAGACCGCGTCGTAGTCGGCCGGCTTCACCTCGGCGAAGGTCTTGTTGAGGATGTAGTCGTGGCCGAGCTTTTCCGTATAGGTCTGGTGGCCCTCGAAGTCGTGCAATGAGGTCTTGAGCACGTCTCCGGCCTTCTTGTCGGGGCACACGACATGGACGGTATGGCCGACCGCGTGCATGGCCTGCTCAAAAACGAAAATCTCATATTCCTCGCTGAACTCGCCAACGAGCATCAATATCTTCTTGCCTGCCATGCCGTTCTCCTCCCTTAGCTGGCTATTATTTCGCAGCCCGAAATAATGACCCTATCCTAAGGGCAGGTTGGCCGAAGGGGAAGCCTAAATCGTCAATGTGGTCTGACCAGAACAGTGCAGCCTACGTTCCAGGCCTTTTTTTGGCCGAGTTGACCGACAAAATACGCAATGCTGGTCGGACCAGGATGATAGCTCTGGTGCCTGAGTGGAGCGTCAGCCGGGACGCTTGCGCCGCCAGGAATATCTCGGCCCTTTGGGCTCCGCCTCCACCGCCGGCTGATAGTACACCGGCAGGCCGCCGGTCCGCCCTTCCTCCAGCCGCTTCAACAGCACCGGATTGGAGACCTCGAACTCGTCGAAACCGAGCCGCAGCATATGCGGCAGCTGGTCGACCAGCACTTGGCCGGTGGCGCGCACGGCGCCCTTGAAATGATGCCGGGTCCGCAGCAATTCGCCCTTGGAGAAGGAGCGGCCGTCATTAAAGGCCGGGAAGGCGAGCGCCACCAGCGACAGCTGGTCCAGCAGGCCGGTTATCTTGTCGAGTTCGTCGCCCGGCTGCAGCAGCACCCCGAGGCGCTCCTTGGCTGACTTGCGAACGTCCTCATCCAGCCCGAGAAAGGCCTGCAGCGGCAGGATGAAACGGCCATTGCCGGCAAGCGCCTCGGCGCCTTCGGCGTGCGTCCACTCGTCTTCGCGAAAGCCGCCCGGAGTCCAAAGGCGGGTCCCCGCTGTCGTCGATTCAGTCATCAAAAATCCTAAAGTCCTAAAGATTCCAAGGATATGCCGAGATTCAGGTCAGGCCGAGCCGAAGATGGTGGCTTCCGAGAACCAGAGCGGAGCGTACTTGAAGTACGTGAGCACCGGAAGCGCAGGAAGTCGCCATTTGCAGGCCGGCCTCACCTGAATATCGGCGTATCCTAAAGTGAGGCGTCGGTCAGCGACTTTTCCAAGCCGGAGAGGTGAATGCCGCACTCGGTCTTGGCGTGGCCCGCCCAGCGGCCGCTGCGCGCGTCGTCGCCGGGCTGCACCGGCTGCGTGCACGGGAAGCAGCCGATCGAGAGATAGCCATAGGCGACCAGCGGATTTTCGCGCAGCGCATGCGCGCGCATATAGTCGGCCTGGTCCGATGTCGTCCAATGCGCCAGCGGATTGATGCGGATGCGCGAGCCGACCGCCTCGAAGACGGGCAGCGCCGCGCGCGTCGATGCCTGGAAGCGCTTGCGCCCGGTGAACCAGGCGCGAAACGGCTCGACGCCGCGCGCCAGCGGCTCGACCTTGCGCACGTTGCAGCAGGCGTCGGTGTCGGTCTCGTGCAACCGGCCCGTCGGATCGACGCGTTCGAGCGCTGCCTCCTCCGGCTTGATCACCCTGATATCGGTCAGACCGAAGTCGGCCACCAGCGCGTCGCGGTAGCCGAGCGTCTCCTCGAAATGCTTGCCGGTGTCGAGAAAGATGACCGGCAGCGAACGGTCGATCTCCGAAATCATGTGCAGAAGCACCGCCGAATCCGCGCCGAAGGACGACACGGCCGCGATCTCGCCGCGAAACAGATCACGCGCCGCGCGTTCGATGATCTCGATCGGCTTCAGATGGCCATGCAGCGCGTCGAGCCCCGCCGCTTCCGCGGCGACGCCTGTCTCCACACTGCCGGTGCGGTCAAGCGGCCTTGGTTTCGCCAGCATAGAGCGCCTCCTTGAACGGCGCGGGACCGACACGGCGGTAGGCGTCGATAAAACGTTCGTCGGGACGGAGCCGAAGGCCGAGATAGGTGTCGACGATCTGCTCGATGGCATCGGTGATTTCTTCCGAGGAGAAGCCGCGGCCGATGATCTCGCCGATGGATGTGTTTTCGTCGGCCGAACCGCCGAGCGTCACTTGGTAGAGCTCGGTGCCCTTCTTCTCGACGCCCAGAATGCCGATATGGCCGACATGGTGGTGGCCGCAGGCATTGATGCAGCCGGAGATCTTCAGCTTCAGTTCGCCGATCTCGCGCTGCCGCTCCAGCGAGGCGAAGCGGCGCGAGATTTCCTGCGCCACCGGAATAGAGCGCGCCGTGGCCAGCGAGCAATAATCCAAGCCCGGGCAGGAAATGATGTCGCTGATCAGGTTGGAATTGGCGGTCGCCAGGCCGATCTCGACCAGCGCGTCATAGACGGCCTTCAGATCGGCGCGCGCCACATGCGGCAGGATCAGGTTCTGCTCGTGGCTGACGCGCAGCTCGTCGAAAGCGTATTTCTCGGCAATGTCGGCGACCGCTTCCATCTGGCTGTCGGTGACGTCGCCGGGCACCTCGCCGATGCCCTTGAGCGAGATCGTCACCGCCGCGTAGTCGGGATGGCGATGCGTCACGACATTCTGGTCGAGCCATTCCGAGAAGCTCTTGGAATCGAGCCGCGCTTGCTTGACCAGAGCATCGCCTTCCGGCCGGGCCGACAGCGCCGGCGGCGCGAAATAAGCGTTGATGGCCGCGATGTCGGCTTCCGGCAACTTCAGCTCGGTGTCCTTAAGCTCCTGCCATTCGGCTTCGATCTGCCTTGCGATCTCCTCGACGCCGGTCTCGTGCACCAGGATCTTGATGCGCGCCTTGTACTTGTTGTCGCGGCGGCCGTAGAGGTTGTACACGCGCAGGATCGCCGTGCAGTAGGACAGCAACTCGGCTTCCGGCAGGAAGTCGCGGATCTTCTTGGCGACCATCGGCGTGCGGCCCAAGCCACCGCCGACATAAACCGCAAAGCCCAGCTCGCCGGCCGCGTTCTTCTTCAGGTGCAGGCCGATGTCATGCGCCTGGATGGCGGCGCGGTCGCGCTCGGCGCCTGTCACCGCGATCTTGAACTTGCGCGGCAGATACGAAAACTCCGGATGGACCGACGACCATTGGCGCAGGATTTCCGCGTAGGGGCGCGGATCGGCGACCTCGTCGGCCGCCGCCCCGGCGAAGTGATCGGCGGTGACGTTGCGGATGCAGTTGCCGCTGGTCTGGATGCAATGCATTTCGACGCTGGCGAGATCGGCCAGGATCGCCGGAACGTCGGCCAGCGCCGGCCAATGGAACTGCAGGTTCTGGCGCGTGGTGAAGTGGCCATAGCCCTTGTCGTATTTGCGGGCGATATGGGCGAGCATGCGCAATTGCCGGCTGTTCAGCGTGCCGTACGGCACCGCGATACGCAGCATATAGGCATGCAGTTGCAGGTATACGCCGTTCATCAGCCTGAGCGGCCGGAATTGGTCCTCGGTGATCTCGCCGGCAAGCCGGCGCTTCACCTGGTCGCTGAACTCGGCCACTCGGGCCTGAACGAAATCGTGGTCGAACTCGTCGTAACGGTACATGCTTCGTCTTTCAGGGCGCGTCCGCCCGTTGCCTTCCTGGGATTTAAGCCGCCCGTGCCGCTTGCGGGCTCGCTTGCTTGCCGAGATCGGGGTGGATGGTCGGGCCCGCGGCGCGGATCTTCTCGCGCAGCCGCACCGGCTGGACCAACCCATCGACAATGGTGACGTCGATCACGTTGACATCCAGGACTTCATTGTTGGCGGCGGCCGCGGCGCCGATCGCTTCCAGCCGGTCCTCCGCAGCCTTGTCATACGCGATATCGGCATGGCCGACGGTTTCCGCCCAGCCGCCAGCGGCGTACCAGACGGCGATGCCGTCGGAGAGCCTGTTCGCGGTCAGTACCTTCATTGCTCAACTCCTTCGGCGACGGCTGAAGCCGCACCCTCATGCCTATGTGCCGCGAGCGGCTCGGATTGGTCGAAATTGGCGCCGGCGACGGCGTCGCCGATGATCGTCATCACTGGACCGGTGAGGTCGGCGCGCTCCTCCAGCGAGGGCAGGTCGGCCAGGGTGCCGTGGAAACGGCGGCGAGCGCCGAGGCTGGCGTTCTCGACGACGGCGACGGCGGTGTCCGGCGACAGCCCGGCTTCGATCAGCCGGCCGGCGACCTCGGCGGCGACCGAACGGCCCATATAGACGGCGACGGTAGCGCCGGAGATGGCAAGCTTTGCCCAGTCGGGCAGCGAGTTGCCCTTGAGGTCGTGGCCTGTGGTGAACACCATCGAGGACGAAACACCGCGCAGCGTCAGCGGCAGTTCGAAATCGGCGGCAGCGGCAAAGGCGGCCGTGACGCCCGGAACCACCTCATAGCCGATGCCGGCCTCCCGAAGCGCCGCCATTTCCTCGCCGGCGCGTCCGAACACCAATGGGTCGCCGGACTTCAGCCGCACCACACGCTTACCGGCGCGGCCAAGCTCGATGAGCAGCGCGTTGATCTCCTCCTGGCTCTTGGAATGGCAGCCCTTGCGCTTGCCGACCGGCAGGCGCTCGGCATCGCGGCGACCCATGGCGACGATCGCCTCGGGTACCAGCGCGTCGTAGACGATGGCGTCCGCCTCCATGAGCAGGCGGTGCGCGCGCAAGGTCAAAAGATCCTCCGCGCCCGGGCCGGCGCCGACCAGCGCGATATGTCCCTCGACGGGAGTATCCTGGGCCAGGAGCTCGAGCGCCGCGCCATGCGCCTCGGCGAGTTCGCCTGCTTCGATGGCCTTGGCCGGCGCGCCGGCGAAGAAATCGCTCCAGAAGCGGCGGCGGCGATTGCCCTTAGGCAGCTTCTCGGCGGCGGCGCGGAACGAAGCGGCAAGTGCCGCCAGCCGGCCGAGCGACGGCGACAGCATGCGATCGATGCGCCCTCGCAGCATCTGCGCCAGAACCGGCCCGGCGCCTTCGGTGCCGATGGCAATCGCCACCGGCGCGCGGTTGACCAGGGCCGGGGTGAAGAAATCGCAGAGCTCAGGCCGATCCACGGCGTTGACCGGGATGCCTAGCCGGCGGGCGTCGTCGACGACGCGACGATCGAGCGCCTCGTCGCCGCTCGCGGCGAAGACCAGTGCTGCGCCCTGGAGATGCGCGGCTTCATATGCCGCCTCGATGTGAACGGCCCCGGTCGATGCGATGAACTCCAACAGACCGCCGCTCGCATCGTCGGCAACGATGCGCAGCACCGCGCTCGACTGCGAAAGCAGCCTGGCCTTGACAAGCGCTTCCTCGCCATTGCCGACGATGGTCACGGCTTCGCCCTCGACCCGCATGAAGACGGGAAAGGCATTGAGCTTGGCATTGGCTGGCGACATGGCGACGAGCAATATTAGAACAGCTTGGCAGTTTTACGCGGGCTGGCCAAAAACCAGAAGGCAAGCACTCGCGCGCCGCCGAACAGCAGGCAATCGCTTTTTCGCAGCCGCGAAGAGCGAGAGAAAAAAATTCTACTTTAGAATGAGACGGCCGGGGCGGCGTGGGAAACCACCCTCGATCCGGCGCAATTTTTAGCACCGGGTCCGGAAAGCGGCAAAATAGTTTTTTCTAAATTCTACTAACTTAGTAGATTAAAGCCGATCTTGCCGCTCGGCGCCCAGCCTCGCCTGGCGGGAGCAGTCGAGGGCGCCCGCCGCCAGATCGGAACCATCATGCTCCGCGGCTCGTTTGCCTAGCGATCATCCTGTCGATCCCTGGCTCCATCGATCGACAACAATGCAAGCAAGGAGGAACGCCATGAGCGTCAAACTGAAGCGCGGATTGTGGGTCGTCGTGGCCGATGGCGAAAAGGCGCTCTTCCTGCGCAACCAGGGCGACAGCAAGTTCCCGAATCTGGAAGTGGTGCACGAGATGGAGCAGGAGAACCCCGCGACGCGCGAGCAAGGCAGCGACAAGCCGGGCCGCCAGAGCAACGAGGGTCCCCGCAGCGCCGTCGAAGAAACGGATTGGCACCGTCTTGGCAAGGAGCGCTTTGCCGTCGAGATCGCCGACCGGCTCTACAAGCTTGCGCATCGCGGTGCGTTCGACGCGATCGTGCTGATCGCGCCGCCGCAAGTGCTTGGCGAGATGCGCCAGAAACTGCACAAGGAAGTCAGCGACAAAGTGCAAGCCGAAATCCCGAAGACGCTCACCAACCACACCGTTTCCGACATCGAGAACCTGCTGCAGGCGGCATAGAGCGGCGGAAGGAAGCAGCGTCAGGCCCAGACAGGGGTCCAGGGGTCCGAAGCCGGCTCTTTGGCGGCGCGGTGCTGATTTTGCGTTACGCGCCTTCCTTCAGCATCGATTTCTGCCCGGTGGGTGGTTGCATCATCGCCGCTCCCTCCATCATATTGCCGAAGGCGACAGCCTCGGCGAGCGCCCATCCGACATTGTGAATTTCGAAAGGCGCTCCATAGACAATGCCGCATGACACGCCCCTTATCGCCACCATCGTCGCCGGTTTGGGGCTTGCATTCGTCTTCGGTGCGCTAGCCAACCGTTTCCGCATCCCGCCGCTTGTCGGCTATCTTGTCGCCGGCGTCCTGGTCGGTCCGAACACGCCGGGCTTCGTCGCCGACGCCAGCCTCGCCAACGAGCTCGCGGAAATCGGCGTCATCCTTTTGATGTTCGGCGTCGGCCTGCATTTTTCGCTGAAGGACCTTCTGTCCGTCCGCGCCATCGCCGTGCCGGGCGCCGTCGTGCAGATCGGCTTCGCGACGCTGCTTGGCGTTGGCCTTGCCTGGCTGCTCGGCTGGTCGCTGGGCGCCGGCCTGGTCTTCGGCCTGGCGCTTTCGGTCGCCTCGACCGTGGTGCTTTTACGCGCCATGCAGGAGCGGCGGCTAATCGAGACCGAGCGTGGCCGCATCGCCGTCGGCTGGCTGATCGTAGAGGATCTGGCCATGGTGCTGGCGCTGGTGCTGTTGCCCGCGCTCGCCGGCGTGCTTGGCGGCCAGCCGCTCGTCGATGACCATGCGAGCCTGCTTTCGCTACCCGCCAGCTACGGCGTGTGGGGCGTCGTCGGCGCGACATTCGCCAAGGTCGCCGCCTTCGTCGTCGTGATGCTGGTGGTCGGCCGCAGGGTCATTCCGTGGATCCTGCATTACGTCGCCCATACCGGCTCCCGGGAATTGTTCCGGCTCTCGGTGCTCGCGATCGCGCTTGGCGTCGCCTTCGGCGCGGCGAAACTGTTCGGCGTCTCCCTGGCGCTCGGCGCCTTCTTCGCTGGCATGATCATGAGCGAATCCGAGCTCAGCCACCGCGCGGCGGAAGAATCGCTGCCGCTGCGCGACGCCTTCTCGGTGCTGTTCTTCGTCTCGGTCGGCATGCTGTTCGACCCGCTCAGCCTGATCAGCAACGGCCTGCCGATCCTCGCCACCTTGGCCATCATCGTCATCGGCAAGTCGATCGCGGCTTTCCTCATCGTGATCGCCTTCCGTTATCCGATCGCGACCGCGCTGATGATTTCGGCGAGCCTTGCCCAGATCGGCGAATTCTCCTTCATCCTGGCCGAGCTCGGCGTCGGCCTGAAACTGCTGCCCGAACAGGGCCGGGACCTGATCCTCGCCGGCGCGATCCTCTCGATCCTGCTCAATCCGCTGATGTTCGTCGTTGTCGACCGGATGAAGCCATGGCTGGAAAAGCGCGCCGGCAAGGCTGCGCCGGCCGAAGAGCAAAGGCCGATCGGCCCGGCGACCGAGCCCGGCCATGTCGCTTCGGTTCAGGCAGCTCCAGGAAAGGAAGACGGTCCGCCGGCTAAAACGGCGCTTGCCGGCCATTCCATCCTGATCGGTTACGGCCGCGTCGGCAGCCTAGTGGGCGCCGCGCTGAAGGAAGCCGCCCTGCCCTTCCTGGTGATCGAGGATGCCGACAAGACACTGGCGAAGCTGCGCGATGACGGCGTCGAGACGGTCGCCGGCAATGCCGCCAACGCGGATGTCTTCGCGGCAGCCAATCCGGAGGGCGCGAAGCGGCTGATCCTTGCCGTCCCCAATGCCTTCGAGGCCGGTCAGATCGTGCTTCGGGCCCGCGCGGCCAATCCGGCGATCAACATCATTGCCCGGGCTCACTCCGACGCCGAGGTCGAGCATCTGAAAGGGTTGGGCGCCGACACCGTGATCATGGGCGAGCGCGAGATCGCGCGAGGGATCGTCGAGGTGGTGACTCGTACGGCCACCGAGCCGCCCGGGCCCGCGGCGGAGATCGATCCGCAGCCCGCATGACGCGTGTCAGGCGACGAAGGCGGAACCGCCATTCTGCGCGATATCGCTGAGATATTTCGCCGGCGGCTTGCCCAGCGCCTTCTTGAACATGGTGATGAAGGCGGTGACGGATTCGTAGCCGAGATCGCCCGACACCTGTTGCACACTGGCGCCGGAAGACAGTTCCCGGAGCGCGACGATCAGATGCAGTTGCTGGCGCCAGCGGCCGAAGCTCAAGCCCGTCTCCCTGACGATAAGACGCGCCAGGCTGCTTTCGCTGAGCGCCACGCGATCCGCCCACTCCGCCAGCGTGCTGCGATCGGCGGGATCATCCGCCAGCGCCTCGGCGATCCGTCGCAGCCGCGGCTCGGCCGAGATCGGCAGGTGCAATTGCTGCACAGGCATAAGCGGCAGTTCGGCGAGCAGGATGCTTCCCAGAAAACCGCAACGCGCATCGTCCGGCGCGCATTCCGACAGTTCGATGATCACCTCGCGCAGCAGCGGCGAGATCGAAAGCGTGCAGCACCGATCCGGCAGATCGGCGGCGCCCGGCTCGATATAGACGAAGAAAATTCGCGCGTTCGCCGTCGCGATGTTGCTGTGGGACATGCCGCCGGGGATCCACACGCCGCAATGCGGCGGCACCATCCAAAGCCCGCTCGGAACGCGGCAGGTGACGCCGCCGCCAAGCGCGAAGACGAGCTGTCCCTTGCGATGCCAGTGCTCCCGCACCTCGGCCCTGGCCTCGGTGACATCGACGCCCACGGCGATCGCCGGCGCAGCCACGTCATCGACGTCGAAATCCAGCCAGGGCCAGTGGAGCGGCTGCCTCATGCTTGACGTCTTTTAGCGATCATTTGGCTTTATAGCTAAATTCTTCAAGCGTGAAAGTCGATAGGCTCAAGCCGTTATCGTCGCAATCGATCGCGCCTTCGGGCGTCAATTTCAAAGGTGGGCCTATGCTCGCTCTCGCTATCTCTTCCACCAGCCCCAACCGGCTGAAGCTCATCGAGGCGGACAAGCCAAACTGTAGCGTGAATGAAGCATTGGTGGCCGTTCATGCAACATCGTTGAATCGTGGCGAGCTGCGCCTGCTCGGCATACGTCCCGACGGCTGGATACCCGGCCAGGACGTCGTCGGCATTGTCGAACGCGCGGCGGCCAATGGCTCCGGGCCGGTCGTGGGCACGCGCGTTGCGGCATTGGTCGATCAGGCCGGCTGGGCCGAATATGTCGCCGTCCCAACAGATCGCCTCGCCGTCATACCCGACGGCGTAAGCTTCGCCTCCGCCGCCACGCTTCCGGTGGCGGGCACGACGGCGCTGAGAACTTTGCGCCACGGCGGAGACCTGGCTGGCCAGCCGGTCCTGATCACCGGCGCGAGCGGCGCGGTCGGCCGCTTCCAGATCCAGATCGCTCGCGAGCAAGGCGCTTCCGTGACGGCGATCGCCTCGGCCCGCCATCACGATGATCTTCGCGATCTGGGCGCCGAGCAAGTCGTCCAGTCGATCGAACTGGCCGGGGGATCCTTTTCGCTGATCACCGAGTCGGTCGGCGGCAAAAGCCTTGCCGACGCGATCGAACGCGTCGCGCCGGGCGGAACCATCGTCATGTTCGGCTCGAGCAGCGGCGAGCTCACGCGGGTTGGCTTTCGCCAGTTCGTTCCAGGCCACGAAGGCGCCAGGCTTCAGACCTTCGCTTATTATACGTCCGGTCCAGCCATCGGCGCCGACATCGCCGTGCTGCTCGATCTTGTCGCGGCCGGCAGGCTGGAAACCCGCGTGGTTATGACGGTACCATGGACGGACATCGGCCAGGCCGTGGATGCGCTGCGGCAGCGCGGCTTCAGCGGCAAGGCTGTCCTCACCGTGGTTTGACGTCAGCCGCTCACACGTGCTGGCCGCCATTGATGTGGATTTCCGAGCCGGTCACGTAGGACGCCTGGCCCGAGCACAGGAAGAAGATGATGTCGGCCACTTCCGAGGTGGCACCCAGCCTTCTCAGCGGGATCGTCTCGACGATCTTGTCGGTGCCGGGCGAAAGAATCGCCGTGTCGATCTCGCCCGGCGCGATCGCATTGACGCGGATGCCGTGCGGGCCGAAGTCATGCGCCATCTCGCGCGTCAGCGAGCCGAGCGCGGCCTTGGATGTCGCATAAGCCGTGCCGGCGAACGGATGCACCCTTGTGCCGGCGATCGAGGTGACATTGACGATCGAGCCCTTGGCGGCGGCGAGCTCTTTGAACAGGCCGCGCGCCAGCATGATCGGCGCGAAGAAATTGACCTGGAACACGTCGCGCCAGACATGCATCGGCGTGTCGATCGAGTTCATCCGGCTGCCATCCTTCAGCTTCGGCGAGATGCCGGCATTGTTGACCAGTGCGTGCAGCTGCCCGCCATGCGCCTCCAGCCGGTGTCGGATTTCGGAAACGGCGATGCCGACATCCTCCTGGTCGGCGAGATCGACCTTGATGTGATCCTCGGGGCCGGCCGGCCAAGGACAGTCCTCGGCAAAAGCCTGGCGCGAGCAGGTGATGACCCGCCAGCCCTCGCGCGAAAAGCGCTTCACCGTCGCATGGCCGATGCCCCGGCTGGCGCCGGTGAGCACGATGGTGTTTCTGCTGTCGGTCTCGGCCATGGTTTTGTCTCCGGCCGGACATGTAGCCGAAGGGAGCACTCATGGCGAGAGGGCGAGTTGCCGCCGTAGCCATGATCCCGAAAAGTGGGTTCCGGTTTTCGGGATCGCCATGGAATAAGAAGCCGGTGCCATTCCGATCCCGGCGGCTTCAGCCCCCGCTCAATATGTCGAGGATCGAGGTCTGGCGCTTCTTGGTCGGACCGCCGACATCGCCGGGCGGCACCGGATGCTTGATCGAGGCGGTCGACCCGCTGTCGCTCGGCATGTCGAAGCCGCCGGCATCGACGGTCTCAGCCGCTCGTGTGGTCCGCGCCTGGCGCGCTGGTGCCGGCGCCTGGGCCACGGGCGCCGGCTGGCCGACGGCCGCGGGCGGCGCTGGCGGCGCCTGCGAGGCGTCCGCCGAAGGGATCTCGTCGGGCACGATCGCATCGGACGGCGTCGACTTCCAGGTGCCGGGCAGCGGCCGCACAGGCACGCCCTCATGCGCGGCCACCATGAATTCGTGCCAGGCCTGCGCCGGCAAGGCGCCGCCGGTGACCTTCTTCATCGGGCTGCCGTCGTCATTGCCAAACCACACGCCGGTGGTGAGATTGGCCGTGTAGCCGACGAACCAGGCGTCGCGCGAATTCTGGCTGGTGCCGGTCTTGCCCGCCGAAGGCCAGTTGAACGCCGCCTTCTTGGCGGTGCCGACCTCGACGGTCCCGGTCATCATCGAGTTCATCATGCCGACGATATCGGCCTTGATGACGCGCGGCGCGCTGCCGCCGCTGTTCTCGTAGAGCACCTTGCCGTTGGCGGTGGTGATGCGCTGGATGAAGTGAATGTCCGGCTTGTAGCCGCCATTGGCGAAGGGCACATAGGCCGCGGTCAGCTCCAGCGGCGTGACTTCCGATGTGCCGAGCGCGATAGACGTGTTGGCCTGCAGGTCGGACTGGATGCCCATGCGATGCGCGGCTTCCACCACGGCGTCAGGTCCCACTTCCATAGTGAGCTGTGCGGCCACTGAGTTGAGCGACTTGGCAAGAGCCGTGGCCAAAGTCACCTTGCCGTAATATTTGCCGCCGTAATTGTCGGGCGTCCATTTGCCGATTTTGATCGGCGCGTCGTTGCGGATGCTGTCCGGCGTGCGGCCGGCCTCCAGCGCCGCCATGTAGACGAAAGGCTTGAAGGCGGAACCGGGCTGGCGACGCGCTTCCGAGGCGCGGTCGAACTGGCTGGTCGAATAATCATAACCGCCGACCATGGCGCGCACCGCGCCGGAATCGTCGATCGACACCAGCGCCCCTTGGCTAACGTTGAGCTTCTTGCCACTCTCGTCGATCAGCCGGCGGATCGACTGTTCCGCAAGCTTCTGCAGGTTGAGGTCGACGGTGGTGTTGATGACGATGTCGCCGCGCACATCGCCGATCAGGTCCGGAAGCTCGTCCATCACCGTGTCGGCGACGTA
Organism: Mesorhizobium sp. WSM4935; assembly: GCF_029625735.1. Taxonomy (NCBI): domain Bacteria; kingdom Pseudomonadati; phylum Pseudomonadota; class Alphaproteobacteria; order Hyphomicrobiales; family Phyllobacteriaceae; genus Mesorhizobium; species Mesorhizobium sp. WSM4935. Next base: position 89,180 of record NZ_JARTVR010000018.1, on the reverse strand, counting down.
ATTTTCCGAGCCGGTCCAGTAAGACGGCGCGCGCGTTGCCGGCGCGCTCAGCGCGGTCTTGTATTCCTTGTCGCTGATCTTGCCTTCCTCGCGCATGGCCGCGAGCACGAGCTGCGCGCGCTCTTCGGCCGCTTTGGGATCGCGCGCCGGCGACAGCTTGGACGGCGCCTTGAGCAGGCCCGCCAGCAACGCCGCTTCCGAAAGCGTCACGTCGCGCGCGCTCTTGCCGAAATAGCGTCGTGAGGCCGCCTCGACGCCATAGGCGCCCGAGCCGAAATAGACCCGGTTGAGGTACATTTCGAGGATCTGGTCCTTGCTGTGCTTGTGCTCGAGCCAGAGCGCGAGCAGCACTTCCTGGACCTTGCGTTCCAGCGTGCGGTCCGGCGTCAGGAACAGGTTCTTCGCCAGCTGTTGCGTCAGCGTCGAGCCGCCCTGCGAGAAGTGCCCGCCGATGAGATTGGTGGCCATGGCGCGCGCCAGGCCGATCGGGTCGACACCGAAATGCGAATAGAAGCGACGGTCCTCGATGGCGACGACGGCCTCCGGGATATAGGGCGACATTTCATGCAGGCTGACGGCCTCGCCGCCCGACGCGCCGCGATTGGCGATCAGCCCGCCATCGACCGAGACGATCTTGATGTTGGGCGCGCGGTCCGGGATCGACCATGTCGTCGCCGCCGGCATCTTGGCGCCGTAATAGACCACGATGCCTGCCGCCGCGATGCCGCCCCAGATACAGAACACGAAGCACCAGTAGACCAGGCGGGTGGCGATGCCGAACAGTCCGCGCCGGTTGCGATCGCGGCCGCGGCCGCGTGATTTCGCTTTTGCGGATCTGCCCTTTGCAGCAGACTTGCGGGTGCGCGGCACGACGCGATCCTCCTCGCTCACCGAAAAGCCATCGAAGGATTTCGCGCGCTGCGACCCCTCGAAGCTCGGTTCGATGCGACTGTCTCTGCGGTTCGCCATGCGCCCTTGCTTGTCTGTCCCCAATCCCGATGGCGTTCGGATTGAAGACTAGATGCGGCGGTTTAAAGGCGGGTTAAAGCAGGGTTATGCACGCTTTAGAGGGACCACTGGTGAAGGGCTCGCACCCGCGCCGGCGAAGTGAAAGGAACTTCCTCGCCTCCAGCGCATTGGCTAGGTACCTACTCCAACCCTGAATTAGGCCCGCTGGCTTCGGCCGGCGGGCTTCTTTACTCGTTGGGAGCCTGACCGCGGGATATAAAGTGCATCACCTGAGGGGACTTTCGTTACAAAAGAAGCGTGAACAGGAAACGATTTTCCCCATCCGCCACGTTCATGAACCATGGCGTTGTACGGGCCTGGAAGTCGTTGATCATCTCGCCTGCAGCGCACGACTTCTCGCCGGGTCGCAGCCAAGTCCGGCAGATCGAAAGGAACTGAGGCGGAGAGAGTCCCAGTGGCTCAAGTCCGGCGTGGTCTGCGGGTCGAGACACCTGAAAAGCGCGGAGAAATCGCGTCAGGCATCGCTGAGATGCCCCGGTCGGGTCGAGCCGCCGGGGCATTCAGGAGCGAACGCTTTAGTTGGCGCCGCCAAGTTCCTTGGTCATCTTGCAGAAATTGTCGTGTTGCTTGGCAATGGTATCGTCGCCGCAGTCCTTCTTGATCGAAGTCCGATCCTCTTCGCTCAGAGCCAGCCATGCTTTCTTGAACTCATCGCCAGACCTCATGGTTTTCATGCCGGCGTCTGTGAAGACGGCGACATCTTAGCGGGATCGTCGAGGGCCGAGGTTCCAGTGTTGGCGCCCGCGAAGGCAGAGGCGGCCGGGAAGGAAAGCGACAACGCGGTCATGCAAATGATATGAATTTTCATGAAAAGTTCCTCCTTTGGCCGATCACGTTCGCTTGATGGCCATTCCTAAGAACGAACAAGCGAATTTTGGGTTTCCTGAGCAAAGCGATTTTGTCGGAGCTGCGGAATGGCGGTAACGAAGAAAGACCAAGAATAGGTCTGACTTGCTCAAAGTCCCGCTGCCTTGGCCAGATAGGGAGCGAGCGCCAGCGCATAGGTTGCCGTAAGGTGATGGTTATCGCGCAGCACGACGATGTTGCCGGCCACCGCCGGGCAGCTGTCCTTGCCGCAGAGCGCATCGTTCATATCGACCACGGTGACCCCCGCCACTGGCTGGGCGGCGAGCGCGTAGATGTTTTCCCGTTCGACCTCGCCGCGCGGATTGACGCATCTGCCGGGATCGGTTCCCAGGCAACTGCGTGGATCGAACAGGCTGAAAGGTGTGTTGCGGATGGCGACGACGCGCACGCCCTGGCTTGTGATCTCGCCCCAGACGCTGCGCAATCCCTCGACCATCGCGTCCCGCGCAACGCCGGTGTAGTTGCTCTGGCTGGTGATCACGAGATCGGGCTTCAGTTTCGCAATTTCGGCGAGAACTTTCTCGCGCCAGAGCGCGCATTGCTCATACGGCTTGCCGTTGTCAAGGATCGTGGCCCGGGTCACCGGGCATGCCGCCTTGGTGAAGGTGACGAGCTTCCACTTTCTGTCTTTGGCGATTTTGTCGATTGCCGGCACCCATTGCGCCCCGTGGGAATCGCCCATCACGACGATGGTTCTCGTCCCCGTCGGGTCGCCAAGCTGGCAACCGGTCGCGTTGACGCTCTTCTGCTCCTGATGACATTTCATTTTGTAGATGATCGGCACGTCGCTGCCGATCTTGCTCAAGGGGGGCAACAGCTTGACGCCCTCAGGGACAACAGCGTTCGCCAGCAAGGCCGCAGGCCCGGGATAATTTGGCGTTCCGATCAGGCTGGTATCGATGGGCTGCCGGTCGACCGCATAGACGAGCCCGCCGGCCCCCGCCACGCACAACCCGATCGCGGCCGTGCCGTCGATCAGCGGCCGCCATGCCAGCGACGAGCGCGAATGGCGATAGGGCTGTTCGACGAAACGGTAGGAGAGATGGGAAACGGCCAGAGTGGCGATGATGAGCAGAATGCCATCGACCGCGCCAACCGTGCCGCGCTGCGCCACATAGAATATGATCAGCGGCCAATGCCACAGATAGATCGAATAGGAGCGGTCGCCGATATAGCGCAGCGCGGCGACATCCAGGCCGCGGAAGCGGCCGATGCGTATGCTGCCGGCCGCAATAACCAGAGCCGCGCCGAGCGTCGGCAACAGCGCCTTGAAGCCTGGAAAATCGGTCGACCTTGAAAACAGCACCGCCGATGCAAGCGCCGCCAGCATGCCAGCGACGGCCATCGCACTTCTCATATGCGCGCTCGGGCGGAACCGATCGAGCATCAGCGCCAGCAATCCCCCAAGAGCCAGCTCCCAGACCCGGGTATGGGTCACGAAATAGGCCCATGCCGGATCGGATCGGGTAAGGGCGACGGAAACCGCGAGCGAGCCGGCCATGACCACGCCGAGCACGAAGGTGAGCATTTGCACGGGTGAATAGCCGCGACGCCTTGCCCACCACAGCGCCGCGATCATCAGCACCGGCCAGACGATGTAGAACTGCTCCTCGATCGACAGCGACCAGAAATGCTGCACCGGGCTGGGCGCATCCTCGGCGCCGAGATAATCCACGGCCTGCTCGGCAAGCCGCCAGTTCTGCACGTAGAGCGCGCTTGCGATCACCTGCTTGGCGGTTTCTTCCCACCACGCGTCCGACACGAACAGCAGTGTTCCCGCGAGCGTAACCAAAAGCGCGACGATCGCCGCCGGCAGCAGCCGCCTGACCCGGCGCGTGTAAAAGCCGACTAGCGAGATGCCGTCTTCGCTGAGCGCCATGCGCACGAGCAGGCCGGTGATGAGAAAGCCGGAGATGACGAAGAAGATATCGACGCCGACATAGCCGCCCGGAAGCGCTGCCGGCCAGATGTGGAAAATCACCACAAAGGCTACGGCAATCCCGCGCAGTCCCTGTATCTCCGGCCGAAATCCCCCCGGCGCAATGTCGTCTCGCAAAGCCAGTCTGGTCCCTCACGGCGCCGGCCTGTCCCGGCTGGCCACCATGGTCAATTCTGCTGGATCGAAATGCCCTTGTCGTCGATCTTGAGCTCGACGCCTTTCGGCCTGGTGTGCTCGCGATAGGCATAGATGCCGAGCGCGATGATCACCGCGATCAGCACCCCGATGATGAGATAGAGCGTGTTCTGCCTCATTGCGCCCCCTCGTTTCGCTTGAGACCCGCTTTGAAGCTTGCAGGCAGCGGTCGCCTACTGGTCGTCGTCATCGGATGCCGGGCGCCAGCTCGTCGGATCGACCTTCTTTTGCGTGTCGCTGTCGGTGTAGACCCACCAGCCGCCGTCGCGATACTGACCGATGGATTCGTTGACGACGCCGTCGCCGTCCTTCCACAGGATGGTGACCTTCGAGCCGTCCTTCGGCGCGCTTTCTATCGGTTTGCGCTCTGCCATTTCACTCCCTCCACGAACCGGCCCAACGTCCTTCCGACGCGCGGGTTCCGTCAGCTATGCGCGAAGATGTCCTCTTCCGCCCAACCCATAAGATCGAGCTTGGCTCGCGTCGGCAGGAAACGGAAGCAGGCGTCCGCCTCCTTGGTGCGGTTTTCGCGCGCCAGACGCGCCGCAAGCACCTCGCGCAGGCGGTGCAGGTAAAGCACGTCGGAGGCGGCATAGTCGAGCTGCTCGGGCGAGAGCGTTTCCGCCGCCCAGTCGGAGGATTGCTGCGCCTTGGACAGGCCGATGCCGAGCAATTCGCTGCAGAGATCCTTCAGCCCGTGGCGATCGGTGTAGGTGCGGACGAGCCGCGAGGCGATCTTGGTGCAGAACACCGGCTCCGCCATCACGCCGAAGGTATGATAGAGCACGGCGATGTCGAAGCGGCCGTAATGGAACAGCTTGGTGATCGCGCGGTTCCTGAGCAGGCTGACGAGGTTCGGCGCCTTCTTCTGGCCGGGCGCGATCTGGATGACATCGGCGCTGCCGTCGCCGGGCGAGATCTGCACCACGCAGAGCCGGTCGCGATGCGGGTTGAGCCCCAGCGTTTCCGTGTCGATGGCCACCGCGCCCACATTATAACGGGTGAGGTCCGGCAGATCGTTCTTGTGGAAACGGATATCGGTCATTCTCTTCTCCGGATCGCGGCCGCAATGCCGCGCATCGCCTGGGATGCGTCAGCAGCGGCGGCGCGTTGCGCTGGTCATTCGTCCTCGCCGCGATCCGGAGAAAAAGCAACAGAAAGTTGAATTTCAACGCGTCAGCGCGTCGAGGATGCGCGCCCACGATCGCTGCCCCTTGTGGAAGGAGGTCAGCTCGTACTTCTCGTTGGGCGAATGGATGCGGTCGTCGTCCAGGCCGAAGCCGACCAGCAGCGATTCCATGCCGAGATAGGTCTGGAAATCGCCGACCACGGGGATGGAGCCGCCGCCGCCGGTGGTGACCGCCTGCTTCTCCCATTCGTCGGACAGCGCATCCTTGGCCTTGGCCAGGAAAGGCGAGTCGTAGGAAAGCTGGATCGCCGGCGAGCCGCCATGCGGGTGGAATTCCACCGAGCAGTCGCCGGGGATGCGCTCGCGAACGAAAGCCTGGAAGGCGGCGCGGATCTTCTTCGGGTCCTGCTTGTGGACGAGCCGGAACGACACCTTTGTCGAAGCCTCCGCCGCGATCACCGTCTTGAAGCCTTTGCCGGTGTAGCCGCCGATGATGCCGTTGAATTCCGCGGTCGGCCTTGCCCAGGTCATTTCGAGCACCGAGCGCCCTTTCTCGCCGGCCGGAATGGAAAGCCCGACCGGTCCAAGGAAGGTCTCGGCCGTTTCGCCAAGGCCTTCCCATGATTTCAACACTTGCGAAGGGGTCTCCTCGACGCCGTCATAGAAGCCCGGAATGGTGACGCGGCCATCCTTGTCGTGGATATCGGCCAGCACCTTGGCCAGGATGCGGATCGGATTGGCGGCCGGACCCCCATAGAGACCCGAATGCAGGTCCCGGTTGGCCGCCTTGACGGTGACCTCCTCGCCGACCATGCCGCGCAGCGACACGCAGATCGACGGCGTCTCGCGGTTCCACATGCTGGTGTCGCAGACCAGCGCGAAATCCGCCTTCAGCTCGGCGGCGTTGGCCTCCAGGAACGGCTTCAGCGATGGCGAGCCGGATTCCTCCTCGCCTTCGAACAGGATGGTGACGCGGCAGGGCAGATTGCCATGCACCTGTTTCCAGGCGCGGCAGGCCTCGACGAAGGTCATCAGCTGCCCCTTGTCGTCGGCCGAGCCGCGCCCGGTGATCACCTTGCGGCCGGGCTCGATCTCCTTGATCGAGGGCGCGAACGGATCGGTTTCCCACAACTCGACCGGATCGACCGGCTGCACGTCGTAATGGCCGTAGAACAGCACATGCGGCGCGCCCGCCGGTCCCTCGTGATGCGCCACCACCATCGGATGTCCGGGCGTGTCACGCACACTCGCGTCGAAACCGATCAGCTTGAGCTCGGCGACCAGCCATTCCGCCCCCTTGCGGCAGTCGGCGGCGAAGGCCGGATCGGTGGAGATCGACTTGATGCCGAGCAGGCCGAACAGCCGCTCCAGGCTCTGGTCGAGATTCTGGTCGAGACGTTCGAGGACGGGAGAGATTCTGGACATTAGCGGGCCTTTCGATTTTTGCGCCGACCCTAAAGGTCTGGACCGGAAACGAAAAGCCGCAATTGTTGGACCAAGCCCGGATGCATGTCGCCCGAAGTGCGTGAGAAGATGACATGCACCCCCGAAGAGGTCGCAGGACATGGGATCTGGAGATAAAAGAAAACCGCCGTGGTGGAGGGGGAACCACGGCGGTCTCTACTCGAAACGTTGCGGCAGCCCGGAGAGGGGGGATAGGCTGCCGCAGTTTGCCCGGGATAGGCGGGGGACGGGCCTTACTCCGGACTTCGGCGAAAAACTGCCGATGACGTCTATTTGGGTTTGTGAACGTGGCGATTCAAGGGCACGAAAATTACACTTTTGTAACATACCCGTGAGCGACAAAATTCGGGCCGGACAGGATCTGTCAGGGGTGTTGCCCGAACCGGTGGGTTCCACAGCCTTTGGCATGGACCGCGACGCCCGGCCGCGCTATCCCTGCCGGCATGAAAAAAGGCGATCACCTCTTTCTCGTCGACGGCTCCGGCTACATTTTCCGCGCCTATCACGCGCTGCCGCCGCTCAATCGCAAATCCGACGGCCTGCCGACCAGCGCCGTGCTCGGCTTCTGCAACATGGTATGGAAGCTGATGCAGGACGCGCGCAACACCAATGTAGGTGTCGTGCCGACGCATTTCGCCGTCATCTTCGATTATTCCTCGAAGACCTTCCGCAGCGATCTCTATCCCGAATACAAGGCGAACCGTTCGGCACCGCCGGAAGACCTGATCCCGCAATTCGGCCTGATCCGCCAGGCGACCGCCGCCTTCAACCTGCCCTGCATCGAGATGGAAGGTTTCGAGGCCGACGACATCATCGCCACCTATTGCCGGCTGGCCTGCGAAGTCGGCGCCGACACCACCATCGTCTCCTCCGACAAGGACTTGATGCAGCTGGTCGGTCCCACGGTCGGCATGTACGATCCGATGAAGGACCGGCAGATCGGCATTCCCGAGGTGATCGAGAAATGGGGCGTGCCGCCGGAAAAGATGATCGACCTGCAGGCGCTCACCGGCGACTCGGTCGACAATGTGCCGGGCGTGCCGGGCATCGGACCGAAGACCGCAGCGCAGCTTCTGGAACAGTTCGGCGACCTTGACGGGCTGCTCGCGCGCGCTTCCGAGATCAAGCAGGAAAAGCGTCGCGAGACCATCATCGCCAATGCCGACAAGGCGCGCATTTCGCGCGAGCTGGTGACGCTGAAGAACGACGTGCCGTTGAAGGAAGGCCTGGACGACCTCGTGTTGCATGCTCCTGACGGCCCGAAGCTGATCGGCTTTCTGAAGACGATGGAATTCACCACGCTGACGCGACGCGTCGCCGAAGCGACCGCGACCGAGGTCGGCGACGTCCAGGCCTCCACCGTGACCATCGAGCGCGCCGATACCGCGCATGGCCCCGATGTCGGCGCCGGCGCGCCGCCGGCGCCGCGACAGGCCGCCGCGCCGAGCGAGGCCGCCAAGCCGGCTGCGCCGGTCAGGGGCGAGGATGCGCCGCCGCAAGGCGACACGCCATCGCTGCTCTCGGCGCTGCGGCTGGAGCAGGCGTCGGCGCGCACGATCGACCCTTCGGCCTATAGCGCCATTCGCGATATGGCCGCGCTCGAGGCCTGGATAGCCGAAGCCCGCGACGCCGGCATCCTTGCTTTCGACGCCGAGACCACCTCGTCCGACCCGATGCAGGCCGATCTCATCGGCCTGTCCATGGCGGTCGCGCCGGGCCGCGCCGTCTACGTGCCGCTCGCCCACAGAAACGGCAACGGCGACCTGCTTGGCGGCGGCCTTCTGGAAAACCAGATCCCGGTCCGCAAGGCGCTGGCGCTGCTGAAGCCGCTGCTCGAGGATCGGTCGGTCCTGAAGATCGTGCAGGACATGAAATACGACATCGTCGTGATGAGCCGGCACGGCATCGAGGTCGCCCCGTTCGACGATACCATGCTGATCTCCTATGTGCTCGACGCGGGCACGTCCGGCGGCCACGACCTCGCCTCCCTGTCGGAGAAGTGGCTGGGCCACGCGCCGGCGACGAAAAAGGAGCTTGCCGGGTCGGGCAAGAGCGCCATCGGCTTTGATCAGGTCGATATCGAGCGCGCGACCGCCTATGCCGGCGAGCAGGCCGACCTGGCGCTCCGGCTCTGGCAGGTGCTGAAGCCGAGGCTGGCCGCCAAGGGCCTCGTTTCCGTCTATGAGCGGCTGGAACGGCCGCTGGTCCCGGTGCTCGCGCGCATGGAGCAGCGCGGCATCTCGGTCGACCGCCAGATCCTGTCGCGGCTCTCCGGCGAGCTGGCGCAAGGTGCTGCCCGCGTCGAGGAAGAGATCTATGGGATCGTCGGCGAGCGCATCAACATCGGCTCGCCGAAGCAGCTCGGCGACATCTTGTTCGGCAAGATGGGCCTGCCGGGCGGCTCAAAGACCAAGACCGGCCAGTGGTCGACCTCGGCCCAGCTTCTGGAGGATCTCGCCGCCGAAGGCCACGAGCTGCCGCGCAAGATCGTCGACTGGCGCCAGCTCACCAAGCTGAAATCGACCTATACCGACGCGCTGCCAGGCTTCATCAACCCCGGCACCAACCGCGTCCACACCTCCTATGCTCTTGCCGCGACCACGACCGGGCGGCTGTCGTCCTCCGATCCCAATCTGCAGAACATTCCGGTGCGTACGGCTGAAGGGCGCAAGATCAGGACTGCCTTCATTGCGGAGAAAGGCCACAAGCTGGTCTCGGCCGACTACAGCCAGATCGAGCTGCGCGTGCTCGCCCATGTCGCCGAGATCCCGCAGCTCAAGCAGGCTTTCGCCGACGGCGCCGACATCCACGCCATCACCGCATCGGAAATGTTCAACGTGCCGGTCGAAGGCATGCCTTCGGAAGTGCGCCGGCGCGCCAAGGCGATCAATTTCGGCATCATCTACGGCATCTCGGCCTTCGGCCTCGCCAACCAGCTGTCGATCCCGCGCGAGGAGGCAAGCGCCTATATCAAGCGCTATTTCGAGCGCTTCCCCGGCATCCGCGACTATATCGAGGAAACCAAGGCCTATGCGCGGGAGAACGGATTCGTCGAAACCATCTTCGGCCGCCGCATCCACTATCCGGAGATCCGATCCTCCAACCCGTCGATCCGCGCCTTCAACGAGCGCGCCTCGATCAATGCCAGGCTCCAGGGCACCGCGGCCGACATCATCCGCCGCGCGATGGTGCATATGGAGGAGGCGTTGGAGAAGGCGAAGCTGTCGGCCCGCATGCTGCTGCAGGTCCATGACGAACTGATCTTCGAGACCGTGGAGGCCGAGGTCGAAGCGACGATCCCGGTGGTGCGCAAGGTGATGGAGAGCGCGCCGATGCCGGCGGTTTCGATGTCCGTGCCGCTGCATGTCGACGCGCGGGCCGCGGACAATTGGGACGAGGCGCATTGAGCGGCACTACGCCCGTAAGTGCGTCGAGATTCAGGTCAGGCCGAGTCGAAAATGGTGGATTCCGAGAACCGGAGCGGAGCGTACATAAAGTACGTGAGCACCGGAAGCGCAGGAAGCCGCCATTTGCAGGCCGGCCCCACCTGAATATCGGCGTACTTACGCCGCCTCGGCGCGGCACTTCGCGCAAACCCCCCGAAACTCGATCACCGCCTTCTTGGCCGCGAAACCCGTCGAGCGCACCCACTCGTCGAGGCGATGGTCGACATCATGGTCGGACATCTCGGTCACCTGGCCGCAATTGTCGCAGATCGCGAAGGCAGTCATCGAATGGCTGTGGTCGTGCGGCTCGGCGCAGGCGACGAAGGAATTGAGGCTTTCCAGCCGATGCACGAAGCCCGATTTCACCAGCGTATCGAGCGCCCGGTAGACCTGCAGCGGCGCCCGGAAACCGCGCTCGCGCAGCTGGTCGAGCAGCGTATAGGCGCTGAGCGGGCCGCTGGACGCCTCGAGCTTCTCGAGCACGCAGAGCTGGTTCTTGGTCAGCGCATCTCTTGCCGTCATCTATTTCCGTTCCGCTTGTCGCGTCGCTTCGCGTGCCGATTGCGCACATGAAACGCTTCCCGCTCATGAGATAGCGACGAACGCGCATTTTTGCCACTGTTTCCGCAGTTGGCTTGCCTGGCGCAGCCGCTACTTGCGCGGCGGTCCCTTGCGTTCGGCCGAAGCCGCCCAGAGATTGATGTCCGACTCGCGCGCGTAAGTGTCGATCTCGGCGAGCTCGCCATCGGAGAACTCGAGCGCCTTGAGCGCGCCAACGCAATCCTCGACCTGTTCCGGCCGGCTGGCGCCGATCAGCGCCGTCGTCACCCGGCCCTTGCGCAGCACCCAGGCCAGCGCCATCTGCGCCAGCGTCTGGCCGCGGCGGGCGGCAATGGCGTTGAGCGCCTTGATGTTGGCGATCGACCTGTCGTTGATGAAAGCCGGTTTGAGCGACTTGCCTTGCGACGCGCGGCTGCCTTCCGGGATGCCGCCGAGGTATTTGTCGGTCAGCATGCCTTGCGCCAGCGGCGAGAACACGATCGAGCCGATGCCGAGCCCCTCCAGCGTGTCGAGCAGCCCGTCCTCCTCGACCCAGCGGTTGAGCATGGAATAGCTCGGCTGGTGGATCAGGCATGGCGTGCCGAGCCGCCGAAGGATATCGGCCGCTTCTCGCGTGCGCTGCGAATTGTAGGAGGAGATGCCCGCATAGAGCGCCTTGCCCGAGCGCACCGCATGGTCGAGCGCGCCCATGGTTTCCTCGAGCGGCGTCTCAGGATCGAAACGGTGCGAATAGAAGATGTCGACATAATCGAGCCCCATGCGCTTGAGGCTCTGGTCAAGGCTCGCCAGCACATATTTGCGGCTGCCCCATTCGCCATAGGGGCCGGACCACATCTCGTAGCCGGCCTTGGTAGAGATGATCAGCTCATCGCGATAGGCGGCGAAATCGGTGCGCAGTATCTCGCCGAACGCGGTCTCCGCCGAGCCGGGCGGCGGGCCGTAATTGTTGGCGAGATCGAAATGCGTGATGCCGAGGTCGAAGGCTTTGCGCACGATCCCCTGCTTGGTCCGGTGCGGCGTGTCGTTGCCGAAATTGTGCCACAGCCCGAGCGAGATGGCCGGCAGCTTGAGGCCGGACCGGCCGCAACGGTTGTAGATCATCGTCTCGTAGCGGTTCTCGGCGGCGACATAGGGCATGGGGAAATCCTCGGGATCGAGCTGCGCGGCGGTCGCCGCGACGGTGAATTGAATCGATGCTTGCCCCACATCCTTACCCTCTCCCCGCCGAAACGGGGAGAGGGGTTGCCACCTAGTTTTTCTTGGCCAGCAGCGCCTTCGCGTCCTTGACGCCGAGCGCGGTCGGCCGCTCGCAGCTCGTCTGCATGGCGACATATTTGCCGCTTTCGCCGGAGCGCAGGATGCCGGTCATCACATCGACGGCATGCAGCGCCAGCTCCATCGAGCAGCGATGCGGCCGCCCTTCGGCGATCGCGATCGCCATATCGGCCAGGCCGGCGGTGCGGTAATTGGCCATCATGCCCTGGCCATGCATTTCGTTCGGCACGCCGAACGGATGGTTCCATTTGGGCAGCTTCTTCACCGGCTTGGCGCTATCGGTGAAGCGCACCTCGCCGCCGAAGAAGTTCGGGTCCGGCACGAAGACGGTGCCCAATTCGCCATAGAGCTCCATTGGCGCGTGGCCATGGCTCCAGACGTCCCAGGAGGTGTTGAGCGTGATCACCGCGCCATTCGCGAATTCGAGCAGCGCATGGATCGTGGTCGGCGTGTTGACCGGGATCTTTTCGCCCGCACGCGGCTTCGACGAGATCGTGCGCTCCTTGGCCGGCGTCGTCGCGAAAGCCGCCACCTGTTTCACCGGCCCGATCAGCTGGATCAGGTTGGTGACATAATACGGCCCGATGTCCAGCACCGGACCGGCGCCCGGCTGGAAGAAGAAATCCGGATTGGGGTGCCAGTGCTCCATGCCATGGCCCATCACATGGCAGGTGCCGCTGGTGATCTTGCCAAGCTTGCCGCCGTCGATCAGCTCGCGCACCAGCTGGTGCGCACCGCCGAGGAAGGTATCCGGCGCCGAACCGATGCGCAGGCCCTTCTTCTCGGCCCGCTTCTTCAGGTCCAGCCCTTCCTCGATCGACAGCACGAAGGGTTTTTCCGAATAGACATGCTTGCCGGCGTCGAGCACCGCTTTTGAGACTTCATAATGCACGGCCGGAATCGTCAGATTGACGATGATGTCGATCTCGTCGTCCCTGAGCAGGTCGTTGACCGTCTCGGCGCGCAGCTTGAACTCCTTCGCGCGCGCCTTCGCGGCCTCCATGTTGATATCCGCGCAGGCGCGCATCTTGATGCCGCGGAACAGCGGCGCCAGCGAGAAATACGCCTTCGAGATGTTGCCGCAGCCGATGACGCCCACGCCAAGTTTGCTTGCCATTTTCGATTACTCCTGCCAGCTCTTGGCTGCCGCGATAGAGCGCCGGGCAAAGCGCTCGATGTCGTTGGGATTGTCCTGTTCCATGACGAAATACTGGGCCGCGCTTCTAGCGCACAATGTCTTGAACAGGCCCGCCCAGTCGATCGTGCCGTGACCGACGTCTGACCAGCCGTCCTCGTCCAGCCCCTCGCCCGGCTTGGCGATATCCTTGACGTGGACGGCGACGATGCGCTTGCCGTGTTTTTCGATCCAGGGCAGCGGATCGGCGCCGCCGCGCACCACCCAGGCGACATCCATTTCCCAGCCGATATCGGGTGCGGCGGACAGGATATGGTCCTGCGGCAGCGAGCCGTCGGCGAGCGGCTTGAACTCGAAGTCGTGATTGTGCCAGGCAAAGCCGTAGCCGGCCTTCTTCGCGACCTCGCCGACCTTGGCCAGACGCTCACCGAAGCCGCGCCAGCCGGCGGCGTCGGACGGGCGCTGATCGGGCATCAGATAGGGGCAAACCAGGAGCGTGATGCCGAGCGAGTCGGCGATTTCGCGCACGCCGTCGAAATCATTTTCCAGCGCGTCGATCGAGAAATGCCCGGTCGGCATGGCAAGCCCGTTCTTGTCGAGCTCGGCGCGGAACGCCTTCGGGTCGTCATAGATGCCGCCGAAGCCCTCGACTTGGGCATAGCCGAGTTGCCCAAGCATTTTCACCACGCCGTTCCATGGCTGGAAATTGCGGGCGCTGTAGAGTTGGAATGACCAGTTCATCTGTCCTGTCCGTTCGTTGGTCCTGGGAGGTTAAAGGCGGTTGCCGGTTTGAGCGTCGAAGAGCGAGGCGCGCATCGGATCGAAGCCGATGCTGACCGCATCCCCGTTTTTCGGCGTGCGTTCGGAGGTGACGCGCACGGTGAAGTTCTGCCGGCCGAGTTTGAGCCAGACCAGCGTGTCGGAACCCATCGGCTCGACGACCTCGACATTGGCCGTCGCCGTGAAGGGCCAGCCCGTGCCGCTGTTGAAGGCGACATGCTCGGGCCGGATGCCGAACACTGCGGGGCCCGGCGCCGGCTCCTTCTCGAAGGCATAGGTTGCAAGCGGGATGCGCACGTCCTCGACGACAAAGTGCCAGTCGCCGCCGGCCTGCTCCAGGCGGCCTTCGACGAAGTTCATCGCCGGCGAGCCGAGGAAGCCGGCGACGAAGCGGTTGACCGGACGGTTGTAGATGGTCTGCGGTGCATCGAGCTGCTGGATGACGCCGCCTTTCATCACCGCGATGCGGTCGGCCAGCGTCATCGCCTCGATCTGGTCGTGGGTGACGTAGATCATCGTGTTCTTCAAGCGGCGGTGCAGAAGCTTGATCTCGACGCGCAATTCCGAACGCAGCTTGGCATCGAGGTTGGAGAGCGGCTCGTCAAACAGAAACACGTCGACGTCACGCACCAGCGCCCGCCCGATCGCCACGCGCTGGCGCTGCCCGCCGGACAGCGCCGAGGGCTTGCGCTGCAGCAGCGGCTCGATCTGCAGGATCTCGGCAGCGCGTGCGATGCGTTTGGCGATCTCGTCCTTTGGCACGCCGGCGACGCGCAGGCCGAAGGAAAGGTTCCGCTCCACCGTCATCTGCGGGTAGAGCGCATAGGACTGGAACACCATGCCGATGCCGCGGTCCTTCGGCTCCTCCCAAGTGACGTTCTTGCCCTTGATGAAGATGCGGCCGTCGGAAATGTCGAGCAGGCCGGCGATGCAGTTGAGCAGGGTCGACTTGCCGCAGCCCGACGGTCCAAGCAGCACGACGAACTCGCCCTCGGCAACGTCGAGATTGAGCGTCTTGAGCACCGGCAGCACGCCGAAATTGAGCGACAGGTTCTGGATCGAAACGCTGGGATTGCCGGTCGCTGCCATCATCATCCTTTCACCGCGCCGGCGGCGATGCCGCGCACGAAGAGCTTGCCGGAAACGAAATAGACGATGAGCGGAACAAGGCCCGTCAGAATGGTCGCGGCCATGTTGACGTTGTATTCCTTCACCCCCTGCACCGAATTGACGATGTTGTTGAGCTGCACCGTCATCGGATAAGTGTCGGGGCGCGTGTAGACGACGCCGAACAGGAAGTCGTTCCAGATGCCTGTCACCTGCAGGATGATGGCGACGACGAAGATCGGCAGCGACATCGGCAGCATGATGCGCAGATAGATGCCCCAGAAACCCGCGCCGTCGACGCGCGCGGCGCGGAATAGTTCCTCCGGCATCGAGGTGAAATAGTTGCGGAACAAAAGCGTCAGGATCGGCATGCCGAAGATCGAATGCACGATCACCAGGCCGGTCAGCGTGCCGTAGATGCCGATCTCGCGCAGGATGATGACGATCGGATAGATCATCACCTGGTAGGGGATGAAGGCGCCGACGATCAGGATGATGAAGAATGTGTCGGCACCCTTGAAGCGCCAGTTGGCCAGGGCGTAGCCGTTCACCGAGGCGATCGCGATCGAGAGCAACACCGACGGCACGGTAATGCGCACCGAATTCCAGAAGCCGCGCGAGAGTCCGTCGCAGTTGAGCCCGGTGCAAGCGCTCGCCCAGGCTTTCACCCAGGGTTCGAAGGTGATCTCCATCGGCGGCGAGAAGATGTTGCCGAGGCGGATTTCCGGCATGCCCTTCAGCGAGGTGACGATCATCACGTAGAGAGGCAAAAGGTAGTAGAGCGCCACGACGATCAGCGTGCCGTAGAGAAAGATGTTGCGGCGCGACAGCACATGCCGCGGCTTCGGCCCGCTCGGGCCGGCGGCATCGCGCCTGAGCGCTTCGGCGCCGCTGGACAGGGAGGCGACGTCAACCACGCTTCGTGCCTCCGAATTCGAGATAGGCCCACGGCACGATCACGATCACCACCGACAACAGCATCATGGTCGAGGCGGCGAAACCCTGGCCGAGATTCTGGGCGAAGAACATGTAGTCGTAAACATATTTGGCGGGCACTTCGGAGGCGATGCCGGGGCCGCCGCTGGTCTGCGCCACGACCAGGTCGTAGACCTTGACGATGCCGGCGGCGATGATCACCAGCGTGGTGATGAAGACCGGCCGCATCATCGGGATAACGATGAACAGATAGGTCTTCCAGGTGGGAATGCCGTCCACTCGCGCCGCCTTCCAGATGTCTTCGTCGATGCCGCGCAGGCCGGCGAGCATCAGGCACATGATGAGGCCCGTGCCTTGCCAGAGCGCGGCGATCGAGATGCCGTAGATGACGATGCTGGAATTATAGAGCGGGTCGAAGCTGAAGCTCGTCCAGCCGAGGTCGCGCACGACGCGCTGTACGCCGAAATCCGGATTGAGCAGCCATTGCCAGACCAGCCCGGTGACGATGAAGGACAGCGCGAAGGGATAGAGGAAGATCGTGCGGAACGTGTCCTCGAAGCGGATCTTCTGGTCGAGAAGGGCGGCAAGCAGGAAGCCGATGACCAGCGAGAACACCAGCGATATCGCGCCATAGATCAAAAGGTTCTCGATCGAGACCAGCCAGCGCGATGTCGACCAGAGCCGGTGATACTGATCGAGCCCGACGAAGTTGAGCCGCGGCAACAGCTTCGAATTGGTGAAGGAATAGAGCACCGTCCACGCCGTGCCGCCGACGAACACCACAAGCGCGGTGAGCACCATCGGGATCGATGCCACCTTGGCGTTGAGGTTCCGGAAAAGCTTGCTTGGGCGTTCGCTGTTGCTCATCACGGCAGCCGGGCTGGGACAATGAGGGCGTCATGCTCCCGACCCCCGATAGGCTGGGGCCGGGAGCCGGCGGGGCGCCGGTTGTCAGTCCGCCGAACCGATGATCTCGGCGAAGCGCTTCTGCGCCTCTTCGACGCTCATGTCGGGCTTGGCGAAGAATTCAGAGAACAGGTCTTCCTTCTGCTTCTGGGTGTCCTGCGAAAGCAGCTGGTCCGTCCACGGCATGACGGCGCCCTTGGCGAGAATGGCCAGGCCCTTCTTCATGCAGTCGTTCGCCGTATTGAGGTCGACATCGCCGCGCACCGGCAGCGACCCCTTCTTGAGGTTGAAGGCGACCTGGGTCTTCGGGTCGAGCAAGGTTTCGGCAAGCACCACCTGCGCCTTGGCCTTCGCCTCGTCCTTGAGCAGCGGGAAGTAGAAAGCGTCGCCGCCGGTGGCGATGACTTCGTTGAGCCCGAGGCCAGGCAGGCAGGTATAGTCCTTGCCGGCGGTCTTGCCGGCGACCTGGAACTCGCCCTGCGCCCAGTCGCCCATGATCTGGCCGGCGGCCTTGCCGGTGATGACCAGGTTGGTCGCCTGGTTCCAGTCCTGCACATTGGTGTTCTTGGCCATCTTGCGGGCGTCGTCCGCCGCCTTGAACACCTTGGCGATCTCCGGACCGGCCGCGAAGGTGGCGTCCTTATCCTTGTAGACCTTGAGGAAGGTGTCGGTACCGCCGACAGCGGCCATCAGCACGTCGAAGGCGCCCGAGGCCTGCCAGGGCTGCCCGCCGACGGCGAGCGGAATGATGCCGGCCTTCTCCAGCGCCGGCGCGTCGGCGACGAACTCGTTCCAGTCCTTCGGCATCGGCAGGCCGGCTTTCTGGAAGGCCTCGTTGGACAACCACAGCCACTGCCAGGAGTGGATGTTGACCGGCACGCAATAGATCTTGCCGTCGATGGTGCAGCTATCGAGCAGGCTCTTCGGCCGCACGATCTCCGTCCACTTGTCCTTGGTGGCGATGTCGGTGAGGTCGCGCATCAGGCCCGCCTGCACCAGCTCCTCCGCCTGGCGGCCATGGTTGAACTGGGTGGCGCCCATCGGATCGCCGCCGGTGATGCGGCTGATCATGATTGGCCGCGCCGTGCCGCCGGAGCCGGCGATGGCGCCGTCGACCCAGTGATTGCCCGTCGCGTCGAATGCTTTGGCAAGCTCGGCCACCGCCGCCGCCTCGCCCCCCGAAGTCCACCAATGGGTGACTTCCAGGTCGGTCGCGGCCGCCGGACCGGCGAAGTTGAGCGCAACCGTCGCGGCAAAGGCGGCAGTCAGGAATTTGTATCGCATTTCGGCTTCCTCCCAGAATCTGAAACGTTACAGATTTTCGATACGGCAAATGGTCTGTCTAGGCAACCCCTCGCCTGAAAGCGGGACGAGATTTTTTCGCGTCGTGAACAAAATCCTCCCATCGAGGCAGCAATGCTGGCGCTCTGCTGGGAGTTTCGTGCCGAAATTGTGCCGGGCCGATATTTCCTTGTGATTCCAGAGACTTTCGACCGCTCTCAAAACCCAGAACGCAGCGGCCTGACCTCGCCGGTCAATCACGATTATTGGCAATCTGTAACGTTTCAGTATATTGAACCAAGTCGCAAGCTGAAGGTCGCGCAAGTCGACACCGCACGATTGCCGGCCGGCCCCGCGGCTGCTATGCGCCTGACGGGCGGGACGAATGGACAGACGGGTAAAGAAGAAGGACGACGACACGTCGGGCAAGGAGCGGCCGACGCTGAAGACGCTTGCCTTCATGACCGGGCTCGGCGTCACGACCGTGTCACGCGCGCTCAAGGACGCGCCGGAGATCGGGGCCGAGACCAGGCGCCGGGTCCAGCTTGTCGCCAAGCAAATTGGTTATCGACCGAACCGCGCCGGCGTACGCTTGAGGACCGGCAAGACGAACGTCATCAGCCTGGTGCTTGACACCGAACGCGAGATCATGAGCTTCGTCTCGGACATCATCTACGGCGTTACCGAGGTGATCGCCGACACGCCCTACCATTTGATCGTCACGCCCTATTCGCGCTCGCAGGATCCGCTCGACCCGGTGCGCTATCTGGTCGAGACGGGCTCGGCCGACGGCGTCATCATCTCGCGCACCCAGCCCAACGATCCGCGGGCGCGCTACATGCTGGAGCGCGGCATTCCCTTCGCCACGCATGGCCGCACGGACATGGGGCTGGTGCATCCCTATCACGACTTCGATAATTACGCCTTTGCCGGCGAAGCCGTGCGCGCGCTCGCCGGCAGGGACCGCAACCGGCTGGCGCTTGTGACGCCGCCGGTCGGCCTCACCTATTACGGCCATACGGTGAACGGCTTTGCCGACGCGCTGAGCGAGGTCGGCGCCGGCGAGGTGCCGTTCAACACCGTCTCCATCGACCACACGATCGAGCAGATCAGGATGCGCACTGCGCAATTGATGCGCCGCGACGATCGCCCGGACGGCATCGTCAGCAGCGCCGCCGCCGCGACGCTCGCCATCGTCGCCGGCATCGAGGACGCCGGACTGAAGCTCGGCCGCGACGTCGACGTGGTTTCGAAACAGTCCTCGGAACTGCTGCATCTGTTCCGGCGCGAGCTGCTCGTCGTCAACGAGAACTTCCGGCTGGCCGGCTCCGAGCTCGCCCGGGCCGTGCTCGGCTGGATCGGCGGCAAGGAACCCGGCTCGCTGCAGTCGCTCAGCAAGCCGGGCGAGGTTCTGCCTTATCGGGGTTAGCTCTGGTTCCTGACTAAATGACCTTCACCGGGTTAGGCGGCTACGTCGGAGATTGGCCGAAGCGCCTCAGCTTCGTCATCCTCGGGTCTGCGCGTCCGCTTCGCGCCTTGCTTCGCCCGTAGATGACGATGGGAGAGCCGTCTGGGCCAAACCTAAGCCGCCCCACTCCCCCACGGGCCGTGGAACGCCCCCTCTTCCCCGATGCGCTCGAAACCATGCGCGCCGAAAAAGTCGCGCTGCGCCTGGATCAGGTTCGAGGTGCCTCGCCCCTGGCGGTAGCTGTCGAAATAGGCGAGCGCGGAGGACAGCGCCGGCACGGGCGATCCGGCCTCGGAAGCGCGCGCCACGATGCGCCTGAGCGACGGATGCGCCTCCTTCATCATAGCAATGAAGGCCGGGGCCATCAGGAGATTGGTGGACGCGCTGCCAGAACCGAACGCCTCGGCCATCGTGTCCAGCATCTGCGAGCGGATGATGCAGCCGGCGCGCCAGATCTTGGCGATGGTCGGCATCGGCAAATTCCAGTTGAACTCCTTCGAAGCGCCGCTCATCACCGCGAAGCCCTGCGCGTAAGCCGCGATCTTGCCGGCGAACAAGGCGAGCTCCAGATCCTTGAGCAGCGCGGCCTGGTCGCCGGAGATCTTTTCGACGCCGATATTGCCATAGGCCTTTTCCGCCGCCTGCCGCTCGTCCTTGATCGAGGACAATACGCGCGCCGCGACCGCCGCCTCGATGGCCGTCGCCGGAATGCCAAGCTGCTGCGCCTCGATGACCGACCATTTGCCGGTACCCTTCTGCCCGGCGCGGTCGAGGATGACGTCGACCACCGGCTTGCCGGTTTTTGGATCGTCGGCGGCGAGCACCTTGGCAGTGATCTCGATCAGGTAGGAGTTGAGCCGGCCCTGGTTCCAGCCGTCGAAAACCTTGCCGATCTCCTTGGGCGCCATGCCGAGGCCGTCGCGCAATATGCCGTAGATCTCGGCGATCATCTGCATGTCGGCATATTCGATGCCGTTGTGGATCGTCTTGACGAAATGGCCGGCGCCATCATGTCCGAGCCAAGCCGCGCACGGCTCGTCCTTGAACTTGGCGGAGATCGCGGTCAGCACCTTCTCGACGCGCTTCCAGGACTCTTCGGTGCCGCCCACCATGATGGAAGGACCGTGGCGCGCGCCTTCCTCGCCGCCCGAAACGCCCATGCCGATGAAGGTCAGGCCCGATCCCGACAGTTCGGAGAAGCGGCGCATCGTGTCGCGGAAATTGGCGTTGCCGGCATCGATGACGATGTCGTTGTCGGAGAGCACACCGCGGAGCGCTGTGATCTGCTCGTCGACCGGCTTGCCCGCCAGCACCATGATGATGATCGGCCGCGGCGGCCGGATCGCAGCGGCAAGCTCCTCCAGGCTGTAGCAGGCAACGATCCTGTCCTTCAGCGAACCAGCGCTCTCGACGAAGGCGTCGGTACGCGATGGCGTGCGGTTGAAGACGGCGATGCGGTGCCCGTGCTCGGCGATGTTGAGCGCTAGGTTGGAACCCATCGTGCCAAGGCCGATCAGGCCGATTTCGGCTTTTTCCATCGTTTCTTCCCTGCTTCCGGATGCTTGTTATGGCCGCGTTTCGGGCGATGCCCACTGTTTCGCAAGATGAATGACGGGCCTTGGCGGCGGCGTCAACCGCCTAGCCGAATTGCATCGGCGGGTTGGCTATTGCGCCCTGATCTCTATGGGAGCCTCTATCTTCACCATCTCGAAATCCGAAACGAGGATATCCAACCGAGCGTTCCAGCGCCCGGAGATTGGAATGACGAGATTGTCGACGCGCCAAGTGCCGTCACCGGGCTTGGTCGCCGGTCGCTTGATCGGCTCGATGCCGGAATCTGGCTTCGACAGCACCAGTGTCACCGCCTTGGCGTCCAGCGGTCCGAAATCGCCGGTCATGATCACGATCGAAGCGGCGACCTCGCCCGCATGGCCGGGCGTAACGCTGAGATCCGCCATCGCCTTCAAAGTATGGATGTGGATCGACGCCGGCTGGGCGGCGGCGATCGCCAGCGCGCGCGGCGGCGGGGTGAAGCGCCAGCCGGCGGCGACACCGAAGATGGCGAGCACGATCAGCATCTCGATGCCGATCGAGCGCACCAGCCGCCGCTGCACCTCGGTGTCGCCGGCTGCGGCGGCCGCCGTCAGCGTCCAGCGATTGACCGCAGCAAGCGTGAACAGAAAAAACAGC
Source organism: Mesorhizobium sp. WSM4935 (assembly GCF_029625735.1). NCBI lineage: Bacteria > Pseudomonadati > Pseudomonadota > Alphaproteobacteria > Hyphomicrobiales > Phyllobacteriaceae > Mesorhizobium > Mesorhizobium sp. WSM4935. The sequence goes on along the minus strand of NZ_JARTVR010000018.1, from coordinate 67,472 downwards.
AGCGCCAGCTTCAAGAGCAGCAGCCGGCCATAGGACGTGTCGATCAACGCCGCCGGCTGCTGCACCTGGATGATCGCCAGCACGATGCCGCTAGCGGCAAGCACGATGACGACCGGCAGGATCGCGCGGGAGAAGCGCCGCAGAAAGGCTTTTGCCTCCGCCGGCTCTCGCCGCAATGCGAGCCCGAGCGGCGCCAGCGAGCCGACCCAGAAGGCGATTGCGGTGCCATGCAGGAACACCAGTGGCCGCGTCAGCCATTGCGGCACGGCGGCGCTGGCGTGGCCGCTCACGGCGAGGGCGACGCCGACACCGAGCAGTGCTGCGCCCGCCCACAGCTTGCGAAGCCCCGACGGCCTGGCAAGCGAAAGCAGCGCGAGGCCAAGCGCGATCAGGCCGATCAGCACCGTCCAGACGTAGCTCGTCTCCAGAGCGGTCTTCCAGACCGTCGGCGCCGCAAAGCGCGCGAGCGGAGCGCCAAGTCCATCCAGCCCTTGCAGGCCGAGCGACACCGGCGCCGCGAGGAGGCCGAAAAGCAGTGCCCCGGCGATAAAGCGCTGACCGCGGCGTCGGTCCCCGACCAGCCAGGCGAGCGCGAACGCGCCGCCGACGCCAAGGAAAAGGCCGGCATAGAGCAACAGCCTGGCCGCCCAGATCGCCGCGCGCAGCGTCCAGTCGACGGCTTCGCCCGCCACTGGCGCGGCACTTGGCGCGCCGACGGAAAACAGCGCCGAACCGCCGACCGGATGGCCGTCGACCGACACCACCCGCCAGCTCAGCACATGCGTGCCGGATTTCAGCGTTTCGGGATTGTCGATCTCGACCGTCTGATCCTTGAGACGGAAGGATGTCAGCGCAAGCTGCGAGCCGTCCGGCCGCACAAGCGTAAGCACCAGCGGCGAGACCCGCTCGCTGAAGGTCAGCGAAAACTGCGCCGGGCTTTGCGTCAGCACCGCGCCGTCCGCCGGGTCGGTCGCGACCAGCGCCGCATGCGCCAAGGCGCGGCCGGGCATGGCCAACACCGCCACAGCCATGAGCGCCGCGACCAGCCAGACAAGCGGGCCGGCGTGCAGGCGGATCGTCGAGGAAGGCTGCGCTGCGTTCATGCCGTCTTAACAGGAAGTGTTGGCGCGCCCCGACGGAGCGCGCCAACGAAAGATCATTTCTTCGGTAGCAATTTGATGCCGGGCGCCGGAGTTTCCAGGGCGTCCTCATCCTGGCCAGCCGCCGGGATCTCGATCCAGCGATCGGCGGCGTCGCCGCATTCCTGCACGACCGGGAAATAGAGCATCTGGCCGGCCGGCAGATCGGCTGCCAGCGAAGCGCGGAAGACGAACTCGTCATAGAATTCGTCGGGCAGGTTGCCGCCGCTCCAGTCCACTTCCTTCACGCCGGTGGTCAGCGTCTCGCCGTAAAGCTGGTAGGATTTCTCGTATTTGCCCTTCTTGATCTGCAGCGTCCAGCCGGGCTTGGGCATCGGCTTTACCGCGATGACGCCTTCCGGGATTTGCACCCGCACCGCGGTCGTCGCCTTGCCCTCGCAGCCATGTGGCACGCGAAAGACCGCCTTGTAGCTCGAGCCGACAGCCGCTTCCGGCGCTTCGAGTGTGATATGGGCGAGCGCGGCACTGGTCCCGAAAACGCAAAGCACACCGGCCGCCAAAAGATACTTCTTCATGAATTGTCCCTCCGATTTCGAATTGGCGGATTACTCGGCGTGATTCATGTCCATATTGCCGCTGCCCGTCTCGCCCATGCCTTCGACGGCAAACTCGACTTTGACGCTGCCGGCCTTCTCGAAGGTCAGCGTCGCTGGGAACTTCTCGCCCTGCTTCGGCTGCCGCTTGAGGCCGACGAACATCAGGTGATAGGCGCCGGGCTTCAGCGCGACCTTGCCGCCGGCCGGGATCTCGAGCCCGCCGCTGACCGGCCGCATGGTCATGACACCGTCCTTGACGCCCATCTCATGCAGTTCGGCCCTGTCCGAGATATCGGAGGAAATCGACAGCAGCCGGTCCGGCGCGCTGCCCTTGTTGACTACGGTGAAATAACCGCCGGCTACCTTGGCACCGGGCGGCGTCGCCCGCGACCAGGGGTGCTCGATCTCGAGATCGCCGACCTTGAATTCATGCGCGAGGGCGGCGGGAATGCAGGCGAACAGGAGAAGAAAGACAAGCACGGCAAGGCCGACGCGCTGCTGGAGGTGGAAACGCGGCGCGTCGCGATAGGCGAAGGCTTGCGCCTCGTAAAGAAGATTGGACATGGTTGCTCCATGAGTGGGGGATCGCGCCGGAATGCGGCCGCGAACAGTCTGATCTTTGGATGAATAGGCGCGCGGAACGTTCCGCGGATCAGACCAATGCCGGCGGCGCGCGCGGATTGGCCGGAGAGCGGTCGCGGGCGAAGTCCTGGTGGCGGAAGGCCGGAAGCTGGAAGGCGACCGCCTCGAAGAGCTGGGTTCCGGCCAGCGTGGCTGCTTGCGGCGGCGGCAGATGCGCGGGCGAAGCCATGCTGCAGCCGAACGAGCAGCAGGCCGGCATATGCTGCTGGTGAGGATCCCCGCCGGGAAACTTTACGGCGCCTTCATGCGTGCAGATGACATTGCCGAAGGCGTCGAGCTGCGAAGGCGCGCCGAAGGCGAAAGCACCGAGAGAGGACTGAAGCAACAGAAGCAGCGCCGCGACAAACGCGGCCGGCATGCTCCCTCGTCTCAGCCTTATATCCAACGCAAAGCCTCTCCGGAAACTTGATCGACCCTAACACGGACGATGCGGCCGGGAAAATCGGCAAAACCGCGCTGCGGCAACACGGCGCGACGCGCCCGTTTTATCGCCCAGAACCGCTGCACGCTTCTGGGCGACATCGATTAGGGTCCGTTGAGATTCAGGTCAGGCCGCATCACCTGAATATCGACAGATCCTAGGCGGGCTGCGCCTGCCGTCCTTCGGGAATGGAACTCAACAGCGTCTGGCGCGCCGACTTCAGGTGCTTGCGGCAAGCGACGTCCACCTTGCCGGGATCGCGCGATTTCAGCGCAGCGATATAGGCGAGATGCTCCTGCACCGCGACCTCGTTGCGCTGGCGCTCCTCGGCCTTGTTCCACTGGTAGTGGTAGTGGAAGATCATCGCGATGACATCGTAGAAGTCGACGATGAAGCGGTTGTGCGAGGCGCGGTGGATCAGCCGGTGGAAGCGCTCGTCGAGCTCGGAGAATTCATTGAAGCGCGTGGCGATCTCGCTGGCGAGATGGCGATGCTCGACCTCCAGCCGATCGAGATCGGCCCACACCGCGCTATCCTCCGGCAGCGCGGCGAAGGCCGCCGCCGAGCGCAGCTCGAACATCTCGCGGATCTCGGTCAGCTCCAGCGCGAAGGCGCGCGTGAACCCCTTCAGCACCCAATGGCTGTTGCGTCGCTTCTCGATCAGCCCGAAGCGCGAGAAGCGGATGAGGAACTCGCGCACGCTGGTGGTGCCGACGCCGATCTCGCGCGCCAGCTCCAGCTCGTTGATCTGCATGCCGGCCTCGGCGCCCTCGGCAAGCAGGCGCCGCATGAAGGATCGCTCGATGATCTCGGCCAGCGAATCGGTCTCCTCCTCGGGGAAGTAATCCTCCGGCCGCGCCGCCCTGAGCACTGTCTTGTTGCGCTTGTTCCAGGCGATCAGCCCGGTTTCTTCCATGCGCGAAAGAATGCTGCGCACCGTGGTGCGGCTGACGCCGAGCAGCGTGCCGAGCTCAGGCTCCGACGGCAGGCTCTTGGTCTCGTCGAGCAGCCTGAGGCAACGGTTGAAGGCGTCCTTGTAGACATTGTTGCTCTTCGACATGCCCCGTATCCCCCAACGCTTGCGGCAACTCGCCGGAAGCGCGATATGATGGGTGTTCCTGGAGCGGTTAAGCGTTTCCCAGAATCGCCGAACCGCTCTAAATCCTTGTTTCTGCGCAATTCTGGACGGAAAACCGCTACGCACTTTTCCGGGAACTGCTCTAGCGCAAGCCTCCGAGAAGAGGAACGTTTTTCGCCGGCTTGCAAAACGGGCGTCTACCGACACACGTCGCCTGCGAAAAAACAATTGACGCAAAAATGTTTTTTCCCGATAAAAGACATTACCTTTAAACGGGCGCAAGTCAATCCGCCCGCACTCCCAGGATCACCCAGGACAGCCGCCCGTGACCGTTGCAAACACCATCCTTCTCTCACCCTCCGATAATGTCGCCGTTGCCAACGGGCGCATCGAAATTGGAACGCCATTGCCGGGCGGCGCCGCCGCGACTGCCGTGATCGAGCCGGGCCATAAGGTAGCGATCAAACCGATCGCGGCGGGCGAAGCGGTGGTGAAATACGCGCAGGCAATCGGCCGCGCCACGCAAGACATCGCGCCTGGCGAGCACGTCCATTCGCACAATCTTGTGTTCGAGAGCGGCCGCCTGCCGGTGGTGCCGCCGAGCGAGGCCGAGCACGCCACCGAGGCCGACCGCAAGCGCACCTTCATGGGCTACCGCCGCGCCGACGGCCGCGCCGGCACGCGCAACTTCATCGGCATCATCGCCAGCGTCAATTGCTCGTCGACCGTCTGCCATGCCATCGCCGACGAGGCCAACCGCACGCTGCTGCCGAAATATCCCGGCATCGACGGCTTCGTGCCGATCGTGCACGGCCAGGGCTGCGGCATGAGCGCCACCGGCGACGGCATGATGGTGCTGCACCGCACGCTGGCCGGCTATGCCCGCCATCCGAATTTCGGCGGCGTGCTGATGGTCGGCTTGGGCTGCGAGGTCAACCAGCTTACCCTTTACGGCCAGAAGGGTGTGGCCGCGGGAAAACGCCATTTCAACATCCAGGAGGCCGGCGGCTCGCGCAAATCTGTCGAGAAGGCGATGGGCGTATTGGCTGAGATCGCCGAGGAGGTCGGCCATCTGCAGCGTGAGCCGATCCCGGTCTCCGAGATTGTCGTCGGCCTGCAATGCGGCGGCTCGGACGGCATGTCCGGCATCACCGCCAATCCCGCGCTGGGCGCGGCCGTCGATATCCTGGCCGGCTGCGGCGGCATCGGCATCCTGTCGGAGACCACCGAGATCTATGGCGCCGAGCATCTGCTCGCCTATCGTGCCGCCTCGCCCGAGATCGCCGCGAAGCTCGACAGCTATGTGAAATGGTGGGAGGACCACACCGCCAAGCACGGCGCCTCGATCGACAACAACCCCTCGCCCGGCAACAAGCGCGGCGGCCTGACCACGATCCTCGAGAAATCGCTGGGCGCTGTCGCCAAGGGCGGCCAGACGTCGCTCAACGGCGTCTTCGGCTATGCCGAGAAGGTCTCGGGCAGCGGCCTGGTGTTCATGGACACGCCCGGCTACGACCCGGTCTCGGCCACCGGCCAGGTGGCCGGCGGCGCCAACGTCATCGTCTTCACCACCGGCCGCGGTTCCTGCTTCGGATGCCGGCCGACGCCGTCGATCAAGGTCGCCACCAATTCGACCATGTATCACCAGATGGAAGAGGACATGGACGTCAATTGCGGCGTCATCGCCTCGGGCGAGAAGACCATTGCCGGAATGGGCCGCGAGATCTTCGAGCTGATCATCGAGACGGCGTCCGGCCGCAAGACCAAGAGCGAGGCGTTCGGCTACGGCGACAACGAGTTCGTGCCCTGGCACCTGGGCGCGACGCTTTAGTCCGCGGGCGGAAGCGTTGTCGGAAGCAAGGACGCGGGTCTTCACGATCGCGCGACTTCATGATGGAATGAATGTTCCATATTGACAGCATCGTGAAATTATCGTTCCATGTCGGCAAGGAAGGAACGGAAGCGCCCATGCAATGCCAGGGGGGAGCCGGACAGAGTTCATCCGGCATCACATAAACGGCACCAGACACCGCTTGCATCGACCATGGCGATGCATTATCAAAAAACGGCATCTGTTTTTTATTGATAAAGTTCTGTTCGGCCGCGCCTATCCAAACGGAGCTTCCGCAACCTTCACCAGGCGACCTTAGGGAGGAACCTAATGAAATTCGTGACCAGCCTTCTCAACCGCCGCGCCTTCGTGGCTTTGGCCGCAGCGTCGATGCTCGCCGGCGCAATGCATTCCGCGCCCGCCTCGGCGGCCGACGTGACCATTCCGATCATCGTCAAGGATACCACCTCCTTCTACTGGCAGATCGTGCTGGCCGGCGCCCGCAAGGCTGGCAAGGACCTCGGCATCAACGTTCCGGAGCTCGGCGCCCAGGCCGAAACCGACGTCAACGGCCAGATCTCGATCCTCGAGAATGCCGTTGCCAGCAATCCGGCGGCGATCGTCATCTCGCCGACTGAGTTCAAGGCGCTCGGCAAGCCGATCGACGAGGCGGCTTCGAAGGTCAAGGTCATCGGCATCGACTCCGGCGCCGACTCCAAGGCCTTCACCTCCTTCCTGACCACCGACAACGTCCAGGGCGGCCGCGTTGCCGCTGACGGTCTCGCTGCCGCGATCAGCGCCGCCAATGGCGGCAAGGTGGAAGGCAAGGTCGCGCTGATCACCGCGCTTCCCGGCGCCGGTTCGCTCGAGCAGCGCAAGCAGGGCTTCATCGAACAGCTCAAGGCCAAATATCCGGGCCTTGAGCTCGTCGCCGACAAATATGCCGACGGCCAGGCCACCACGGGCTTGAACATCGCCACCGACCTGATCACCGCCAATCCGGACCTCAAGGGCATCTTCGCCTCGAACCTGATCATGGCGCAGGGCGTCGGCCAGGCGATCGCCGAGAACAATCTCGGCGGCAAGGTGGCGCTGATCGGCTTCGACAGCGACGAGAAGCTGATCAAGTTCTTGAATGACGGCGTCATCTCCGGCCTCGTCGTCCAGGACCCGTATCGGATGGGCTATGACGGCATCAAGACCGCTCTGGCGGCCTCGAAGGGCGAGAAGGTCGAGGCCAATGTCGATACCGGCGCGAACCTCGTCACCAAGGCCAATATGAAGGATCCGAAGATCGACGCGCTGCTCAACCCGAAGCTCAACTGAGCAGCATCCCGACAACCGTTTCCGGGGCGGCGTCGCCCCGGAAACATCCATCAGGCGATTTGGAAATTCGCCGACCTGATTTAGGCTCCAACTTCAAGATGCGCGTCAGACGCATCGCTGCGTACCCAACGGTTGAGACCAGTCTGGGAGGATTGTCATGACGTCGACGGCGCAGGACCTGCACCCCGCCCCCACGCTGGCCCCGGGCAGGACGATCCTCGAACTCAACGGACTGGAAAAGCGCTATCCCGGCACGCATGCGCTGAAGCCGGTGCACCTCGCCTTCAAGGCAGGCGAAATCCACGCCATCGTCGGCGAGAACGGCGCCGGCAAGTCGACCCTGATAAAACTTCTGACCGGCGTCATGCCGCGCACTTCCGGCGAGGTCATCTGGGAAGGCAAGCCGGCGGCTCTGGCCACGCCGCATGAGGCGATGGCGCTGGGCATCAATGCCGTCCACCAGGAGGTGGTGCTGTGCCGCCATCTCACCGTCGCCGCCAACATGTTCCTCGGCGAGGAGGAATCCCGCTTCGGCTTGCTGCAGCAACGCGCCATGGTCAAGGAAGCGCAAAAGATCATCGACGGGCTGGGCTTCGACCTGCCGGCGCATGTCGTGCTCGGCGACCTCACCATCGGCCAGCAGCAGCTGATCGCCGCCGCCCGTGCCACGGTGCGCGGCACGAAATTCCTGATCTTCGACGAACCGACCGCCTACCTCACCCGCAAGGAGGCCGATCAGCTCTTCAAGCTGATCCGCCGGCTGAAGGGCGACGGCGTCACGATCATCTATATCAGCCACCGCATGGAGGAAGTGTTCGAGCTTGCCGACCGCGTCTCCGTGCTGCGCGACGGCACTCTGGTCGGCACCCGCGACATTGCCGAGACCGACGAGCCCGAGTTGGTCAAGCTGATGATCAACCGCTCGATCGAGCAGATCTACCACAAGGAGCATTTCACCCCCGGCGCCACGATCGTCGAGACGAAGAACCTCTCCGGCAAAGGCTTCGAGAATGTCTCGGTGACGGTCCGCGCCGGCGAGATCGTCGGCCTCTACGGCCTGATCGGCGCCGGCCGCAGCGAGTTCGTCACCACGCTTTACGGCCGTCACAGGAAGTCAGCCGGCCAGATCCTGTGGGAAGGCAAGGAGGTTCAGGTCAATTCCGAGCATGACGCGATAAGGCTCGGCATGGCGCTCGCCCCGGAAAGCCGCCGCGACCAGGGCCTCTGCCTCAATCTCCCGGTCGGGATCAACCTCAACCTGCCGATCTACAAGCGCATCTCGAGCAATTTTCTGATCTCCGGCGCCAAGGAGAAGACCGAGGCCGACCGCCAGATCGCCGATCTGCGCATCAAGACGCCGACGCGCAATGCGCTGGCTTCCAGCCTCTCGGGCGGCAACCAGCAGAAGATCGTCATCGGCAAATGGCTGGCGCATGGCGCCAAGCTGTTCATCTTCGACGAGCCGACGGTGGGCGTCGATGTCGGCACCAAGGCCGAGATCTACCGCCTGTTCTCGACGCTGCTGTCCAAGGGCGCCGGCATCATCCTGATCTCGTCCTACCTGCCGGAAGTCTACGAGCTTGCCGACACGCTGCATGTGTTCCGGCGCGGCAAGCTGGTCGCCACGCACGGTTTCCGCACCGCCAGCCACGAGGACATTTTGGGTCAGGCACTGGCCGAGAAACAAGAAAAGTCGGGAGGACAAAAATGAGCACCGAGGCGATCCCCGCCGAAAAACCCAAGCGCAATTTCAACGCCCTCTTCGGCCTGACGCTGCTTGGCCTGCTGGTTCTGATGTGGATCGTGCTGGCCGTCGCCACGCCCTCCTTCGCCACGGCGCTCAACATCACCAACCTTTTGCGCCAGGGCTCGCTGATCGCCATCCTCGCCGTCGGCCAGACGTTCGTCATCATCACCGGCGGCATCGACCTCTCGGTCGGCGCTATCGTCGGCTTCACCACCGTCATCGTCGCCCTGCTGATCAATGCAGGCTGGCCGATCTGGGTCGCCGTGCTCGTCACCTTGCTCGTCGGCGTGGCCATCGGTCTGTTCCATGGCTTCGGCATCGTCAAGATGGGCCTGCCGCCTTTCATCATCACGCTTGCCACCATGACGTCGCTGCGCGGCATCGGCTTGCTGATGACCAACGGTAACTCGATCTCGATCAACAGCGATTCGTTCCAGGCCTTCTCGCGCGGATCGCTCGCCGGCATTCCCTACCTGTTCTGGATGGTGATCTTGGTCGCCGTGCCGTCCTACATTTTCCTGCATCACACGCGTTGGGGCCGCTATCTCTTCTCGGTAGGCTCCAATGCGGAGGCGGCGCGCCTGTCGGGCGTCAACGTGCCGCGCACCATCTACATGGCCTATGTCCTGTCCGGCCTGCTGGCGGCTTTCGTCGGCGTGCTGCTCGCCTCGCGCATCGGCATCGGCAACCCGACGCAGGGCGACACCTATGAACTGCAGGCCATCGCCTCGTCGGTCATCGGCGGCACCTCGCTGTTCGGCGCCATCGGCTCCGTGCACGGACCGCTGATCGGCTCCTTCATCCTGTCGACGATCAACAACGGCGCCAACCTGCTCAACGTCAACACCTTCTGGCAGCGTGTCATCACCGGAGCGCTGATCATTGTCATCGTCTACTTCGACGGCCTGCGCCGGCGAGGCAAGTGAATCCTCCCTGAACTCCGCGCCGGCCCCGCATGACGAGGCCGGCGCTCTTTTTTGAACACTGGATCTGCACATGAAAGCCGTCGTCTGCCGCTCGCCCGGCGAGCTTGTCCTCGAAGACCGCGCCGAGCCCGGCGCGCCCCCACACGGCTGGGCGCGCATCGCCGTCAGCCATGTCGGCATCTGCGGCACCGACTACCACATCTTCGAAGGCAAGCATCCCTTCCTCGCCTATCCGCGCATCATGGGCCACGAGGTTTCCGGTACCATCGTCGAGAAAGGCGAAGGCGTCGATCTCGCCGTCGGCGAACCGGTGATCATCAACCCCTATCTCGCCTGCGGCAAATGCATCGCCTGCCGGCACGGCAAGCCGAATTGCTGCGTGAAGATCGAAGTGCTCGGCGTCCACCGCGACGGCGCCATGTGCGACGAGATCCTGGTGCCGGCGCAGAACCTTTACCCGGCAAACGGCCTGTCGCTGTCCGACGCCGCTGCAGTGGAATTCCTGGCGATCGGCGCGCATGCGGTGCGCCGATCGCTCGGGCTGCCCGGCCAGCGCACGCTGGTCATCGGCGCTGGCCCGATCGGCCTCGGCACGGCGATCTTCGCGCGCATCGCGGGGCTCGATGTCAGCCTGCTCGACATGAGCGCCGAGCGGCTCGGCTTCGCCGAAAAAGAGCTCGGCTTTGCCCCTCTGGACAGCTCAAAGGCGGCAGCGACCGACCTGGTGCGGCAGGCAACCGGTGGCGAAGGGTTCGACCTCGTCTTTGACGCGACCGGCAACACGCAATCGGTGCAATCCGCCTTCGCCCATGTCGCGCATGGCGGCACGCTGGTGCTGGTCAGCGTCGTCAAGGACGACATCACCTTCTCCGACCCCGAATTCCACAAGCGCGAGATGACGCTAGTCGGCAGCCGCAACGCGCTCAAGGCCGACTTCGAGCATGTGGCCGCATCGATCCGCAATGGCGCCGTGCCGTTGGCGAAACTCGTCACCCATCGCACAACGCTCGCCGGGACGCCGCGTGACCTGGCCAGATGGACGCATGAGAAATCGGGGCTGATCAAGGCGGTCATCGAGGTCGGGTGAGCGCCGCTAGAGCAATTCCAGGAAAAGTGTGAGCGGTTTTCCGTCCGGAATTGCGTAAAAACAGATAGATAGGGCGTTTCGCCGTTTCCGTGAAACGGTGAAACGCACTAATAGCCGGCCGACAGCCTCAATTCGACCCGCTCCGCCGGAAAGCGCGACTCCGCGAACTGGATCGGCTCACCGTCCAGCGTGACGTTGACGGCGACCGTCACCAGCACGATGGCGCCGGGCTGGAGATCGAGGGCTGCAAGGTCGTCGGCATCGGCATGGCGTGCCGACAGCACGGTCGAATGCCTCAGATAGTCATTGACGCCGAAGCGCTTCAGCGAGGCGGTGATCGACCCCGTTTCCGCCATTGCCGCCTCGATGCCAGCGAAGCGTTTGGCGTCGAACCAGGTGGTTGCGCGTGACACCGCATGCCCGTCGGCCTCGCCGCGCGTCTCCAGGCGAATGACGGCCGCGCCCTTCGCTATGCCAAGCGCCTCGGCGACGCGCCGGCTGGCCGGCTCCGTCGACGACGACAAGAGCGCGATATGCCGCTCGCTCGTCTGCCCTTGCAGCCCGGTCGAGAAGCGCGTGCGTGCGCCGATCGGATAGGACAGCCTTTTGCGCGACAGGACGAAGGTGCCGCGTCCCTGCTCGGCCTTCAGCACGCCTTCCTGCACAAGTGCCGCAATGGCGCTGCGCACCGTATGGCGGTTGACGCCGTAGCGCTCGGCCAGCGCTATCTCGGGCGGCAGCGCCGCGTTCTCGGCGAAATCGCCGCTCGCGATCCCCTGCAATATCTTGTCGGCGATCTGCCGCCACAGCGACACACCGTTGCGCCTTTCGATGCTGCGTGCCAGTCCGCTCATTTCCCCGCCCCCAACGCCCTCACCCTACTTTTGCGCCCCCTGTCATCCACCCGTCATGGACTCTCATTAGGAGGTAGGTATAATTTGTATAGTTGTCTATATCAATAGACAAATTTTCAGATGCAGGGAGCGATGCGATGCGAGGACAGGAAGCGCGCGAGCAGGCCGGCCGAAAGGCGTTGATGGCGACGCTGGCGCACGCCGAAGCCGATGAGATCGCCCGCCTGTGGAACGAGTCGGGCCTGCCCTCCGAGGCCGAGCTTTTGCGCGGCCCCGAAACCGGACTGGTGACGGTGCGCGGACGGATCGGCGGCGGCGGCGCGCCCTTCAATGTCGGCGAGGCGACCGTCACCCGCGCCACGGTGCGGCTGCCCTCGGGCCGGGTCGGCCATTCCTATGCGCTCGGCCGCGACAAGGGCAAGGCCAGGCTCGCGGCCATCGCCGACGCGCTGTGGCAGGACCCGACGCACCGCGAAACGGTCGAGACGAAGCTCGCGGCGCCCTTGCGCGCGGCGCTCGATGCGGCGCGCGAGACAAAACGCGTCGAAACGGCGGCCACGGAAGTGGATTTCTTCACCATGGTGCGCGGAGAGGACTGATGGATATCGCCACGCAATCGATCGACGGCGGCTTTGCCGAGCCGGTCTTCAACGCCCAGACCGTGTTCCGCGCCATCATGGACGCGATGGCCCACCCTGGCACGGTCCAGCCGCTGCCGCAACTCGCCCGCCCGCCCGCGCCGCTGTCGGCGACGGCCGGCGCCGTGGCGCTCTCGCTCTGCGACAACGACACGCCGGTCTGGCTCGATCCGCCGCTGCAGGCGGAAACCTCGGTCAAGGCCTGGCTTGGCTTCCACACCGGCGCGCCCCTGGCCAACACCCCCGCCGACGCACATTTCGCCTTGATCGCCAATCCGAAGGAGGTGGCCGCACTCGACGGTTTTGCGCAAGGCACGCAGGAATATCCCGACCGCTCGACGACGCTGATCCTCCTGGTCGACGACCTTGCTTCTGGCCCGTCGCTGCTGCTCGAAGGTCCGGGGATCGAAACGACGGCGATGATCGCGCCTCCAGGGATGCCGCGCCATTTCGTCGAGCAGTGGAAGCAGAACAACCAGCGTTTCCCGCGCGGCGTCGACATCATCCTGGCGGCGCCAGGCCACCTCGCCTGCCTGCCGCGCACCACCCGCATCAAGACGATGGAGGCGTGACATGTATGTCGCGGTGAAAGGCGGCGAGGCCGCCATTGCCAATGCGCACCGCCTGCTTGCCGATCGCCGCCGCGGCGACCGCTCGGTGCCGGCGCTGCGCCTCGACCAGATCGTCGAGCAGCTGGCGCTCGGCGTCGACCGCGTGATGAGCGAGGGCTCGCTGTATGATCGCGAGCTTGCGGCTCTGGCCGTCGTCCAGGCGCGCGGCGACATGATCGAGGCGATCTTCCTGGTGCGCGCCTACCGCACAACGCTGCCGCGCTTCGGCTACACCAATCCGGTCGACACCGGCGCGATGCAGGTCGAGCGGCGCGTGTCGGCCACCTACAAGGACCTGCCCGGCGGGCAGGTGCTCGGCCCGACCTTCGACTACACGCACCGCCTGCTCGATCCGGAGCTTGCCGCCGGCGCCGAGGTCGAGACGCCGGCGCAGCGCCCGGTCGAGCCGGAGGCCATGCCGCGCGTTTCCGCGATCCTTGCCCATGAAGGTCTGATCGAGGCCGACGGCGACATGCCGCTTGACCATGTGCCTGGCGACATCACGCGCGAGCCGCTGCAGTTCCCGATGGCACGCGACATCCGCCTGCAGGCGCTGTCGCGTGGCGACGAAGGTTTCCTGCTGGCGCTCGGCTATTCCACGCAACGCGGCTACGCCCGCAATCACCCCTTTGTCGGCGAGGTGCGCATCGGCGAGGTCGAGCTGGAGCTGGACGTGCCGGAGCTGCCTTTTGCCGTGCCGCTCGGCTCGATCCGCGTCACCGAATGCCAGATGGTCAACCAGTTCAAGGGTTCGGCCAAGGCGCCGCCGCAATTCACCCGCGGCTATGGCCTGGTCTTCGGCCAGAGCGAGCGCAAGGCGATGGCCATGGCGCTGTGCGACCGGGCGCTGCGCGCGAGCGAGCTCGGCGAGGATGTCGTCGCCGCTGCGCAGGACGAGGAGTTCGTCATCTCGCATTCCGACAATGTGCAGGCGACCGGCTTCGTCGAGCATCTGAAGCTGCCGCATTATGTCGACTTCCAGGCCGAGCTCGGCCTCGTCCGCCGCATGCGCGCCGAATACGAAGCGCGGCAAAACGAGAACAAGGTCGCCGAGGAAAAGCGGGAGGCAGCGGAATGAACTTAGTGTCCGCTACCGGAATGTCCGCCGCCGATAAAGCCTCCACTTCCACCGTAGGTGGCGCCGCCAACTGTCTCGCCGCGAGGGGACTCTTTCGGCGTCGGAAGAACCATTTTGCGCAAAGCAAAAGCGGAGATGCCGACAAACACCAGCAACAGCACCCCAAGATGCATCCATCCGGTGAAAGTCATATGGCCGGGCTCCTGCGTTCTGAACATCGAATATGTAGCAAAGAGCGGACGTGATCACCATGACCGACATCGCCACCTACAACTTCGCCTATCTCGACGAGCAGACCAAGCGGATGATCCGCCGCGCCATCCTGAAGGGCATCGCCATCCCCGGCTACCAAGTGCCTTTCGCCTCGCGCGAGATGCCGATGCCCTATGGCTGGGGCACCGGCGGCGTGCAGGTCACCGCCTCGATCATCGGTCCGGACGATGTGCTGAAGGTCATCGACCAAGGCGCCGACGACACGACCAACGCCGTCTCGATCCGTGCCTTCTTCAAGAAGGTCGCCCAGGTCGCCGTCACCACGGAGACCGCGAAGGCGACGATCATCCAGACGCGCCACCGCATCCCGGAGCAGCCGCTGACCGCCGGCCAGGTGCTGGTCTTCCAGGTGCCGATCCCCGAGCCGCTGCGTTTCCTAGAGCCGCGCGAGACCGAAACGCGCAAGATGCATGCGCTGGAGGAATATGGCCTCATGCATGTGAAGCTCTACGAGGACATCGCCAGGCACGGCCGCATCGCCACCACCTATGCTTATCCGGTCAAGGTCGAGGGCCGCTATGTGATGGATCCTTCGCCGACGCCGAAATTCGACAATCCGAAGATGCACCGCTCGCCGGCCTTGCAATTGTTCGGCGCCGGCCGCGAGAAGCGCATCTATGCGGTGCCGCCTTTCACCGACGTCGTCAGCCTCGATTTCGAGGATCATCCCTTCGAGGTGCAGACATTCGACCAGCCTTGCGCGCTCTGCGGCGCCGAGAATGTCTACCTCGACGAGGTCATCCTCGACGACCATGGCGGCCACATGTTCGTCTGCTCGGATACCGACCATTGCGAGAAGCGGCGAGCCGATCCTACCTCCCCCTCGTGGGGAGGTCGCGCCGAAGGCGCGGGTGGGGGTCTTGACCAATCCACATCTCACTCAACCCCCACCCCGGCGCCGCGCGCCGACCCTCCCCACAATGGCGAGGAGTAAGGAGGCCGAATGACCGACGAACCGCTGCTGCGCGTTTCCGCGCTGTCCAAATTCTACGGCTCGCGCGTCGGCTGCGAGAACGTCACCTTCGACCTCTGGCCGGGCGAGGTCCTGGCGGTGGTCGGCGAGTCCGGTTCCGGCAAGACGACGCTGCTCAACTGCCTGTCGACCAGGCTGCTACCTTCCTCCGGCACCGCGAGCTACCGCATGCGTGACGGCCAATGGCGCGAGCTCTATCGCATGAGCGAGGCCGAGCGCCGCTTCCTGATGCGCACCGACTGGGGCTTCGTCCATCAGAACCCCGCGGACGGCTTGCGCATGACGGTGTCAGCCGGCGCCAATGTTGGCGAGCGGCTGATGGCGGTCGGCGACCGCCACTACGGCAAGATCCGCGCCACCGCCGTCGACTGGCTGTCGCGCGTCGAGATCGACGAGGACCGCATCGACGACGAGCCGCGCGCCTTTTCCGGCGGCATGCGCCAGCGCCTGCAGATCGCCCGCAACCTCGTGACCGGCCCGCGGCTCGTCTTTATGGACGAGCCCACCGGCGGCCTCGACGTCTCGGTGCAGGCCCGCCTGCTCGACCTGCTGCGCGGGCTGGTCACCGATCTCGGCCTGGCGGCGATCGTCGTCACCCACGACCTCGCCGTGGCGCGGCTTCTGTCGCAGCGCATGATGGTGATGAAGGACGGCCGCGTCGTCGAAAGCGGCCTGACCGACCGCGTGCTCGACGATCCGCGTGCGCCCTACACCCAGCTTCTCGTTTCTTCCATTTTGCAGGTCTAGCCGCATGGTCCCGAAAAGTGGAAACCGGTTTTCGGACCAGACCATGCGGCACAACAAAGGGCTCTGATGATGGCTACGCCGCTTGTCGTTTCCGATGTCGCCAAAAGCTTCACCATGCATCTGCGCGACGGCGTCACGCTGCCGGTGGTGACGGGTGTTTCCTTCTCGATCCGCGCCGGCGAATGCGCCGTGCTCGGCGGTCCGTCTGGCGCCGGAAAAAGCTCGATCCTCAAGATGCTCTACGGCAACTATGCCGTCGATGAAGGCCAGATCATCGTCCAGCATGGCGGCGGGTTGATTGACCTCGCTTCCGCCAGCCCGCGCACCGTGCTTGCCGTGCGCCGCCATACTATCGGCTATGTCAGCCAGTTCCTGCGCACCGTGCCGCGTGTTCCCGCGCTCGACGTCGTCGCCGAGCCGCTGGTCGAGCGCGGCGAGGATCGCGAGATTGCGCGGGCGAAGGCTCGCTCCTTGCTTGCGCAGCTCAACCTGCCGGAAAAACTCTGGGCCTTGCCGCCCGCGACCTTCTCGGGCGGCGAGCAGCAGCGCGTCAACATCGCGCGCGGCTTCATCACCGAGCATCCGATCCTTTTGCTCGACGAGCCGACCGCCTCGCTTGACGCGAAGAACCGCGATGTCGTGGTCGAGCTCATCGCCGCCAAGAAGGCGGCGGGGGTTGCCCTGCTCGGCATCTTCCACGATCTCGATGTACGTGAGGCTGTCGCCGATCGCGTCATCGACGTCACCGCCTTTGCCGCCGGAAAGATCGCCGCATGAAGAAGCTTTCGGAGACGCCGCTGATCCATCCGACGGCGCAGGTCGAAAACTCGACGCTCGGCCGCTGGACCGAGATCGCCGAGCGCAGCCGCGTCGCCGAATGCGAGCTGGGCGACTATTCCTACATGATGCAGGACTGCGTCGTCTGGTGCGCGACCATCGGCAAGTTCTCAAACATCGCCGCTGCGGTGCGCCTCAACGCCACCAACCACCCGACCTGGCGGCCGACACTGCACCACTTCACCTATCGCGCCTCCGACTATTGGGACGACGCCGAGCATGAAAGCGCGTTCTTCGCCGAGCGCCGCGCCAAGCGCGTCATCATCGGCCACGACACCTGGCTCGGCCACGGCTCGACCATCCTGCCCGGCGTGACCGTCGGCGACGGCGCGGCCGTCGGCGCCGGCGCAGTGGTGTCGAAGGATGTCGCGCCCTACACCATCGTCGGCGGCGTTCCGGCGAAACCGATCCGCGAGCGCTTCGACCGCCGCACCGCCGAGCGCTACCAGGCTTTGGCCTGGTGGGACTGGGATCATGCAAGGCTACGCGCCGCCCTCGACGATTTCCGCGAATTGGAGGCCGAGGCGTTCCTGGAAAAATATGGCGGCTAACGGTTGTGAATGCTGAATGGTCAATGGTGAATGGTGCTGACGAATAAGGATCAGGGGAGCCTTCTTCACCATTCACCATTCACATCCCTGACATAGGACTCGGACAGGAGACGATTTCCCGCAAGGAGATCGCCATGATCGAAACCGTCAGACCCTCGCTCACTGGATTTTCGAAGGCACCAACCCAGCGCCGCCCACGCATCTCGGCACTCGTTACGACGCGTCGGGCAACTTCCTCCTCGAACCGGGCAACACGGTCGTCTGCCATCTGGTCGAGGGCTCGGCTTCCCAAGCGGCGATCATCAGGGTACGCGAGCGCATGCTCGCCATGCCGGATGCCGATCGGCTCGCCTTCACGCCGATCTGCAGCCTGCATATGACGCTCTTCCAGGGCATCATCGAATACCGGCGCCGCCTCCCTACTGGCCCGCCCGCGTGCCGCTCGACGCCGGTATCGACGCCATGACCCGCCTCTATCTCGATCGCCTGCAAGGCTTCGAGGGACACAGCCCCTTCAAGGTCAAGACTGTCGAAGTTGTGCCGACCGGCCTCACCGTCGCCGGCGCCACCGAGGAAGACCGCCGGATCCTGAAAACGTGGCGCGATGCCCTTTCAGTGCCGTTCGGCTATCGCCACCCGGACCACGACACCTATGTCTTCCACATCACCTTCGCCTACCAGCTCCGTCGTCTCGCCGACGAGCGTGCCTTCGCCTGGCAGGATCTGTTCGACGAGAGCCTGTTCTTCCTCGAGCGGGAAGCCCCGGTGGTCGAGCTCAAGCCGCCGGCCTTCTGCAGCTTCAAGGACATGAAGCATTTCGAGGAATTGCTGGTGCTTGGTTGAATCTCCAAGCCTGTGACTCGTAACAAAACTGACATCAATCCGACACCCCAGCTTCATCGGCCTGCGCTAGCGAAGGTTAACAGACCTGCAAAACCGCGACGGACTGGAGCTTTGGTATGTCGGCATCATCGGCCACGCTGGAAATTCGCGGCGTAACCCGACGATTTGGCAAGAACGTCGCTGTCAGCGACATCAACATCTCGATCCCGCGCGGTCAGATGGTCGGCATCATCGGCCGCTCCGGCGCCGGCAAGTCGACGCTGCTGCGCATGATCAATCGCCTCATCGATCCCAGCCAGGGATCGATTTTTTTTGACGGCGCCGAGGTCTCCAGCCTGCAGGGCTCGCCGCTGCGGCGCTGGCAGCGCGACTGCGCCATGATCTTCCAGCAGTTCAACCTCGTGCCGCGCCTTGACGTGCTCACCAACGTGCTGCTCGGCCGCCTCAACCATCGTTCGACCGTTTCCAACCTGCTCGGCATGTTCACGCGCACCGAATGCGCGGAGGCGGTGGCCGCGCTGGAGCGCCTCGACATCGCCCGTACCGCGCTGCAGCCGGCCGGCACGCTGTCCGGCGGCCAGCAGCAGCGTGTGGCGATCGCCCGCGCCATGATGCAGCAGCCGAAAGTACTTCTGGCCGACGAGCCGATCGCCTCGCTCGATCCGCTCAACGCCAAGGTGGTGATGGATTCGCTGCGCGACATCAATCTGCGCGAAGGCATCACCGTCGTCACCAATCTGCACACGCTGGACACCGCGCGCGCCTATTGCAACCGCATCATCGGCATGGCCGCCGGCAAGGTCGTCTTCGACGGCGCCCCCGAAGACCTCGATCGCGAAGCCGTGCGCACCGTCTATGGCGCCGATGCCAGCGGCGCCGAGATCTCCGAGGCCATCACGTCGACCAGCGTGACCATCAGGCCGAAGATTATCGCATCCGCCGGACCGCTCGAACCAGCCTTCCCTGGCTACTGACTCCGCGCCCCGGCCCCAACAGGTCCGGGCAAATCGTGGATTTCAGCCGAGCAACCCGGATCGCCCGCCAGCGTCAACGGCAAGACTTGAAAAATCAGAACGCCGCCGGCGCGCAGCCGGAACAACAGGAGAGAGATCACAATGTTCAGAAAGATGGTTTTTGCGGGCGTTTCACTGCTCGCCATGGCGGCAAGCGCCGCGCACGCCGCCGACATCAAGGAATTCCGCGTCGGCATCCTCGGCGGCGAGAACGAGACCGACCGTCTGCGCAACTACCAGTGCCTCGCCGATCATCTGAAGGCCGAATTCGGCTTCGAGAAGGTGTCGCTGTTCCCGGCCGCCGACTATGACGGTGTCATCCAGGGCCTGCTCGGCGGCACGCTCGACTTCGCCGAGCTCGGCGCGTCCGGCTACGCCAGCGTCTATCTGAAGGACCCGAAGGCCGTCACCCCGATCCTCACCACCAAGCAGACCGACGGCTCGACCGGCTATTATTCGATCGGCCTGGCGCTGAAGTCCTCCGGCATCACCGACATCAAGTCGGCCAAGGGCAAGAAGCTCGGCTACGCCGATCCGGACTCGACCTCGGGCTATCTGATCCCGCTGACCCAGATTCCGAAGGACACCGGCGCTTCCAACGAAACCTACTTCGCCTCGACCCAGTTCAACGGCGGCCATGAGAACAACATCCTGGCCGTCCGCGACGGCAAGGTCGACGTGGCGGTGGACGATTCTTCCGGCATCGGCGACTTCAAGAACGGCTACACCTCCGGCACCTTCCACAAGGAAGTCGCCAAGGGCGCCGTCGACCCGAACGACTTCGTCGAAGTGTGGCGCTCGGGCCTGATCCCGAATGGCCCGCTGGTCGTGCGCACCGCGCTCGGCGACGACATGACCGCCAAGCTCGCCGCTTTCTTCACCGCCCTGCCGGCCAAGGACAAGGCCTGCTTCGAAGGCGTCGAGGGTGGCGACTTCACCGGCTACGTCCCGGTGAAGCCGGACTTCTACAACGTCATCATTGAAGCCCGCAAAGCCGCTATCGGCGGTTGAGGCATCAGGAAAAGGGCGGCGCTCACCAAAGCGACGTGCGTCCACTTGGACGCACAAAGTACGCTTTGGCACTTTGGATTGCCGCATCGGACTTTCCGAAAATCGGATTTCGATTTTCGGGCCGATGCGGCGGCGCCGCCCTTTTTGCATTCTCGATCATGACCCTTTCGACAACAATCCATTCCGACGCGACCCGCCAGCAGGCCGATGCCTGGCGGCGCCAGACCTCGCTGCGCCGCTTCTACACCGCGCTTGGCGTCGCCCTGCTGCTTGTCGCCATGGGCGCGACCATGTGGTTCGCCGACGAGGCCAATGCCGGCCACTTCTTCGACCGGCTGCCGCACATCCTCGATTTCCTGAGCTGGCTGGTTCCGAAGGACTGGAACGACGTCTGGCGGGCGCTGTTTGACATCGCTTCGCCCAACGACAAGGGCACGCAGGAGTTCAATTTCCCGCTCGGCCGCGTCTATATCTGGGGCGGCTTCTACATCCCCGAATATTTCGAGTTGATGCTGACCACGGTGAACGTGGCGCTGGTCTCGACCTTCATCGGCTTCGTCTTCGCCGTTCCTTCTCCTTCATCGCCGCGCGCAACCTGACGCCGAGCCCGATCCTGCGTCTCATCGTCAAGCGCTTCATGGAACTGCTGCGCGCCTTTCCAGAGATCGTGATTGCAGGCCTGTTCGCGGCCATCGTCTCGATCGGCCCCGTGGCAGCCATCATCGCCATCGGCCTGCATTCGATCGGCGCGCTGGGCAAGCTGTTCTACGAGATTAACGAGAATATCGACATGCGCCCCGAGGAGGGCCTGCGCGCCGTCGGCGCCAACTGGTTCGAGCGCGTGCGCTTCGCCGACCTGCCGCAGGTGTTGCCCAATTTCATGTCCTACACGCTGCTCCGGATCGAGATCAACGTGCGCATCTCGACCATCATGGGCGCAGTCGGCGGCGGCGGCATCGGCGAGGAACTGAAGCTCGCCATTTCGCGCGGCTTCGGCGCCAAGACGCTGGCGTTGGTGCTCCTGCTCTTCATCACCATCTTCCTCGTCGACCAGTTCTCCGCCTGGCTGCGCCGCAAGCTCGTAGGCGAGCAGGCTTTCCTGATGAGCGCGTGATATGGCTGCCATGACCGCCGACGAACTAAGCGCGATCGAGCACCGCCACCCGCAGATATTCCGGCGGCCGGCCTACAAGCGCTTCTGGCCGCTGCTGCTGATCGTAGGCACAGCGCTCTATCTTGCCTATGCCTTGTGGTTCTTCAGCCTGCCGCAGGTGCTGCGACAGTCGCATTGGGAGCGCCTGCCGCTCTTCCTATCGCAATGGATCAGCTACGACCTCCAGCCGGAATTCCGGCTCGACCAGCCCGAGATCACGCCGAAATATCCGCGCTTCTCGGCGCTTGGCGAAAACCCCGATCCCGATTGGGTGATCAAGAACCCCGACGGCACTTACACCGTCCAGATCGACGGTAGCGCCAAATCCGTCACCTTCGACAAGACCAGGGCGACGATCACGGCAAATGGCGAAACCGTGCCCATATCGCTGACCGGCGGCAAGCCGGTGGTCACGGGCCCAGTGCCCGACTGGGTGACCGTCCATGACGACGAGATCGTCGCCAAGATGGGCTTTGTCGGCGAGGTGCGGGTCACGGTCGACCGCGTCAAAGTGCGCAAGCGCTTCCTCGGCTGGGCGAATTTCGTCTTCGACACGCGCTCGCCCTTTTTCGGCAAACCGGCCGGCGAGGTCATCTCGCTGATCGTCTCCGGGCCTGAGCTCCGGCCCGGCACGTCCAACCTCGCTCTGGCGGCCGACAACATCTGGAACAATGCGCAGTGGCAGCATGGCGACGTCTGGACGAAGCTGCTGCAGACCATCGTCATGGCGTTCCTCGGCACGCTGCTCGGCGGCATCGTCGCCTTCCCGCTTGCCTTCTTCGCCGCCCGCAACATCACGCCGAGCGGCGTGCTGAGCCAGGTGCTGAAACGCTTCTTCGACTTCATGCGCTCGGTCGACATGCTGATCTGGGCGCTGTTCTTCACCCGCGCCTTCGGCCCCGGACCGCTGGCCGGCAGCGCCGCGATCTTCTTCACCGAAATCGGCACATTGGGCAAAACCTATTCCGAGGCGCTGGAGAACATCGACGATAAGCCACGCGAAGGCGTGCTGTCGACCGGCGCCAACGGCATTTTGGTGCAGCGCTACGGCGTGCTGCCGGAAGTGGTGCCGGTCTTCATCAGCCAGACGCTCTACCAGTGGGAATCCAACACCCGCGGCGCGACCATCATCGGCGCCGTCGGCGCCGGCGGCATCGGCCTGAAGCTTTGGGAAGCGATGCGCACCAATTCCAACTGGGCCAATGTCTTCTACATGGTGCTGTTGACGCTGGCCGTCGTGTTCATCTTCGACAACATCTCGAACTTCCTGCGCCGAAGGCTGAGCCGCACGCTGCATGATTACAATCGGCTGCAGGCTGAGCGGGGGTAGGCTTGTGACGCAAAAGCGTGGGCATCGTATAGTGCCGCGCCAAGGGTCGACCCCCACTCCGTCGAGCTTCGCTCGACACCTCTCCCCCGGTCGACGGGGTAGAGGAAATGCGCCAGACTGTCGGAGCTGCGCCTGTCCTCGAAGGCCTCTCCCGGCGCCGGGCTCCCTTCCTCTCCCTCCGGAGGGGGGAGAGGTGGCTCGGCGAAGCCGAGACGGAGTGGGGGAACCACCTGGCAACCACTATGAACGCAAATTATAAATGGACCGGGCACGGGGCGCCTAAGCGGCGCTCTGCCACCCATCCCTGATATGCCGATACCCCTCCCGATAAACCGCCTCCGGGCTCTCCGCGAAATCGCGCCAAACCTTCGTCGCCGCCGCCAGATCCTTCAGCGAGCGTCCGAACGACTCGATGGTCAGCCAGTCGTCATAGCCGCTCTTTCGGATGGCAGAAAAGGTTTCCTTCCACGGGATGTTGCCCCGCCCCGGCACGCCGCGGTCGTTCTCCGAAATATGGATATGAACGATGTTCCTCCGGTTGCGCGTGTAGGCGCCGATCGGATCTGCCTCCTCGATATTGGCATGGAAAGTATCGTACATCGCCCTGATGTGCGGCCGGCCGATCGCGTCGATATGCTCTGACAGGTCGGCCATGGTGTTGACCAGATAGCATTCGAAGCGGTTGAGCGCTTCCAGCCCGATGGTGACGCCCTTCTTGCCGGCATGGTCGCCAATGGCGCGCTGCGAGGCGACCGAGCGCTTCTTCTCCGCGGAAGTCGGCCCGCTGCCGGAAAAGACGCCGAGCGTCGAATGCAGCGGCCCGCTGAGTGTGTTGGCGCCAAGGGCGGCGCTGCAGTCGATCGCCCATTTCATGTAATCGATGCCGGCCTTGCGCGTGGCGCCATCCGGCGAGATCAGGTTCATCGCCGGATCGCCCATGGCCGAGACCGCGGTGCGCTCCAGACCGATGCGGTCGAGCATTTCGCCGAGTTTTTTGTAGTCGTCAGGCGTCCCGACAAAGACCGGTATCTCGACGCCATCGAAGCCGGTCGCCTTGATGTCTTTGAGCAGCGTCTCGTGCTTCATCGAGACGCTGGTGGTCCACAAGAACATGCACATGCCGATTTTCATCGACACCCCCTTCCCACTTGCGGCCAGCCATTTAGGCTGGCGGGCCACACCCCTCTCATCCGGCCGCTTCGCGGCCACCTTCTCCCCGGTGGGGAGAAGAGGTCGGCGCCGGCGTTGCTTGTCTCCTCTCCCCTCGGGAAGAGGTCGGATTGCCCCGAATTGCTCTTCGCAATTCGGCTGGCAATCCGGGTGAGGGGAACTCCCTTGGACGACGCAGCCGTCCCTAGAGCTTCGTCCACGCCCCATTCTTCTTCGACGACTTCACGCAGGCCTCGATGAAGGCCATGCCTTCGACTCCGTCCGCGATCGTCGGGAAGACCACATCCTTGCCCGGTTTGCCGCCCTTTCTGCGTGCTGCCCGGATCGCTCGCGCGGCCTCCTGGTAGATGTTGGCGAAGCCTTCGAGATAACCCTCCGGATGGCCGGACGGCACGCGGCTGACGCGCGCGGCTACCGGAATCGCGCCGGCGCCTGCCCGCGTCAGAAGCTGCTTCGGTTGGCCGAAGGGCGTGTACCAGAGATAGTTCGGATCGGCCTGGACCCATTCCAGCCCGCCCTTGGAGCCGTAGATGCGCAGCTTCAGCCCGTTCTCATGGCCTGGCGCCACCTGGCTCGCCCAGATCATGCCCTTGGCCGGATGCTTGTCGCCGACCGGCTTGAAGCGCAGCATGACGTTGACATTGTCGTCGAGCTGGCGTCCCGGCACGAACGCGTCGAGATCGGCCGACAAGGAATCCAGCTCCAGTCCCGACACGAAGCGGGCAAGATTATAGGCATGCGTGCCGATGTCGCCCAGCGCGCCCCCAGCGCCCGCCTGCTTGGGGTCGGAGCGCCATGATGCCTGCTTCTGGCCGGTGGCGGCGAGGTCCTCGGTCAGCCAGTCCTGCGGATATTCCGACTGCACGATGCGGATGTCGCCAAGCATGCCTTTGGCCACCATCTCGCGTGCCTGCCTGATCATCGGATAGGCCGTGTAATTGTGGGTGAGCACGAACACCTTGCCGGTCTTCTCGACAAGCGCCGCGAGCTTCTTGGCTTCCGCCAGCGAGGTTGCCAGCGGCTTGTCACAGATGACATGGATGCCCGCCTCGAGGAAGGCTTTCGCCGCCGGGACATGCACATTGTTGGGCGTGACGATCGCCACCGCCTCGATGCCGTCCGGACGCTTGGCTTCAGCCTTGGCCATCTCGGCATAGGAGCTGTAGCTGCGCTCCGGATCTAGCCCGAGTTCGGCGGCGGAAGCCTTTGCCCGCGCCGGGTCCGACGACAGCGCGCCGGCCACCAGCACGAAGTCATTGTCCATGCGCGCTGCGATGCGGTGCACTGCGCCGATGAAAGCGCCCTGCCCGCCGCCAACCATGCCATAGCGGATCGGGCCGCCTCCCGCTTCCGACTTCGATGCGCCGACCATTTTTGTCCCTCCATTGTCTGAGATACCCCTCCCCCTTGAGGCGAGGGTGTCCCGCAGGGCCGGGTGGGGTCGATAGGTGCCGAGGTCTACGCCCGGCGACCCTCCCCGATCCGCTGCGCGGATCGACCCTCCCCTCAAGGGGGAGGGAACGCAAGTGTCAAATCCCCATCATCGCCCGCAACAGCTTCTTGTCGGTTGTGCCGGCGGCGAAATCGTCGAAGGCCTTCTCCGTCACTCGGATGATGTGGTGCTGGATGAAAGGCGCGCCCTCGGCCGCGCCGTCCTCGGGATGCTTCAGGCAGCACTCCCATTCCAGCACCGCCCAGGAACCGTAATTGTACTGGGTGAGCTTGGAGAAGATGCCGCCGAAATCCACCTGCCCGTCGCCCAGCGAACGGAAACGGCCCGCCCGGTTCACCCAGCCCTGGTAGCCGGAATAGACGCCTTGCCGCCCGGTCGGGTTGAACTCGGCGTCCTTCACATGGAACGCCTTGATGCGCTCGTGATAGATGTCGATGAACTCGAGATAGTCGAGCTGCTGCAGCAGGAAATGCGACGGATCGTAGTTGATGTTGCAGCGCTTGTGCCCGCCAACCGCGTCTAAAAACATCTCGAAGGTCGCGCCGTCGAACACGTCTTCGGAAGGATGGATCTCGTAGCCGACGTCGACGCCATTGTCCTCATAGACATCGAGGATCGGCCTCCAGCGCTTGCCGAGTTCGTCGAAAGCTTCCTCGATCAGCCCGGCCGGCCGCTGCGGGAAGGGATAGAG
The DNA here is from genome assembly GCF_029625735.1 of Mesorhizobium sp. WSM4935. NCBI lineage: Bacteria > Pseudomonadati > Pseudomonadota > Alphaproteobacteria > Hyphomicrobiales > Phyllobacteriaceae > Mesorhizobium > Mesorhizobium sp. WSM4935. The sequence continues at coordinate 41,492 of NZ_JARTVR010000018.1, read as the reverse complement.
GTAAGGGAAGGCCAACGAGCCGGTGAACGAGACTGAAGCGTTCAGCCCCAGATTGCGCGATGCCTTGGCGCCGAACTTCATCTGTTCGACGGCCCATTCCTGCCGTGCCTTGGGATTGTTGTGCACCGATGGCGGCGCGAAGCCATCCATCTGCGCGTCATAGGCGGGATGCACCGCCACCAGTTGGCCCTGCAGATGCGTCGACAATTCAGTGACCTCGACGCCGGCGTCAGCGCAGATGCCTTTCACCTCGTCGCAATAGGCCTTCGACGACGCAGCTTTCTTCAGATCAAAGAGGCGTCCGTCCCAGGTCGGGATCTGCACGCCCTTGTAGCCGAGCCCTGCCGCCCACTTGGTTATCGAAGCCAGCGAATTGAACGGCGCGGCGTCACCCGCGAACTGCGCCAGAAACAGGCCGGGACCCTTCATCGTCGTCGGCATCGGCATCCTCCCTCTTTGTTTTCGCGAACCAAGCATAGCGTCGATTGGAGCAAGGGCCAGCCTGTTTGGTCGGTCCTATCGGCATCTGAACGCCATGTCATTCTGGTATTACCAAATCCCGTAATTCGGTCAAGCGCCGGAAAACCTCGAAGGAGGAGGCGACCGCGAGTCAAAAAAGCAAAATTACCTCGTTAAATCATGAAATTGACCGAGATGCGGAGCTTCCAATGCCCACTTCTTGCCGCGCATGAAAATTTGCTGTAGAGGTCATGGCAGGCCCAATTGGTCGAACCAGTTTCGAGGAAAATGCTGGCAACGCCTTGGGGAGGAAACGTGCGGCGGCCTCTGTCGGAGGCGTCGCGGGTAAAATGTGACAGGCGAATTCTGGGAAGGATAGACCATGCATCTTTCGACGCACAATTGGATGCGGGCGGAGCCGCTCGAAGTGACGCTAAAGCGCATCAAGAAATTCGGCTACGAATCGATCGAGATTTCCGGCGAGCCCGAGCAATACAAGACCAAGGAGACGCGCGCGCTTCTGAAGGAGCACGGCATTCGCTGCTGGGGCTCGGTGACGCTGATGCTGGGCGAACGCAACCTCGCCGCCAAGGACCAGGGCCAGCGTGAGCGTTCGGTCCAATATGTCAAGGACGTGCTCACCATGGTGAGCGAGCTCGACGGCGAGATCATCACGCTCGTGCCCGCGACCGTCGGCAAGGTCGTGCCGGACGGCACCGAGGCGGAGGAATGGGGTTGGGTGGTCGACGCCACGCGCGAATGCTTCACCCATGCCAAGAAGGTCGGCGTCAGGATCGCCGTCGAGCCGCTCAATCGCTTCGAGACCTACCTCTTCAACCGCGGCGCCCAGGCGCTGGCGCTCGCCGATGCGGTGAGCCCTGAATGCGGCGTCTGCCTCGACGCCTACCACATCCACATGGAGGAATTTAACGTCTATGACGCGATCCGTCAGGTCGGGAAGCGCCTGTTCGACTTCCATGTCGCCGACAACAACCGCTTCGCCGCCGGCCTTGGCCAGATCGACTGGCCGAAGATCGTCGGCACGCTGAAGGAGATCGGCTATGACGGCGCGCTGACGAACGAATTCGTCGCACCCGTCGACCGCACGCCGGCCGCGCCCTATCCGGAGATGGTCGAGCGCAATCCGGTCGACATCTCGCCCGAGCAGCTCAAGTTCATCCAGGACCACGGCTCCAGCTTGCTCACGGAAAAGTTCTACACCGACCAGATGCGCATCACCGCTGAAACGCTGCTGCCACTGATCAAGTGACTTCCGACTGAAACCTGTCCCTTCCGCCCGGCGGGCGGAAAGGCCCGAAGGAAAAACATGCGCATCAAAAGCGTCCAGGCCTGGTGGGTTCGTATCCCGATCGAAGTCGCGAAGCAGCATCGCAGCGATTTCGGTCAGGTGACGACGTTCGACGCCGCCATTCTGCGCATAGAGACCGATGACGGCCTGGTCGGCTGGGGTGAGGGCAAGAACGCCGCCGGCAGCGCCGGCAGCTACGGTGCGCTGGTCCACATGCTGAACCACGAGATCGCGCCGCAACTCATCGGCCGCGACCCGGCCGACATCGGCATCATCTGGGAGATGCTCTATAACGGCGTTCGGCACGAGACGGCGGCGCATGCCGGCCATGCCATGCCGCAGCTGGCGCGGCGCGGCATGAGCGTGGCGGCGATCAGCGCCGTCGATATCGCGCTCTGGGACATCCTCGGCAAGGCGCTCGGAAAGCCGGTGTGGCGGCTGCTCGGCGGCCGCAAGGTCGAGCGCATGCAGGCCTATGCCTCGGGCGGCTGGGCCCCCGCCGACGCGATTGGCGAGCAGTTAAAATCCTACATCGCCAAGGGTGGCTTCAAGGCGCTGAAGATGCGCGTCGGCGCCATGGACGGCGCCCCGCATATTTCGGCCGCGCGCGTGCGCGCCGCGCGAAAGGCGATCGGCCCCGACGTCGATCTGATGGTCGATGCGCACGGCACCTATACCGTCGCCGAGGCCAAGCGCTTCATCAAGCTCACTGCCGATCTCGACCTTGCCTGGTTCGAGGAACCGGTGATCGCCGACGACAAGCCGGGCATGGCCGAGGTGCGCGCCTCCGGCTCGACCCCAATCGCCACCGGCGAGAGCGAGGCGACGCGCTATGCCTTCCGCGACCTGGCGATGCAGAAATCCGCCGACATCTTCCAGCCGGATCCGGCATTTTGCGGCGGCATCAGCGAGGCGATGAAGATCGGCACCATCGCCAGCGCCTTCAACCTGCGCTTCGCGCCGCATCTATGGGCCGGCGCGCCCTGCTTCTTTGCCGGGTTGCATGTGTGTGCCGCCTCGCCCGCTAGCTTCATCATCGAATATTCGCTCGGCGCCAATCCGATGATCCACGACCTGGTCGAGGAGACTGTCGAAGCGAAGGACGGTATGATAGCGATCCCTGAAAAGCCTGGTTTGGGATTCACCATCTCCGAGCGATTCCTGGAGGCGCACGCGCAACGTATTTGACGATGAAAGAAAAGAACCTTCTCGCGGAACTTGCCGCTTATCTCTTCTCCAACTCGGACAAGGAGTCCGGCCGCACGCCGTCGGAACGGGAGTTGGCGGAACATTTCGGCGTCAGCCGCGGCCAGATCCGCGAGGCGCTCGCCATCCTCGAAGCCATGCGCATCGTCGAGCGGCGCGCCAAATCCGGCATCTACATCGACACCAAGCAGGCGAGCGTGGAAGCGTTGGCGCTTTTCGCCCGCGCGGGTCTGCCGCTCGATCCGGTGCAGATCTACGAAACCGTCGAATTGCGCAAGATCCACGAGATCAAGGCGGCCGAGCTTGCCTGCTCGCGTGCCACAGAGGAGAACTTCGAGCGCCTGCGCGAGATCCTGAAAGCCTCGGAAGAACGCATCGCCGCCGGCGAAGGCCTCGCCAAGGAGGACCGCGAGTTCCACCTCGAGATCGTGCGCGCGACCAAGAACAGCGTCTTCCACAACATCTGCAGCGTCTATTACCTGATGGGCGAGCAGCGCCTGCCGATCTATTTCAACGACCCCGAACGCAGCGTGCGCTCGCATGCCGAGCACATCCAGATTTACGAAGCGCTGCTGCGCCGCGACGGCAATCTCGCCCAGGCCTTGATGAATGCCCATCTGCAGGGCGCCGAGAGCTACTGGAAGGGGATCATCGAAGGCCGCGGGACTGAGACGAGAAGCCCGGCGCTCGAGAAGGCTTGAGTTCGGTGCGCAAGATACTCTCGACGCACCCGCTGCATCCGCGCGCCACGGCCATGCTGGCCGGTGCCGGGCGGCTTGCGATCGCTTCCGCGCTCGATCCCAAGACGCTGACCGAGGAGGCCCGCGACGCCGACATTGTCATCGTGCGCGCGCCGCTGCCGCCGGAGCTGTTTGCGAGTGCTTCGAATTTGCGCGCCGCGATCCGCCATGGCGCCGGGCTGGATATGATCCCGGTCGAGTCCGCGACCGCCGCCGGCGTGCTGGTCGCGAACGTGCCTGCCGTCAACGCCCGCTCGGTCGCCGAGCATGTGATGTTCACCGCCCTTGCCCTGTTGCGCCGCTTCCGCGTGATGGACCGCGACCTGCGCGCCAAGGGTTGGCTTGCTGGGCGCGAGCATGCCAATTCGACCAGCGAGCTGGCCGGCAAGACCATCGGCATCGTCGGCCTCGGCGCCGTCGGCCAGGCTGTCGGCCATATCGCCGCGCACGGCTTCGACCTCAATGTCGTGGCGACGACGCGCAGCCTGCGCCCGGCGCCCGAGCGTGTCGGCTTCCTGTCGATCGACGCGCTGGTCGAGCAGAGCGACATCATCGTGCTCTGCTGCCCGCTGACGCAGGAAACGCGCGGCCTGATCAGCCGCGAGCACATCGCCCGCATGAAGCCCGACGCGCTGCTGATCAATGTCTCGCGCGGCCCGGTGGTGGACGACGAGGCGCTGATCGAAGCGCTGCAGCAGGGCCGTATCGGCGGCGCTGCGCTCGACGTCTTTTCCACGCAGCCGCTGCCGCCCAACCATCCTTATTTCGGCTTCGGCAATGTCATTATCACCCCGCATATGGCCGGCATCACCGAGGAATCGATGATGCGCATGGGCGTCGGCGCCGCCGGCGAGGCGCTGCTGGTGCTCGCCGGCAAGCTGCCGGTCAATCTGCGCAATCCGGAAGTCGTCGAGCACTACCGGCGGCGCTTTCCGGCCACCTGAAGTCCGCGCCTCAATTTTCGCCGATTTGGCGGCGACCTTCACCGTCATGGTCAAGCACCTCGCGGAAATCCTGGTTCCGATAGCCGGCATCTGCATCACCGCAACGGGCGCTCGAGCGGATCAAGGCAGCTATGTGCCCTGCGACAACGGCCTACGCTGCGTGATGGCACCGTGCCCTTCGAACAGCGTGCTCGACCTCGCCACAGGCAAGATCGTCAAAGGTGTGTGGATCGACGTTGACGGCCTGCCGCAGCAGGACAAGGCGCTCGATCTCCCGGATAAGCTCTATGCCGGCAAGGTCGTCGTCACAGGCACGATCGCAAACCGGCCGCATACCTTCAACGGCAAGCAGTACAGCCTGCCGACGCTGATCGCGACCGGTATCGAGCGCGCGGCAAAGGACAGCGAGCGCGCTCACTGCTCGGCGCGCTAAGGCTCGCGCCTCGCGGGCGCATTCAACCTGCAAGCAAAGCCTCAACGGCCGCCGCGATGGATAGAAGCCGGCGATCATCCCCATGCTTGCCCACCAGCATTAGCCCAGTCGGCAGTTTCGTGCCCGGCATCGGCAGCGAGATGGCGCAGAGATCGAACTGGTTGGCGACTTGGGTATTGCGCAAAAGCAGCCCTTCCGTCCTGTCGCGCAGCGCTTCGTCGCCGGCCATGGCGGCAATGGACGGCGCGACCATCGGCACGGTCGGCAGAGCCAGGAGATCGACCGCCTCCAGCCGTTCCGCCATGGCCGCCACGAGCTCGCCGCGGCGGCGGATCGTGCGGATATAGGTCGAGGCGGGAACGGTGAGCGCGCGCGACAATGGCCCGGTGACATGCGGATCGACCGGCATCGAGGCCCCGTTCGCCAGCCAATCGGCATGCACTTCGGCGCCTTCCATGGACGCGATCGTGCCGCGTTTGGTTGCAGCCCGCATCTCGGCGATGAGATCGTCGATGGACAAATCGTGAGCGCGGGCGCCGGCCTGCCCGATCCTGTCGATGCAGACCTCGAAAGCTCCGGTGACCTCCCCTTGCGTTTCGCCGAAAAGCACGCCCCGCGGAATGCCGATGCGCAAGCCGGCGAGCGGGACCGGCCTAAGGGCCGCCGGCTCTTCTCCGGCCATGATCGCGTCGGCAATGGCGCAATCGGCAACGCTGCGGGCAAGCGGGCCGATCGAATCCAGCGTCATCGACAGCGGAAAGGCGCCGGCCAAAGGCACACGCCGCGCCGTCGGCTTGAAGCCGACGACCCCGTTGAGCGAGGCGGGGATGCGCACCGAGCCGCCGGTGTCGGATCCGATCGAGATGTCGCTCGTGCCCTCGCCGACCGCAACGCCCGCTCCCGATGACGAGCCGCCCGGGATCAGGCCGGCGTCGGCGGCATTGCCCGGCGTGCCGTAATGCAGATTGTCGCCGATCGCGGTGAAGGCGAACTCGGTCATGTTGGTCTTGCCGAGGATGACGGCGCCGGCCTGGCGCAGCCTTTGCACGATCACCGCGTCTCGCGCGGCGGGTGCGGCGCCGGCGCGGATCAGCGACCCGGCCGTCGTCGGTTCGCCGGCGACATCGAAGAGGTCCTTGATCGAGACGATGCGTCCATCGAACGGGCCTAGGCTCACGCCGGCCTTGCGGCGGGCGTCGGACGCGTCGGCGGCTGCGCGCGCCGCCGCGGCATAGAGCTTGGTATAGACCTTCTCATCGGCCGCGCGATTGGCAAGACGTGACAGGATGTTTTCGAGGCGGTCGCGGATGGATTGCATTTTCGATGTCGGGCCTTGCAAAGTTGCAACGTCTTTAGGCACGGCCAGATGTTGGGCCGGCGCAAGAGATAAACCGGCAAGCGTGCCCTTGCACCCTGCCAGCGATGGGAAGATGCTGATGCTGTACAAAGGCAGCTGCCACTGCGGAAAAGTGGCGTTCGAGGTCAAGGGCGAGATCGGCGGCGTGGTGCGCTGCAACTGCTCGATCTGCCGGCGCAAGGGTGCCCTGTTATGGGCCGTGCCGCACGAAAAGCTCAATCTGGTCGCCTGGGGCGACGATCTCGGCCGCTACACCTTCGGCAAGGCTCAAATCGCGCATCGCTTCTGCCGGACCTGCGGCATTCATCCGTTTGCCGAGGATGTCAGCCAGGGCAATGAACGGTCCGCCTATATCAACATCAACTGCCTGAAAGATGTCGACATCGCGGGCATCGAAGTGTTCGAGTTCGACGGCCGCTCGGCCTGACGCTTTTGTCTTTACGCAGTTCGGACGGAAAAACGCTACGCACCTTTCCTGGAATTGCTCTATCGGTAACCGGTCGCATCGGCCGGCTTGCCGGCATCCTGAACTTCCGGGACGTAGCGCCAGGCCTCCGGGCGCGATCCGTCGAGATCGGTGAAGCCGTAGATCTGCGCCAGCCCACCGCTGGAAAGCGACTGGCCGTTCCAGCGCGAGCGCTGAGGATCCGAGGCGAGCGCCACGACCGCGCGGCCGACGAAGCGCGGCGTCTCGGATATGACGAAATGCGGCACATTGGCTGTTGCGTCGCGCCAGTTCTCTTCCCGCACGCCGAATGCCTCCAGCATCATCTCCGAGCGCAGCCAGCCCGGCGTCAGTGAGACGGATGTCGCGCCATGCCTTTCGAGGTCCTTGGCATGCGCCCACGCCATGCGGTTCACCGCCACCTTGGCGAGATCGTAGAAGGGCGACAGCCGGTAGTGCCCGGCATTGTATTCGGCCGTGCCGTCAGTGACTTCGACAAGCAACCCGCCCGGATGCTCGATCATCAGCGGCAACGCGTGATGCGCGGTGATCAGATGCGTATCGATTCCAAGCCGCAGCAGCCGCAGGCCGTTCTCCAGATTGTGTTCCCAGACCGACTTGTTCCATTCGAAGAGTTTTTCACCGCCCCAGACGTCATTGATTAGTATATCGAGACGGCCCTGCTCCTCGCGGATACGCGTCACAAGCTCCTGCACCTCTTCGGCGACCAGGTGATCGACCCGAACGGCAATGCCCTTGCCGCCCTGCGCGGTGACCAACTCCGCTGTCTCTTCAATGGTTTCGGGGCGCTGATAATCCGACTGCCGGGTGCGGGTCGTGCGGCCGGTAACATAGACGGTGGCGCCGGCCGCGCCCAGTTCGACCGCAATTCCGCGGCCCGCGCCGCGCGTTGCGCCGGCAACGAGCGCGACTTTCCCTTGAAGCGTCATTGGACCCTCCGAACTTGAACTGCGCACGAATGAGAGCTGGCATTTGGTGCGCCTCCCATTTATAAATGATCATTCGTTTATAAAAGAGAGTCAAGATGACCCGGCCAAAAACCCAGTCCGACGAGCAGGTGCTGGAAGCCGCCTACCGGCTGATGCATGCCGAGGGCCCGGAAGCGCTGACCTTCGAAAGGCTGGCGCGGGCCTGCGGCCTTTCAGGCTCGACGCTGGTGCAGCGTTTCAAGAACAAGGCGCTGCTGAAGCAGCGCACGCTGCTCTATGCCTGGGATGGTCTCGACCGAAAAACCGAGGAAGCGGCAGCATCGGTCCCCAAAACCCCCGCTGGCGCCGTCGAGCTACTAGTCGCTCTCTCGAGCGGCTATGGCAACATCGAATCCTATGCAGAAGGCCTGCTCGTCCTGCGCGAGGATCTGCGCGATCCAATGCTAAGGGCGCGCGGCGCCACTTGGAAGGCGGCGCTCGGCAGGATGCTTTCCGATTGCTTCGCCGGCGTCCGCGGCGTGCCGGACGATATCGGCCTGCTGATGGCAGCCCACTGGCAGGGTTCTCTGCTGTGGTGGAGCTTCGATTCCGACGACATGGAGCTCCCCGCCTATGTCGAGCATAGCCTGACGCGCTTCGTATCGGCGATCACGACAATATCGGCCCGGCGCTCATGAGAGCCGCCGGGCCGAAGCTTGAGAGAATGGCCGCGCTTGCCTACTCTGCGGCCTGCTTCGGCCCCATAAGGGAGGCCACAAGCGCTGCGAGCAACGTCGCCACGCCGCCATAGGCGAAGGCGCTCGCAACACCGGCATGGTCGACCAGCAGGCCGCCGACGATGGCGCCGAGCGCGATCGCCACTTGGAAGGTCGCGACCATCAGTCCGCCGGCGCTCTCGGCCTGGTCGGGCGCGGCGCGAACCAGCCAGGTCTGCAGGCCGACCGGCACGGCGCCGAAGGCCAAGCCCCAGGCGGTGACGGCGATCGCCGCCGTGATTGGCGAGGCACCGAACATGAGCAGCCCCGCCGCCGACAAGGCGATCAGCAGCGGCGCCAGGCCGACGGCCAGCTTCAGATTGCGTTCGGCCAGGAACGCGCCGGCGAAATTGCCGAAGAAGCCGCCAATGCCATAGGCGAGCAGCACCAGCGAGATGGTCTCGATCGGCATGACCGGGACCGTCTCCAGGAACGGCCGCACATAGGTGAAACCGGCGAACTGCCCGGACGCGACCAGCACCACCACCAGCAGGGCGATCCGGATCATCGGGCGCTTCAGCACCTCGACCAGTGTGCGGAAGCTCGCCACGGCCGTCGGCGCAGGCTGGGAAGCGTGGCAAGTTGCACCAGAAGCGCCAGCGCGCCGACGACCGCCGCGATCATGAAGGCCGTGCGCCAGCCCCAGATGTCGCCGACATAGGCGCCGACCGGAGCCGCCGTCACGGTGGCGACCGAGACACCGGTCAGGATGATCGACATGGCGCGCGGCATCAGCCGCATCGGCACCAGCCTGAGCGCCATGGCCGCCGACATCGACCAGAAGCCGCCGAGCGCGACGCCGAGCACGACGCGGGCAAGAAGCAGCATGGTGAGCGAGGAGGCGAAGGCGGCAACGAGATTGGAGACGATCAGAAGGACGGAGAGCGTCCACATCACAAGCCGGCGGTCGAGCCGCTTGGTGACGATCGCCATGGTCGGCGCGGCGATCGCGCCGACGACCGCCGTCGCCGTCACCGCCTGTCCGGCGGCACCTTCGCTGATGCCGAGGTCCTGCGCCAGTCGAGTCAACAGGCTGGCGGGCAGGAATTCGGCGGTCACGAGCCCGAAAACACCGAGCGCCAGCGAGACCACCGCGCCCCATGCAGGCTCACTTCGTTCTTCAGGTTCGGCTCTGTCGAGGACAGCGGCGTCGACGGCGCCTGTGGCGGGCTCGGACATGGCAAATCTCCGGTGAGTTGCAGCGCAACATTTGGACTGCGGTGCAACATAGGGAGTGACCATCTGGAGTTTCCATGCTACAAACCCCGAAATGAATTACAATTCGTCCAAATCCGCTTTAGAGACCTCGGGCGACCCGCTCACCGACATGCTGCGCGGATTGCGCCTGGACGGCGTCGACTATGGCCGCTGTGTGCTGGGCGAGCCCTGGGCTGTTTCCTTCCCGGCACAGAAGGCCGCGCGCTTCCATTTCATCGGGCAGCAGGGCTGCTGGCTTTTCACCCCGGCGAAGGAATGGACCCAGCTCTCGGTGGGCGACGCGCTGCTGATCCCGCGCGGCGACGCGCATGTGCTGGCGAGCGCGCCCGGCGTCCCGCCGGTGCCGATCGGCCGCTACACCATCGAGCCGGTGTGCGAGAACATCTACGACGTCTCGAACGGCTGCGACGGCTGCAAGACCTTGCTGTTCTGCGGCAGCATGCATTTCAACCTCGACGGCTCGCATCCGCTGCTCGAGATGATGCCTGGCCTCATGCAGGCGCATAAGCTGATGGCGAATGCGCCCGGCATCCAGCATCTGCTCGACGCGATGGCCGGCGAGGTGACGATGGACCGCGTCGGCTCCGGCGGCATTCTTGCCCGCCTGGCCGACGTGCTCGCCGCCACCATCATCCGCTCCTGGGTGGAGAATGGGTGCGGCGATGCCACCGGATGGATCGCCGCCGTGCGCAACCCGGATGTCGGCAAAGTGCTTGCCGCCATTCATCTGCAGCCGGAGCGCGACTGGACGGTCGAAGCACTGGCCAGGATGATGGGCGCCTCGCGCTCCGCCTTCGCGCAGCGCTTCGCCACCGTGGTCGGCGAGACGCCCGCTAAATATGTGCTGCGCGTGCGCATGCATCAGGCGCGGCAATGGCTTGCCCGCGACGGCATGCGGGTTTCGGTCACCGCCTCGCGACTGGGCTACGATTCGGAGGCCTCCTTCAGCCGCGCCTTCAAGCGGGTGATGGGCGTGGCGCCGAGCCATTTCCGCAATGCCGGCGCGGAGGAGCAATCCTGACATCCGGCAGGCGGCTGCTGGAGGAATTGCCAAATCTTTTGGACGACGCGCCATTCCCCGCCGACCGAGGCCGCCTAAGGTGGTTGGCGGAGGAAATCGCCGTGCCCAATCATCTCGCACCGCTTGCGCTTGCCGCGCTCGCCATTCTGCCGAGCCGGGCTTTCGCGCTCGAAGACAGCTATTTGCCGGCCGACAAGATCCCTTATGCCGTCGAGGCGCCGGGCCAGCCGCAGCGCCTTGGCCCGCTATGGGGAGAGCGGGCGAAAGGGCCCGCGGGCACGCTGCTGAAAGTCCCCGGCAATTGGCGCGCGCCCGTCCATGCCCATACCGCCGACTATCGCGCCGTGGTCATCAAAGGTCTCTGGGCGCACTGGCAGATGCAGGGCGGCGAAGCCACCAAGGTCGAGTTGCCGCCGGGCTCCTACTGGACCCAGAAGGCCGACGAGATGCATGACGATGCCTGTCTCTCGGACACCGAATGCGTGATCCTGCTGATCAACGACACGCCTTACGAGACCTATCTGCCGAAATAGGGCTGCGGCCAGCCGGCCGCTATCCGGCGTGCCGCAGGCTGACGCCGCTGCCCTTGTCGAACATCACCACCTTGTCCGGGTTCCAGGCAAAGCGCACCGGCTGCTCGATCGCAACATCGGTCCTGGCCGGCACGGTCGCCCGCAGCATCGTGTCGCCGACCCTGAGCGTCAGGATCTTCTCCACGCCGTGGTTCTCGACATCGTGGACGCGTGCCTCGACGGGCGCGTCGCTCTCCAGATAGACGTCCTCCGGACGGATGCCGAAGACGAGCGGGCGACCGTCGGCCGCGCCGCTCGTCCTGCCCCCGCCAAAAGTCTTGGCCCCAAGCGGCAGTTCGAAATTCACCGGCGCCATCACGGCGCGGTCGTTGACCAGCCTGCCGTCGATGAGGTTCATCGGCGGCGAGCCGACGAAGCTCGCGACATAGGTGTCGCGCGGATTGTTGTAGATCTCGTGCGGCGTGCCGGTCTGCACGATGCGGCCATGGTTGAGCACGCCGACCTTGTCGCCCATCGACATGGCCTCGATCTGGTCATGCGTGACGAACAGGAACGTGGCGCCGAGCTGCATCTGCAGGTTCTTCAATTCCGTGCGCAGCGCCTCGCGCAGCTTGGCGTCGAGCGCAGATAGCGGCTCGTCCATCAGGAACACGCGCGGCTTGCGCACGATCGCGCGGCCGATCGAGACGCGCTGCATCTCGCCGCCGGAAAGTCGGTCGGTCTTGCGATCCAGAAGATGCTCGATCCTGAGCGTGCGGGCGGCGCGCGCGACGCGGTCCTTGATCTCTGCATCCGGCAGCCGGCGGATTTTCGGCTTCAGCGGAAATTCGAGGTTCTGCCGCACCGTGTAGCGCGGATAGAGCGAATATTGCTGCAGCACCAGCGCCACGTCGCGCTCGGCCGCGCCCCAGTCGGCGACGTCGACGCCGTCGATGAAGACCTGGCCCTCGTTCGGCTTCTCCAGCCCCGCGATCAGGCGCAGCGTCGTTGTCTTGCCGGCGCCGGTCTCGCCAAGCAGCACGAAGAACTCGCCGTCGGCGATCTCCAGGTTGAGGCCGGTCAGCGCAGTATGACTGCCGAACTTTTTGGTGATGTTCTTCAGTTCGATATGGGCCATTACAGCCTTACTCCCAGCGACTTGCCGCTTGCCGTGTCGAAGAAATGCGCCTGCTCTGGATCGATGCGGGCATGGACCTTCTCGCCCGGACCGGAAACGTAGCCGGCCTTGGTGCGGGCCCGCAGCATCTTGGAGCCGACCTTGAGGTCGACAATGTCGAAGGATCCCAGCGGCTCGATGATCTGCGCCTCGACCGGCATGTAGCCGGGCGCGGCATCGTGCCGAACGAGAACTCCTTCCGGACGGATGCCGAGCGTCAGGCCGCCATTGGTGGCGTGGCCGTTGAGCTTGGACAGCAGCGCACGCGGAAATTCGAAACCTTTGGCCGCGCCGCCGAGCGTGACGCTCGCGGCGCCGGCCTCATCGGCGACGCTGGCCTCGGCGACGTTCATCACCGGGCTGCCGACGAATTGGGCCACGAACAGGTTGGCCGGATGCGAGTAGACCTCGTCAGGCGTGCCGACCTGCTGGATAAAGCCTTCATGCATGATGACGATGCGGTCGGCGAGGCTCATCGCCTCGATCTGGTCGTGAGTGACGTAGATCGTGGTCGAGCCCTGCTTGATGTGCAGCCGCTTTATCTCGGCCCGCATTTCCTCGCGCAGTTTGGCGTCCAGCGCACCGATCGGCTCGTCCATCAGCATCGCCTTCGGCCGTCGCACCAGCGCGCGGCCGATCGCCACCCGCTGCATGTCGCCGCCCGAGAGCGCCGACGGCTTCTTGTCGAGGAGGTCGGTGATACGCAGCACCCGCGCGATCTCGCGCACCGACGTGTCGACCTCGCCGCTGCTCATACGTGTGGCGCGCAGCGGAAAGGCGATGTTCTCGAAAACCGTCATGTGCGGATAGAGCGAGAAGGACTGGAACACCATCGCGATGTCTCGATCGGCCGCCTTGAGGTGCTGCACGGCCTTGCCGTCGATCAGTATGTCGCCTTGGTCGATCGTCTCCAGCCCGGCTATGGCGCGCAGGGTTGTCGTCTTGCCGCAGCCCGACTGTCCAAGCAGCACGATGAATTCGTTGTCGGCGATGGCGAGGTTGAGGTTGTGGATGACCTGGACGGCGCCGAAGAATTTCTCGATGCCGCGAAGTTCGATCTGCGTCACTGCCGGGCTCCCTCATGCATCGCGGCGCCGGTTTCCTCACCCTGCTCCGGCGCAATTTTGGACGTGATGTTGAAGCCGATCAGCCCGATCAGGATGATCGTTACGCCATAGGAATGCAGGCTAAGGCTCCACGGTTGGCAGAGCGCGACAATGCCGAGCACCATGAGGATCTGCGACGCCGGCAAAAGGTACTTCTCGTTGACCGCGCGAAAGCTCATTTGCGAATCGCTCCGAAAGTCACGCCGCGAAGCAGGTGGTTGCGCAGCAGGAAGGTGAAGATCGCGACCGGCAGCAGGAACAGGAAGGTACCTGCCGCGATCGTCGTCCAGTCCGGCAGGCCCGAGCCGATCTGGCTGGGGATGAACGGCGGTGCCGTCTGGGCCCGCCGGTTGGTCATGATCAGCGCGAAGGCGTACTCGTTCCAGGCGGTGATGAAGCAGAACACGGCAGTGGCGGCGATGCCGGTCGCGGCTTCCGGCAGCACGATCTTGAAGAAGGCCTGCATGCGCGTGTAGCCGTCGACGAGTGCCGCCTCCTCATACTCTTTCGGGATCTCGTCCATGAAGCCCTTCATCAACCAGACCGAGAAGGACAGGTTGAAGGCGACATAGAGGATGATCAGCCCGATATGCGAGTCATTGAGGCCGACCGCCCGGTACATCAGGAACATCGGGATCGCGACCACGACCGGCGGCAGCATGCGTGTCGACAGGATGAAGAAGAGAAGATCCGCCTCGCCGGCGATCTTGAAGCGCGAGAAGCCGTAGGCGGTGAAGGTCCCCATCCCGACGGCGAGCACCGTGCTGATGACCGCCACGATCAGGCTGTTCATGAACCGGTCGGGATATTGCGATAGCTGGACGTCCTTGCCGACCTTCAGCACCCGCTCGCCGCCGTCATAGATGCGCTTTTCCCACCAGGGCGCGGCTTCGTAGGCTTTCGGGTCGACTGTCTTTTGCATCTGCACGCGCTTGGTGAAGAGCCGGACGAATGGCGTCACCTCGGGTTCGAAGAGGACGGTGGGCGGCACGCTGACGGCGAGTTCCTTCGGCTTGAACGCCGTCGAGGCAATCCAATAGATCGGCGCCAGGAAAATCAGCGTGGCTATCAGCACCGCGGCGATGGCGATGCGGTTGAAGGCGACCTCGGAAGAAGTGCGGACGGCGGCCATCTGTCAGCGCTCCTTCACCTTGTTGAGATACTTCACGTAGAGATTGGTGATGGCCAGCACCATGATCAGCACGATGTAGGCCAGCGCGCAGGATTTGCCGGTGTCCCACTGCTGGAACGCCTGCTTGTAGAGCCGGATCGCAATGAGCTCGGCAGTCGGTTGGGTCGTCATCGTGTAGGCGATGTCGAACGTCTTGAAGGCTTCCATGGTGCGGAAGATCAGCGCGATAAGCAGGATCGGCGAGACCAGCGGCAGCGTGATGCGGGTGAAGGTGTACCACCAGCCGGCGCGGTCGATCGCGGCGGCTTCATAGAGATGCTGCGGCACGGCAGACAGGCCGGCAAGCGACAGCAGCATGACGAAGGGCGACCACATCCAGATATCGGTGATCGCGACCGCGTAGAGGGCGCTGTCGGGATTGGAGAGCCAGGCGAAGTCGCCGAGGCCGAAGACGTAGTTGATGGGTCCCCAGGAGGGGCTGTAGAGCAGTTGCCAGAACAGGCCGACGACCGCCGCCGACATCATCATTGGCAACAGCAGCAAGGTCGTGATGAGACCCTTCATCGGAAAGCTGCGATTGAGCAGAAGCGCGAGGCCGAAGCCCACGATCATCTGTCCGGCTACCGAAACGATCACGTATTTCGCCGTGATGACGAAGTTCGACCAGATGTGGTCGTCGCTGAGCAGCTCGCGATAATTCTGCAAGCCGACGAACTGCCAGGGCTCGCTGCGGTTGGCGGCGAAGTTGGTGAAGGAATAGCCAAGCGAATAGATCAGCGGAAAAATGTTGAAGACGATCAGAAAAGCCAGCGTCGGGATGATGAACATGTTGCGGATGGTCAGATCCGACCAGCCGCGCGCGGCGGCCCTGGACGCAGGATCAAGATGTGTGAGGGCTACCGAAGCCAACGGTCGTTCTCCCTGAAAACAGAAATGCCGGAGGGGAAACCCTCCTCCGGCATTCTGACTGCGATGCTTACTTGTAGCGATTGTATTTGGTGAAAGTCGCCTTCCAGTCGGCGGCGGTCTTGTCGAGCGCTTCCTGGGCGGTGCCCTTGCCGCCGACCACGAACGGATAGATGTTCTGGTTCAGCTGATCGAGCACTTCGGCATATTCAGGCGTCGCCCAGAAGTCCTTGACCATGAACATCGTGTCGTAGAACGCCTTGTTGTAGGGCGTGGCATTCTGGAACGCTTCCGACTTCAGCACGGCCTGGCTGCAGGTATAGCCGCCGAGCTCGGCCCACTTCTTCTGCGTCTCGTCCTTGATGAACCACTCCAGGAACTTCATCGCCTCGTCCTTGTTCTTCGAGTACGAGATGACGGAGATGCCCTGGCCGCCGAGAGCGGCGAAGCGCTTGCCGTCGGGGCCGGCTGGATTTGCGAAGAAGCCGGTCACGTCGGCATAGGGATTGGTGGCCTTGTTCACCAGCGGCGGGAAGAAGGCGAAGAAGTTCATGCTCATCGCGGCAAGGCCGCCGGTGATGGCCTGGTTGTCTTCGACGAAGAAGGTCTTGCCCCAGCCGGGAGGCGTGAACTTGTAGAGCTCCTTGTACATTTCGAGGCCGGCTACGGCCTCCTTCGAATTGGTAATGCCGTCGACCTTGTAGGTCGCGTAGTCGCCGAGATCGCCGCCATAGCTGAAGATCGCGCTTTCGACGCCCATCGCCATCGCATCATAGGAATTGTCGGTATAGATGGCGACGCCGTAGCGCTTCTGGTCGGGACGGTGGAAGAACTCGGCGATGTCGCGCAGTTGCGCATAGGTCTTGGGCACGTCGAGATCGTAGCCGTATTTTGCCTTGAAGGCTTCCTTCTCCTTCGGGTCCTCGAACCAGTCCTTGCGGTAGGACCAGCCAATCGCGTCGCCTTCCAGCGGAATCGCCCAGTACTTGCCGGAACCGCCGGGATATTCGGCATAATATTTGATGGTCGCGGGAGCCATCACATCGCCGAGCTTGTGCTGGTTGAAGAAGTCGGTCAGGTCGACATAGTGGCCCTGCGTCGAGCCGGCGCCGAGCCATTGCGAGTCGCCGACCACCATGTCGTAAGCGTCGCCATGTGCGTTGAATTCGGTGAAGGCCTTGGTCTGGAAATCCGGCCACGGCGTGGTCTGTACCGTTACCTTGACGCCGGTCTCGGCCGTGTAGTCATTGACGAGTTCCTGCAGATAGTTCGCCGGATCCCATTCCGCCCAGAAGATGGTGAGTTCCTTGTCCTGCGCGCGGACGGATGTCCCGCAGGCAAGCGCCAGCCCGATACCAGCAATCACGCTGGTCACTATCTTGCGCATAGTTTTCCTCCCTTGTGCGCCTTCTACCGTAACATGCGGGCCGGCAGCGTGGTCGGCCCTGGCAGTTCCTCCCGTGATGGCACTTTCCGGTTTTGGGCCTCCTCGCCCTGCCGGAAAAATGGATCGCAGCCTGCGCTTTCAATCCACTTTATGCGTCCTGATCTGGTATTACCAATTCAAGAGGGACGTCAAGCTCTTTCTTGTAGCGTCGAAAGCCGTCCGACAAGTCGTTCGTAGCGATATCTCTCTGTTTTATCTTATTTTCCCTACTCCTTGATAGCTGAAGGCCTTGTCTTCCGCGATGCATCACCGCTATCATTGGCAGACGGCTTCTCAATCTGGTCGAACCAGATTTAGGATTTCCCCATCTCAGGCGAAACTGAAACGCCAGGCGCTTTCGCTCCCGATTCGGCCACTGCTGCCCGCACCAGCGCCCCTGCCGCCCAATCGGCGACCGACATCATGTCACGGCTGTCCAACCCCCATATGTCCTTCAGCACGATCAGCACTTCGACGCCGAATATCAACGACAGCGCCTGGGCGAGACGCGTGAACTGGCGCGGCTTCAGTTTGCCCTTGAGTGGCGAGATCGCGTCCTTCAGCAAATCGACGCGATGGCCGCGCGTGAAGGCCGGCTCGGTGCCCAGCGTGCCGGCCTGCCGCTGCGCCCACTGGTCGAGCGAAAGCTTGAGCGCTGCCTTGAACGTCGCTTCGAAGGCTTCGATGCGCGGCATGGCGCTGGCGAACAGCTCCGCGACGCGCCGCTCCGGGTCCTTCGATTTCGACTTCCAGGTGAGGATCGGTCCGAGCCCCTCGTCGACGACCGCCGCCACCAGTGCGGCCTGGCTCGGGAAATAGCGGTAGGCGGTGGCGCGCGACACTTCCGCCGCCTCGGCGACCTCGCTGACGGACGGCGTCACACCGGACTGCATCAGGCGCGTCGCAGTCTCCAGCATCAGCCGCCTGGTCCGTGCGCGAGGCCCCTTCTCGGCTGTCGGCGCCTGCTCGGCATCATCAGAAGCGGCTTGTTGACGTGAGACATCCATATCAATACGATACGCGCGTCTCAAAAAATTGCAATGGTCCGCCGGGAGGGCCAGGCAGAAGCGGCGGGCGGCGATCCGACCATGCCGGACGACGGGGACCGCGGATGAAGCGCATCTATGTGGTCGGCACCGCCGACACCAAAGGTGAGGAACTCGCCTTCCTGGCCGATGCCGTCACTGCTGCCGGCGGCACGGTCGTCCGCGTCGATATCGGCACGCGCGGCGCGACCGTCCCGGTCGATATCTCCGCCAGCGAGGTCGCGGCGCATCATGCCAAGGGAGCCGGCGCTGTTCTCGGCACCGACGATCGCGGCGCCGCCGTTGCCGGCATGGCCGCCGCCTTCGCCAGTTTCATCCAGTCGCGCAATGATATCGCCGGCGTCATCGGCATCGGCGGTGGCGGCGGCACCTCGATCGTCACCGCCGGCATGCGCGCCCTGCCGCTCGGCCTGCCGAAGCTCATGGTCTCGACACTGGCCTCCGGCGACACCGCGCCTTACGTCGACGTTTCCGACATCATCATGATGCCGTCGGTCACCGATATGGCGGGACTGAACAGGCTCTCCCGTACGGTGCTGCACAATGCCGCCCAGGCCATCGCCGGCATGGCGGCGAAGCCGGCCGCAGCCGACGCCGGCAAGCCGGCGCTGGGGCTCACCATGTTCGGCGTCACCACGCCCTGCGTGACCGCGATCGTCGAGCGCTTACGCGCCGACTATGACTGCATGGTTTTCCACGCCACCGGCACCGGCGGCCGCTCGATGGAGAAGCTCGCCGACAGCGGTCTGCTGGCCGGCGTTCTCGACATCACCACGACCGAGATCTGCGATTTCCTGTTCGGCGGCGTGCTGCCGGCGACCGAGGATCGCTTCGGCGCGATCGTCCGCACGAAATTGCCCTATGTCGGCTCGGTCGGCGCACTCGACATGGTGAACTTCTGGGCGCCGCCGACCATCCCCGAACGCTATCGCGGACGATTGTTCTACGAGCACAATCCCAATGTCACGCTGATGCGCACCACCGCCGAGGAATGCCGCCGGATCGGCGAAAGGATCGGCGGCCGCCTCGCCCGATGCGACGGCCCGGTCCGTTTCCTGATCCCGGAAAAGGGCGTTTCGGCGCTCGATATCGAAGGCGGGCCCTTCTTCGACAAGGAGGCCGATGCGGCGCTGTTCGACGCCATCGAGCGCACGATAAAGCCGACGAAAGACCGCACCGTCACGCGCCTGCCGCTGCACATCAACGATCCCGCCTTCGCCAAGGTCGCGGCCGAGGCTTTTCTCGACATCGCCAGAAAGTGAGACACGACAAGCATGGCTGCTATCCCGCGCAAAACGATACTGGAAAGGTTCCGCAAGATGATCGCCGACGGCGTGCCGATCGTCGGCGGCGGCGCCGGCACCGGCCTGTCGGCCAAGGCCGAGGAAGCCGGCGGCATCGACCTGATCATCATCTACAATTCCGGCCGCTACCGCATGGCCGGGCGCGGCTCGGCCGCCGGTCTGCTGGCCTATGGCAACGCCAATGAGATCGTCAAGGAAATGGCCTGTGAAGTGCTGCCGGTGGTGAAGACGACCCCGGTGCTGGCCGGCGTCAACGGCACCGACCCCTTCGTCATCATGCCGCTGCTGTTGTCCGAGCTGAAGACCATGGGCTTTTCCGGCGTACAGAATTTTCCGACCGTCGGCCTGTTCGACGGCACCATGCGCCAGAGTTTCGAGGAGACCGGCATGGGCTTCGGCCTCGAGGTCGACATGATCGCCGAGGCGCACAAGCTCGACCTGCTGACCACGCCCTATGTCTTCAACCCTGACGAGGCGCGCGCAATGACGCAAGCCGGCGCCGATATCGTCGTCGCCCATATGGGGGTGACGACCGGCGGCTCGATCGGCGCCACCTCGGCCAAGACGCTCGACGCCTGCGTGAAGGAGATCGACGCCATAGCCGATGCCGCGCGCTCGGTGCGCAAGGACGTGATCCTGCTTTGCCATGGCGGGCCGATCTCGATGCCCGACGACGCGCGCTACATCCTCGAGCGCTGCGAGGGGCTGCACGGCTTCTATGGCGCGAGCTCGATGGAACGGCTGCCGGCGGAAGCGGCGATCGCCAGGCAGACGGCGGATTTCAAGGCGATCACGCTGGAGCATCGGACCCAAAGGTGGAAGCCGGTTTTGGGAAAATCCGATGCTCCGGTAAAAACGAAAAGGAAGGGATGAGGCAATGGCCGACAGGAGCAAGGTTTTCGTCTACCCGAAGGATGTCAGCGCGTTCGGCTTCGACTGGGGCAAGCTGTCACTCACCGTCGCGCCGGAAGTGAACGGCGCTGAGCGCTTTTCGGGCGGCGTCGTCGACCTGCCGCCGGGCAAGGGTCACACCCGCCACAACCACCCGGGCGCCGAGGAGATCATCTTCGTCATCTCCGGCAATGGCGAGCAGATGGTCGAGGACGAGAACGGCAATCCGGTCGTCGCCAAGGTCGGCCCCGGCTGCACCATCTACGTGCCGGAAAGCCGCTTTCACTCGACGCTCAACACCGGCGAGCAGCCGATGCAGCTTTTCGTCGTCTATTCGCCGGCCGGCCCGGAGCTCGCGTTGCGGGAGCTACCGGATTTCAGGTTGCTGCCGGCGGGCAAATAATCTTCAGCTTGCAGCCCCCTCATCCGGCCGCTTCGCGGCCACCTTCTCCCCGTCGGGGAGAAGAGGTTGGCGCTGGCGGTGGCAGGCTCCTCTCCCCTTGGGGAGAGGTCGGACTGCCCGAATTGCCATTCGCAATTCGGCTGGCAATCCGGGTGAGGGGGCGCGCCGTCGAGCCTAAGCTGCCGTCCCACCCCGGTTCCACCCGCGCCCGCGATCGCCGAACATCACATAGCCGGTGTCGGTCACCGCGACCGTGTCCTCCAGCTTGATGAAGCCGCGGGTCGGGTGGAGCATCGTCGTCTCGACCGAAAGCACCATGTTCCTTTCCAGCGGCTTTGCCGCATAGGTGCCTTCATAGGCGACCGGATGGTTGGTCATCAGGAACGGCGCCTCATGCGTGATCAGCCCCATGCCGTGGGCGAAGAAATCCGTATAGGCCGCGACCTTCGAAGCCTTCAGCACGCTTTCCGCATGCGCGATCATGTCGCCGCCCAGCGTGCCGGCCTTGACCTTGGAGAAGGCCGCCTGCTGCACCGCCTCCACCTCAGCCAGCAGATCCTCCAACTCGGCATCCGGCTCGCCGAGCACGCCCATGCGGCAGAGGTCGCCGATATAGCCGTGATAGTTGCCGCCGGAATCGATCGACATCACCTCGCCCTTCTTCCACGCCTGGCTGGACGCCGCGCGGTTGTGGCTGGAGCCCAGCGTCAGCAGGCAATATTCGAAATGCGCGCCACGATTGGTTTCCTCGCGCCTTAGCTGCTCGATAATGTCGGTCTTGCTCGTGCCCTCGCGCGCCCAGGCGATCGTCGCCAGCATGGAATCGGTGATCAGCTCGGAAGCGACGCGCAACTTCTCGAGCTCGGCCTCGGTCTTGATAGCGCGCATATTCTCCAGCATGCCGGTCGCATCGATGAGCTTCGCGTCCGGCAGCGCCTTGCGGACCAACATATAGGCGTCGGACGGCAGGAACGCCGGCTCGATGCCGATGCGGGCGCCTGCTTTGCCGATCTTCTGCAAATGCTCCACCGCGAGATTCGCGGCGTCGAGCGTGCCCCAGCAGGCGGCATGCAAGGTCGGTGTCCAGAACGGATGGTTCTGATGCTCGCCGCCTTCCATCTTGTTGCCGATATAGGCGGCGTGTTCCGGCCCGCTTTTTTCGTAGAGCACGATCGGCAAATAGCGGCTGTGGCCGATCGCATCCATCGCCGCGAAGAAGATGAATTTATAGCCGCCGAGCAGATATTGGGTGTTGTGCTTGGAGGTGGCGAAGAGCACGTCGATGCCGGCCTCTTCCATCAGCCGGTCCACCCGCGCCTGGTCGAACGGTACGCTGCTGACCTCGGTTTTGCCCGAAGCGATGTTCATCTGCCTCTCCCTGTTTTTAACGGCCGCAAGGGCGCCGAACGTCATGATTTATGGCTGTCAGCCAAATCTGCATCAATTTGGCCACTCTGGTCCAGCCAGAATCGATCACTTTCAAGCTAAAGTCGGCTGCCGTCAGAAGCACGATCCAGCTTCGCCGGCAATCTGGTCCTACCAGATCAGGAGATCGACGCTCCTTTTGGCTGGTCCAGCGGACGGAAATTTCAAAGCCAAGCCATGATGCGCCAAAACCGTCTCTGGCGAAACCTTTGCCAAGAGCCATAATCGCGTTCATTCGAGTGTTGCCCTTGCTGGCGCGAGGCGAAGAGGGGAGTTTGAGCGATGTCCGAATTGACGATTTCACGCCGCGGCCTGCTGGCCGGTTCGGCGCTGCTGCTGGCCTCGACCGCGCTGCCGGCCATCGGCTTTGCGCAGACGCCGAAGAAGGGTGGCAGGCTGATCGTCGCCGCCGACTCCGAGCCGCGCAACCTCAACCCGGCGATCGTCGCCTCCAACGGCGTTTTCTTCATCTCCAACAAGATCGTCGAGACGCTGGCCGAAGCCTCCTTCGACGGGAAGGACGGGCTTCAGCCGCGCCTGGCGCTGTCGTGGGAGGGTGCTGCCGACGGCCTGTCGGTGACATTCAAATTGCGCGACGGCGTCAAATGGCATGACGGCAAGCCCTTCACCTCGGCCGACGTCGCCTTCTCCGCGCTGCAGATCTGGAAGCCGCTGCAGAATCTCGGCCGCACCGTGTTCAAGGATCTCGCCGCGGTCGACACGCCCGACGATCTGACTGCCGTCTTCAAATTCGCCAAGCCGACGCCGTTCCAGCTGATCCGCAACGCGCTGCCGGCGCTGTCGAGCGTCGTGCCGAAGCACCTTTATGAAGTGGGCAAGATCGAAGACAATCCGGCCAACAACGCGCCGGTCGGCACCGGTCCGTTCAAATTCGCCGAATACAAGGCCGGCCAGTACTACCGGCTGACCAGGAACGACGCCTATTGGGGCAAGGACGAGCCTTATCTCGACGAGATCGTCTATCAGGTGCTCCCCGACCGCACGTCGGCCGCAGCCGCGCTCGAGGCGGAAGAGATCCAGCTTGCCGCCTTCTCCGCCGTGCCGCTCGCCGATCTCGACCGCATTTCCAAGGTGCCCGGACTGAAGGTCATCACCAAGGGTTACGAGGGGCTGACCTACCAGCTCGTCGTCGAGATCAACCATCGCCGCAAGGAACTCGCCGATCTGAAAGTGCGGCAGGCGATCGCCCATGCCATCGACAAGGATTTCGTCGTCAAGACGATCTTCCTCGGTTACGCCGCGACCGCCACCGGCCCGGTGCCGAAGAACGATCCGCAATTCTACACCGCCGACGTGCCGACCTATTCTTTCGATGTCGCCAAAGCCAATGCGCTTCTCGACGAAGCCGGCTACAAGCGCGCCGACGACGGCAAGCGCTTTGCGCTGAAGCTGCTGCCGGCGCCCTACTTCAACGAGACGAAGCAGTTCGGGGACTACCTTCGTCAGGCGCTAGCCGCAATCGGCATCGACGCCCAAATCGTCAACAACGACTCGGCCGCCCATATCAGGGCCGTCTACACCGATCATGCCTTCGACCTCGCCGTCGGCCCGCCCGTGTTCCGCGGCGATCCGGCCATCTCGACCACCATCCTGGTGCAGAGCGGCATTCCCGACGGCGTGCCCTTCTCCAACCAGGGCGGCTACAAGAATGCGGAGCTGGACGCGCTTATCGCCAAGGCGTCCGAGACGCTCGACACCGCCACCCGCACGGAGCTCTACAAGGATTTCCAGAAGAAGGTTGCGGCCGATTTGCCGCTCATCAACGTCGCCGAATGGAGCTTCATCTCCGTCGCGCGCGACACGGTCGGCAACATCGCCAACAACCCGCGCTGGGCGGTGTCGAACTGGGCGGACACTTATTTGGAATCGTGACACACTCGCGCGATGAGAGTTCGCGGCGAAATGGGAACTTGGGCAAAGGCCGAGTTCCTTCACACCCCCCTCTGGCCTGCCGGCCATCTCCCCCGCAAGGGGGAGATGAGCAGCTTCTCCGTCCCGCCAGTTCCGCAACGTCGAAAATTGGCGAAGCCGTTGGCGACAGCCAATCTCCCCCTTGCGGGGGAGATGTCCGGCAGGACAGAGGGGGGGTGCCTGGACGCATTCCCAGCCAAGGTACTGCCAACCCACCGAGGCGCGCATGACCCGCGCCCTCCGCCTCTTGCGCCGCCGCCTCGTCGGCAGCGTCTTCGTCCTCCTCATCGTCATCATCGGCAGCTTCCTCCTCCTCGAAGCCGCGCCCGGCGACGCGGTCGACGCCTATATCGTCTCGACCGGCGGCGACGCCGGCATGATCGAATTGCTGCGTCACCGCTGGGGCCTCGACCAGTCCGAGCTGACGCGCCTTGCCAACTATCTCTGGGCGCTGCTCCATCTCGACCTCGGCCAGTCCGTCACCTTCTCGCGGGCGATCCGCGACGTCATCCTCGAACGCCTGCCGACCACACTCATCCTGATGGGCAGCGCCACCGCGCTCTCCTTCGGCCTCGGCTCGACGCTCGGCGTCTATGCCGGCGCCAGACCCGGAAGCTTCCGCGACCGCTTCCTGTCGATCGGCTCGCTGGCGCTCTATGCGGTGCCCGGCTTCTGGCTCGGCCTTGTGTTGATCGTTATCTTTGCCGTCGACCTGCGCTGGCTGCCGGTCGGCGGCATCGAGACCATCGCCTCCGGAAAAACCGGACTGGCGCGGGCCGCCGACATCGCCACCCATCTCGTGCTGCCGGTATCCGCGCTCGGCTTCATCTATCTCGCGCTCTATCTGCGCATGATGCGTGCCGGCATGGCGGAAGCCTGGCGGCAGGATTTCGTGCTCGCCGCCCGCGCCAGGGGCCTGCGGCAACGCCGCATCGTGCTCGCCCATGTCGCCCGCAACGCGCTTCTGCCTCTGGTCACCATGCTCGGCCTGCAATCGGCGCAGATGCTGGGCGGCAGCGTCGTCATCGAAAGCGTTTTCGCCGTCCCGGGCCTTGGCCGGCTGGCGCAGGAGGCCGTCGCCGGACGCGACACGCCGCTGCTGCTCGGTATCATCCTGGTCAGCGCCGTCGTCGTCGTCGTCATCAACCTTCTGGTCGATCTCGCCTACGCTGTCCTCGATCCGCGCGTCGGCGCCAGCGAGGGGAGCGCATGAGCCGCCTCTGCCATTTCTTCCGCACGCCGGAAGCGATCGCAGGCGCCTCGATCCTCGCCCTGCTCGTCGTCGTGGCGTTGGCGGCGCCGCTGCTCTTTTCCGGCGACCCGCAGGCCATCGCCGGACCGGCGCTGCTGCCGCCGTTCCAGGACTGGTCGCTGCCGCTCGGCACCGACCGGCTCGGCCGCGACGTGCTGGCCGAGCTGTTCCATGGCGCCCGCACCTCGCTGGCGGTCGGCCTGGCGGCGGCTGCAGCGGCTCTCCTCATCGGCTCGATCATCGGCACTTTGGCCGGTTTCGCCGGTGGTCTGGTCGACGAAGTGCTGATGCGCATCACCGACGCCTTCCAGACCGTGCCGAGCTTCCTGCTCGCGCTCGCCTTCGTCAGCATCGTCGGGCCATCGCTCGGCGTCGTCGTCGCCGCGATCGCGCTCGGCGCCTGGACAGGACCCGCGCGGGTGGCGCGCGCGGAGGTGCTTTCGATCCGCGAACGCGACTATGTCGCCGGCGCGCGCGTCCTCGGCATGCACCCTCTCGAAATCGCCTTTCGCGAGGTGCTGCCCAACGTCTTGCCGTCGGTGCTGGCGCTGTCCTCGGTGATCGTGGCGGCCGCGATCCTTACCGAGGCAGCGCTGTCCTTCCTTGGCCTTGGCGATCCCAATCGCGTCACCTGGGGCGGCATGATCGCCGAGGGTCGCACGGTGCTGCGCACCGCGCCTTTCCTGTCGGTGGTGCCCGGCATCGCGCTGGTACTCACCGTACTCGGCGTCTACCTCGCCGGCGAAGGCGTGGTGGAAAGCGCAGCCGCGCGCAGGAGCCTGTCGTGACCGCGCTGCTCTCGATCCGGGATTTAGGGGTGGTCTATCGCCGCGACGGTTCCGAGGTGCCGGCGCTGAAGAGTGTCAGCCTGGATGTTCTCGCGGGAGAGCGCCTGGCGATTATCGGCGAAAGCGGTTCGGGCAAGAGCACGCTGGCGCTGGCGGTCGCGGGGTTGTTGCCGACGGGTGCCCTTGTGGATGGAACGATCGAATGGTCAGCAGGCCAATTACAAAAGCCTCGTTCTGTCACACCGCTCTCTGTCCTGCCGTACATGGCCGGCAGGCCAGAGGGGGGTGTGAAGGACCGCCAGCCCCTGCATTTTCGACTTATTGGCGGCCGCGACATCGGCTTCGTCTTCCAGGACCCCTCGTCCAGCCTCGATCCGGTCATGCCGATCGGCAAGCAGATCGCCGAAGTCGCCCGCACCCATCTCCACCTCACTTGGCGCGAAGCCTTCACTAGAGCCAAGATTCTCCTCGAACGCGTCCGCCTCCCCGATCCGGACTCGGCTCTCCACGCCGATCCGCACCAGCTCTCCGGCGGTCAAAAGCAACGCGTAGCCATCGCCGCCGCCATCGCCGCCGAACCGATGCTGTTGATCGCCGACGAAGCGACCAGCGCGCTCGACACCATCGTGCAGGCCGAGATCGTCGCCCTGATCCGCAGGCTGGTGGCCGAGGACGGCATGACGCTCATCTTCATCAGCCACGATATCGCGCTTGCGGCCGCGCTTGCCGATCGCATCGCGGTGCTGCGCCACGGCGAACTGATCGAACTCGGCGAGACCCGCCAGATCGTCAATGCGCCGCGCCACGCCTATACGCGCGCCCTGCTCGATGGCCATCTCGGCCTCGACGCCGAGCCGTTGCTTGACCGCCAAGGCGCCTCGGCATGAGCGTGCTTGCCGTCTCCAGCCTTGCCAAGCGCTACCATCGTGGCGGCAAGCCTTTCGCCGCGGTCGACGACGTATCCTTTGACATCGGGCCGGCGGAGACGCTGGCGCTCGCCGGGCCGTCCGGCAGCGGCAAATCCACCATCGCCAGGCTGGTGCTGCGGCTGATCGAGCCCGATGCCGGCCGCATCGACTTCGAAGGCGCGGACTTCCTTGCGCTGTCGGGCGCCGCGCTGCGCGCACGCCGCGCTCGCATCCAGATGGTGTTCCAGGATCCGCTCGCCGCTTTCAATCCGCGCGCCACCGTGGGGCGCGTGCTGGACGACCCCTTGCGCATTCACAACATCGCCTCGCGCGCCGAGCGCCCGCGCCGCATCGCGGCGCTGCTGGAGCGCGTCGGCCTTGATGCCGGCCTTGCCGCGCGCGCCATCCACGAGATTTCCGGCGGCCAGCGCCAGCGCGTGGCGATCGCCCGCGCCATCGCCACGCACCCGTCGCTTATCGTGCTCGACGAAGCCGTGTCGGCGCTCGATGTCTCGGTGCGCGGCCAAATCCTGGAATTGCTGCTCGACCTGCAACGTCAGGAACGGATCGCCTATCTGTTCATTTCGCATGACCTCGGCGTCATCCGCGCCGTGGCGCATCGCATCGTCATCCTGGATAGCGGCCGGATCGCCGAAAGCGGCGATGCCCGCGCCGTCATCGCCAACCCGCAATCGGCGATCGGCAAGGCGCTGGTGGCGGCGACGCCGAAGCTCATCAGAAACCGACCATGATCCCGCAAAGTGGCAACCGGTTTGCGGACAAGATCATGGTCAAACAACAAAATCAGGAAGCACCATGATCGAT
The DNA here is from genome assembly GCF_029625735.1 of Mesorhizobium sp. WSM4935. Lineage (NCBI taxonomy): Bacteria > Pseudomonadati > Pseudomonadota > Alphaproteobacteria > Hyphomicrobiales > Phyllobacteriaceae > Mesorhizobium > Mesorhizobium sp. WSM4935. The sequence goes on along the minus strand of NZ_JARTVR010000018.1, from coordinate 13,622 downwards.
CCTGAAGCAGCCAGAGCCGAAAAACTGTCGCGCGAGCTCGACTCCGCCTTCCGCAACCGCGCCGACCTCTATCGTCTCTTCCTCGACGAGCTGACCGCCGAGCTCGGTGCCGAGAAAGCCGAGGCGGTGATGATCCGGACCATCGAAAAGCGCGGCCGGGAAGTCGCCGCGGTGGCCTTCGCCGATTTCGGCCCCAACGATGCGCCGGCGATCGGCGAAGCGTTCCTCGCCGTCAGCCCCGATGGCGGCCGCATGTATCCGACCGATGTCGAGCGCGGGCCTGGTCACATCGCCTTCAAGGTCAAGCGCTGCCCGCTGAAGGACGCCTGGGTCGAGGCCGGCGTCGGCGAGGAGAAACTCGCCACGCTCTGCCGCATCGCCGGTGCCTTCGACCGCGGCCTGTTCGAGGCGACCGGCGTGCGCTTCGCCAATGTCACTTGGACGCCCGGCCACGGCTCCGGCTGCTGCCACATCGCGTTGACCAATCGCGACGCATAAAGCAATTCCAGGAAAAGTGCGTAGCGGTTTCCGTCCGGAATTGCGCGAAACAAAGAGATAGAGCCGGAGAATTATTCGGAAAAGACGTGCAGCTCGCCGCCCGCCTCGTCGATCGCGGCGCGCAGCTCGGCTGCCGGCTCGCGATCGGTGACGACATCGGAAATCTCGCTCAGCGCGCAGACGCGTTCGAGCCCGCTGCGGCCGACCTTGTCATTGGTAACGACCAGCATCGTCGATAGCGACCGCGCCATCATCGCCCGCTTCACCGCCGCCGCGCCCGAGATCATGTCGCTTGGCCCCTCGGCGTTCAGCGCCGAGGCGCCGATGATGGCGACGTCGGCATTGTAGCGGCGCACGAATTCGACCGTGTCCTCGCCGAGCACTGCCGCCTCGCGGCTGTCATAGGTGCCGGGGCAAAGGATGACGCGGAAGCCGGGGTTGGCGCCGGCCACCGAGGCGACGCAGACGGAGTTGGTGATGATCGTCAGGTCCCGGCCGAGCTGCGACAGGCTACGCGCGACCTCGTAGGTGGTCGACCCGCCGTCGATCATCACGATGCGGCCTTTCTCGATCAGCCCGGCGGCTCCGCGCCCGATGCGCGCCCGCTCCTCGACCAGGGTGAGGCCGCGTTCGGCGATTACCGGTTCCGATGTCACCAGCGAAATGGTGGCGCCGCCATAGGTACGGTTGAGGAGCCCGGCCTCGCCGAGCTCGATCAGATCGCGGCGGATGGTCTCGCCGGCGACGCCGATCCGGCGCGCCAGCTTCGAGATGCGGATCGAGGCCGAGCGCCGAACCTCCGACAGGATCAGCTCATGTCGCTCCTTCTTCGTCAGTCGGCCCGGCTCGATATTCATCGGTCTTCCTTCCCGGGATTTCGTTCCCGGCGCAGCGACATTAGCCACGGCAGAGGCAGGAAAGCCAGCCCGGGGTCTGCTGAGATTCAGGTCACGCCGAGCCGAAAATGGTGGTCTCAGAGAACCGGAGCGGAACGTACTTGAAAGTACGTGAGCACCGGAAGCGCAGGAGACCGCCATTTGCAGGCCGGCCTCACCTGAATATCAGCAGACCCCTAGTGACGCAGCCGATCTCGCATCGCGTACCACAACATGCCGAGCACATAGAGCGGGCCGCGCAGCGCCGTGCCGCCGGGGAACGGCAGCGGCGTCAACGTCGAGAACAGATCGAGCCGCGAGGCATCGCCCGTGATCGCTTCCGCGAGCAGCTTGCCCGACAGCGTCGACAGGATGACGCCCTTGCCCGAATAGCCATGCGCGAAATAGACCTCGCCATAGTGCCCGACATGCGGCAGGCGCGAGGTGGTGATCGACACCAGGCCGCCCCAGGCATGGTCGATGCGGCAGCCCTTGAGTTGCGGAAAGGTCTTTTCCATATGCGGCCGCACGAAGCCGGCAATGTCGGCCGGCGGTGACGGCGTGTAGCGCTCACCGCCGCCGAACAGCAGGCGTCCGTCCGCCGACATGCGGTAGTAGTTGACCACGAACAGCGTGTCCGACACAGCGGCGTTGGATGGTATGACGTTGCGCTCGCCCAAAGGCTCGGTGGCGACGATATAGTTGCCGACCGGCATGATGCGGCTGTTGACGCGGGGCTCCAATCCCTTGAGCAGCGCATCGCCGGCCAGCACCACATGCCTGGCCCGGACCGAGCCCTTGTCGGTGAACACCCGGATGGACGGTTCGCGCTCCAGCCGGACGGCGACCGAGTTCTCATGGATGACGACGCCGGCTCCAACCGCCGCGCGCGCGAGCCCCAGCGTGTAGTTGAGCGGGTGCATGTGGCCGCCGAGCCTCTCGAACACCGCGCCCTGATAGGGCGTGTCGACCATCTGCCGCGCCTCGGCCGCCGACAAGATGTCGACATCGGTGAAGTTCATCACCTTGGCGAGGCATTCGGCTTCGTCCTCGAAGTCGCGCACGTCCGAAGCGGTGACCGCGCCGACCAGATGGCCGGTCTGACGCAAATCGCATTCGATACCGTGGCGCTCGATGATGTCGAGCACCAGCCCGCGCGCCTCGAAAGTCAGGTCGAACAGCGCCTTCGCCCGTTCCGGCCCGAAGGCTTTGACCAGGCCCCTGGCGCCCTTGCGCAGGCCGGGGATCATCTGGCCGCCATTGCGGCCCGAGGCGCCCCAGCCGATCTTGCCTCCTTCGAGCAGCACCACTTTCAGACCGCGCTCGGCCGCATGCAGCGCCGCCGAGAGGCCGGTGCAGCCGCCGCCCACCACCACCAGATCGGCCTCGACATCGCCGGCAAGCGCGGGATGGTCGGGCGCCGGATTGGCGGTGGCGACATAATAGGATTTGCCGATGTCGAGACCGGAATTGAAACCCGTCGAACGCGAGGCCATGGTCACACCTTGAGCAGCAGGTGGTCGCGTTCCCAGGACGTCACGACGCTCTGGAACAGGTCGAGCTCGACGCTCTTCACGCGCAGATAGGTCTGGAAGAAATCCTCGCCGAGCAGTGCTCGGACCGGCTCGCAGGCAGCGAAACGGTCGAGCGCTTCCTCCATCGTCTTCGGCAGTGTGCTCTTGCTTTTGTAGGCATTGCCGAAGGCCTCTTCCGAGCGCGCGAGCTTCTCCTCGATGCCGAGATAGCCGGCGATCAGCGAACCGGCCATGGCAAGGTAGGGATTGGCGTCCGCCCCCGGCAGCCGGTTCTCGATGCGCCGCGCGGCGCGACCGCCCAGCGGCACGCGCAGGCCGCAAGAGCGGTTGTCGTGCGACCATTCGATATTGGCCGGGGCACTGTGACCCGGCCGGATGCGCCGGTAGGAATTCGCATGCGGCGCGAACAGCGGCATGATTTCGGGGATGTATTTCTGCAGGCCGCCGATGAAGTGCGAGAACATCTCACTGTCCTCGCCATCCTCGCCGGCAAACAAGGGCTCGCCCTTCCTGTCCACGATCGACATGTGCAGATGCATCGCGCTGCCGGCCTGCGCCGCGATCGGCTTGGCCATGAAGGTGGCGTGCATGCCGTGCGCTTGCGCGATCTGTCGCGCCAGGCGCTTGAACAAAAGCACCTGGTCGGCCAGCGTCAGCGGATCGCCATGCAGCAGATTGATCTCGAGCTGCGCCGTGCCGGATTCATGGATCAGCGTCTCCACTGGCAGTCCGGCGATAGCGGCATGTTCGTAAAGGCGCCGCGTCACTGCTTCGAACTCCTCCATCGCCTGCATGTCGTAAGGATGCTGCACGTTTTCCGGCCGGCCGTTGCGCCCGACCGGCGCCGTGATCGGACGATCCGGATCGGGATTTGGCGCCGTCAGGTAGAATTCGAGCTCCGGCGCCATCACCGCACGCCAGCCTCGCCTCTCATAAAGGTCGAGCACGGCTTTCAGCACATGGCGCGGCGAAGCCATCCACGGCCGGTCGTCCATGTGGAGCGTGTCGGCGAAAACATAGGCTCGGCCCGCGCTGCCGGGTGCAAGGCAGAGGCTCGAAACGTCCGGCACCATGCGCATGTCCGGATCCTGGTAGGCGAAGCCTTCATCGATGGAGCCGGAATAGCGGCCGTCGATGGCGACCAGGAAGGCGCTGCTCGGCAGGTAGAGCGCGCGGTCGTCGAGCGACTTCAGGAATTTGGCGACCGGCAGGGTCTTGCCGCGCAGCACGCCGTTGACATCGGGCACGAAGCATTCGACGTCGTTGATCGCATGCGTCTTCAGCCAGCTTTGCGTGTCCGCGCCGGGAAATGTAGTGTTCAGATTGTCAGGCATTGGTCATGTCCGTACGAAGGAGAGATCGCTTCGGCGGGCATGTCCGTTCCGGTAGGGCGTTATCTAAGCTGCGTTATCCGAGGACGGACGCCCGCCTGATGACCGGCCCAAAGGCCGGGTATGGAGCGCCTGTACCCCTTCGGTCCAGCCGTCGCGAACGACATGCGAGCCGACTTTGGTCTCCTCCGCGCGCTGCAGGTTCTCGTGGCGGCAGCAGCGCATGACTATCGGCGCTCCGCCAAAGCGCGCGCCGATGCGGCCGTGACTGAAAACGGCCGGGTGGGGGAAAGCCTTTCTACCGCTCGCATGACAAGCCTTGTCGAGAACCTGGCCTATGGTTTGGCCGATCGTTGCTCGCAGCGCAAGCCCGCCCATGGAACCGCTGCACATTGCTGGCCCAAACGGGCGGAGGGAACCGGATACCTGCTTGTACTGTTCCGCGTATGCGCCGCAGGCCGACAGGACCATTTCCGAAACAACCAGGAGTGATCAGATGGAAAGCAGAGTCGATACGGGCGCATGTTTTTGCGGAGCGGTTGCCGCCGAGATGCAGGGCGATCCGTTCTGGATCTGCTTCGATCATGACGACGACTGCCGCCGTGCGATTGGCAGCCCGCTGACCATCTGGGTCGGCTACCGGCCGGACCAGTTCCGCTTCACGCGCGGCCAACCCCGGAACTTCTCGAGAACGAAGGGGGTCGTTCGCACCTTCTGCGGGAAATGCGGCACCTCGATCACCTATCGCGACGAAGGGCTGAGCGACGAACTCTATGTCACCATCGGCTTCTTCGATCATCCGGAGCGGTTCAAGCCGCACGCCCACGCCTATTGGCGCCTTCGGCTGCCTTGGCTGGAATTCGCCGACGATCTGCCGCGCATCGACGCCTACTCGCGGCGCCGCGATCCGACATTCGGAAATCCCAACGACCGGTAGCCGATTTGCCAAGAGAGCCTCAGCCGATGCTCTCGCCGCCATCCACCACCAGCGCCTGTCCCGTCATGAAGGACGAGCGATCGGAGACGAGGAACAGGATCGCCTCCGCGATCTCCTCCGCGCTCGCCCAGCGCCCCATCGGGATCCTGGTGCGGACATAATTCTCGATCGCTTCGCGCCCGCCCATCTGGGCGATGAACGGCGCGTTGAACGGCGTGTCGACCCAACCCGGGCAGAGCGCGTTGATGCGCACATTGTGCTTGGCGTAGTCGAGCGACATCTGCCGGGTCATCGCCACCACGGCGTGCTTGGACGTGGCGTAGGCGATCATCTCGCGGTCGTAGAACACGCCGGAATTGGACGCCGTGTTGAGGATGACGCCGCCGCCTTGCGCGATCATCGCCGGCATGACGGTCTTCGCCGCCAGGAACTGAGCCCGCACATTGATTCGCCACGAGGCGTCCATCCCGTCGGTGCCCACTTCCGTCAGCGTGCCGCCGACCTGGATGCCGGCATGGCTGTGCAGGATATCGATCCGGCCGTGCCGATCGAGCGTTCCCTCGATGAGGCCCTCCACGGCCGCATCATTGCCGACATCGGTGGCGATGGCCTCGGCGCGGCCGCCGGCTTTGCGGATGTCGGTGGCCGTGGCTTCGCCGGCTGCCGGATCGCGGTCCGCGATCACCACATGCGCCCCTTCCCTGGCCATGATCATCGCGCCGGCGCGTCCGATGCCCGATCCGGCGCCCGTCACCACGGCGATACGGTCTTTTAGGATCATGGATTGGTCTCTCAAGGCGATGGTTTTCGGCGCCCGAGCTGCCATTGCGCGAGCAGCACGAGCACGACCGACGCGCAGAGCACGATCGTCGCGATGGCGTTGATCTCTGGCGTCACGCCTCGCCGGATCGAGGCGAAGACATAGATCGGCAAGGTCGTCTGCGCGCCGGCGACGAAGAAGGCGATGATGAAGTCGTCGAAGGAGAAGGTGAAGGCGAGCAGGAAGCCGGCAATCACCGCCGGCATGATCTGCGGCAGCACGATCGAGCGGAACGTCGTCAGCGGCGTGGCGTAGAGATCGCTCGAGGCCTCGACCAGGTTGCGGTCGAGGCTGCTGAGCCGGGTGCCGACGATCATCGTCACCAACGCCATCGAGAACAGGCCGTGCGCGGCGATGATCGAGCCGTAGCCGAGCGCAAGGCGCGGCGGCTGGTCGGTCGGCCAGAGCGAGGCGAGGAACGGATTGACGACGGCAAAGAGCTGCACCAGCGCCACCAGCGTCGAGATGCCGATGACCACGCCCGGAACGACGATGGCCGCGCCCAGCAACGCGTCGAACAGAGCCCGCGTCCGCGTGCCGACCCGCTGCAGCCCGAGCGCCGCGGCCGTGCCGCAAAAGGCTGCGAGCAGCGCGCTCGTCGTGGCGATGAGCAGGCTGTTTTTCAGCGCCTCGACCAGGAAAGGATTGGACAGCGCCTTGCCGTACCATTGCATGGAAAAGCCGGTGAATTCGCTGGCATGATGACCGGCGTTGAAGGAGAACAGCACGACCAGCGCGATCGGCAGATAGAGGAAGGCAAAGACAGCGATGACGAAGGCACGCATCAGATCAGGTCCACCCGGCGTGCTCCCGATAACCGGGTCGAGATGCGGTTGGCGACGATCAGCACCACGACTGAGACCAGCACCAGCGTGATGGCGATGGCCGAGCCGAACGGCCAGTTGCGCGACTGCAGGAAGAGATCGACCAGCGCGTTGCCGATGAAGAACACCTTGCCGCCGCCGAGCAGCGTCGGGATCAGATATTCGCCGAGCAGCAGGATCATCACCAGCGAGAACCCGGTCATCACGCCGGGCAGCGACAGTCGGAGCGTCACGCCAAGGAAGGTCGACAGCGGCGTCGCGCCGAGATCAGCGGAGGCTTCCAGCAGGCGGCGGTCGAGCCGTTCCAGGCTGACATAGATCGGCAGGATCATTAGCGGCAGGTAGCCGTAGACGATGCCGAGCAGCACCGCGCCCGGCGTGTTGATCAGCCTGAGATCCTCGATGCCGACATAGGCGAGCAGAGCCGGGATGCCGCGCCCGCCAAGGATATACATCCAGGCATAGGTGCGCATCAGCAGGCTGGTCCAGAACGGAATGACGATCAGCGCGAGCAGGATCAGCCGCCAGCGCTGCGGCGCGCGCAACGCCAGGTAATACGCGACCGGATATGCGACGAGCAGGCAGGCCAAAGCGCCGATCGGCGCGAGTACCATCGTGTTCCAGAAGGCGGTCGCCCGCGCCGGCAGATTGGCGTATTGCGCAAACGTCAGCGCGGCCTGATAGCCGCCCTCCGGCGCCCGCTCGCCGACGCTGAAGATGGCGATGGCGACGAAGGGCAGCACCAGGAAGACGACCAGCCACAGCGTTGCCGGAGCAAGCAGCAGCGCCGTCACGAGATTTTTGCGAAAGAGACTGCGGCGCATCGGGAAAGCCGGTTGGGAGCCGGCGGGCATTTGCCCGCCGGTCGCATTGTCTGGATCGGGTTTGTGACCGGTCTCGCTCAAGCCGACTTGAAGCGCGCCATCAGCTCGGCGCGGCCCGGATCGGTGAGCGTCGCGGCAGCGCCGAATTCCAGCGGCTTCAACAGGTCGGCCGCCGGATAGAGGATCGGATTGTCGAGCACTTCCTTAGGCAGCAGCGCGTTGACCCGTGCATCCGTGCAGGGCGCGCCATTGGCCAGATGCTCCTTCACAGCGACCTTCGGGTTCATCAGGTAGTTGAGCAGCGCATAACCGGCCGGCTTGTTCGGCGCATCCTTCGGGATCGCGTAGAAGTCGGTCCAGATCTCGCCGCCCTCCTTGCCGAGCACATAGGCGATCTCGGGGATATCGCGATGGAGCTGCGCGCCGTCATTGGTCCAGCACATCGTCATCCAGGCATCGCCCGAGCGCATCGACGGCTGATAGTCGCTCGACACCGCGAACAGATGCGGCTTCACCTTGAGCAGCAGCTCCTCCGCCTTGGCGAGCTCGTCCTGCTTCAGCGAGTTGAAGGAGTAGCCGTAATATTTCAGCGCGTTGCCGATCGTGGTCAGCTGATAGTCGTGCACCATGGTGCGGCCGTCGCCTTCAGCCATGGCCGTATCCCAGAACTCCTTCCAGCTCGACATCGGCTTGGTGAGCTTCTTGGTGTTGACCGCAAAGCCGGTCGTGCCCCAGTTCTTCGGCACGGCATAGATCGTCCCGTCGATCGTGCCTTCCGCGGTGAAGCGCGCATCTTCCGACTTGCCGTCGAAATTGCCGAGTTTGGCCATGTCCAGTGGCTCGATGATGCCGAGCTTCTTATAGGTCGAGATCGTGTAGTTGGTCGGCACGAACAGGCTCCAGCCCGAACCGCCGGCCTGCAGCTTGGCCAGCATCTCCTCGTTCGAGCCGAAGACGTTGACCTCGACGGCCACACCGGTCTCGGCCTTGAAGTTCTCGAAGGTCTGCGGGTCGTGATAGTTCGGCCAAGTAGCGATCGACATGCGGTCGCCGAGGTTCTCGGCCGCATATGCCGGCGTCGGCATGATGCCGAGTTCGCGCGCCATCACCGCGGTCGCGACGCCGAGGCCGGTGAGGCCGAGGAAGTCGCGCCGGCTGATCGAGCCCCGCTTCAGGCGCATTAACTGGTCGACGAATTTATCGGGGGTTATCGGCAGTCCGTCACGATAGGATTTCGACATGTTGGTCTTCCCTCTGGTTGGTCCCGTTATTGTTGGCGTGCGGAAACGCCAGCGGCGCTCCGGCGGCAAAGCCGATGGCGACGGGTTCGCCCGGCTTGAAGAGATTGCCCTGGCCGATCACATGGTCGGCCTTGGCGAGCAATGATCCGATGCCTTGGATCTCGATCGCGTATTCCGCCGTCGAGCCCAGGAAAATCCGGTTGCGGACAACGCCTTTCAGGACGCCGCCTCCGGGCGCCGAAAGACTGAGCGATTCCGGCCGCAGGCTGACGGATACCGCCTCGCCCCGGCTGAGCGGCACCCGCTTGCGCGCGGAAATCACCGTGCCGTCGGCCAGGGCGACCTCGACGAGGTCGCCGGAAAGGCCTGCCACCTTGCCGCTGACGAGATTGGTCTTGCCGACGAAATCCGCCACGAACAGGTCGGCCGGCTCGTCATAAATTTCGCTCGGCTGTCCGAGCTGGACGACTCGGCCGCCATTCATGACGCAGACGAAATCGCTCATCGACAATGCCTCTTCCTGATCGTGGGTGACCAGCACGAAGGTGATGCCGATCTCGCGCTGCAGGTTCTGCAGCTCAATCTGCATGTCGGTGCGCAGCTTCTTGTCGAGCGCCGCCAGCGGCTCGTCGAGCAACAGCACCGCCGGCTTGTTGACCAGCGCCCGTGCGAGCGCGACGCGCTGCTGCTGGCCGCCGGAAAGCTCGTGGATCTTGCGACGGCCATAGCCGGCGAGTTGCACCATCGAAAGCGCCTCGCCGGCCCTTGTGGCGATCTCGCGCGACGACAGCCTGGGCCTCGCCTGCCGCAGCCCGTAGGAGATGTTCTCCTCGACATCGAGATGCGGGAACAGCGCGTATTGCTGGAACACCATGTTGACTGGCCGCCGGTAGGGCGGGGTGCCGGCCATGTCGCGGCCGCGGATCAGCACCTGGCCCTCGCTCGGCTGCTCGAAGCCGCCGATCATGCGCAGGCACGTCGTCTTGCCGCAGCCGGAGGGACCCAGCAGCGCGACGAAAGCGGAAGGCGGGATGGCAAGGTCGATGCCGCTGACCGCGGTGACGGCGCCATAGCGCTTGGTGACCGCGCGAAATTCGATATCGGGCACTGCAGTCAAGCCACGGGCTCCAGCGACAGCGTGAGGCAATATCATGACGCTAGCAGAGCCAATGGCACCTAGTATATACCTCGCAGGTGGTATATTCAGCCGATTTTATCATTTTGAGGGGTATGGATTGGCTGCCTCCCGCAGTGACGACTACAACGCTTTGGCCGTCGTGATCGCCGCGTCGCGTGAGACCGGGGGCGATCATTTCGGCAAGGCGATCGTCCGCTGGCTCAGCGGACATGTTCGCTTCGATCACTGCGTGATCTTCGGCTATCGCGGTGCCGCGCGGCCGCCGCTGCTGTTCGAGACCTTCTCGCCGCCGGAGAGCCGGATCTTCGTCGCGCTCTACCAGGAAGGGCCGTATCTGCTCGACCCGTTCCATCACGCCGCAGTCGAGCGCAAGGAGGGTTTCTGGCGCATGCGCGAGCTCGCCCCGGACCGCTTCTACGCCAGCGAATATTACCGCTCCTATTACAGCCAGACCAAACTTGCCGAGGAGGTCGGCTTCTTCGTGCCTTTAGCCGGCAAGGATGCGCTCGTGCTGTCGCTGATGCGGCTGCGCGCCACCGGCCCGTTCGGAACGGCGGATGCCAGGCTGCTGCGCGACATGGCGCCGGCGGTGATCGGCTTCTGTAAGCAGCGCTGGCCCGCTTTGCCCGCCGAAGAGAGTATCGCCCAGCCTTCAGGCGAAACCGTCGCAACGGCCAACGAGCTCGACCGCGCGCATATCTGGAAGAGCCTTTCCCTGACCTCGCGCGAGAAGCAGGTCGTCGATCTGGTGCTCCAGGGCCATTCCACGGAATCGATCGCCAGGGCGCTGCGCATCGTGCCGGGGACGGTCAAGGTCCATCGCCGCAACATCTATCGCAAGCTGAAGATCAAGTCGCAGGCCGGCCTGTTCGCACGCTTCGTCGAAATCATCGACGCCCGGACCGGATAGCAATGCCGGCCGCCCTTGCGGCGGCTCGCGTTGAGCGTCTATCGTGCGGCCGAAACGACCGGCCAGCTATCCCCGCGTCGTCGAGTGACGAACAGATTTCAGGACCGATCAAGCAGCGCATAGCCAATGGCCGACAAAACACGCTTCGGACTGACCGCTGTCGATACAGTACCCCTGCATGAAAAAGTCTATCTGGAACTGGTGCGGGCGCTGATGTCAGGCCAGCTCCAGCCTGGCCAGAAGCTGACCTCGCGCAAGCTCGCCAAGGAGCTCGGCACCAGCGATATGCCGGTGCGCAGCGCCTTCATGCGGTTGCAGGCGCTGAGGGCGCTGAGCCCGATGCCGAACGGCAGCGTCGAGGTGCCGCTGATTTCGGCCGACCGCTTCCAGCAACTGACCGACGTGCGCACGGTCCTGGAGGGCACGGCCACCGAGCTCGCGACAAAACGCATCAACGGCAACAACCTGCGCGCCATCCGCCGTCTCTGCGCCGAGCTCACACAGGCCGCCCGCAGCGGCGACATAGACGACTATCTGCGCAAGAACCACGACTTCAAATTCTCGATCTACCGCCATTGCGGCAACGAGCAGATGATCTTCCTGATCGAGACGGTGTGGATGCAGGTCGGCCCTTTCCTGCGCAATCTGCGCATCGGTTTCGAGGACGACCTCGCCGGCATTCTCGGCATCGACTATCACGAGGAGGTGGTGGCGGCGATCGAGGCCGGCGACGGCGAGCGGGCGCGGGCCGCGATCGTGCGCGACATCGCCGAGGGCGCGACGCACATCCTGGGCCAGATAAGGTTTCCGGAACTGCGCCACTGACAAGGCGGAACAAGCGGGTATCGTATACGGCTTGGCTTTCGCTCACTCGCCAGCTATGTTGCGATCGCAGATCGCACAAATGGAACCCGAAATGCCGCCCGATATCCCGGCTAGTGATTTGAAAAAATGAAGGAAACCTACTCGGCGCCAGCCGTGTTGGCCTTCATGAACTCACAAGCTGAAAATTGGATATCGTAGCCGGCGAGGCTACAGCACCTAGAGAAACGGGGCTGGAAATTGAGCGATGCGATTGCGGACGTTTTGAAGTGGCTGGACAGCAGGAAGGACATCCAGAGCCTGCGGGCGGCGGTGTGCGACTTGAACGGCATCATGCGCGGCAAGCGCATTCCGGTCGAGCAGGCGCGCAAGGCGCTTGAAGGCAAGCTGCGCATGCCCTACTCGGCCATCGGCCTCGACATCTGGGGCGAGGACATCGAAGGCAACGCCCAGGTGTTCTCGACCGGCGATGCCGACGGGCTCTGTCATTGGACGGGACGAGGCATACTGCCCGTCAACTGGACGGCGCACCCGACGGCGCTGTTGCCGGTCTGGCTGGCAGACGACAGCGGCGCCCCCTATCTCGGCGATCCGCGCCGCGCGCTCGCCCGCATCCTCGACCGCTATGCCGCGCTCGGCCTGACTCCCGTCACTGCGACCGAACTCGAATTCTACCTTGTCGACCCGACATCGCAGCGGCCTGTCGGGCCGGTCTCGCCGGTGACCGGGCGGCGTCTCGATTCCGATGCGGCGCTTTCGATCGACGAGGTCGACGATTTCGAAGCCTTCATCCACGACATCTACGAAGCCTGCCGCATGCAGGACATTCCTGTCGACACCGCCATTGCCGAGAACGGCGTCGGCCAGTTCGAGATCAATCTCAACCATGTGCCCGACGCCTTGCGCGCCGCGGACGACGCCGTGCTCTTCAAGCGCACCGTGAAAGGCATCGCCCGCAAGCACGGCTTTGCCGCCTGTTTCATGGCAAAGCCCTATGGCGAGCGCGCCGGCAATGGTTTCCACGTTCATTTCAGCGTCCTCGACAGGCACGGCCGCAACATCTTCGATGACGGCTCGGACCAGGGCTCCGACACCATGCGTCATGCGGTCGGCGGCCTGCTTGCCGCAATGGCGCAAAGCACGCTGGTGTTCGCGCCGCATTTCAACTCCTACCGCCGGCTGCGGCCGCGATCCTACGCGCCGACTGCCGTCGCCTGGGGTTATGAAAACCGCATGGTGGCGATCCGCATTCCCGGCGGCCCGTCGGCCGCGCGGCGCATCGAGCATCGCGTCTCCGGCGCCGACGCCAATCCCTATCTGGTGCTGGCGGCGATTCTCGGCGCGGCGTTGATCGGCATCGAGCGCCAGCTCTCGCCCGGCGAGCCGACAGGCGGCGAGGGTCAGGGGCTGGCGCTCGCCAAGCTGCCGCCCGACTGGGCGTCCGCAATCGCTGCCTTCGAGGCCGGCCCGCGCGTCGCCGAAATCTTCCCGGACGTGCTGCGCGACGCCTTCGTCGCCTGCAAACGACAGGAGCTGAACACGTTCGCGCTCAACGTCAGCGACTTCGAGATCGAGACCTATCTGGAGAGCGTTTGAGGTCGGCTGATCAGAGACCGCATGCCATTCACGGTCACGCGGAACCGAACAGCGACCGCAGCGCCCCGATGCAAAGCGGCCCGCCTGGAGCGTGCCGTCAGCCGGCGACAGAGCCGGCTAAAAGACGCCGGAGTGAGGCGGCTGTTTTTATATTTGGTTGGGGGGGGGTGGGGCAGGATTTGGCTTTTTGTCCCGCGGCGTCGGCTTTGCCTGTTTGCGGGTCCCTGATGCAGGTTAAAATCGCCGGCTCTCGCAGCAAATACAAAAGAGC
>NZ_JARTVR010000017.1:0-146308 GCF_029625735.1 Mesorhizobium sp. WSM4935 | reverse complement strand
TTGTCGCTCTTGATTGCCCTGCTTCAAATCCGGCCGAAGCCGGTCGCCGCTTAGGGCTCGGATTGTTCACGGTCGACGATTTGATGCGGTAGTCGCCTATGAGCGGTCAAAACGAACGCAGCTGGTTCGCCGATCGACCAAACGGCGAGCGCACTGTGCTTTGCTCAGACCGCCACCGAGTGCCTCGCCGTTCCCCCTTTGAAATATGTATCGAACTTGGCCGCGATGGTTCGAATGAAGGGGCGACTTTCAGTCCGTACGAGGAAACTGTCACCATCGAATTCAAGCGCTCGGGCAGGATCGTGGAGTGCGATGGACCTCGAGCGATGAAGGAGCTGCTCGCCGGCTTTGCCGAACCGCTCCACCAGGTCGACTGCCGAGAAGGCAAAATCACACATCAGCCGCTCGATGATCCAGCCACGGACGCGATCGTCGTCGGAAAGGGCAACGCCGCGGACGGCAGCCAACCCGCCATCCGCAACCATGCGCCCGTACCCGGCAGTCGAAGCCATGTTCTGCACGTAGCCTTGGCGAAAACGACCGATGGACGAAGGGCCAAGTCCGATCAGTGTCGGGCAGCGATCCTCAGTGTAGCCCTGAAAATTGCGATGCAAAACCCCTGCGCGGGCCGCTATGGCCAGCGCATCGTCGGGCTTCGCGAAATGATCGAGTCCTATTGCCTCATATCCCTTGGCGACAATTGCCCGCGCCGCGAGTTGAGATTGGGCGAAACGCTCAGTGGGACTCGGCAGCCATGCCTCGTCGATCATCGTCTGATGCTTCTTGAACCAGGGCACATGTGCGTAGCCGAACAGGGCCATCCGGTCTGGCTCCAAGGTCAGTGCCTGCGCCACCGTGGAACAGATCGTCTCGCGTGTCTGATTCGGGAGCCCGTAGAGCAGGTCCAGATTGACCGATTCGACGCCCCGCGAACGAACCCCGTCGACGACTGCCTTGGTCTGCAAAAAACTCTGCTCACGATTAATTGCTTTTTGCACTTGCGGATCGAAATCCTGCACGCCGAGGCTCGCCCGCGTTACGCCGATTTGAGCAAGTGCATCAAGGCGCGCCTTGTCCATGTCGTTGGTTTCGATTTCGATGCTGACCGTAGCATCCGGGAGAAGGTCGAAGCTGTCCCGCAAGGCCGCTCCAAGAGCAACCATATCATCGGGCCTCAGAATAGTTGGCGAACCGCCACCGAAGTGGATTGCACGGACATGTGCCTTGCCGCTCACCAGACCGGCAATCGTGACGATTTCGGCATTCAGCGAGCGCAGATAAGCGGCCACCGGCTCATATTGGTGCGTCTGCTTGGTGTGGCAGGCGCAGAACCAGCAGAGCTTGTCGCAGTAAGGAATGTGCAGGTACAGCGAGATTTCGTCGCCGCTTTCCAGCGTCTCCAACCAGCCACGGTAAATGGCAGCATCGATCCCCGAATGGAAATGCGGCGCCGTCGGATAGCTGGTGTAGCGTGGGACGTTCTCGCTGAGTTTGACAGCTATTTCCGATTGCATCTCGCGTTCACCGTGTTGCCCGCCGGAACACTGCACGCATCGCTGAAGCAGACCCTGATCTCGATCAGCCGCGCTCATGGACAAACCGCCGCAGGATTTCTCTACCCTGGATGGGTATCCTGCCGGCAGTTAGGATCGGGTAAGGCGAACGCATGACCTTTCGGCAAGACATTCATAGTTCCGGCATTCCTGTTCTTTGCTTCCCTTGCGAGGCACGGCGTCGCGGTGTCTGCGGTGCGCTCGATCCAGACAATTTGGTTGGGCTCGCCAAGACTTGCTCGCGTCGCCGGATCGAGTCAGGAATGGAGTTGACCGGCGAGGCACAGAACGTCGACAGCTACTCCAACGTGCTTTCAGGCGTGGTAAAGCTATCAAAGAGCCTGTCGGATGGGCGCCAGCAGATCGTCGGTCTCCAGTTTGCACCGGATTTTCTGGGACGTCCTTTCAAGGAGGAAAGCTCGATCAATGCGGAAGCGGCAACAGCAGTCACGCTGTGTTCGTTTCCGCGAGCGGCCGTCGAACGGATGATGAAGGCGTCACGGGAATTCGAGCATCGCCTGCTCAAACAGACGCTGAATGAACTCGATGAGGCGCGCGAGTGGATGGTGACGCTGGGGCGCAAGACAGCTCCGGAAAAGGTGGCGACTTTTCTCCTCATGATGGCCCGGAATATCGATTCCAGTCTCGATGCGGCTTCCGGGTCGGCCTCCTTCGATCTGCCGCTGACGCGTGCCGAAATGTCTGATTTCCTTGGAATCACCAGCGAGACCGTGAGCCGCCAACTGACGCGATTGCGGGCTGACGGGGTGATTCGGATTGAGAACGCACGCCATGTGACGGTGGACAGCATAAGCCGTCTGGAGAAGCGCTGTGGCGGCGGACGCGAGCGGCCCTAAGCGGCGAGGCCATGTCGCATGACTCCGGGGCGGGCCGTGTTTGCCTTTTAATGCGATGTCGCCGCGCCTTCGACGAAGCGGCGTCACGGTTGTCGAGACAAACAGCTTTCGGGCTTTGATAGGAACGTGACCAATCGCCAGGTGTGTTTCGGCACATACCGGCGAAGCATGGTCCTTAATCTGCCACGGCTCGGCGGAACGATCGCGTTCGTTTCCAATGGGATCCGAACAACGTTTGGCAGGGCATCGGCAATAGCATCCAACGCGCGCAGAGCCTCAGCTTTCGCCTCAGCGATCGCGTCTGCGCCCGCCCAACCCAGGGAACGCCTTCCATGAGGGAGTGAGCCCGCGCTGCGTTCCTCGTTCATTCGCCACCTGCTGATTGCGCCGCACAAAATCGTGCGGCCTGACATAGATCAGGGCGAGGGGGCGGCGGCTGCGCGATTAGTGCGCTGCGGATTTGGCATCCACCAGATTCGAGATCGGGATCTGCAATGAAATTCGGCACAGAGATCGTCCTTCTAAGCGTGTTCGCTTTTGCGGCCCTGGTGGCCGCCGGCTTCGGCGTGGATGAACCTTTCCGCCGACACATGTGGGTGTTGTTCTTCGCAGTGGCTGGTTTCACTGCGATCCTGTTGCGCAACACGGAGTTCAGGCCAGCAGCTCCGATTGACCCATCCGCTTACATGGATGGTCCGATCCGCTACGGCGCGATCGCCACCGTGTTCTGGGGTGTCGTCGGCATGCTGGTCGGCGTGGTGATCGCGCTGCAGCTCGCCTACCCCGATCTCAACATCCAGCCCTGGTTCAATTTCGGTCGTTTGCGGCCGTTGCACACATCCGGTGTCGTTTTCGCCTTCGGCGGCAACGCGCTGCTTTGCACGTCTCTGTATGTCGTGCAGCGCACCTGCCGCGCGCGCCTCTTCGGCCGTGATCTCGCCTGGTTCGTCTTCTGGGGCTACCAGCTGTTCATCGTCATGGCCGCGACCGGCTACCTGCTCGGCATCACCGAGGGCCGCGAGTACGCCGAACCCGAATGGTATGTGGATGTCTGGCTGACCATCGTCTGGGTCGCCTACCTCATTCTGTTCCTTGGCACGATCCTGAAGCGCAAGGAACCGCATATCTACGTGGCCAACTGGTTCTACCTGTCGTTCATCGTGACCATCGCGATGCTGCATGTGGTCAACAACCTGTCCATACCAGTCTCGTTCCCGGGCTCCAAGAGCTACTCCGCCTTTTCAGGGGTCCAGGACGCCTTGACGCAATGGTGGTACGGCCACAACGCGGTCGGCTTCTTTCTCACCGCCGGCTTCCTCGGCATGATGTATTATTTCGTGCCCAAGCAGGCGAACCGGCCAGTCTATTCGTACCGGCTGTCGATCGTCCATTTCTGGGCTATCATCTTTCTCTACATCTGGGCCGGGCCGCATCACCTGCACTACACCGCCTTGCCCGATTGGGCGCAGACGCTCGGCATGGTGTTCTCGATCATGCTGTGGATGCCGTCCTGGGGCGGCATGATCAACGGCCTGATGACGCTGTCCGGCGCCTGGGACAAGCTGCGCACCGATCCGATCATCCGCATGATGGTGATGGCCGTCGCCTTCTATGGCATGTCGACCTTCGAAGGCCCCATCATGGCGATCCGGGCGGTCAATTCGCTGTCGCATTATACCGACTGGACCATCGGGCACGTCCATTCGGGTGCGCTCGGCTGGGTCGGCATGATCTCGTTCGGCGCGATCTACTACATGGTCCCGAAGCTCTGGAACCGTCAACGGCTCTACTCGCTGAGGCTCGTCACCTGGCACTTCTGGCTGGCGACACTCGGGATCGTCGTCTACGCCGCGGTGATGTGGGTGTCCGGCATCATGCAGGGCCTGATGTGGCGCGAATATGGCGAGCAGGGCTTCCTGGTCTACTCCTTCGCCGAAACCGTCGCCGCCATGCACCCCTACTATGTCCTGCGCGCCATCGGCGGCGCCATGTACCTCTCCGGCGCCCTGATCATGGCCTGGAACATCACCAGGACCATCCTCGGCCACCAGCGCGAGGAGGAGCCGATGCCGAGCCCCGTCGCCATCCGACCTGCGCGATCAGGAGCCAGGTAATGGGCTTGATGGACAAACACGCAATCATCGAGAAGAACGCCACGCTTCTTCTCGTTGGCTCGCTGCTCGTGGTGACGGTCGGCGGCATCGTCGAGATCGCGCCTCTCTTCTATCTCGACAACACGATCGAGAAGGTGGAAGGCATGCGCCCCTATTCGCCGCTCGAACTTGTCGGGCGCAACATCTATATGCGCGAGGGCTGCTACCTCTGTCATAGCCAGATGATCAGGCCGTTCCGCGACGAAGTTGAGCGCTATGGCCACTACAGCCTGGCTGCCGAGTCCATGTACGATCACCCCTTCCAGTGGGGATCGAAGCGCACCGGGCCGGATCTCGCCAGAGTTGGCGACCGCTACTCGAATGCATGGCATGTCGCGCATCTTACCGACCCGCGCTCGGTGGTGCCGGAATCGATCATGCCGAGCTATGGGTTCCTGAAAGACACGCCGATCGACGTGAAGGATTTCTCGACGCATCTGGTCGCCAACAGGCTTGTAGCCGTCCCTTACACCGATGACATGATCGCCCACGCCAATGCGGATCTGGCGGCGCAGGCCGATCCCAATGCCGACACATCAGGCCTTGAGGCGCGTTACCCAAAAGCCAAGATCGGCGACTTCGACGGCAACCCGCAACAGGTCACCGAAATGGATGCCCTGCTCGCCTACCTGCAGATGCTTGGCACACTGGTCGACTTCAAAAATTACGACGAAGCCGCCGGCTACCGCTGAGGAGAACGCTGATGACCTACAATTTGATGCGGGCGTTTGCCGACAGCTGGGGCCTGGTTGCGATGGCGCTGTTCTTCGTGGGGTGCATCGCCTTTGCCCTACGCCCCGGCAGCCGAAGGCTGGCCGACGAAGCGGCCCGCATTCCGCTCGAGGACGAGTGATCATGAGCGACGAGCATATCGATGAAATCTCTGGCGTCTCGACCACCGGCCACGAATGGGATGGTATCCGGGAGCTGAACAACCCGCTTCCCAGATGGTGGGTTATCACTTTTTACGTCACCATTGTCTGGGCGATAGGCTACACCATTGCCTATCCAGCATGGCCTCTGTTGCACTCGGCGACAACGGGTGTGCTCGGCTATTCCAGCCGCAACGAGGTCAGGAACGAGCTGACCGCGGCTGAGGCCGCCAAGGGCAAATATATCTCGGCGGTGGAGTCCAAGAGCGTCTCGGAAATCGCCGCGGACGACGGCCTGCGCGAATTCGCAATCGCCGCCGGTGGCGCCGCTTTCAAGGTCAATTGCGTACAATGTCATGGCTCCGGCGCCCAGGGTTCCAAGGGCTTTCCCAATCTCAACGACGACGACTGGCTGTGGGGCGGCAAGGCCGAGCAGATCCAGCAGACGATTACGCACGGCATCCGCTTCGCATCCGATCCGGACACGCGCCTGTCGGAAATGCCGGCCTTCGGCGACATCATTACCGCCGACCAGATCGCACAAGTCAGCGCCTACGTGGCCAGCCTTTCCGGCAAGGTCCGCGATGCAAGTCTGATCCAACCCGGCGCCAAGGTCTTTGCCGAGAATTGCGTGGCCTGTCACGGCGACAATGCAAAAGGCAACAGGGAATTCGGCGCCCCCGACCTGACCGATGCGATCTGGCTCTATGGATCCGGTGAGACAGCCATCGCCGCACAGGTCCGTGCGCCAAAACAGGGCGTCATGCCGGCCTGGGTTGGCCGTCTCGGCGAGATCAAGGTCAAGGAACTTGCAGTTTATGTCCATTCGCTTGGCGGCGGAGAATAGGAATGGAAGGTCCTATTCTTCGGTCCCCCCTGCCAAGCGGACGAGGCCCGGCGTGAGCCGGGCCTCGACACCATCCCTAATGCGATCTGCACAACCCGGCAAGGCTATCCTACGGCGAGGCTTTACGA
The DNA here is from genome assembly GCF_029625735.1 of Mesorhizobium sp. WSM4935. Lineage (NCBI taxonomy): Bacteria > Pseudomonadati > Pseudomonadota > Alphaproteobacteria > Hyphomicrobiales > Phyllobacteriaceae > Mesorhizobium > Mesorhizobium sp. WSM4935. The sequence goes on along the minus strand of NZ_JARTVR010000017.1, from coordinate 139,898 downwards.
CAGGTGCCCCTGACATTGGCTGGGAAAGTGGAGTTGCACATGCGTGACAAGACGCAGTTGACAGGGCTCGAAACAGAAACTGTCAATTCCGCCAAAACCCGCAAGCCGCTTTATGCCGCGCGTCAAAAGATCTTTCCGAAGCGCGCCTCGGGCAACTTTCGTCGCTTCAAATGGCTGGTGATGACGATCACACTTGGCATCTATTACCTGGCTGCGTGGCTGCCTTGGGCTCGCGGTCCATTTGCCCCGGACCAGGCAGTCCTGCTCGATCTCGCGAACCGGCGCTTCTACTTCTTCTTCATCGAGATATGGCCCCAGGAATTCTTCTATGTGGCCGGCCTCCTGGTCATGGCGGGCGTCGGTCTTTTCCTGATCACCTCGACTGTCGGCCGTGCCTGGTGCGGCTATGCATGCCCTCAGACGGTGTGGGTCGATCTGTTCCTCGTCGTCGAACGTGCGATAGAGGGCGACCGTAACGCTCGCATGAAACTCGATGCAGGCCCCTGGACCGCCCGCAAGCTGATGCTGCGCTTATCGAAGCACGCCGTCTGGCTGGTCATCGGTGCGGCGACCGGCGGCGCCTGGATTTTCTATTTTGCCGATGCGCCGACGCTGGTTGGCGAACTCTTCACCGGCACCGCGCCACCCGTCGCCTACATCACTGTCGCCGTGCTGACGGCTACCACCTACACGTTCGGCGGTCTGATGCGCGAGCAGGTCTGCACCTACATGTGCCCATGGCCGCGCATCCAGGCAGCGATGCTCGACGAAAGTTCTCTCACCGTCACCTACAATGACTGGCGCGGCGAACCGCGTTCTCGCCACGCCAAGAAGGTCCTTGCCGCAGGGCTGCCGGTCGGTGACTGCGTCGACTGCAATGCCTGCGTCGCGGTCTGCCCGATGGGGATCGACATCCGCGATGGCCAGCAGATGGAATGCATCACCTGCGCGCTGTGCATAGACGCCTGCGACGGGGTCATGGACAAGCTCGGCAAGGAGCGCGGGCTGATCTCCTATGCGACACTGTCCGACTACAACGCCAACATGATGCTGGCGACCGCGGGCGGCTCCAGTTCAGTCAACCCGTCGCAGGTCAGGACCGCTGATGGCCTGTTCTCCGACAAGGTGGCGCATTTCCATATCCGCAAGATCTTTCGGCCACGCACCTACGTCTACATGGGTATCTGGTCGCTGATCGGCCTGGGTCTGCTCTATTCGCTGCTGACGCGCGATCGGCTCGAAGTCAACGTGCTGCATGATCGCAATCCGCAATTTGTCACGCTGTCCGACGGCTCGATCCGCAACGGCTACACCGTCAAGCTGCTCAACATGATCCCCGAGCCAAGGACGATCGTTGTCGCGATTCAAGGCTTGCAGGGCGCCGAGATGAGCGTGGTCGGCGACGACATCCCGGAAGGCCGTTCTTTTGCCATTCCGGTCGAACCCGACCGCCTGAAAATGCTGAAGGTCTTCGTGCGCCAGCCGGCGGATCAAATCCAGGGCACAGCGCAGACCTTCAAGTTCCGTGTCGAGGACAAGGCGAGCTTCGAGGCGGACGAATACACCGCCACCTTCAACGCGCCGGAGACTGCCAGATGACCGCTAACGCTGAAAAACCCCGCGTATTCACCGGCAGGCACATGCTGGCCATCATCCTAGCCTTTTTCGGGGTGGTCATCGCGGTCAATCTGACGATGGCAACGCTCGCCAACACGAGCTGGACCGGCCTTGTCGTCGAAAACACCTATGTGGCGAGCCAGCAGTTCAACAAGAAGGCCGAGGAGGGGCGGGCGCAGGCAGCGCTCGGCTGGACCGGCAAGCTGACCATCGCATGGGGCGAGGTCCGCTATAGCCTTACCGACGCCGTCGGCAAGCCGATTGCCTTGCATGGCGTCAAGGTGCTGTTTCGCCATCCCGCCTACGAGAAAGAGGACAAGGCGGTCAACCTCGCCCTCGCCTCCGGCCAGGAATTCGCAGCCCAGCACATGCCGAAGGATGGCGTCTGGATCGTCGAAGTCGACGCTGACGCCGGTCTGGCCGAGCCCTACCGCGAAGTCCGCAGGATCATGATTTCCCATGGAGCGCTGAAATGAGTTGTTGTGCACCGGGCGCCGAAATGGCGCTTGATCTGGGCAGCACCACGTCGGTCCTGCCGTCTAGTCAAGAGATCAGGCTGGCGAGCCGATCGCTTGGAGATGATCTCCGCCAAACCGATCTTTCGGTGCCGAGCGTTCATTGCGCAGCTTGTATCCAGACGATCGAGACGGCGTTGGGAACGCTCGATCGCGTCGAGAGCGCCCGCGTCAACCTGTCGACGAAACGGGTCTCGGTCCGCTGGCGTGGCGACGAGGTTCCACCGTTCGTCGCCGCGCTTGGACGGCTCGGCTACCAGGCGCATCTCTTCGCCCCCGAGATTGATGAAAAGGACAGGACGCTTTCGGAGTTGATCCGCGCCGTCGCGGTTGCCGGGTTCGCGGCGGGCAATATCATGCTGCTTTCGGTCTCTGTCTGGTCCGGGGCCGAAGGGGCTACCCGCGACCTGTTTCACTGGGTCTCCGCATTGATCGCCATCCCAGCGCTCGCCTTCGCCGGCGGCATCTTCTTCCGCTCGGCCTGGAATGCACTGCGCCACGGCCGCATGAACATGGACGTGCCGATCGCGGTCGGAGTGTCGCTCGCTTACGCCATGAGCCTCTATGAGACGATCAACCATGGCGACCACGCCTATTTCGACGCGTCGGTTTCGCTGCTTTTTTTCCTTTTGATCGGCAGGACGCTGGATCACGTGATGCGCGAACGTGCCCGCACCGCGGTGAAAGGCCTGTCGCAGCTGGCCGCACGCGGCGCCATGGTGCTGCGCGGCGATGGCGCGCGCGACTATCTGCCGGTTGGCGAGATCGAACCGGGGATGCAGCTGCTGATCGCGGCCGGTGAAAGGATCCCCGTCGACGGCAAGATCATCCACGGAGCGTCTGATCTCGACTGCTCGCTGGCCTCAGGCGAAAGCGCGCCGAAAAACGTGGCGCCGGGCGAAGCCGTGCAGGCCGGCGTGCTCAATCTTACCGGCCCGCTGACGATCGAGGCGACCGCCGCCGCGAAGGATTCGTTCCTCGCCGAAATGGTTCGGCTGATGGAAGCCGCAGAGGGCGGTCGCGCGCACTATCGCCGCATCGCTGATCGCGTGTCGGCACTCTACGCGCCCGTGGTTCATCTCACCGCCTTCGTGACATTCCTGGGTTGGATGGCGGCGACGGGCGACTGGCACCGGGCGATGACGATCGCCATTGCCGTTCTGATCATCACCTGCCCGTGCGCGCTCGGCCTCGCCGTACCGATCGTTCAGGTGGTCGCCGCGCGGCGTCTGTTCGAGAACGGCATCATGGTCAAGGACGGTTCGGCCATGGAGCGCCTGGCGACGATTGATAACGCAGTGTTCGACAAGACCGGAACGCTCACGCTCGGACAACCCCGGCTCCTCAATGCATCGTCGATCGATCCGGCCATGCTGGCAATCGCGGCAGACATGGCCGCGCACTCGCGTCACCCGTTTTCAAAGGCCATAACCGGCTTTGCCGCTCCTGGCGGGCAACACAAATTCGATGCCGTCACAGAGCATCCGGGGTTCGGGATCGAAGCCACTGTCGCCGGAAGCATCTGGCGGCTGGGTCGACGCGGATGGGCTGGATGGAAGGCCCGGACCGGTGGTGAAGGCAACCATGGCTATGGCGGAACGGTGCTGACAAAAGACGGGTTCATTGTCGCGACCTTCGATTTCGAGGATGCGCTGCGCGCCGACGCGGCGGCGGCGATCAAGCGATTGAACGATACTGGGGTGTCGATGCAAATGCTGTCGGGCGATACCGCAGGTGCCTGCGGTGAAGTTGCAAGAATGCTGGGTGTCGAGGACTTCGTTCCGTGCCTGCTGCCGTCGGGCAAGGTCGAGCGCATCGAGACCCTGGCGAAAGACGGACACAAGGTTCTGATGGTTGGCGACGGCCTCAACGACACGCCGGCGCTGAGCGCGGCGCATGTCTCGATCGCTCCGGCCACCGCCGCCGACATTGGCCGCAATGCCGCCGACTTCGTATTCCTGCGCGAAAGCCTTCTGGCAGTGCCTCTCGCGCTGGACGTCTCGCGCAAGGCGGGACACCTGATCCGCCAGAACATCGCGATTGCGATCGTCTACAATGCCGTCGCCGTGCCGATCGCCATCCTGGGCCACGCCACGCCTTTGTTAGCGGCGATTGCCATGTCTGCCTCATCGGTGCTTGTTATTGGAAACGCATTGCGCTTGCACGGCTTCGGGGCGAATGCGACGCTGCAAGTTATTCAAAAAGTCGGACGCTCCGCAGTCAGCTATTCGGCATAATCCTCGTGACGACGTTGCTCTATCTCATACCAGTGGCCCTTTTTCTGGGTGCACTGGGTGTGTCCGGCTTCGTCTGGGCATTGCGAAGCGGTCAATACGAAGATCTCGACGGAGCCGCCGAGCGGATACTAATTGATCGGGACGACAAACCGGAACGCTGATTTCAATCCGCTGTGCATAAGATGCGCGGATCGCGCTCGTCAGTCGAGCCGGCTCGGTCGGGAACAAGCTGTCCATGCTCCATGCTCCATGCTCCATGCTCCATGCTCCATGACCATCTTGACCTAAGCTGCACACTACATTTGTGAAAAGCCTCTGTCGTGCGAAGGACTGCCTCCCATTGCACCCAGTATGAGGCGTGTGATGCCACGAGAGTACCTCGCGTGGCCGGACGAGAGCTTGGCAATGTGCGCACGGGTTCCAAAGTGGAACGTCACGGTCGATCACCTGACCGTGAACCGCCAGTGCCGATTGGTCATGTCTGGCTGATCCAGATCAGGGTCATACTCATCGGCGTGGTCTATTGACCAGTCTTCGACGGAGAAATGCATGACTTACGGAAAGATTGGTCGTCATTATCAGCACCTTCACGGTTCTGGGTTTTCTGTCGTGTGGTCGGCCATGCCTTGTGCTTACGGCGCAGCCATTAGCTGACCGGCGTCGTGTGTATCTCGCTTGCTGGCTGACCATCCGCGTGGCTTGCGCGGACAGGGGGCCGATCAACAGCTTTCGCCTTTGATGGGTTGTGTGCGTCGTTGCCGATCCATCCCGATTCCCGGCCCGCGCCTTGAGGCTATGCGACGGTACCGGAACCCAGCGCACGTCACGCGGTTCCGCGCGCGTGGTGTCCGCTCGTCACGACGATGAACGAACAAGCGGCTGGAGTACCATGAACACCGTACACATCATCGACTGCCACAATGCAAATGACTACTTCGCCGACAGGCAAGAGGGACCGATCGTGCAGCACTTGTTAAAGGCTGTCAACATCCGCGCGGAGCTCCAAATGGCGTTGAACCGAACGAAATTTGGTGAGGCTGTAGTACGAGCGATGGAGGCGGAGTGCGACGTGCTTCACATCGCCGGGCACGGCAATGGTGACGGGATCGCTTCGTCCAGTGGGCGAAGTGGCCTTCTTTGGGCTGACTTCGTAAAAATGTTCCAGGGCTCGCATCCAGCGCCGAAGATCCTCGTGATGTCAACGTGCTGCGGAGCATCATCGGGGTTGGGACGTGCGTTTTCGAAATCGATCAACCGTCCGAAGTTGATCATTGGTTCGAGTGACGCGCGCTATTTCGACGACTATGTCGCCGCGTGGGCTTTGCTCTATCGGCGACTGAATTGCAAGGACATCGACATCGAAGCCATGCAGCAGGTTCTTGATGAGATATGCGCGGTCGTGGATAAAAGTTTCCGCTACCTTGGCTGGGATGACGAGAGAGAGCGCTACGTTCGATACCCTCACCCTCGCAAGAGAGCCCGCTTCGACGTCGTGGAGCGTGAGTAGTATGCGCAAGGGTTCCAGGTGGAATGTGGCGATCGATGCGGCGCGGCCGTCGCTGACCAGCGTCGCGAGTGTCTCGCTTGCTGGCGGCGATCTGCGCGGCTGCGCGGCGAAAGGGCGGGATCGGTTAGCCGCATCCACCTCTGAGCGCTTTGAGTGCTTCGTTGCCGATCGATGCGAATCTCCCGGCCCAGCGCCTTTAGGCAATGCGGCGGGCACGGAGCTCATGTCACTCGGCTCAGTTCCACCGTTACACGAGGATAGGCGACCGGATGGCGGCACGCTGATGGGCTCTGACGATAATTTTGACATCGTTGTCGTTGGAGCCGGCCCGGTCGGCCTTTCGTTCGCTGCGTCGCTTGCCCAAAGCGAACTCAAGGTGGCAGTTGTTGAACAGAACACATTCGATAGTCTGGCGAATCCGGCTTTCGATGGTCGCGAAATCGCGCTGACCAACGCTTCGATCAGAACCCTTCGCGAGCTCGGCGCCTGGGATGTCATCCCGGCTTCGGACAAATCAGCACTTCAAGGCGCGCGCGTGCTCAACGGCTCGAGCGCATTCGCTCTTCGTTTCGATCCTCCCAGCAACTCTGGAGAACCGCTGGGGGTTTTGGTTCCAAATTGCCGGATCCGCGAGGCGCTGTTCAAAATCGTCCGCTTGCAGGATCGCGCCCGGCTGTTGTGCGGCCACTCGGTCGTCGATGCAACAAACAGCCAAGAAGGAGCAGTCGTAACGCTCTCTAATGGCGCGCGTTTAACTGCTCGGCTGGTTGTTGCCGCGGATTCGCGTTTGTCCGCCACGCGTGATCTGCTAGGCATCGGCGCCGATATCAACCGGCTTGGCCACTCGATGCTGATTTGCCGAGTGAGGCACGAGCGCGCCCACCACCAGATCGCCATCGAATGGTTCGATCACCATCAGACGATAGCGATATTGCCCCTCGCGGAGGGCATGTCGTCGCTGCTGCTCACATTGCGCTCAAACGAGGCCTATAGACTGCTTGCCTTCGATGATGATTTGTTCCTGTCGGAGTTGACGAAACGGTGTCGAGGGCGCCTTGGAAAAATGACCTTGGCAAGCAAGCGCCACACCTATCCGCTGGTCACGACCTGGGCGCACAAATTCCGGGCGCCGAGCGCCGCACTCATCGGCGACGCTGCCATCGGCATGCACCCGGTGACCGCTCACGGATTCAACATCGGTCTCAGCAGCCAGAAGCAACTCGCCCGTGGAATCATGACTGCGTGCCGCGACGGCCGCAATGTTGGCGACCCCGACATGCTGCATATATACGAAAGGCGGCTGCGCCTGTCGGCGGCGCCGCTCTACCATGCAACGAACATATTGGTTGGACTCTACTCCAGAGACCACCTGGCGGCACGGCTTGCAAGGCATCTGGGGCTTCGCTTTGCCCAACATGTTCCCCTTGTCCGGCATGGGATTTCGGCGGAGCTCCAGCGGTGATACTGCACCAGCAGTCGCATTTTTGCGCGTGCTGGGCGAGCGATGAGAGAGTGCATGATGCACCGGAGTAATCCTGCTCCCCGACGCTGATCTCCGATTGAAGAATTAACCCGTCCTTCAGGGGGGCTGCATAGGCTGCGGACAAGCAGGAGTAAGCAAGCTGACCCGTCCAGCCTTGGAAAAAGAAGATCCGCTGGAGGCGAGAATCCTTCAGGACCAGCTCGCTGATCTGAGGGCAGGCCTTTTCGTCTCAATGCCGATAAGCATTGTGCTGTCCGGGCTGATTTTGACCGTGCAGGCCCTTTCCGGGAACGGTCTTGCTGGCGCGGCCTGGTTTTCGGTCGTTAATGCGATAAATGCCGCCCGCCTTGCACTCGCCCGTCATCAGCTGAAGGAACCCGGAGTCCAGGATGATCTGACACGGGTTTGGCTGCGGCTTCGCTGGTTTGGCAGGCTTGCTCTTCTGGCGGGATTCACCTGGTCATTCCTTGCCGTCCTAACGGCTGGATACACGACGTCTCAAGCATCGCTGCATCTAATAATTCTGGCGGGCATTTCAGCTGGCGCGGTCACGTACGGCAGCTCATATGCTGCGGCAGCGATATGCTTCATCACACCGCCACTCCTCATTGCCGCCGCATGTTTGCTGACGAAGGGAGCCCCGGAAAACTACATTCTGGCTTTTGCCGTCCTGCTTTTCGAGGGCGGCCTGGTTCGATCCTCGTTCGTTGGACAAGCGCGCTTCCGTGACGCGAGCCGCCTGAGACATCAAGCCGAGCGGCTTGCCGCGGAAATGGAGCGCAATTCCAGGGAGGACCATCTTACCGCGCTCCTCAACAGGCGGGGCCTCGAACATGCAATCGATCAGTTTGAGAACACCGATGGACCCTTTGTGGCCATGCTGATTGATCTGGACGGGTTCAAATCTGTCAACGATACCTACGGTCACAGAACGGGTGACGAGCTGCTTGCCAGGATCGCCCGCCGAATAGAGGAAGAAGCACCGGAGGGCTCAACGCTCGCCCGCATCGGTGGGGATGAATTCGTGCTGGTTTTTTCTTCGCGAAAGAATTCTCCTTCTCCCACCAATCTCGCGTCCAATCTCATAGCCAAGCTTGCTCGCCCCTATCCTGGGATCGCATCAGTCCGCATTGGAGCGTCTATAGGAATCTACTTGGCTGAAAACCCCGGACTAACGGAAATGTTGTTGCGGGCCGACATCGCCCTTTACACAGCTAAGCGCCGCGGCAGGAATGAATTTTGTCTGTTCGATGCCGAGCTAGCCCGGGAGTTGCAACGCCGCCAGTCAATCGAACGCGATCTTCATTCGGCGATAACGATGAGAAGCTTGGTCGCTTGGTTTCAGCCAATCGTAAGACTCGAAACTGAAGCCGTCGTCAGTTTTGAAGCCTTGCTAAGATGGTCTCACCCGCTTCACGGTCCCATTTCTCCGCCCGAGATCATGACAGCGGCACGCGAAACTGGAATGCTTCAGCTGCTAACTCAAACGGTATTCGCCGACTGTTGCGCTCTTATCGAGGGCTTGGTCAAAGCTGACCGTCGTGATGTTCGTGTGGCGATGAATGTTTCACCGTGCGAGTTGGAAGCTGGCGATATTGACGAGATGATTCTTAATGGTCTGGCGGCAAAAGACCTCCCTGCAACGATGTTCGACATCGAGATTACCGAAGAAGCCCCAGTGGATCCGGACAGAGTGGATGAAAAGCTCGCCCGGCTTTCACATGCTGGCATTTCTATCGCGCTCGATGACTTCGGCACCGGTTTTTCGACGTTGGCATCGCTCAAGGACAGTCGGATCAGGAAGGTGAAAATAGATCAGGGCTTCGTTCGCGGCTTAGCCAAGTCCCGGGAGAATCGGCTGCTTGTCAAAGCGGTGATTGATCTTGGTAGGACGCTCGGGATCGAGGTCATGGCCGAGGGCGTTGAAACAGAGGCAGATCGGCAAACTCTGTACAAGCTTGGCTGCAGAACCGCGCAGGGCTTCCTGTTCTCTAAGGCAGTGCCTCTCCATTTGGCACTTGATTCGGTAGTAAAAGAGCACGCGAAGGAGTTGTGACCGGCCTCTCCGTCCGTGCTGCTCGCGGAACTTTCATGTGGGGTGGACCTGACGCGCGAAAGCCGTTTCGGACGGTAGAGTTATTACGGGGGCGAAACTGAGCACGTGGTTTGGATAGCAGCAATCCGGTCCACCGGCGCACATGCAGCGGCTTCATACAAGCGTTCAAGTTGCGAGATGAGCTTGAGTGAACGACGTCGGAGAATTGCGTCCTTTGGACGCTGGTTTCGCGGTTCCCGTAGGATTCGATTACGGGAAGCGTTCTTGGCTGCTTCTCGGCTCAGCGCTCATCGGGATGAACAACGTACCCGCGGTCAAGGTCTTCGCGACCTCAACCCAGTCACCATCCCGCAACAGCAGCGGTCGGGTCCTGATCAAGCGCTCAGCCTCAGCACAGGTGCTGGAGCAACGGTAGAGCGCGGAAAACGTGTATCGGAATGCGCTGGCTCACCATAGGAAGCTGCCACGGCATGTCGAATGTCCCCAGGGGGCGGACCGTTCCCTTGCATTTGTCTCGATGACGGGCTCTCAAAGCTAAAGCCAAGAGAGCTTTATAAAAATCGCACCCGATCGGCTGCGCAACGACGACCAGCTGAGGCCCGATCGGGTGCTAAGGTCGTGCCAAAAAAGGCGCGTCACTGTCGCATTTCTAGCCGGCTTGCGATCGGACGTCATCTCTTGGCGATCGCTGCCCCTTCTCTCAAATGCGCTTAGCGGCGCCGATGGCGAATAGCGCAAGCTTTTCCACCCGTTTCTACTCCACTACCGAGACTCGTCACCAACCTCCTTTTATTCGCTTCCATATGGCCCATCCTGTCTCCAATCGAGGAGGAGCGCGAACATGGGCCAAGCCGTAGAACGTCTCAGTCTCGGGAATTCTTCTGCTCGCCAAACTGCCGTTGTCGCCGGCACCATATTTGGCAGGGTGACAGTGCACGACAAGATATCAGGCGTTCTTGTCTGGGCTGAACTATGCTTGCAAGCCATAACCCAAAAATCGCCGATCCCTTTGAATTCGAGCCGGATGAATGGGTGTTTCAAAATTTTTGGCGGTTTTAGGCAGAACCCTCCGATGGCCCGCGTACCGGTCAAGCTTCGTGAGCACTTTAGGTTCGTCGATCAGGCATAGGTTTCTTTCCCATGCCACATGCTGGCCGTTTGCCTAGTTCGGAAGCCCTCGAGAGGCGTTGCTCGTCTTGGTATGGCGTCGCCCCTTTTTCCGATCCATCGGCCACGGAGCTAGAATGGTGTCTAGCTGTTGCCGCCTACTTGGTCATCCGGCATGGAGATGCCTATATACCGACCTTCGAAAGGCTGGAATACGAGGTCGAACAAATGCGGCGGAAGCTCGGAAATCGCGAGCGAGCGCAGCGCGTGCTGGCCACGCTCAACCTAAATGGCTCGGACAGCTGGAGCCGTGAGGTTGGTTCTCAAGGCCTGGATGGCGCCGCAATCACATTCGCCCGGGCGGGGTAAAAGCGATTTTTTGGAGCCACTCGCGCTTTTGCGCTAACGAAGGTCCCGCGCCGTATTTGGGCCGGATCCATTTGTGGCCCATCAGAGAAGCAATTACCTTCTCCGGCGCCTCAACTGCCGTCAGCCGGTCCTCGAAAGTGTGTCGCAGGCTATAAAGACTATGCTCGGAAGTCGGCAGAAGTTCCTTGCTGGCGAGCACCTTGTTGACGAGCGCTGAAAGTGACGCGGCCTTGTCGCGATAACGAGGAAAGCCGTCCGGATGGAGCTTGATGGCTGCAAGTGCGCCGCCAACCAAGGGAATGTCACGGGCTGAATGACCGGTCTTCAAGCGACGGCCATTGGGGCGCACCCGCACATGCGGGATTTCTCGATCGAGGTGGATTGTTTCGGTGGTGAGGTTTGCCGCTTCAGAAAGCCTGAGTCCGGTATCGGCAATCACATAGATTAGATGGCGGGCTTCGTCATTGAGTCCGTCGAGCGCGCCTTCAGCGAGTATCTTCTCCTGAATGAACTCCGCTGTGAACGCAGCGCGTTGCCCGGGGACGGCGCCGGAAAGACGCAGGTTTCGAAAAACCGGCTCCAGCTTGAGCTGGTGAGTCAGATCGACGACGCGCAGCATTTTCGAAACATGGCCGATGTCCTTGTTGGCCGTACCGATATCAAGTCCATCCTCAACGATCCGCTTTTGCCACCACTCGCGGAACGCGATTGCGTCGTCCCGAGTGAGGCTTGCGATCTCCTTGTCGCCAATGACTCCAACCAGATTGGCAACTGCGCGCTTTTTGGGGTTACGCCATTTCTTGATTTGGTTGGGCGACATGGTCAGCAAGTTCTGTTGCTCGATCGTCTCGAATTCCTTGATAAGACCGCTCAGGCGGACCGCTGGCCGCTTCTCCCCACCCATGACGGCCGAGACGTCCTGCGCGTCCTCGATCGATTTTTTGTCGAGGAGCAGCTTGATACGGGCCATGAGTTCGTCGAGCGGCCCCGCTGCTAGTTCCTCGTTAGTGCGATAGGCCAATCCAAATGACCGCGCGCGCTTCCTCGCGGCTTCGAAACGCAGCCCCGCCTCGGCGGATTGGCCTTCCCGCAGTCTACGCCAATACGCCTCCAGCCCCGCGCCGAGGCTTTGCACTGCATCTCGCGCCCGTACACCGCGGGGATCGTCAGCCACGGCGACGCCCGTGGAAATGCGTACTAGGCAGCGGCGATCAAACGCCGCGAATTCCTTCGGCACCCTGCGGACGAGATACCAGATGCCTTCACGTTTATGCGGCTTTGGCGCTGCGGAACGTCGCATTATCTTTCTCTAATGTTACACAGTTTGTTACACAGTCTAAGATATGTTTCGCTTCGTGCTGGTCAAGCGCAACAAGGAAGCTTTTGAAAGGAAAGGATTTTTATGGAAGCTAAATGGCGGAGAGGGAGGGATTCGAACCCCCGATACCCTTGCGAGTATGCCGCATTTCGAGTGCGGTGCATTCGACCACTCTGCCACCTCTCCGCGAGGTCATGGTCGGCCGTTGCCGGCGCGGCGCACTAGATAACGGCTGACCGCTCCGGTTACAAGGCCCTATTCGAGCGATTTCCAGCTTCCGCGAAAGCGATCGCGACGCGACGGACCGATATTTGCCGGCAACGTCGCTCGCCGCCCTTCCAAGGACAAGACCGCTTGCCTTGACTCCGGCGCAACCTTCGGTTAGGGACAGCCCGCATTCGGCGTGGAGGCTCTTCCGCGCCGCTTGTTTTTTGAACCCGCAGACTGACAAAAAGACGGCCGAACCGCCAGAGGCGGTTCATCGAGGCCGACCGAACAGCGAAAGGCAAAAAATGTTCGCAGTCATCAAAACGGGCGGCAAGCAGTATCGCGTCGCCGCCAACGATCTCCTGAAGATCGAGAAACTCGAAGCCAAGGTCGGCGATATCGTCGAGATCGGCAATGTGCTCGCGCATGGCGAGGGCGAGAATGTCACCTTCGGCGCGCCGTTCGTCGATGGCGCCATGGTCACGGCGGAAGTCGTCGAGCAGGGCAAGAACCGCACCGTCATCGCTTTCAAGAAGCGCCGCCGCCAGAATTCGCGCCGCAAGATCGGCCATCGCCAGCTTCTGACCACCGTCCGGATCGCCGAAATCCTGCTGGGCGGCGCCAAGCCGTCAAAGAAGGCCGCCGCCAAGCCGGAAGCCAAGGCGCCCGAGGCCAAGGCGCCCGAGGCCAAGGCGGAAGTCGCCGCCGAGGCAAAGGCGGAAGCCGCTCCGAAGGAGCCGAAGGCCAAGAAGGAAGCTGCTCCGAAGGCGGAAGCCGCTTCCGGCGGAGAGGCCAAGGCCGCGCCGCTGTTCAAGGCGCCGAAGGGCGAGCCGGACGACCTGACCGTGATCAAGGGCATCGGCCCGGTCGCGGCGAAGGACCTCGCAGAGCAGGGCATCGTCACCTTCGCGCAGCTCGCCAAGCTCACCGACAAGGACGTCGCCAAGATCGACGAGCACATGCCGTTCAGCACCGACCAGATCAAGGACTGGCGCGAGCAGGCCAAGGAACTGGCGAAGAAGTAATTTTCCGGCGACGATCGTCGCCGGTACGGACTTGAAACGGAACGCGAACGCGTTCATAAGACCATTCAAGCGCCTCAGGGCGCATCGGAGTTAGTCAAATGGCACACAAGAAAGCTGGCGGTTCGTCGCGCAATGGTCGCGATTCGCACTCCAAGCGTCTGGGCGTGAAGAAGTTCGGCGGCGAAGCCGTCGTGGCCGGCAACATCATCATTCGTCAGCGCGGCACGCAATGGCATCCGGGCACCAATGTTGGCATGGGCACGGACCACACCCTTTTTGCGCTCGAGGCCGGCGCAGTCACCTTCAACAAGAAAGCCAACGGCCGAACCTACGTATCGGTGAACCCGATTACCAAAGCAGCGGAGTAGCCGGTTCCGCACCATAACACCGGCGCCCATCTCGGGAACCGGTGTCTGGCCAGGCCAGGAAAAGGATCAGGAGAGATGGGTTTGCCCTCTCTCCTTTTTTCATTTTTTCTTGCCCTGGAGGACTAAAATGGTTGCCGAAGCGGAAGACACCGAAGACGAAAGTTACGCGATCGATTGCCCGGTGCTGGCCACCGAGCGGCTGGTCATGCGCGCCCCGCGCGAAAGCGATCTCGAGCAGCTCGTCACGCTTGCCGACAACCGACATGTCGCCGAAATGCTCGCCCGCATGCCGCATCCCTATGGCGAAGCCGAAGGCCGCGCCTTCCTTGCCATGGCGGCGTCGCGGCGCGCCGGCATCGTCTATGCGCTGACGCTCAAGGACACCGGGACCTTCGTCGGCTGCGCCGGCCTGAACACCACCGATCGCGGCCTGGAACTGGGTTACTGGATCGGCGAGCCCTATTGGAAGCGCGGCTATGCCACCGAGGCGGCGCACGCGCTCGTCGACCTCGCCTTCCAGCGCACCTCGATCCAGGTGCTGCATGCCTCGACCAGGGTGATCAATCCGGCCTCGCGGCGGGTCATCCACAAATGCGGCTTCCAGTATGCCGGCCAGGGCATGCTGAACTCGATCGTCGCCGGCCAGGTGCCGGTCGAGCGCTACCGGCTCGACAGGAAAACGTGGACCAGCCTCAGAAACTGGGTGCACTTTTGATGATTGCCTTCAGGATCTGATCAGTGCCCCCTCACCCAGATTGCCAGCCGAATTGCGAAGGGCAATTCGGGGCGATCCGACCTCTCCCCAAGGGGAGAGGAGCAGGTAGAGCTCAGCTGAGCTCGGCCCAGAGCGGCAGGTGGTCGGAGCCGGCGGCGTCCCGGTCGGACCACAGGCGCTGCAGCGATTTGGCGAGCGATGCGCTGGTGAAGATGTAGTCGATGCATTTGTGCCGGCTTTTGTCGCCGGGCCGATCGGGATCGACCCAGGTGATGAGGTCGGCGACGGCAAGACGCTGGGCGACATCGACGGCGAGATCGGCGGTCAGCGGCATGCCGAACTCATGGTCCGGGCGGCCGGCGAGCTCGACATATTCGGGGGAGCCCGGCAGCATGTTGAAGTCGCCCATGACGATGAAGGCTTCCGGATAGGGCAGGTCCGGCAAACCGATCTCGGGAATGCCCGACAGGCCGCCGCCTTCCAGCGCGTAGTTCAGGAGGCGCTGGCGCAGGAAGCGGATCTGGCCCTGGCGCTCGACCGGGCTGCGATGGTCGAGATGGGTGGAGTAGAAGCGGATGAAGCCGAGCGGCGTTTCGATCAGCGCCTCGAGCGCGCCGCGCTGGAAGTTCATGGTCTCGAGGCTGCGGCTGCGCGGCAGAAGGAGATTGCGCGACAGATGAATGGGCGTCTTCGACAGCACCATGTTGCCGAGTTGGAAGGAGGTCGAGATGGCGCGGCCGTTCTCCAGGCGCGAGCCGATATTGACCTCGAAATTGCTGCCATAGGCGGCAAAATAGTCGGGCAGCGCCTCACCGATCTCGGCCACCATATCGCGGTCGCCGTTGCGCGGGTTGTTGCGGGTCACTTCCTGCAGCGCGATGACATCGGCGCCGCGCACCGCGTCGGCGATGCGGCCGACATCGTATTTGCCGTCGAGGCCGATGCCGTATTGGATGTTGTAGGTGACGATCTTCATTTCCGCGCCCCCCGGTCACGCCCCTGCCTACCGCGTCGCTGGCGAAAGGACACCCGACGCTTTAGTCGCAAATCGGCCTCGCCCTCGGCCCTGCCTTGGTTTAGAGCAATCCCGCAAGTGCAATAACAGAAATTCGAAAATCCGATGAAATTCCTCGATCAGGCCAAGGTATACATACGATCTGGCGACGGCGGCGCCGGATCGATGTCGTTCCGACGCGAGAAATTCATCGAGTTCGGCGGCCCGGACGGCGGCGACGGCGGACGCGGCGGCGATGTCTGGGTGGAAGCGGTCGACGGGCTGAACACGCTGATCGACTACCGCTACCAGCAGCATTTCAAGGCCAAGACCGGCATGCACGGCATGGGCCGCAACATGACCGGCGCCAAGGGCGCCGACGTAACACTGAAAGTCCCGGCCGGCACGCAGGTCTTTGCCGAGGACAATGAGACGCTGATCTGCGATCTCACTGTGGTCGGCCAGCGCTTCCTGCTGGCCAAGGGTGGCAATGGCGGCTTCGGCAACCAGCATTTCAAGACCTCGACCAACCAGGCGCCGCGGCGCGCCAATCCCGGCCAGCCCGGTGAGGAGCTGAGCATCTGGCTCCGGCTCAAGCTGATCGCCGATGCCGGCCTGGTCGGCATGCCCAACGCCGGCAAATCGACCTTCCTTGCGGCCGTCACCGCCGCCAAGCCGAAGATCGCCGACTATCCATTCACCACGCTCCATCCTTGCCTTGGCGTCGCCCGCATCGACGGCCGCGAATTCGTGCTGGCCGACATTCCCGGCCTGATCGAGGGCGCGCATGAGGGGGTGGGCATCGGCGACCGTTTCCTCGGCCATGTCGAGCGCACGCGCGTGCTGCTTCACCTGATCTCGGCGCAGGAGGAAAATCCCGGCAAGGCCTACAAGACCGTGCGCGCCGAGCTCGAAGCCTATGGCCATGGGCTGACCGACAAGGTCGAGATCGTCGCGCTCAGCCAGGTCGACATCCTCGACGCCGAAGCCCGCAAGAAGAAGGCGGCCTCGCTGAAGCGCGCGGCCGGCCGCGCGCCGATGCTGCTGTCGGCCGTCACCGGAGAAGGCGTCGAGGCGGTGCTGCGCGCGCTGATGGCGGTGGTCGCCGAATCGCGCGATGCTGTTCCGGCCCCCGTCGAGACGCGCTGGCAGCAAAACCCATGAAATCGCTGAAATCATACCGGCGCATCACCGTGAAGATCGGTTCGGCGCTGCTCGTCGACCGCGCGACAGGCTTGAAGCGCGACTGGCTGACCTCGCTTGCCGGCGACATCGCGGTGCTTGCCGCGGCCGGCGCGGAAGTGCTCGTCGTCTCGTCCGGCGCGATCGCTCTCGGCCGCACCATTCTCGGCCTCGGCAAGCGCGCGCTGAAGCTCGAGGAAAGCCAGGCGGCGGCCGCCGTCGGCCAGATCGCGCTGGCCGGCGCCTGGTCGGACGCGCTCGGCAAGGACGGGCTGAAATCGGGTCAGATCCTTTTGACGCTCGGCGACACCGAGGAACGCCGCCGCTACCTCAACGCGCGGGCGACGATCTCGACGCTGCTCAAAATGAAGGCGGTGCCGGTGATCAACGAGAACGACACGGTGGCGACGTCCGAAATCCGCTACGGCGACAATGACCGGCTGGCGGCTCGGGTGGCAACGATGATGGGCGCCGATCTTCTGGTGCTGCTTTCCGACATCGACGGGCTCTATACGGCCCCGCCGGCCAAGGACCCGGGAGCAAAATTCATCCCCGTCGTCGATCGCATCACGCCGGACGTCGAGGCGATGGCCGGCGCGGCCGCGTCCGAATTGTCGCGCGGCGGAATGCGCACGAAGCTCGACGCCGGCAAGATCGCCAATGCCGCCGGCACCGCCATGATCATCACCTCGGGCACCAGGCTTTCGCCGCTGATGGCGATCGAGCGCGGCGAGCGCGCGACCTTCTTCAAACCGAGCGCCAGCCCGGTGAAGGGCTACAAGACCTGGATCGCCGGACAGCTCGAGCCGGCCGGCCGGCTCACCGTCGATGCCGGCGCCGTCGGGGCGCTGAAATCCGGCAAGTCTTTGCTGCCGGCCGGGGTAAAGGTGGTCAGTGGCAATTTCGCGCGCGGTGACACGGTGGCGATCCTGTCGCCGGAGGGGCGCGAGATCGCGCGCGGGCTGGTTGCCTATGATGCCGCCGATGCCGTAAGGATCGCAGGTCTGAAGACGGCCGAGATCGAAAACGTGCTCGGCTACGAGGCGCGTTCGGCGATGATCCATCGCGACGACCTTGTGGTAAGCCTTGCCGGCGACCAAGCGGAGGGATGATCCATGCTGAAGCTGCATGAAAAATCCGGCGAAGACACCGTAGCGCTGATGGCCGATATTGGCCGCCGCGCCCGTGCTGCAGCCCGACCGTTAGCGGTCGCTTCAACCAAAGCCAAGGACGATGCGCTTATCGCAATGGCGGACGCCATCCTGCGCAACGAGCAGGCGATCCTCGAGGCCAACGCCATCGACATGTCGAACGGCGAGGAGGCCGGTTTGTCCGGCTCCTTCATGGATCGCCTCAAACTCACCCCATCGCGCGTCAAGGCGATGGCCGACGGCATTCGCGAGATCGCCGCTCTCAAGGATCCGGTCGGCGACGTCATCGCCGAGTGGGACCGGCCGAACGGCCTCCACATCGAGCGCGTGCGCACGCCGCTCGGCGTGATCGGCGTCATCTATGAGAGCAGGCCGAATGTGACGGCGGATGCCGGCGCGCTTTGCCTGAAGGCCGGCAATCCGGTGATCCTGCGCGGCGGGTCCGACTCGCTCAATTCGTCGGCCGCCATCCATGCCTGCATGGTCGAAGGGCTGAAGGCGGCCGGCCTGCTTGAGGATGCCATCCAGCTGGTTCCGACCACGGACCGCGCCGCTGTCGGCGAGATGCTCAAGGGCTTGAGCGGCAATCTCGACGTCATCATCCCGCGCGGCGGCAGGAGCCTGGTCGGGCGCGTGCAGACCGAGGCGCGGGTGCCGGTCTTCGCGCATCTGGAAGGCATCTGCCATCTCTTTATCGACCGCTCGGCCGATCTCGACATGGCGGTCAAGATCGCGGTCAACGCCAAGATGCGGCGCACCGGCGTTTGCGGCGCCGCCGAGACCTTGCTGGTCGACCGCGCGGTGGCCGCCACGCATCTTGTGCCGGTCGTGGAAGCGCTGCGCGCCGCCGGCTGCGAGATCCGTGCCGATGCCGAGGTGATGAAAGCCTTCGCCGATGCCAGCCCGGCAACCGACGCCGACTGGGTGACGGAATATCTCGACGCCATCATCGCGGTGAAGCTGGTAGACGGCGTCGCCGGCGCGATCGAGCATATCGAGACCTTCTCGTCGCACCACACCGAAGCGATCATCGCGGAGGACGCGCAGGCGGTCGAAAAATTCTTCAACGAGATCGACTCGGCGATCCTCTTGCACAACGCCTCGACGCAGTTCGCCGATGGCGGCGAGTTCGGCATGGGCGCCGAGATCGGCATCGCCACCGGCAAGATGCATGCGCGCGGGCCGGTCGGCGTCGAGCAGCTCACCTCGTTCAAATACCGCGTGTGCGGATCGGGGCAGGTGAGGCCTTGACCTTTTTCGCCCGGAAGGCCTGAGGGAGGCCAAGGCGAATGCTTTCCCAGCCCGAACAGCCCGTCCCGGCCCGCTACTTTCGCATGCCGCACGCCGCCAAGGGCCTGACCGTCGGCCTGTTCGGCGGTTCGTTCAACCCGCCGCATGCCGGCCATGCGCTGGTCGCCGAGATCGCGCTGAGACGGCTTGCGCTCGACCAGCTGTGGTGGGTGGTGACGCCCGGCAATCCGCTGAAAAACGCGGGCGAACTGGCGACGCTCGCCGAGCGTATCGAGCTTTCGGAAAAGATCGCCAGGAATCCGAAGATCAAGGTCACTGCCTTCGAGGCGGCACATCATGTTCGCTACACCGCCGACACGCTGGCGCTGGTCAAGGCGCGCAATCCGGGTGTCGATTTCGTCTGGATCATGGGCGCCGACAGCCTGCGCGACTTCCACCGCTGGCAGCGCTGGCGCGAGATCGTGCTGACCTTCCCGATCGCCGTCATCGACCGTCCGGGCGCCACGCTCTCCTTCCTGTCGTCGGTGGTCGCCAAGACCTTCGACTATGCTCGCATCGACGAGGGAGACGCGCCGCTGCTTGCCCGCATGCAGGCCCCGGCCTGGACCTTCATCCACGGGCCGCGCTCGTCGCTGTCGTCCACCGCGATCCGCAAGGCGGCGAAGGGATAGACTTGCGCGGACTTCCCTTCTCCCCTTGTGGGCCTGTTCTTGCTGACTGCGCAACAGGGCCCACAAGGGGAGAAGGGCAAGGCGGGCCATGTCGCTTTTACGGCTGCTTTTCGCCTGAGGGCAGGAGATGCTAGAGCATGCTGCAGCAGGACCAAGCCACAACCGATCGGATACAGGACGCGCAACCGGCGCCGCTGATCGCCATTGCCAGCGTCATCGTGTCGATGGCGCTGATCGCGATCGGCAATGGGCTGATGTTCGCCTATATCCCGGTGCGTCTCGGCGCCGACGGCTTCGATCCCACCTGGGCCGGGCTGATCGTCACCGGCCTTTCGGCCGGCGGGCTGGCCGGCTGCATCCTGACGGGGCCGCTGGTGAGGCGCGTCGGGCACGCCCGCGCCTTCATGGTGCTGTCGGCGCTGATCGCGCTTTCCAACGCGGCTATCGGCGCCGGGCCAATCCCGTTGCTGTGGATCGCCGCGCGGGCGCTCTACGGCTTCGCCATCTGCGGGCTGTTCATCGTCGCGCAGAGCTGGCTGAACGATGCCTTGCCGAATTCGATCCGCGGCCGGGTGATGGCGGTGTTCTATGTCGCCTATATCGCCGGGCTGGGCGTCGGATATGCAACGCTCGCCGCAGTCGACATCCACACGGCAGCGGCAGCGCTGATCGGCATCACCTTCACGGCGCTTTCCATCCTGCCTGTCGGCATGACGCGGCTTGCCCAGCCGCCGGCGCCGCAGGCCGCATCGGTGGCGCTGCGCCGCGCCTGGCGCATCTCGCCGGTCGGCGTCGCCGGCATGCTCGCCGTCGGCGGCCTGTCGATGATCGTTTCCGGCTTTGCGCCGATCCATGCCACCGCCAAGGGCTACAGCCAGGCCGATGTGGCGCTGCTTTTGTCGGCAATGCCGGTCGGCACGCTGATCCTGCAGATCCCGCTCGGCTGGATTTCGGACCGCACCGACCGGCGCTATGTGCTGGCGGGCGCGGCGGCGCTGGCGGTCGTCGCCAGCGTGCTTGCCATTGCCTTCGACGGCGGCGCGCTGATGGCGCTGGTGGTGATCTATCTCATTTGGGACGGAGCCTCGGAATCGATCTATGCGCTCTCCAGCGCGCATGCCGCCGACCGCGCCGCCAAGGACGAGCTTCTGGCGCTGTCGAGCTCGATGCTGTTCGCCTGGTCGCTGGCCGGCTTCATCGTGCCGGGCCTCGTCACCGCGCTTTCCGCCGTTTTCGGCACGGCGACCTTCATCTATGTCGGCATCGTCATCGCATCGGCCTTCTGCCTGTTCGTGCTGTGGCGCGTAATGGCGGGCCGGCCGACGCCAGCGCCCACAAGCAGCAGTTTCGCGCCGATGTCGGCGCAGGCGCCCCTGCCGGTGGAGCTTGCCTTCGCGCCGGACGAGACGGCACCCAAGCACTAATCGGGCTACTGCTTGCGTGCCTCCGGCGCCGGCACTTCCGGCGGCGGCAGCGGGATCGAGATGCCTTCCCTGTCGAAAGCCTGCTTGGCGCGCTTGATCATGTCGATCTGGGTCGAGAAATAGTCGGCGGCGGATGTCCAGTAGCGCAAGGTGAGCGAGACGGTCGCGTCGCCGAGACTGGCCACGAAGGCGATCGGCGCCGGTTCGCGGCGGATGCGCTTTTCGGCCCCGGCGATGGCAAGCAGCGTCTTTTGCGCGCGGTCGATATCGTTCCAGGAGCCGATGCTCAAGCTCACGTCGGTGCGGCGCAAGCCATTGCGGGTGAAATTGCGCACCGGCTGGTTCCACAGCGTCGAATTAGGCGCCAATATATAGACGCCTTCCACGGTGCGCAGCTTGGTGGCGAACAGGCCGATCTCCTCGACCTTGCCGGCTATCGGGCCGACCTCGACATTTTCGCCGATGCGGAAGGGTCTCAGCGCAAGCAGCATGATGCCGGCGGCAATGTTCTGCAGCGTGCCCTGCAATGCCAGCCCGATAGCCAGGCCGGCAGCGCCGATCGCGGCAATGATGGAGGCCGTCTGCACGCCGAACTGGCCGAGCACCATGATGACGACGAGGATCAGGATGGCGTAGCGCACGACCTGCGAGAAAAAGTGCCGCAAGGTCTCGTCGAAGCCGTGGATGTGGCCAAGGCCGGCATAAATCGACCGTTCGGCAAGACCGGCAACGAGATAGCCGACGACGAGGAGGATGACGGCGCCGACTGCCGAGAAAGAGTACGAAACGATCAGCGTGCTCAACTGCGCGAGCCCGGCCTGGATGGTGAGCAAGGCGTTTTGCGGATCAAGCGGCATGGCGGGCGTCCCCTTTTGGTCGTTGAGCCGATAACCCCCGCGATGCAGCGATAGTTCCGATATTTCGGCTCCCGAAGCTCAGGCAAATCGCGGCGTGGAGAGCCCGTCGTCTTGAAACTGCAATGGAACTCTGCCTATCTAAGTGGTGTCGCCCGATTTGCCGGGTGATTTGGTTGTTCTTGTTGGGAAAGGAAACACACTGAGAACAGCACTGCGGAAGAAGGCTGACATCATGCCTTCGCCGGCCGGGATCAGCGGAAACGATGCTGCCTCCCTCGCCATCGACACAGTCCTTGCCAGTCTGGAAGACTCCAAGGCCGAAAACATCGTCTCAATCGACATCCAGGGAAAATCGAGCCTCGGCGACTATATGGTCATCGCCTCGGGCCGATCGCACCGTCATGTCTCGGCTGTCGCCGACCATCTTCTCAAGGCGCTGAAGGATGCCGGCCTTGGCACCGCGCGCGTCGAGGGGCTGGCCAGCGCCGACTGGGTCCTGATCGATTCGGGCGACATCATCGTCCATGTCTTCCGTCCCGAAGTCCGCGAATTCTACAATCTCGAAAAGATGTGGCAGGCGCCGGACCTCGAGGAAGAGACCTTGCACTGAGGCTTGATCCGCCTGCCGTGAGCCGTCACGGTATGCATTAGGATAAGCTCGCCGGGGCGAGGATGAAGATCACTGTCCATGCCGTGGGCCGGATGAAGACCGGCCCCGAGAGAGAGCTCGCCGACCGCTATTTCGAGCGCTTCGCCAAAAGCGGGCCCGCGGTCGGGCTGGAATTTGCGGGCATCGTCGAGGTCCCCGAGAGCCGCGGACAGGGCGCCGACGAGCGCCGCCGCGAGGAAGCCCAGAAACTGCAGGCCCAGTTGCAGGCCGGTAGCGTTCTCATCCTGCTCGACGAGCGCGGCAAGTCGCTTTCCTCGGAGGATCTTGCCGCCCGCATCGGCCAATTGCGCGACGGCGGCCGCAAGGCGCTGGTCGTCGCCATCGGCGGCGCCGACGGCCATGACAAATCCTTGCGCGAGCAGGCGGACCTGGTGCTGTCCTTCGGCGCGCTGACCTGGCCGCACCAGCTGGTGCGGGTGATGCTGGGCGAGCAGCTTTACCGGATCGCGACCATCCTAGCGGGGCACCCCTACCATCGATCGTGAACGGCGTCTGCGATCTACAAAAGCTTGTCGATGCCCGGATTTTCGCCTTAAACGCTGACCATCCCAAGCTTGAGCGGGCGCTTCCAACATGGTTGATGGTTCGTTAACGAAGCGGCGGATAGGTTAGAGGCCTGATGTCTGAAGGCTGGTACCTGATTACGCGCGCCTGGCGCAGCCGCTGCGGCTTGACCCTTGTCGCCGCCCTGGCGGCGCTCGGCCCGGTCCGGGCGGCCGAGAACTCGCTCGACATGGCGCCCGATCCGGATCAGAGCCGGGCCGAATATGAGCAGGTTTCCAAGGAGATCACGCTTTCGTCGGAGCGGCTGGCTAAGCTCGCCGCCGACATTGCCTCGGTGCGGAAGGATTATGCCTCGATCACCGCGGCGCTGATCCAATCGGCGATGACGGAGCAGAAGCTTGGCCAGGACATCGAGGATATCGGCGCCAAGCTCGAGGGGCTGAAGGCCGAGGAAAAGAAGCTCCGCGCCTCGCTCATGGCGCGGCGCGACGTGCTGGCCGAAGTATTGGGGGCGCTGCAGCGCATGGGTCTCAACCCGCCGCCGGCGATCCTGGTCAAGCCCGAGGATGCGCTGTCGTCGGTGCGCAGCGCCATCCTGCTCGGCGCGGTGGTGCCGGAACTGCGCCAGCAGACCGACCGGCTGATGGCCGACCTCAAGGAGCAGACGCGCGTGACGGCCTCGATCGAGGCCGAGCGGGCGAGACTCACCACCGCCGTCACCGACCAGACGGCGGAGAAGAAGCGGCTCACCATGCTGCTCGAGGCCAAGAAGAAGCTGCAGGCCGATACTCAGGCGGCGATCGCGGCCGAGCAGCAGCATTCGCAGCAGCTGGCGGCGAAGGCGAGCAGCCTCAAGGACCTGATCGCCTCGCTCGAAGCCGACAAGGCGCGCAAGGCGCAGGATCAGGTCAAGGCGGGCGAGCGCAAATCGACCGACGCCGACACGACGGCCTCGACCGCCGAGCTCGCCGCGCTGCCGGTGCCGGAGGCCAACCGCCTCACCGGGTCGGCGCCGTTTTCGGCCTTGCAAGGCCAGATCGCGCTGCCGGTCATCGGCAAGATAAAGTTGCGTTTCGGCGCCGATGACGGCAATGGCGCGGCGATGCAGGGTGACATGGTTGCGACACAATCGGGGGCCATCGTCACCGCGCCGGCGGATGGAAACGTGCTTTATGCGGGGCCGTTTCGCTCCTATGGTCAACTCTTGATCCTCAATGCGGGCGACGGGTATCATGTCGTCCTGGCGGGGATGAGCAGAATCAGCGTCGCGACGGGACAGTCGGTGCTCGCGGGAGAGCCGATCGGCGCGATGGGAGAGGCTCGGGTGGCAAGCACCTCGGCCTCGCGGAATGGAAATGCGACGCCGGAACTCTATGTCGAGTTCCGCAAGGATGGAAAACCCGTCGATCCGGCCCCATGGTGGGCGGACCGATTCTCTGGAAGGACGTGAAATGATGCGGAAACTGTCGCTTCTTTTTGCCGGCGCGCTGATGGGCGCATCGGCAATGAGCCTGGTCTACGGCGCACCGGGTTCGGCGGCGAACGCTGCGGGCTCGGAAACCTACAAGCAGCTGGCGATCTTCGGCGATATCTTCGAGCGCGTGCGCGCGAATTACGTGACGCCGCCTGACGACAAGTCGCTGGTCGAGAACGCGATCAACGGCATGTTGTCCTCGCTCGACCCGCACTCTTCCTACATGAATGCCGAGCAGGCGCAGGATATGCGCGTGCAGACCAAGGGCGAGTTCGGCGGCCTCGGCATCGAGGTCACCATGGAAAACGATCTCGTCAAGGTGATCACGCCGATCGACGACACGCCGGCCGCCAAGGCAGGCGTGCTGGCCGGTGACTACATCGCCAAGATCGACGGCGAGGAGGTTCGCGGCCTCACCCTCAACGACGCGGTCGAGAAGATGCGCGGGCCGGTCAACACGCCGATCAAGCTCACCATCCTGCGCCAGGGCGCCGACAAGCCGATCGAGCTGACGGTGGTGCGCGACATCATCAAGGTCAAGGCGGTGAAGTACCGGGTCGAGAACGACATCGGCTACATGAAGATCACTTCCTTCACCGAAAAGACCTATGACGATCTCGAGAACGCTATCGAGAACATCAAGAAGCAGGTGCCGAACGACAAGCTGAAGGGCTATGTGCTCGATCTGCGCCTCAATCCGGGCGGCCTGCTCGACCAGGCGGTGAGCGTGTCGGACGCGTTCCTCAAGCGTGGCGAGATCGTCTCGACGCGCGGCCGCGACCCGAAGGACGTCACCCGCTTCGATGCCAAGCCGAAGCAGAACGACGACATCAACGGCAAGCCGCTGATCGTGCTGGTCAATGGCGGTTCGGCGAGTGCCTCGGAGATCGTCGCCGGCGCACTGCAGGATCTGCGCCGCGCCACCGTGGTCGGCACGCAGTCCTTCGGCAAGGGCTCGGTGCAGACCATCATCCCGCTCGGCGAGAATGGCGCGCTCAGGCTCACCACGGCGCTCTATTACACGCCGTCGGGCAAGTCGATCCAGGGCAAGGGCATCACGCCCGACATCAAGGTCGACCAGCCGCTGCCGCCAGATCTGCAGGGTCGCGACCTGACCCGCGGCGAATCCGACCTCAAGGGCCACATCAAGGGCGCCGACGAGAACGCCAGCGGCTCCGGCTCGGCCGCCTATGTGCCGCCGGAACCCAAGGACGACCTGCAGCTGATCTATGCCGAGCAGCTGCTGCGCGGCGAAAAGACCGACCCGTCCTTCCCGCCGAACCCGGACAAGGCTGTGTTGAACCAGTAACGCGGTTCGGAGCGGGGCTCTGGCCGATCAAGCCAAGCAATGCAATGCTGCCGGGACCGCGAGGTTCCGGCAGTTTGATTCGGGCACAGGGGTTGGGGCGCCACGCGTCTGGGGTATAGCGCCGAAGATTGCGCAGGATTTCACGTTTAACGTGACGTTCACGGGGGGCGGGGTGCTGGGAACTTAACTTGGCAGACATCGGCAAAGATATCGAACGCCCGCTCGGACAGTCGCTGCCGGCCAAGCGCTCCGCGCGCCGCGGCATCGGCGGCGGCACCCTTGCCGCCGCGGTCGCCGTGCTTGCCGTGATCGGCGTCTCCGGCGCGATCGCGCTGCGTGAAAAGCCGTTCCGCAAGCCGGAAGAGGTCGCGGTCTCGACGCCGAAGGTCGTCGCCGCTCCCGCCACACCCGCGCCGCCTCCCGCACCGGCTCCGGTCGCGGCGACGACGCCACAGGCCAGCACGCCGATGAAGAGCGGCGGGCCGCAGATCATCCACGTCCAGACCGAGGAGGGCGACGGGCCACCGAAGGCGGCGATCGTCATCCGCGATCCCTCGACACTCGGGCAGAATCTCAAAATCGCCCACATTCCGGATAGGGCGCTGATCGAGGCCAGCGACACCGGTCCGCTGCCGATGCGGTCCGCTGACGGCAGGCGGCCCTTCGACGTCTATGCGCGGCCGTGGTCGGGGGCGCGCGGGGCGCGTGTTGCGATCGTCATCGGCGGACTCGCCGTGTCGCAGACCGGTACGCAAGCGGCGATCGCCAAGCTGCCAGCCGAGGTGACGCTGGCCTTCGCGCCGCAAGGCAACAGCATTGGCCGCTGGATGCAGGCGGCAAGGCAGAGCGGGCACGAGATCGTCATGCAGGTGCCGCTCGAGCCGTTCGATTATCCCAATGTCAACCCCGGTCGCAACACGCTGACGGTGTCGGCCAGCCCGGACGAGAACCTGAAGAGCCTGCGCTGGGCGCTGTCCAGGACCACGAATTATGCCGGGGTCATGAACTATATGGGCGCGCGCTTTTCAGCCGACACGAAGGCGATGGAACCGTTCATGGCCGAGCTCGGCAAGCGGGGACTTGCCTATGTCGACGACGGGTCTTCCGCGCGCAGCGTCGCGCCTGAGCTTGCCTTGAAGGACGGCGTGCCGTTCGTCGCCGGCGACATGGCGATCGATGCCGTGCAGGATCGCGGCGAAATCCTGAAGAAGCTGGACAGCCTTGAGGCGACGGCTCGGGCCAAGGGCAGCGCGGTCGGCATCGGTTCGGCGTTCGACATCACCGTCGACACGGTGACGTCCTGGATCGCGGAAGCGAAGAAGCGCGGCATCGAGATCGTGCCGATCTCGGCGGTGGCGATCGATCCGCAAAAGGGGTAACAGCCGTCTTGATAATTCTACTCCGGCGGGCATCTGGCGGCGTTTTCTGCGCTTCCGGTGCTCGCGTACTTTAAGTACGCTCCGCTCCGGTTCTCGAAACCACTCGCCACCTGCCTCGCCGGAGCGAATTCTCAAAACGGCTGTATAATCCAATGACTAAGAAGATCGATCCCGAAACGCTGCCTTACCGTCCCTGCGTCGGGCTGATGATCCTCAACAAGGCCGGCCTGGTCTGGGTCGGGCACCGCATCGCCGAGGCGGACAGCGAATTCGCCGGCACGACGCAGCTTTGGCAGATGCCGCAAGGCGGCATCGACAAGGGCGAAGAGCCGATCGAGGCCGCCGGGCGCGAACTCTACGAGGAAACCGGCATGCGCAGCGTGTCGCTGCTTGCCGAAGCGCCGCATTGGATCAATTACGACCTGCCGCCGCATCTGGTCGGCGTCGCCTTCAAGGGCCGCTATCGCGGCCAGACGCAGAAATGGTTCGCCTATCGCTTCGAGGGCGACGAGAGCGAGATCGCGATCAACCCGCCGCCCGGCGGCCACACGGCCGAATTCGACGAATGGGCGTGGCGGCCGATGCGGGAGCTGCCCGAACTGATCGTGCCGTTCAAGCGCAAGGTCTATGAGCAGGTGGTGGCGGCGTTCGAGCACCTGGCTTCCTGACTGGCCTCATCCAGCCCGGTTGTCGCGGCGGCTCCATGGCCGTATTGATGGCCGATGCAATGAGCGGGGGTCGCCATGAGCGACGACACCGGACGCGGTTTTCCGGCACATGACGCAAACAGCGGTTCGACGGTCAGCGAGGCGGCCGCCGGCGGGATCCTGACGATCGACCTTGGCGCCATCCGGGAAAACTACCGCCGGCTGAAGGCGCGGCTGAGCGGCGCCCGCTGCGCCGGCGTGCTCAAGGCCGACGGCTATGGGCTCGGCGCCGCCCAAGTGGCTTCGGCGCTGGCGAAAGAGGGCTGCGACATCTTCTTCGTCGCGCTGCTCGGCGAGGGCATCGCGCTGCGCAAGGCGATCGGCCACGGGCCGGACATCTTCGTGCTGAACGGACTGCCTCCGGGTTCGGAAGCGGAAGCCCTGGCGGCCGGGCTTTGCCCGGTCATCAACAGCGCCGTTCAACTGAAGGCCTGGCGCGAGACGGCGCGGGGCGCAGGGCGGAGCCTGCCGGCCGCCATCCAGGTCGATAGCGGCATGGCCCGACTCGGCATGGCGCCGGCGGAGGTCGAGACGGTCGCGTGCGAGGCCGGCGCCTTCGACGGCATCGACATCCGTTTCGTGATGAGCCATCTCGCCCGCGCCGATGAGCCGCAGCAGGGGGCGAACGAGAAGCAGCGGCTGGAATTCGAGCGGCTGCGCAAGCTGCTGCCCCTGGCGCCCGCCTCCCTGGCCAATTCGTCCGGCATCTTTCTCGGGCCGGAATATCATTACGACCTCGCCCGCCCGGGGGCCGCGCTCTACGGCGTCAACCCGACGCCTCACGCGCCCAACCCGATGCTCCCGGTGATACGCCTGCAGGCCAAGGTGGCGCAAACGCGCGAGATCGGTGCCGGAACCGGCATCGGCTACGGCCACACCCACCAGGCGGACGGACCGCTCAGGCTGGCGACCATCTCGCTGGGCTATGGCGACGGCTGGCACCGGCGCGCCGCTTCGGCCGCCTGGTTCGAGGGCGTGCGGTTGCCCTTCGTCGGCCGCGTGTCGATGGACTCGATCATCCTCGATATTTCGGCGCTCCCGGCCGGCCGGCTCGGCGAGGGCGATCTCGTCGAGCTCATCGGCCCGTCGCAAAGCGTCGACGACGCGGCTGGCCACGCCGGCACGATCGGCTACGAGGTGCTGACCAGCCTGGGTGCGCGCTTTCACCGCCGTTACATCGGCGGTTGAGACAAGGCGCCTTGCTTGACAAGCCGAGGCTTCTCAGCAAGGTTCGGGGCATGAGCAACCTCGCTTACATCAAAACCTGCTTCAGGGTTTGCCCCATCGCGGGAGCGTAGCCCCGGCGTGGCCGCCAATGCCGGCAGCCGCGTGAACCGGGGCGTTTAATTCCAGACATTTTCATCGAGCCCGCGGCCCTTGCGGCCGGGCTTTGTTTGCCGCCTTCAACGTGGCGGCTTGCGCGCATTCGGGCAACCGATGCGCCAGCATATGAGGTATGCCATGCATGCAGCAACGCAATCGCGTTCGCGAAACACCATCCTTGTCAGCGCGGCGGACCACGACCGGCTGAGCAGCCTCGCCAGGGCCTTTCTCGACCGCGTGCCCGATATGGCTGAGGACCTGCTTGCCGAGATGGATCGCGCCAGGGTCGCCACTGAGGCGGCAATGCCTGCCGACGTGGTGCGGATGGGCTCGACGGTGACGCTTCAGCATCCGGAGGGAGGCATTCAGACGGTGACGCTGGTCTATCCGGCGGAGGCCGACATCGCCGAAAGACGCATATCGGTGCTGACGCCGCTTGGAACGGCGCTGATCGGCGCGCGGGCCGGCGGCACGGTTTCCTGGCGCAGCCGCGACAGCCGGGTTCTCTCGGCAACGATCGACGCCGTCGAGCCATCGGGGAGGGTGCCATGACCAGGATCGTCTACCGCCTGACGGCCAAGGACTTCGCGGTGATCGAGGCGATGCTGATGCGCCGTCGCGCGTTTGCCGATCCGATCGCACCGATGCTCGAACGCAAGCTCGCCGAAAGCCGGGTCATTGCGACGGGGGCCGTCGAGCCCGACCTTGCGACGCTGAACAGCCGGGTGATCTTCCGTGTCGACGGCGGTTCATCGCAAACGCGCACGCTGGTGCAGGCCGAAGCATCCGCTCCCGTCGGCTCCGGCCTGCCGGTCGCCACATGGCACGGCCTCTGCCTGCTTGGCATGAAGGCGGGCCAATCGGTATTGGCCGAGCGGCCCGACGGCCCTGCCGAGGAGGTCCTTCTCGAGGACGTGGCCTATCAGCCGGAAGCGGCGCGGCGGGAAGCACAGGAGCGCGCAGCCGAACGCCCTCATCATGTCCTCAAGCTGGTCCACAGCGCACCCGCCAATGACTGGCCACTTGGCGGGCGCGGCAAAATCCGGCAGACAAATGGGGACGATCCGGGCCCTTCCGCGGCATGATCGGCCTTTGAGGGAACCTAGAATGAAAGTCATCGTGCTGGGCGGCGGCGTGATCGGGGTCACCACCGCCTATTTCCTCACCGAGGCCGGTCATGAAGTGACCGTCTACGATCGACAGCCGGGACCGGCGCTCGAAACCAGCTTCGCCAATGCCGGCGAAGTGTCGCCCGGCTATGCCTCGCCCTGGGCCGGGCCGGGCATCCCGGTGAAAGCCGTCAAATGGCTGTTGATGAAATACGGGCCGCTGGTGGTGCGACCGGCTTTCGACCCGAATATGTGGACGTGGCTGCTCAAGATGCTGCGCAACTGCACGGCCGAGCGCTACGCGCTCAACAAATCGCGCATGGTGCCGCTTGCCGAATACAGCCGCGACACACTGAAAGCGCTGCGCGAAGCGACCGGCATCACCTACGACGAACGGGCCAAAGGCACGCTACAGCTCTTCCGCAAGCAGAAGCAGCTCGACGGCACCGGCGGCGATGTCGAGGTGCTGAAGAAATACGGCGTGCCCTACGAGATCCTCGACCGCGATGGCTGTGTCGCCGCCGAGCCGGCGCTTGCGGCGGTGCGCGACAAATTCGTCGGCGGACTCAGGCTTCCGGGCGACGAGACCGGCGACTGCAAGATGTTCACCGACAAGCTTGCCGAGCTGTGCGTGGCGCGCGGCGTGACCTTCGAATTCGGCTCGACCATCCGGCGCATCGTCAGGAACCGCAATCGCCTCACCAATGTGCTTACCGACAACGGATGGAGAACCGCGGACGCGTTCGTGATGGCGATGGGCAGCTATTCGGCACAATTCATGCGCTCGCTGGGGCGGCCGATTCCGGTCTATCCGGTGAAGGGCTATTCGATCACCGTGCCGATCAGCAATGCCGAGGCCGCGCCGGTGTCGACCGTCATGGACGAGACCTACAAGGTGGCGATCACCAGGCTCGGCGACCGCATCCGCGTCGGCGGCACGGCGGAGATTTCGGGCTATGATCTTCGCCTGCATGAATCGCGCCGCCGCACGCTCGAACACTCGGTCGGCGATCTCTTCCCCGGCGGCGGCGACCTCAAGGCGGCGAGCTTCTGGTGCGGCTTGCGGCCGATGACACCCGACGGACCGCCCTTGGTCGGACTGAGCGAGGTTGCCAACCTCTACCTCAACACCGGCCACGGCACGCTCGGCTGGACCATGGCCTGCGGCTCGGCCAAGGTGCTGGCCGACATCATGTCGAACCGGGTGCCGGAGATCAACGCGCGCGATCTGAGCCCGGAGCGGTATCTGAAGCCTATCTAACCGCGTCGCGTCGGTGCGGACTGAAGGCGCGCTTCAATCCCTCAGAACGCCTCCTGGACCCATTTGTTGCTGAACAGCAGCCGGTAGGCCCAGCCGATCGTGACATCGGTGGCGACCGGGCGCGAATGGGCGAGGTAATCGTCATAGACCGGCTTCATGCGGCGATAGAATGCCGGATCGAGCACGACCATGCCGTTCTCCGAGTCATGGAAGAAGCTGCGGTTGTTGAGGTTGACCGAGGAGATGGCGACCAGCCTCTCATCGATCATCATGATCTTGGAATGCAGCACGACATCCGGCGCCTTGAACTCGCGGATGTTGATGCGGTCGCCATATTTCTCGACGAACAGCTTGTTGAGCGCGGTGAGGAACCGGCCGCCGATATCGCCCTTGAGATCGATGCGGCCGACGACGTCGATCTTCACGCCCCTGGCCAGCGCCCGGTCGAAGGCCCGGGCGATATCGGGTGTCAGGTTAAGGTAGGGATTGACGATCTCGATGCTATGCTCGGCGTTGTCGATCAATTCGACGAAATAGGCCTCCAGCGCGTGCCCGTCCTCATAGGGCACGGAAATGAAATGCCGCGCCACGCCGCGCGGGGCCGCGCCGGAACGAACCGGGACGGAGAACGGCCGCGACAGGTTGGTGTTGGCATCGCGCAGCCAGACGGTCGACAAATGCGCGGCCAGCGTCTCGACGGTCGCCGGGTCGGCGATCTCTATGTCGAAGTCGCTCCAGTTGGAATAGTAATTCAGCGAGAGGCCGTCGGTCTTGCCGTATTGTTCCAGCTCCGGGTAGCGGGTCAGGTCGACCGGTTTGTGGAACAGAAAACCGTCATGGATGTTGCGGCCGCCGATGATGACGCGGGACCGGCTGGGGTCTTCGGCCAAAGTCGCCAGCATCTTGACATGATGGACCCTGTGCAGTTGTGCGATCTGCTCGTCAAAGGGCGCGCCGTGATCGGCCTGCCAGCGATATTCCTGCAGCTCGACATTGGGGAATTCGGCTGCCAGCCGGTGCAGCATGGCGTCGTCCTTCTCCCGCTCCAGCACGTCGGTGACCAGGATGCGCACCTTGGTGCCCCGCGCCGCGTGATGGCGGATCAGCCGCTCCATCACGCGACCGGAGAAATCCGCTTTGAATTCCAGCGACGACAGATAGATCAGCCTGAGCTTCGGCGCGTTGGAGAAATCGAGCGGCAGCTCGGGATCGGCCTTCTCGAAGGCGCTGTCCGGCAGCGTCCTGCCGAGCAAGGCTTCGACCTTGGCGTTGAAGCCGTCGCGCGATTTGCGAAGCAAGGTCGGCGACCCCAATGGCAGCGCGCAGGTCTGCGACAGCCAGCGGCCGGCATAAAAGGCGCGGTCGAGCTCCTCCATCCCCGCCGGATCGGGCACCGGACAGCGGTCGTAGCGGCTGTCGAGCTTCGCGATCCATGGATCGGCGGTCTCCTCCCGCAGCAGGATCAGCGGCGCGCCGGCCGGTGCCAGCGCCGAGGTGACGCGAAGATCGCAGCGGGTCAGCGCTTCGGCGGGAAACAGGCTGACCGAGGTTTCCGCGGCCGGCAGCCTCAGATGAAACGGCGAGGCCTTGGCGACCGTGGTGGACCGGCCCGATGCCCGGATCGCGAGCGGGCCGTTGCAGGTGCCGCCGATGTCGACAGGCTGTTGGCCTGCCTGGCGCAGCACGATCTCGACCGAACGCGCCTGCAGGCCGGAGAAACTGAAGGTCTTGGGCGACAAAGGCCGCGCGGCGGCATCGAGATAGAGCGTCTGCCGCGACATGCGCCAGCGGCCGGTGAACCGGCCTTCGCCCGGCTTGCCTTGTGTCGGCGTGAGCTCGGGGTCGCCGAGCGGTCGGGCCAACCGTTGCAGCGCCGCATAGGTAGCATGGAAGCCGCTGTTCTGGACATCGCGCCAGTCGCGGCCGAAGCGGCCTGTGCCGTTGGCGCGGTCGAGCGCATCGAGGCGGCTCTGGGCGAGCAGCGCCTGGAATTGCTTCTCGTAGGCACTGTTGCCGTCGCTCGCGAAATAGTGCGGCGCGGCGATCTGGGCGCCGCTGCCGTCCGCCGAGACGGGCAGGCGGCCGCAGGCGTCGTCGCCCGGAAAGAAGGCGCAGGCCGAATGTCCAGGCATGCCGGCGCAACCGGCAAGTGCCGCCAGCGCCAGTCCAAGCAATGGCTTGGTGAGAGCCGATTTGAGGCTCATCCAGCCGCTCCGTTCATGGCCTTGAGCTCGGCAGGATCGCGCGGCGGCAGGAACCCTTGCGGAAAGATCCTGCAGACGGGAAAGGCGAAGGTGGCGATCAGCAGCTCAGCCTCGCTGCGCATCTTGCGCGGCGCCGTCCTGTCGTCGCGGATCTTCCTGGCGGAGGCGACGAGCGCGCCGTCGCAGTCGCAATGATTATGCCGGGCAATGTAGCAGGCGTCGTGGACCCGGCAGGCGGCATCGAGACGATCGACCGGCTTTGCCGAAAGATCGCCGGTGCGCGTGCCAGGGCCGCAATAATTGCCGATGACGAAAGGCGAGGGGCGCGACATGGCATAGCGGATCGGCTTCGGCAGCTCGGCTTGCGGAAGCTTCGCCCAGGGGTTGGCGCAGCCCGACAGGAAAAGCAGCGGCAGAATGGCAAGAACGGCTCGCATTTCTCCGCCGGCGTTCCGAAGATGTCCCCAGAGCGTTTCACCTTTCACGGAAACGGCGAACAGCTCTATCCCTTTGGTTTGGCGCAATTCCTGGAATTGCTCCAGCGCTCCATCGTGGCATGGCGAAGCGCGCCGGTGCCACAGTCGCCGAATTTGTGGCGCAGGCAAGGCGGCAACGACCAACTGCCTGTGATAGGATCGGCGGCAGCGAGGGGATTTTGGATGCGTCTTTTTCTTTTGACGACGGCGGCCGCATATCTGACCTGCGCCTCGGCGGCGTTTGCCGCGGACAAGACCGTTCACGATAGGGAGCACGGCTTTTCACTGGCCTATCCCGAGGAATGGGCGAGCGAAACCGCCTTTGACAATACCATTCGGCTCAAGGTCAAATCCGGCGAAGGAGGACTCACCTGCCGCGTGTCGGAAAGTGCCTACGATCCGACCGCTCCCGACAATCCACCCGACGTCAGGGCGTTCATGGAGGAAGATTGGCAGGTGAGCAACTGGCAGACCATAGTCGGTGTCGCCTATCAGTCGGCAGCCTTCCGCCAGGACAGGTTGGCGCATTTCCCGGACGGCTATCCGGTGCGGATCGCCGACATGGATTTCCACTATGCTGACGAAAATGTCAGCTTCTACGGCCATTCCCGCATAGCGCTGACGCTGCGCAGCTCGCATTACGGCTTCGTCGATTGCGGGGTCGCGGGCGACAATTCCGAAGAGGTAGAGCGGAAATGGGCGCCGCTTGCGGATGAGGCCGAGAAGATCGTGAGCTCGTTCGTGCTCGACGCGGATTAAACAAACAGGCTGCGTTCCCGCTCCACCGCCTTGGTTATGAAGTTGGCGACCAGCTGGACGCGGCGCAGCGGCCTGACCGATTCATGATAGACCAGCCAGTAGGCGCGGCGGATGGGCGCGACGATGTCGACCGGCACCAGCTCCGGCATCGAACGGGCGACGAAAGTGTGCAGGATACCGATGCCGGCGCCGGAGCGCACCGCTTCGGCCTGGCCGAGTGCCGAGGAGATGGCGAAGCTGGTGCGCCATTCGGGACTGAACTCGGCGGCATAGTCGAGCGAGGGGCTGACGATGAGGTCCGGCACGTAGCCGATCAGCGTGTGCCGGCCGAGCTCGGCCGGCACTTTCGGCAGGCCATTGGCTTCGGCATAGCTGCGGGAGGCGAAGAGGCCCAGCGTATAGTCGACCAGCTTGCCGGCCACCAGCCGCCCTTCGGTCGGCCGCTCGACGGTGATCGCGATATCGGCTTCGCGTCTGGACAGCGAGAAGGAACGCGGCACCGGCACCAGCTGGATGGTGAGCTCGCGGTGCAAAGCGGTCAGTTCGCCCAGCCGCTTTGCCAGGAAAGCGACGCCGAAGCCGTCCGGCGCGCCGATGCGAACCGTGCCCGAAACGTCGTCGCCCTCGCCGGCAATGGTCGAGCGCGCGGCGATCATGTCGCCTTCCATGCGCTCGGCAATGTCGAGGAAGCGCTCGCCGGCCGGCGTCAGCTCGCTGCCGGTGGTCAAGCGGCGGAAGAGCTTTGTGCGCAGCGCCTCCTCGAGCGCGGCGATGCGGCGCGAGACGGTGGCGTGGTTGAGCTCCAGGCGCTTGGCCGCGCCGAGGATCTGGCCAGCGCGCGCCACGGCGAGAAAGATGCGGACGTCATCCCAGTTCATGGGGGTGGTCCTGATTAGGAGCGGGCGCTGCGTTCCCGCCAACCCCCCTCTGGCCTGCCGGCCATCTCCCCCGCAAGGGGGGAGATTGGCAGCTTCCTCGACGGCGCGTCCTCTCAAGCGTTGGTAATTGGCGAAAGCGGGCGTGACGGCCGATCTCCCCCCTTACGGGGGAGATGTCCGGCAGGACAGAGGGGGGTGTGAAGGAACTCAACCTTCGATCCTTTCGACATGTCGCCATTTGCGACAATTAATGCACACGCCCCGGTCGATGTCTATTTTCCGCACAACGGTTGCGATCTTCCTCGCGTTGCCATCGCCGCCGCAAAGGCGGACAATGCGATCATCACCAAGACAGGGAGAGAAGGCATGATCGAATACGGTCATTTCATCGGCGGCAAGCGTGTCGCCGGCACCAGCGGCCGCAAGCAGGATGTGATGCAGCCGATGGACGGCTCCGTGCGCGGCACGGTGGCGCTCGCCTCGCAGGCGGAGCTGCGCGCCGCGGTCGAGAATGCCAAGGCGGCGCAGCCGAAATGGGCCGCCACCAACCCGCAGCGCCGCGTGCGCGTGCTGATGAAGTTCCTCGAGCTGGTCCAGCGCGACTATGACGAGCTGGCCGACATTCTGGCGCGCGAGCACGGCAAGACGATCGCCGATGCGCGCGGCGACATCCAGCGCGGCCTCGAAGTGGTCGAGGTCTGCATCGGCGCGCCGCATATGATGAAGGGCGAGTTCACCGACGGGGCAGGCCCCGGCATCGACACCTATTCGATGCGCCAGCCGCTCGGCGTCGTCGCCGGCATCACGCCGTTCAATTTCCCGGCCATGATCCCGCTGTGGAAGATCGCCCCGGCGATCGCCTGCGGCAACGCCTTCATCCTGAAGCCTTCGGAGCGCGATCCGGGCGTGCCGCTCCGCATCGCCGAGCTGTTCATCGAGGCCGGCCTGCCGGAAGGCGTGCTCAACGTCGTCAACGGCGACAAGGAAGTTGTCGACGCCATCCTCGACGATCCCGACATCAAGGCCGTCGGCTTTGTCGGCTCGACGCCGATCGCCCAGTACATCTATGCGCGCGGCTGCGCGGCCGGTAAGCGCGTGCAGTGCTTCGGCGGTGCCAAGAACCACATGATCATCATGCCCGACGCCGATATGGACCAGACCGTCGACGCCCTGGTCGGCGCCGGCTACGGGTCGGCCGGCGAGCGCTGCATGGCGATCTCGGTGGCAGTCCCGGTCGGCAACGACACCGCCAACCGGCTGATGGAAAAGCTGGTGCCGCGCGTCGAAAGCCTGAAGGTCGGCCCCTCGACGGATTCTTCCGCCGATTTCGGCCCGCTGGTGACGGCACAGGCGCTGGAGCGCGTGAAGGGCTATGTCGATATCGGAGTCAAGGAAGGCGCCAAGCTCGTCGTCGACGGCCGCGGCTTCAAGATGCAGGGCTACGAGAACGGCTACTATATGGGCGGCTGCCTGTTCGACAACGTGACCGCCGACATGCGCATCTACAAGGAAGAGATCTTCGGGCCGGTGCTCTCGGTGGTGCGCGCGCCGCGCTACGAGGACGCCATCAAGCTCGCCAACGACCACGAAATGGGCAACGGCGTCGCCATCTTCACCCGCGACGGCGACGCCGCGCGTGACTTCGCCTCGCGCGTCCAGGTCGGCATGGTCGGCATCAACGTGCCGATCCCGGTTCCGATCGCCTATTACACGTTCGGCGGCTGGAAGGCGTCATCCTTCGGCGATCTCAACCAGCACGGCCCGGACGCGTTCCGCTTCTACACCAAGACCAAGACGGTCACCTCGCGCTGGCCGTCCGGCATCAAGGACGGGGCGGAATTCGTCATCCCGACGATGAACTAGCCGGGCGATTTTCCAATCGACTCTAAGGAAGCGCGGTGCAAACCGCGCTTCTTTTTTGAGTCATCCGCGTTCCGGACGTGGCGCTCCGACTGCCGCTTTTGCTGGTTCGCAGCCCAGCCGGATAAATGATCTACGTCACGGCACGTCGACAGAACATCCGCACCTTCTAATAATTTCCATCGCCGTGTGATGGAACCAACAGACCACCATCCGCCTTAGGCTGTATTCCTGCCATGCGTGCAGGCAACCAAGCAGCGCCGGTTCAAGCCGGGGTTCTCGTCTGGCGCGAGGAGGTGTCAGATGACACGATTTGTTGTGGCAATGTTGGCAGCGGCGGCGATGACTGCTGGAGCCGCGCCGGCGAGCGCGGCGGCGCAATGCGCGGCGCGCGCCGACATCATCAAGGCCCTTGGCGACAAGTTCCACGAAACCGAGGCCGGGCGCGGCCTGATCAATCCGAACGTCGTGCTCGAGATCTTCGTCTCGGAACAGGGCAGCTGGACGGTGCTCGCTTCCGACACCAAGGGCCAGAGCTGCGTGCTCTCCGTCGGCGAGGGCTGGGACAGCCCGACGATCACGGCGGCGATGCCGGGCGCCTGAGGGGCCAGGAACTGGGCTGAGCGCCGCAACGGCCCTGCTGTCGAGTGCCAAGCTGCACCAGGAAAACGCTTTGCGCGGCACCGCTTGTTTGCGGAGCGGGGCTTCACCATATCGAATCCAGGGAGTCATGATCTCCCGACGACAGACCGGAAACCCAGAAGGAGTGACGTGATGAAGACGTCCAATCCGGCCTGGAGCCTTCCGGCACACTGAGGCGGCCGAATGTGCCTCCCTTGCCGGAATGCGAAGGCGAAGGAGGTGCCCCATGGCACGCGAATTTTCGTTTCGATGGATCAAGCTGGCAGCCGCTGGCGCCATGATGGCGCTGCCGGCCGTTCCAGCGCGGGC
The DNA here is from genome assembly GCF_029625735.1 of Mesorhizobium sp. WSM4935. Taxonomy (NCBI): domain Bacteria; kingdom Pseudomonadati; phylum Pseudomonadota; class Alphaproteobacteria; order Hyphomicrobiales; family Phyllobacteriaceae; genus Mesorhizobium; species Mesorhizobium sp. WSM4935. The sequence continues at coordinate 100,980 of NZ_JARTVR010000017.1, read as the reverse complement.
GCAAGTCATCTGCGGCGGCCATGATTATCTGGTCGCGAGGCTGGCGGAGGCATTCGAAGAGAAGCGGCTGGGCTATGGCGTGGCCGGACAAGCCGCCATCTTCGAGGTGTTCGTCTCGGCAAGCGGAAGCTGGACCATCCTGATGACCGACGTCAAAAACCAGAGCTGCATCCTGGCCGCCGGCGAGGGGTGGGAAGATACGCTGGCCACTCCGGTCTGGCAGCCGGGCGGCTGAGGACGCTTGCTCAGCGCGTCGCGGCGACCTCGGCGTGGCCGCGCAGCAGCGCCATCAGTTTCTTGGCGTCCTTGGCGGCTGCCTCCTCGTCGCCGTCGAGGATGGAACGGATCAGCGCGACGTGGTGCTCGGCCGATTCAGCGAGGCCGGTGTCGGCCTTGTAGCGATACCAGAAGCGGCGGCTGTGGGTCTGCAAGGGGGCGGCGACACGCGCCGCGAAGGGGTTGTCGGCGGCGATGGCCAGCGCCTCGTCGAGCGCCTTGTCGGCCTGGATGAAGGCAAGCACGTTGCCCGAGATCACCGCCTTTTGCATCGCCAGAGCCGCCTCATGGAACAGGTCGGCGGCCTCGCGGGTGACGAAGCGGGCGGCCGAGCGGGCGAGCACGACTTCAATGCCGCGCCGCGCATCCAGCACCCGGAGCCAGTCGCCGGCGTGCAGCGGCGCGACGGCTATGCCCGCGCGGGGCCTGATGTCGAGAAGCCCTTCCCAGGCCAGCCGCTGGATCGCTTCGCGCACCGGCGTGCGTCCGAGACCCAGCCGGTCGATCAGCGCGCCTTCGGTGACGAAGCTCGACGGCGCAAGCTCGAGCGTGACAATCATGTGCTCCAGCGTGCGATAGGCCTTGGTCGCGGCCGGCTCGAACGTCGCGTTCGCGTCAGCGGATATCAGCGGGGAGATCAATGGCAGGCTCCTGATATATTTTTCATATATCATAACGGATTCAGCGTTGACGAGCCAGCTCTTAATAGATATACGGCTGATATATCAATTGGAGAGACTGCCATGTGGAGCGGAGTTTTCCCTGCCGTCACGACCAAATTCACTGCTGACGACCGCCTCGACCACGCCGAGATGGAGCGCTGCTATTCCCTGCAGATGGAGGCCGGCTGCGACGGTATCATCGTCTGCGGCTCGCTCGGCGAGGGGCCGATGCTGTCGCCAGACGAGAAGATCGAGGTGCTGCAGACGGCGCAGAAAGTCGCAGGCAAGAAGCCGGTGCTTTTGACCGTCAACGAGCCCGGCACGCGCGAGGCGGCTGCTATCGCCAGGCGCGCCGCCAAGGAAGGCGCCGACGGGCTGATGGTGGTGCCGAGCCCGATCTACCACACCGACCCGCAAGAGACGGTCGCGGCGCTCCGCGCCGTGGCGGAAGCCGGCGATCTGCCGGTGATGATCTATTCCAACCGGCTCGCCTATCGCGTCGACGTGACCGTCGAGCTGATGGAGGAGCTGGCGTCCGACAAGCGCTTCGTCGCCATCAAGGAATCCTCCGACGACATCCGCCGTTCGACCGAGATCATCAACCGATTGGGCGACCGCTACGACCTCTTCACCGGCGTCGACAATCTCGCCTTCGAGGCGCTGTCGGTCGGCGCCATCGGCTGGGTCGCCGGCCTGGTCACCGCCTTCCCGAGCGAGACGGTCGCAATTTACCAACTGATGCGGCAAGGTCGTCGAGAGGAGGCGCTGGCGATCTATCGCTGGTTCCGGCCCTTGCTCGACCTCGATGTCTCGACCCATCTGGTCCAAAATATCAAGCTTGCCGAAGTGCTGGCGATCGGTACGAATGACCGCGTGCGCATGCCGCGCCAGCCGCTGTCGGGCGAACGCCGCAAGGCGGTCGAAAAGATCGTCCGGGATGCGCTGGCGGTGCAGCCGAAGCTGCCGTCGCTGCAGACGTCTCCCCGATCGACGGACAAGTTGGTGGCGGCCGAATAAGAGGTAGCATTCTCGTGCAGGGAAATTCCGAGGAGGAGAGCGGCCCGTCATCCGCCCTTCGAGCACCTTCTCCCCGTTCGCAGGGAGAAGCGGAAGACATCGCCATCATCGGCGGCGGCATCATCGGCATCTGCGCCGCGACCCTGCTCTCGGAAGCGGGGTGCAGCGTCACCGTCTTCGACCGCACCGGCATTTGCGAGGAGACGAGTTCCGGCAATGCCGCCGCCTTCGCCTTCTCCGACGTGCTGCCGCTGGCGCATAAGGGAATGATCAGGCAATTGCCGAAATGGCTCGCCGACCCGCTCGGGCCGTTGGCCATTCCGCCGGCCTATCTGCCCAAACTCCTGCCCTGGCTGATCCGCTTCTGGCGGGCGGGCGCGGCGAAGCACTATGAGACCAGCCTTGCCACGCAGGCCGGCATGATGAAGCTCGCCGAGACCGAATGGATGGGGCTGCTCGACCGCTCCGGCACGCGGCCGATGCTGCGCGAGGATGGTTCGCTGGAATTTTATGAGAGCGAGGCCGAGTTTCGCGCCTCGCTGCCCGGTTGGGCCGAGCGCCAGCGTTTCGGCATCGGCTTCCGCCATGTCGAGGGCGATGAGATGGCCGCGCTCCAGCCGGGTCTTTCGCCGCGCTTCGTCAAGGGCACGTTCGTGCCGGGTTGGAAGACGGTCGCCGATCCGAAGCTGCTCGGCAAGGCGGTCTGGGCCTATGCGGAAAAACTCGGCGCCCGGTTCGAGCACGCGCGGGTCGAGCGCGTCGAGCCTGGCGCAAACGGCGCCACGATCGTGCTCGCCGACGGCACCAGGCGCAAGGCAAGGAAGCTCCTGATCGCCGCGGGAGCCTGGTCGCATCTTCTGGCAAAACATCTCGGCGACCGCATCCCGCTCGAAACCGAGCGCGGCTACAACACGACGCTGCCGGCATCGGCCTTCGATGTGAAGCGGCAGCTGATCTTTTCCGGACATGGCTTCGTCATCACGCCGCTCCAAACGGGCCTGCGCGTCGGTGGCGCCGTCGAGCTCGGCGGCATCGAGCGGCCGCCGAATTTCGCCCGTTCGAAGGCGATGCTTGAGAAGGCGAAGCGTTTCCTGCCGGGGCTCGACCCGTCGGGCGGCCGCGAGTGGATGGGTTTTCGTCCGTCACTGCCGGATTCCCTGCCGGTGATCGGCGCGGCGCGGGCGCCGAACGTCTACTATGCTTTCGGCCACGGCCATCTCGGCTTGACCCAGTCGGCGGCAACCGGCCGCTTGATCCGCGATCTCGTTCTCGGGCAGACTCCGCCGCTCGATCTCACCCCTTTCCGTCCGCAACGGTTCTGATAGTCAGGAAGCATCATGGCCAAAAAATCCTTCTTCTGCATCGACGGCCACACCTGCGGCAATCCGGTGCGTCTGGTCGCCGGCGGCGGGCCGCCGCTCGAGGGCGCGACGATGATGGAGCGGCGAGCGCATTTCCTCGCCGAATATGACTGGATCCGCACCGGGCTGATGTTCGAGCCGCGCGGCCATGACGTGATGTCGGGCTCGATCCTCTATCCGCCGACGCGCGAGGATTGCGACATCGCCATCCTGTTCATCGAGACGTCGGGTTGCCTGCCGATGTGCGGCCATGGCACGATCGGCACCGTCACGATGGCCATCGAGCACGGGCTGGTGAAGCCGAAGACGCCGGGCGTGCTGAGGCTGGACACGCCGGCCGGCCTGGTTGTCGCCGAATACAGCCAGGTCGGCGAATATGTCGAGGAGGTGCGCATCACCAACGTGCCGTCCTTCCTCTATGCCGAAGGCCTGACCGTAGAATGCCCGGTGCTTGGCGAGATCAGCGTCGACGTCGCCTATGGCGGCAATTTCTACGCCATCGTCGAGCCGCAGAAGAATTACCGGGACATGGCAGACCATTCAGCCGGCGACCTCATCGCCTGGAGCCCGGTGGTACGGCAGCGCCTCAATGAGAAATACTCCTTCGTGCATCCGGAGAACCCCGGCATCAACCGGCTGTCGCATATGCTGTGGACCGGCAAGCCGAAACATGCCGAAGCCGACGCCCGCAATGCCGTGTTCTATGGCGACAAGGCGATCGACCGCTCGCCTTGCGGCACCGGCACCTCGGCGCGCATGGCGCAACTTCATGCCAAGGGCAAGCTCAAGCCCGGCGACAATTTCGTGCATGAATCGATCATCGGCTCGCTGTTCAAGGGCAGGGTCGAAAGAGAGGTCAGCGTGGCGGGCAAGCCGGCGATCATTCCCTCGATCGGCGGCTGGGCACGGATGACGGGGCTCAACACCATCTTCATCGACGACCGAGATCCGTTCGCGCATGGGTTCATCGTGACGTGATCGTCAGCCGGAATATCCAATCGGCTGCGGTCAGGCCTCGGTTTTGACCGAGACCTGATCGCGGAACCATTCGGCGAACCTGGCCTCGGCAGACGAGGGTTGCGCCGACATCGTCAGGAAATAACCCTTGTCGTCGTCGGTCGAAATATCGGAGAGGACAACGAGGTCGCCGCGCCTCAGCTCTTCGCGAAAAACCTCGACCGGGCACAACGCTATACCGTGCCCGGCAATGACCGCCGTCGCCAGTATGTTGAAATCGGCAAAAACCGGGCCGCTCCCAACATCGCGCCCTTTGACCCCGGCCTTGGAAAACCATTCCTGCCAGCCCTGGCGCGTCTCGTCATGCAACAGGTCGGCCGCCGCGATCGCCGCCGCCGTTTCCAGCCGCCCCTTCCGCGCAAGATAGTGCGGGCTGCAGGCAGGCCGGCTTATGCGGGAAAACAGCTTGAGGCTCATGACATGCGGCGAGGGATCTGCGCCGAGGGTGATCAGGACGTCGTTGTCGTCATCGAGCCGATCTTCGGCCTTGGCGTAAGCCACCCGATCGCGATCTCGGGATGGCGCGCCGTGAAGTCCGACAGGCGCGGCACCAGCCAGCGGCTGGCGATCGAGGGAATGCAGCCCACCGACAGCGATGCCTGGGCGGCGTTTCTGCGAATGCGGCGGCAGGTCGCGCCCAATTCCGTCAGCGCCGCGCTCGCGGACGCCTGCAGGATCAGCCCGGCCTCCGTCAGGCGCACCTTGCGGGCGTCGCGTTGAAACAATGCGACGCCGAGCCATTCCTCCAGCCGCCTTATCTGGTGGCTAATGGCAGGGTGGGTGACGTGGAGCTCTTCGCCGGCAGCCGAGAAACTAAGATGGCGAGCGGTCGCCTCAAAGGCTCGGATCGCGTTCAGCGGCAGATAATCCATCTGTAAAATTCTCTAACAGGAAAAGCCAAAATCCGTCATTTGAAGCACGACCTGACCTGAGTCATTGATTAGGGGGCGGCAGCATAAAATCTAGGCGGGCTGGACCAAGAAGTCGATGCCTGTCGGCGAATTCGAGGCGCGCCGCTGCTTCTCAAACCTGATTTCATGGAAGACCACAATGTTCACCAGACAATTGGCTGATGTAGAAAAAACTGACTTCTTCGTCGATTGGGGCAATGGCACCAGCCATCGGCTGCTGACACAGCAGGACGGCATGGGCTTCACCATATGTCACACGGTGGTGCGAGCCGGCAGCGAATCGCGGCTGCAGTATCGGCGGCACCTGGAGGCCTGCTACTGTATCGCCGGCAGCGGCGAAGTCGAGGACATGACCGGCACCGTCCATCGCGTCGAGCCGGGCACGGTCTACGTGCTCAATGCCCATGACGATCATTTCCTGCGGGCCGACGGCGCCGGCGACATGGTGCTGGTGAGTGTCTTCAATCCGCCGCTCAAAGGCACTGAGAGGCACACTCTCAATGGAGAGGGAGGCTCTGCTTACTGAGGCTTCGCTTCAAGGTTTTCTATTGTGGCGCGGCGCCCTCGACCGAAGGCGCGGCGCCGTCACATGCCCGTCGCAGACGAGGGAATCCTGACCTTGCGGAAGGCGCGGTGGCGCGAAACCGAGCGCTTCGGTTCATGCAAGGATTCATCTCATCAATTTATTTTGACGCTGGTTTCTTCGACACGAGGCCCATCATAAGGTTGAATCGTCAAAGACATTGCGTTGTGCCAATGATAGGGTCCGCGATAGTCCAGGGGTCGGGCGCGATAAAACGGGCAATCGGGCGGCGTGCTTCCAAACCGCGCGGAGCGATTGAAAAATCACGTTGCAATCCGGGCTCGAAACTTTACGACTAGGGGAAATACGAAAAGGAATGCGTCCTGAAAGGCGACATTCCAGGGGAGCCGCATAAATATGCAATATTTCGTCCAGCAGCTTATCAACGGGCTGACGCTGGGATCGATCTATGGGCTGATCGCGATCGGCTATACGATGGTCTACGGCATCATCGGCATGATCAATTTCGCCCATGGCGACATCTTCATGGTCGGCGCCTTCACGGCGCTCATCGTCTTCCTGATCCTTGGCGCGATGTTCTACTCGGTGCCGGTCGTGGTGGCGCTTCTGATCATGATGATCGTGGCGATGCTTCTCACCAGCCTCTACAACTGGACGATCGAGAAGGTTGCCTACCGTCCGCTGCGCGGGTCGTTCCGCCTGGCGCCGCTGATCACCGCCATCGGCATGTCGATCGCGCTGTCCAACTTCGTGCAGGTGACGCAAGGTCCGCGCAACAAGCCGATCCCGCCGCTGGTCAGCCAGGTCTATACGATCGACGGCATCAGCGTCTCGCTGAAGCAGATCCTCATCGTGATCGTCACCATCGTGCTGCTGGCGATCTTCTGGTACCTCGTCAACCGGACCGCGCTGGGGCGGGCGCAACGCGCCTGCGAGCAGGACCGCAAGATGGCGGCGCTGCTCGGCATCGACGTCGACCGCACCATCTCCATCACCTTCATCATGGGCGCGGCCCTTGCCGCCGTCGCCGGCACGCTGTTCCTGATGTATTATGGCGTCGTGGTGTTCTCAGACGGCTTCGTGCCGGGCGTGAAGGCCTTCACGGCGGCCGTGCTCGGCGGCATCGGCTCGCTGCCTGGCGCCGTGCTCGGAGGACTGCTGATCGGCTTCATCGAGAGCATGTGGTCGGCCTATTTCTCGATCGACTACAAGGACGTCGCCGCCTTCTCGATCCTGGCGATCGTGCTGATCTTCCTGCCCTCCGGCATCCTCGGCCGGCCTGAAGTCGAAAAGGTCTGATCCTCATGGCCGCTACCGTGTCTTCGGAGCGCGACGCCGTCGCTACTCCTATCCAACGTGCTTTCCGCGAGGCGCTTTACGCGGGCGCCATTTCGCTTGGCCTGTTCGTGCTGTTCATCGGTCTGAGGACCGACCAGAACATCAGCAACGAACTGATCCTGGTGCAGCGCTGGGGCCTGCTGGCCATCGTGGTCGCTGCCGTGACCGTCGGCCGTTTCCTCTATATGGCTTACGCCGTTCCGGCCATGGAGCGGTCGAGGGCCGAGAAGGCCGCGGCGCCCGCCGTCGTCGCCGAGCCCGGCTTCGTCAGGCAGAACTTCAACAAGATCGGCGCTACCTTGCTGATCCTCTACCCGATTGCCATGGTGCTGCTCTTCGGCTTCCAGGGCTCGTTGAAATGGGTCGACAATTTCGGCATCCAGATCCTCATCTATGTGATGCTGGCCTGGGGCCTGAACATCGTCATCGGGCTGGCCGGCCTGCTCGATCTCGGCTATGTCGCCTTTTATGCCGTCGGCGCCTACGCCTACGCGCTGCTCGGCACGCATTACGGGCTGTCTTTCTGGATTCTGCTGCCGGCGGCCGGCGCCATGGCCGCTTTTTGGGGCGTCATGCTCGGCTTCCCGGTGCTGAGGCTGCGCGGCGACTATCTGGCGATTGTTACGCTCGCCTTCGGTGAGATCATCCGCCTGGTCCTGATCAACTGGCGCGAAGTGACCAACGGTTCGGCCGGCATCTCCGGCATCCCGAAAGTGTCTTTCTTCGGCCTGATGTCGTTCAATGTCTCCGACCCGAACTACATCGCCAAGGTGCTGCACATCACCCAATCGGGCGCTTACTACAAGATCTTCCTCTATTACCTGATCCTGGCGCTCTGCTTCCTGACCGCCTTCGTTACCATCAGGCTTCGCCGGCTGCCTGTCGGCCGCGCCTGGGAAGCCCTGCGCGAGGACGAGATCGCCTGCCGCTCGCTCGGCATCAACACCACCACCACCAAGCTGACGGCCTTTGCCACCGGCGCCATGTTCGGCGGCTTCGCCGGCTCGTTCTTCGCTGCCCGGCAAGGTTTCGTCAGCCCCGAATCCTTCGTCTTCCTGGAATCGGCGATCATCCTCGCCATCGTCGTGCTCGGCGGCATGGGATCGCTGGGCGGCATCGCGGTGGCGGCGCTGGTGATGATCGGCGGCACGGAAATCCTGCGCGAACTCGACTTCCTCAAGGCGGTGTTCGGGCCGGATTTCACGCCCGAACTTTACCGCATGCTTCTGTTCGGCATGGCCATGGTCATCGTCATGCTGTGGAAGCCGCGCGGCTTCGTCGGCAGCCGCGAGCCCACGGCCTTCCTCAAGGAGCGAAGAGCGGTCTCAGCCTCCTTCACCAAGGAGGGCCACGGCTGATGAACGCGACTCCTTCCTCGAACGACTTCATCCTGCAGGTCGAGCATCTGTCGATGAAGTTCGGCGGCCTGGTCGCCATCGGCGACCTGACGTTCCAGGCCAGGCGCGGCGAGATCACCGCGCTGATCGGCCCGAACGGCGCAGGCAAGACCACGGTGTTCAACTGCATCACCGGCTTCTACAAGCCCACCGAGGGCATGATCACGCTCAACAAGCGTGACGGCTCGACCTATCTGCTCGAACGCCTGCCCAACCATGAGATCCCGGCGCGCGCCAATGTGGCGCGCACGTTCCAGAACATTCGCCTGTTCTCCGGCATGACGCTGCTCGAGAACCTTCTGGTCGCGCAGCACAACAAGCTGATGAAGGCTTCTGGCTACACCTTCCTCGGCCTGTTCGGCTTCCCAAGCTATCGCCAGGCCTCGGCCGAATCGATCGAGCTCGCCAGGCACTGGCTGGAGAAGGCCGACCTCGTCGACCGCGCCGACGATCCGGCCGGCGACCTGCCCTATGGCGCGCAGCGGCGCCTTGAGATCGCGCGCGCCATGTGCACGGGACCGGAGCTTCTGTGCCTGGACGAGCCGGCCGCCGGCCTCAATCCGAAGGAATCGGCCGCGCTCAACGAACTCCTGATGGACATCAAGAACAACACCGGCACGTCGATTCTGCTGATCGAGCACGACATGTCGGTGGTGATGCAGATCTCCGACCATGTCGTGGTGCTCGAATATGGCCGCAAAATCTCCGACGGCAATCCGGAATCGGTGCGCACCGATCCGCGCGTCATCGCCGCCTATCTCGGCGTCGACGACGAGGAAGTGCAGGAAGTGCTCACCGAAGTCGGCGACGAGGATGTCATCGAGCAGCTCGATACCGGCCCGGATGCGGCGCACGGGCCGGGAAATTCCGCTTCGATGATGGCCGGGCCGGTTTCCGACAGCGTCGAGCATGCCGACGAGGGCGAGCGAGTCACCGTATCGAAGGGCGCCTCGAAAGCGGCCCAGATCGACGCGCGCGCCACGTCAGTTGCCAGCAAACCCACTCCGGCCGCCAAGCCGGCCGCAAAGTCCAGCGCCGCGAAGGCGGAGCCGAAAAAGGCTGCCGCCAAGAGTCCAGCCGCGAAAGCGAGCGGCCCTTCGAAGGGCAAGGAAGCTGCGCCCAAACCCGCAGCGGGCAAGCGTGGAGGGCGTAAGTAATGGCCGGCACAACGCTGCTCGACATCAAGGGCGTCGAGACCTACTACGGCAACATCCGCGCGCTGAACGGCGTCAATGTGCAGGTCAACCAGGGTGAGATCGTGGCGCTTATCGGCGCCAACGGCGCCGGCAAGTCGACCTTGATGATGACCATCTTCGGCGCTCCGCGAGCCCGCGCCGGCACCATCACCTTTGCCGGCACCGACATCACCCAGCTGCCGACGCACGAGATCGCCCGACTGCGCATTGCCCAGTCGCCGGAAGGACGCCGCATCTTCCCGCGCATGACGGTGATGGAAAACCTGCAGATGGGCGCCAGCCTCGACAACCTCAAACATTATGACGAGGACGTCGAGAAGGTGTTCACGCTGTTCCCGCGACTGAAAGAGCGCATCGCCCAGCGCGGCGGCACGCTGTCGGGCGGCGAGCAGCAGATGCTGTCGATCGGGCGCGCGCTGATGGCGCGGCCGAAGCTTTTGCTGCTCGACGAGCCGTCGCTGGGCTTGGCGCCCTTGATCGTCAAGCAGATCTTCGACGCCATCCGCGAGCTCAACAAGACGCAGGGGCTGACCGTATTCCTGGTCGAGCAGAACGCCTTCGGCGCGCTCAAGCTCGCCACGCGCGGCTATGTCATGGTCAACGGCAATGTGACGATGAGCGGCACCGGCAAGGAACTGCTCGCCAATCCGGAAGTGCGCGCCGCCTATCTCGAAGGCGGACATCACTGAGATCGGGGGAGATCAATCATGGGTATTCTCTACGAAGAAGCCTCGATCTGGCAGTTCCTGTTCGTCACCTGCCTGCTCGGCGGCTGGGCGGCGTGGATGACCGGCAAGGCGGCGGCGCAGACCTGGAGCAGCCACTTGCAGCTGTTCTTCTACATGCTCGGCCTCGGCATCGGCGTCAGGTTCATCCATCACGCGCTGTTCGAGGGCACGATGTTCTCGCTGCATTACTATATCGTCGACACCATCGTGCTGATGATCTTGGGCTTCCTCGGCTATCAATACACGCGCACCAACCAAATGGTCACGCAGTATAACTGGCTCTATGAAAGAGCTTCCTTGTTAAGCTGGAAACCGAAGGGTTGACGTTCACCATTACGCCGTTTCGGGACATGAATCGGCGTGACAAGTGCCTGAAAATCGGCATTCTATGCTTTCTGCGATAAGGGTGGGCATCGCATGAAAGTATCATCCACGCCCACTCCGTAAATGGGAGCGTTTCAATGAAAAAATCACTTTTGTCCGCCGTGGCGCTGACCGCGTTCGTCGCGTTCAGCGGCAGCGCGTGGGCCGACATCCTGATCGGCGTCGCCGGTCCGATCACCGGTCCGAACGCCGCCTTCGGCGCGCAGTTGCAGAAGGGCGCGGAACAGGCGGTCGCCGACATCAACGCGGCGGGTGGCATCCTCGGCCAGCAGCTCAAGCTCGAGATCGGCGACGACGTCTCCGACCCCAAGCAGGGCATCTCGGTCGCCAACAAGTTCGTCGCTGACGGCGTCAAGTTCGTCGACGGCCACTTCAATTCGGGCGTCTCGATCCCGGCTTCGGAAGTCTATCAGGAGAACGGTATCCTTGAGATCACGCCCGCGGCGACCAATCCGAAGTTCACCGAGCGCGGCATGTGGAACACCTTCCGCACCTGCGGCCGTGACGACCAGCAGGGCAAGGTGGCCGGTGACTATATCGCCAAGAACTTCAAGGATGCCAAGATCGCCATCATCCACGACAAGACGCCTTATGGCCAGGGCCTTGCCGACGAGACCAAGAAGAACCTGAACGCCAACGGCATCAAGGAAGTGTTGTACGAAGGCGTGAATGTCGGCGATAAGGACTTCTCGGCCCTCATCGCCAAGATGAAGGAAAACGGCGTCACGCTCATCTACTGGGGCGGCCTGCACACCGAAGCCGGCCTGATCATCCGTCAGTCGGCCGACCAGGGCCTGAAGGCGCCGCTGTTCTCGGGCGACGGCATCGTCTCCAACGAACTGGCCTCGATCGCGGGTGATGCCGTTGCCGGCACACTCAACACCTTCGCTCCGGATCCGCGCAAGAATCCGGCCGCCAAGGAAGTGGTCGAGAAGTTCCGCGCCGCCGGCTTCGAGCCGGAAGCCTACACGCTCTACTCCTATGCCGCCGTGCAGATCATCGCCCAGGCCATTGCCAAGACCGGCTCGGCCGACGATGCGCAGAAGGTTGCCGAGACGATCCGGGCCAACACCTGGAAGACGGCCATCGGCGACATCGGCTACGACGCCAAGGGCGATATCACCCGTCCGGACTATGTCGTCTACGAGTGGAAGAAGGGCGACGACGGCAAGTACAGCTACTTCGAGAAATAAGCCGGCAAGTTCAAGCCGACTTTTCGGGGATGCCCGGCGTACGCGCCGGGCATTTTCGTTTTGCGGGTTTGCGGCACTGCCGAAAGCTCCGCGCCGCGCTCGGAATACCCGTCCACCTCCGATCGCCGATGTTCAGAGAACGGCAATGACGGTTTGGCGCAAACAAGCGAGTTAAATCGTTTTAGCTGTCGCGCAAATTTGTTTGCGCTGCAGCATTTTCACGCTAATCATTGCGCCGGTTCATCTCCCTTACGCTGCTGGAGCCCAGTCCTTGGCCATCACGAAGATCCTCGTCGCCAACCGGTCCGAAATCGCCATCCGCGTGTTCCGCGCGGCCAACGAGCTCGGTCTCAAAACCGTGGCGATCTGGGCGGAGGAGGACAAATATTCGCTGCACCGCTTCAAGGCCGACGAGAGCTATCAGGTCGGCCGCGGACCGCATCTCACCAAGGATATGGGCCCGATCGAGAGCTATCTGTCGATCGAGGAGGTGATCCGGGTCGCCAGGCTGTCGGGCGCCGACGCCATCCATCCCGGTTACGGCCTGCTCTCGGAAAGCCCCGAATTCGCCGAGGCGTGTGCCGCGGCCGGCATCACCTTCATTGGCCCGAAGCCGGAAACGATGCGCAGGCTGGGCAACAAGGTCGCCGCGCGCAATTTGGCGATCGAGGTCGGCGTGCCGGTGGTCCCGGCGACCGATCCACTGCCCGACGACATGGACGAGGTGAAGAAGCTCGCCGCGCAAATCGGCTATCCGGTGATGCTGAAGGCATCCTGGGGCGGCGGCGGCCGCGGCATGCGGGCCATCCGTTCCGAAGCCGACCTCGCGCGCGAGGTGATGGAAGGCAAGCGCGAAGCCAAGGCCGCCTTCGGCAAGGACGAGGTCTATCTCGAAAAGCTGATCGAGCGCGCCCGCCATGTCGAGGTGCAAGTGCTGGGCGACACCCACGGCAATGCGGTGCATCTGTTCGAACGCGACTGCTCGATCCAGCGCCGCAATCAGAAGGTCGTGGAACGCGCCCCGGCGCCCTATCTCAGCGAGGCGCTGCGCCAGGAGCTCTGCGGCTATGCGCTCAAGATCGCGCGTGAGACCAGCTATATCGGTGCCGGCACGGTCGAGTTCCTGCAGGATGCCGACACCGGCAAGTTCTACTTCATCGAGGTCAATCCGCGCATCCAGGTGGAGCACACCGTCACCGAGCAGGTGACCGGCATCGACATCGTCAAGGCGCAGATCCATATCCTCGACGGCTTCGCCATCGGCACCAAGCAATCGGGCGTGCCGGCGCAGAAAGACATCAGGCTCAACGGCCACGCGCTGCAGTGCCGCATCACCACGGAGGATCCGGAGCACAATTTCATCCCGGACTATGGCCGCATCACCGCCTATCGCGAGGCGGCCGGCTTCGGCATCCGGCTCGATGGCGGCACCGCCTATTCAGGCGCGGTCATCACCCGCTTCTACGATCCGCTCTTGGAAAAGGTGACGGCCTGGGCGCCGACGCCCGGCGAGGCGATCTCGCGCATGAACCGGGCGCTGCGCGAGTTCCGCATCCGTGGCGTCGCCACCAACCTCACCTTTCTCGAAGCGATCATCAATCACCCGCGCTTCGCCGACAATTCCTACACGACCAAGTTCATCGACACGACGCCGGAACTGTTCGAGCAGGTGAAGCGGCAGGACCGCGCCACCAAGCTGCTCACCTATCTGGCTGATGTCAGCGTCAACGGCCACCCCGAAACGCGTGGCCGGCCGATGCCGAAGGCGCAGGCGGCCGCCCCCGTGGTGCCCTATCTCAACGGCCATATCCCGGACGGCAGCAAGCAGAGGCTCGATGCGCTCGGTCCCGAGAAATTCGCGGCCTGGATGCGTGGAGAACGCCAGGTGCTGGTTACCGACACGACGATGCGCGACGGCCACCAGTCGCTGCTCGCCACGCGCATGCGCACCTATGACATCGTCGGCATCGCCGGCACCTATGCACGCGCGCTGCCGCAACTGTTGTCACTGGAATGCTGGGGCGGCGCCACCTTCGACGTCGCCATGCGCTTTCTCACCGAGGACCCTTGGGAGCGGCTGAGCAAGGTGCGCGAGGCGGCGCCCAATCTTCTGCTGCAAATGCTTTTGCGCGGCGCCAACGGCGTCGGCTACACCAATTATCCCGACAATGTCGTCCAGCATTTCGTCAAGCAGGCGGCGAGCGGCGGCGTCGACCTGTTCCGCGTCTTCGACTGCCTGAACTGGGTCGAGAACATGCGGGTCGCCATGGATGCCGTCGGCGCCGAGGGCAAGCTGGTCGAAGCGGCGATGTGCTACACCGGCGACATCCTCGATCCGGCGCGCGCCAAATACGACCTCAAATATTATGTCGGGCTGGCCAAGGAGCTGGAGGCCGCCGGCGCGCACATCATCGCCGTCAAGGACATGGCGGGCCTGTTGAAGCCGGCCGCGGCGCGCGCGCTGTTCAAGGCGCTGCGCGAGGCGACCGACCTGCCGATCCATTTCCACACGCATGATACGTCGGGCCTGTCGGCGGCGACGGTGCTGGCGGCGGTGGAGAGCGGCGTGGATGCCATCGACGCGGCGATGGATTCCTTTTCGGGCAACACCTCGCAGCCATGCCTCGGCTCGATCGTCGAGGCGCTGAAGGGCACCGAACGCGATCCCGGCCTCGACCCTCAATGGATCCGCCGCATCTCCTTCTATTGGGAAGCGGTGCGCAACCAGTACGCGGCCTTCGAGAGCGACCTGAAGGGACCCGCCTCGGAAGTCTATCTGCACGAAATGCCGGGCGGCCAGTTCACCAACCTCAAGGAACAGGCGCGCTCGCTCGGGCTGGAGACGCGCTGGCATGAGGTCGCGCAAGCCTATCACGACGTCAATCTGATGTTCGGCGACATCGTCAAGGTGACGCCGTCGTCCAAGGTAGTGGGCGACATGGCGCTGATGATGATCAGCCAGGACCTCACCGTCGCCGATGTCGAGAATCCGGCCAAGGACATCGCCTTCCCGGACTCCGTCGTGTCGATGCTGCGCGGCGATCTCGGCCAGTCGCCCGGCGGCTGGCCGGCGGCGCTGCAGAAGAAAGCGCTGAAGGGCGAGAAGCCGATCACCGTGCGGCCCGGCTCGCTCCTGAAGCCCGCTGACCTCAAGGCCAGCCGCAAGGATATCGAGGGCAAGCTCGACCGCAAGCTCTCGGAATACGAGTTCGCCTCCTGGCTGATGTATCCGAAAGTGTTCACCGACTTCGCCGCGGCGCAGGAGACCTACGGGCCGGTGAGCGTGCTGCCGACGCCGGCCTATTTCTACGGCATGAAGCCGGAAGACGAGATCTTCGTCGACATCGAGAAGGGCAAGACCCTGGTGGTTCGCTGCCAGGCGTTCGGCGAAGTCGACGACAAGGGCATGGTCACCGTCTTCTTCGAGCTCAACGGCCAGCCGCGCCGCGTCAAGGTGCCGGACAGGGCGCATGGCGCTTCCGCCGCCAAGGCGCGCCGCAAGGCCGAGCCCGGCAATGAGGGGCATGTCGGCGCGCCGATGCCCGGCGTCGTGTCGGCGCTTGCCGTGGCCGCCGGACAGGCGGTCAAGGCGGGCGACGTGCTCTTGTCGATCGAGGCGATGAAGATGGAGACCGCGCTGCATGCCGAGCGCGACGGCGAGATCGCCGAGGTGCTGGTCAAGGCCGGCGACCAGATCGATGCGAAGGATCTGCTGATCGCTTTCAAATGACGGTCGGAGCGCGATGCCTCACGGGCGGCTGACAGCAGCCGTCCACAGCCGCTCGACAAGTGTCTTGACCCGCCGCGCCCGCTCGGGCAGGGAACCCGCTCCAATTCGCCGTGGCGGGAATCGCCACGGCTTCAAGAAGACGCGGAGAAAAAAATGGCCGACGAAATCACCGAGACCAGCCAGACTGTAGCCGCCGGCCAGCTGCGCACCATCATCGAGCGTATCGAGCGGCTCGAGGAAGAGAAGAAGACCATCTCCGACGATATCAAGGACGTCTATGCCGAGGCCAAGGGCACCGGCTTCGACACCAAGGCGATCCGCACCATCGTGCGGCTGCGCAAGAAGGACCAGGCCGAGCGCCAGGAGGAGGAGTCCATTCTGGATCTCTACAAGGCCGCTCTCGGCATGGTGTAAGCCTCATGGCCGGAGGACGGCCATGAACGAATTCGACTTCGGCGGCCGCCGGGCCTCGGAGTTCCGCCATCGCGGCTTCTGGGCGCTGTTCGCCGAGCGGCACCCGGAGGAAAGGGCAAGGATGGCGCGACGCGGACCGTGGTTCTGGCAGCGCGGATTGCCGGATTTCGCCCTGGTGCTTTCGATGTATGTCGCGCCGGCGCAGAACCATGTCGGCGTCTTCTTCGGGCGCAACGAGAAGTTTGGGGCCACGCAATCCTGGTCGAGGCTGAAGCCGTTCCAGCCGGCGATCGAATCCAGGCTGAAGCTCAGGCCCGAGCAGAGCGTGCAAGACCTCGGCATCAATTCACTATGGCACGTGAACTGCTACGCCGAAGACAATTGGCCGGCCATGACCGACTGGCTGGTGACGGAATGCTCACGCTTCGAAGAAGCTGTGACCGACATTCTGGGGCAAAGATAGGTCGCCGGCGATGACGGGCTTTTTCTCCAAGCGCTGGAGGGGCGAAGCGCCGCTCGACCGGCTGTTCTGGCGCGACATGCTGCTGGTGGGCACGATCTTGAACGTCGCCTCTTCGGCGCTGGCGCTGATCCTGCTCGGGTTGAAGCTGCCGCTCTGGCTGGTGCTGGCGGTGCATTTCCTCCCCGTTCCCTACAACATCTTCCTGACGATCGCCGTCTGGCGAACGGCTGAGAAAACCGGTGGGCTCAAGGGACAGCTGACGATGCTGGGCTCGGCGCTCTGGCTGATCGCGACGGTCGTCGTTTGAGAATCTTCTCTATTGAGCAATTCCGAACGGAAAACCGCGTCACACTTTTCCTGGAATTGCTCCATGCAAAAAAGGGCGGCCGAAGCCGCCCTTTGCGAAGTCATTTCCGAGGCATCAAGCGGCCGGCTCGAAGCGCAGCGCCACGCCGTTGATGCAGTAGCGCAAGCCGGTCGGCGGCGGGCCGTCCTCGAAGACATGGCCGAGATGGCTGCCGCAGCGCGAGCAATGGCATTCGGTGCGGACCATGCCGTAGCTGCGGTCGACGGTGGTTTCGATCGAGCCCGGGACCGGATCGTTGAAGCTCGGCCAGCCGGTGCCGCTCTCGAATTTCAGCTTGGATTCGAACAGCGGCTGGTCGCAGCCGACGCAATAGAAGGTGCCGGCGCGCTTCTCGTAGAGCAGGGCACAGCTGCCGGGGCGCTCGGTGCCGTGATTGCGCATGACGGCATACTGCTCCGGCGTCAGCCGGGCGCGCCACTCGGCATCAGTGCGGGTGACGGGATAGGCGTGGGTGTCCATGGAATCTCCTCGGCCTTGGCGGCTCGTTGTTGCTTGCAATGGGTATTCGCCGAAACATAGGCGTTTGTTACAGGTGCTGCCAGCGAAAGCGTTCAGTGCTTGCGTGACAACTGCCTTGTCGCAGCTTCGAGACCGGCCAATGTCAGCGGGAACATGCGGCCGCCGAAGATCTCGCCGATCATGGCGATCGAATGCGTGTAGCGCCAGTTCTTCTCGGCTTCGGGATTGAGCCATATCGCGTTCGGCCATTGCTGCAACAGGCGCGCCAGCCACACATTGCCAGCCTCCGGATTCCAGTGCTCGACCGAGCCGCCGGGATGCATGATCTCGTAAGGGCTCATCGATGCGTCGCCGACGACGATCACCTTGTAGTCCGGTCCGTATTTGTGGATCAGGTCGAAGGTCGGGATGGTCTCGGCAAGGCGGCGGCGATTGTCCTTCCAGACGCGCTCGTAAAGGCAATTGTGAAAGTAGAAATATTCGAGCTGGCGGAACTCGGCGCGCGCGGCGGAAAACAGCTCCTCGACCCCGCGTATATGGTCATCCATCGAGCCACCGACATCGAAGAACATCAGGAGCTTCACGGCATTGCGCCGCTCTGGCCTGGTCTTGACGTCGAGATAGCCGTGCTCGGCGGTGGCGTGGATGGTGCCGGGCAGGTCGAACTCCTCCTCGGCACCCTCGCGCACCCACCGGCGCAGCCGCTTAAGCGCCACCTTGATGTTGCGGGTGCCGAGCTCGACGGTGTCGTCGAAATTCCTGAATTCGCGCTTGTCCCAGACCTTCACCGCGCGGCGATGCCGGCTTTCATGCTGGCCGATGCGAACCCCTTCGGGGTTGTAGCCATAGGCGCCGAAGGGCGAGGTGCCTCCGGTGCCGATCCATTTCGAGCCGCCCTGATGCCGGCCCTTCTGTTCCTCCAGCCGCTTCTTCAAGGTCTCCATCAGCTTGTCGAAGCCGCCCAAAGCCTCGACCAGCTTCCTTTCCTCCTCGGTCAGGTGCTTTTCGGCGAGCCTGCGCAGCCACTCCTCCGGGATGTTGGCGACCTCCACGGCATCCGGGCCGCCAAGCGTCTCGACGCCCTTGAAGACATGCGCGAAGACCTGGTCGAAACGGTCGATATGGCGCTCGTCCTTCACCAGGGACGAGCGCGCGAGGTAATAGAAGGCCTCGACGTCATAGTCGACCAGCCCGGCCTCCAGTCCTTCCAGCAGCGACAGATATTCCCTGAGCGAAACAGGGACCCGCGCGGCCTTCAGTTCGAGGAAGAAGGGGATGAACATCGCCGGACGCTATCGGTGCCCCTCGATCTTCTCGCGAGCGGCACTTGCAATGAAGGCCGAGCGCGTCAGGCCTCGGCGGCTGGCTTCGGCATCGATCGCCGCAAGCAGACCTGAGTCCAACGACAGATTGGCTCGGACTGGCCGACCGGAGTCGATCAGCAGCGGGATCATGACGGCAGACTCGCCTGCGGCGCTATCGATCTCACCCGATCTTAGCAGGTTCGCCACCGTTCGTGCTTCGGGCAGCGAGACGTGCTTTGCCAACCGGGTTTCAGCCCACTCGCGAACCGCCGCTGTTGCATCGGCGATCGCCTCCTCGGGGCTGGCGCCGCCGCCATGGCAGCCCGGGAGGTCAGGGATCCGAACCCCCCAGACATCGTCAACGCCATCCAGAATTCCGACATAGTGCGTCATGTGATCAGACCTCAAATCCATCCGGCGAGCTTGGCGATCGAGCGTGCAACGCCTGGAGACTGCTCGCGGTGCCGCGGCACGACAATCGTGACATCCGGTTTTCAGTATGCTCGTATTTATCGTGCTTGCCGCCACCGATGTTCGTCCAGCCGTCGCGTAACAGCCTCGCTATGATCTGAGCGGTTTCAACCGATGCCGCCTTATAGCAGGTCGTACTCGATAAAGCCTGTCCGCCTTGCTACGTGTTCGTAGAGCCGGCGCGCGGTGGCGTTGGTTTCGTGCGTCATCCAGTAGACGTTCTTCACGCCGATCTTGCCGGCCTCATCCTGCACCGCCTTGATCAGCGCCGCGCCCACGCCTTTGCCGCGCACCTCCGGGTCGGCGAACAGGTCCTGCAGATAGCAGTTATTTTGCCCGGACCAGCAGGAGCGGTGATAGAGATAGTGAGTGAGGCCGACGGCCTTGCCGTCGAGCGTGGCGATGAAACCCTTCGGCTCGAACTCGCCATCCGTGAAGAGCCGCTTCCAGGTGATCGCATAGACCTCTTCCGGCAGCTTCGTCTCGTAGAAGGTCAGATAGGCGGTCCACAGCCGGCGCCAGTCGGCGTGGTCGGACTGAGCGAGCGGGCGGATGGTGATCTCGGACATTTTTTCCTCCAATATTTTGGCCCGAAGCTGCGGCAGCGGCAGCTTGCCGGCAACGGTCCACGGAAGGGGAAAGCGCTATTGCTGCCGTCTCGCCATAAAGGCCAGGCGCTCGAACAGGTGCACGTCCTGCTCGTTCTTCAGCAGCGCGCCATGCAGTTTCGGCAGCATGTGCTTCGGATCGGCGCGCAAATCCTCGGGCGCTATGTCGTCGGCGACCAAAAGCCGGATCCAGTCGAGCGCTTCGGAGGTCGAAGGCTTCTTCTTCAGGCCCGGCACCTCACGGATTTCGTAGAACTGGGTGAGGGCCGCCCGCACCAGGTTCTGCTTGATGCCCGGATAATGCACCTCGACGATGCGGTGCAGCGTCTCGATGTCGGGGAAGCGGATATAATGGAAGAAGCAGCGGCGCAGGAAGGCGTCCGGCAGCTCCTTCTCATTGTTTGAGGTGATGATGACGATCGGCCGGAACGCGGCGCGGATCGTCTCGTCGGTCTCGTAGACGAAGAACTCCATCCGGTCGAGCTCCTGCAGGAGGTCGTTGGGGAACTCGATGTCGGCCTTGTCGATCTCGTCGATCAACAGCACGACCTTCTTTTGTGCCGCGAAGGCGTCCCACAGCTTACCGCGCTTGATGTAGTTGGCGATGTCGTTGAAGCGCTCGTCGCCGAGCTGGCTGTCCCGGAGCCGCGAGACGGCATCATATTCGTAAAGGCCCTGCTGCGCCTTGGTGGTCGACTTGACGTTCCACTCGATGAAATCGAGCCCAAGTGCGGCCGCCACCTGGCGGGCAAGCTCGGTCTTGCCGGTGCCGGGCTCGCCCTTGACCAGCAAGGGCCGCTCCAGCGCGATCGCCGCGTTGACCGCGACCATCAGATCCTTGTCGGCGACATAGGCCGCTGTGCCTTCGAAACGCATCTTTTCTCCTGGCCGTTTTGCGGCGACCGTAAGGACGCCGGACGGGCCGCGCAAGGGCGGTTGCCGAAGAGCGTCTGATCGGGATGGCCTGCAAGACGAATTACGCGCAAATGGTCGCTCGTTTCTCTGGCGCACGGCCTACCATCCGCCTATATTTGCTCTCGGCGGTCTGCGCTTCCCGGCAGGAGAAACTTATCCCCGGGGCCTTATCGATCCTTAGGGAGCTGTCCCTGGGAAGACCCGTGGGTTTTCTCACACGGCGCCCACCTACTTTGTAGGCACCCGGGATCGACCTCTCCACCGGTTGTGTGGATCGCCACTCTCCCGTTCCTGGGAGACATGCGCTAGAAAAACGTCGCTCCTAAGCCTCCATCCAAATCTGACCTTTTCTAACGTCTCGCGCATGTCACCTTCCAAAGACCTGAAAAAACAGCTTCGCAAGGAAGCGCTGGCGCGACGCGATGCGCTCGACGAGTTCTGGCGCGTGGAAATCGCGCTCGAAATGGCTGAGACCGCGAAGGAAAAGATAGACTTCGAGCCGGGCCGCGTCGTCTCCGGCTTCTGGCCGATGCGCTCGGAAGTGGATGTGCGGCCGCTGATGTTCGCGCTGCGCGAGAAGGGCGCCAGGCTCTGCCTGCCTGCGATCCTCGACAAGACTACGATCGTCTTCCGCGAGCTGGTGCGCGGCGCGCCGATGGTCGAGATGGGCTTCGGCACGGTCGGGCCGCATGACGAGGCGGAGGAGCTCGACCCGACGCTGATGCTGGTGCCGCTCGCCGCCTTCGACGCTCGTGGCCACCGCATAGGCTACGGCGCCGGTTATTATGATCGCGCCATAGCTAGGCTCGCCGACAAGGGCATCACCCCCAGGCTGATCGGCATCGCCTTCGACTGCCAGGAAGTCGAGCGGGTGCCGGAAGAGAACCATGACGTCGTCATTCCGGAAATACTGACCGAGAGCGGGTTGCGCCGGTTCACGCCCCAATTGTAGATAGTCCTTTGGGCTCATGGTCTTTTGCGGAAGTCATGCAGCTTTGGCAGGCTTCAGCTCGGGATCGCATGAGACTTCTCTTCCTCGGCGACATGGTTGGCAAAACAGGACGCACGGCAGTCTGGGAACAGCTGCCGGGGCTGATTTCCGACTTCAAGCTCGATTTCGTCATCGTCAACGGCGAGAACGCGGCCGGCGGTTTCGGCATCACCGAGGAGATCTTCCGCGAGACGCTCGCGGCGGGCGCGGATGTCGTCACCACCGGCAACCATGTCTGGGACCAGCGCGACGCGTTGATCTTCGCGCCGCGCGAGGAGCGCTTCCTGCGCCCTTCGAATTTTCCCAAGGGCACGCCGGGGCGCGGCTCGGGCGTCTACATCGCCCGCAATGGCGCGCGCGTGCTGGTCGCCAACATCATGGGGCGCGTCTTCATGCACCCGGAGCTCGACGATCCCTTCCAGGCCGGCGAGCGGGAGCTTGCCGCCTGTCCGCTCGGCGAGCAGGCGGATGCAGCGGTGATCGATTTCCACGCCGAGGCGACCTCTGAGAAAATGTGTTTCGCGCATTTCGTCGACGGCCGCGCCAGCCTGGTGGTCGGCACGCACACGCATCAGCCGACCGCCGACCATCAGATACTCAATGGCGGCACCGCCTATATTTCCGATGCCGGCATGTGCGGCGATTATGATTCCTCGCTCGGCATGGACAAGGAAGAGCCGCTCAACCGGTTCCTTTCCAAGGTGCCGAAGGGCCGTTTCGAGGCGGCGTCCGGACCCGCGACGCTCTGCGGCGTCGGCGTCAATATTTCAGACCGCACCGGCCTCGCCGAAAAAATCGCGCCGTTTCGTCGCGGGCCGCGGCTGGAAGAAACGGCGCCGTCCTTCTGGTCGTGACATTGATATAAGCGTGCAAAGTACCTAATTGCCGGCAACACTGCTCTAGATCGTAGAGGGGACGACCTCCATGCAGCTTGTCGAATTCCTGGCGCCGCACTTTCACTTTGTTTCCGATCCGACCGCGTGGGTCGCGCTTTTGACCCTGGTGGTGCTCGAGGTCGTGCTCGGCATCGACAATCTGATCTTCATCTCGATCCTGACCAACAAGCTGCCGGAGGCGCAGCGCGCCCGGGCCCGCCGGCTGGGCATCTCGGCGGCGCTGATCATGCGGCTCATCCTGCTCGCCACCATCTCGATCATCGTGCAATTGACGACGCCGGTGTTCACCGCCTTCGGCCACGGCTTTTCCTGGCGCGACCTGATCCTGATCGCCGGCGGCCTGTTCCTGGTCTGGAAAGCGACCAAGGAAATCCACCACACGGTCGACCCGCAGGACCATCAGGACACGATCGTCGGCGGCACGCTGCAGATGAGCCTCGCCGGGGCGATCTTTCAGATCTTGTTGCTCGACCTCGTCTTCTCGATCGATTCCATCATCACCGCCGTCGGTATGACCGACGAGATCGCCATCATGTATATCGCGGTGATCGTGGCGGTAAGCGTGATGATGCTGGCGGCGACGCCGCTCGCCAACTTCATCGCCAGGAACCCTTCTATCGTCATGCTGGCGCTGGGCTTCCTCTTGATGATCGGCATGACGCTGATCGCCGACGGCATGGGCTACCATGTGCCCAAGGGCTACATCTACGCCGCCATGGGCTTTTCGGCGCTGGTCGAAGGCCTCAACATGCTGGCAAGGCATCGCAAGAAGCAGCGGTCGGGCGGCGGGCACTGAGGCTGGCATAGCTTCGTCATTCTAGGGTCTGCGCGTCGCTTCGCTCCTTGCTCCGCCCTAGCATGACGAATTCATTTTATGCCCTTCGGGTGACGGTCGCCGATCAGGCCGAGCGTCAGGCCCTGTTCCAGCCAGGCTTTGGCGCCGGCGAGCACCAGCGAGAAGCCGCCGGTCGAATCCACCGCCTGTTTGACCTGCTCGTCGCCGGAACCGGCGAAGCCGAAATTGCGGACTTCGAGGAAGGTCGCCTCATCCGGCATGTTGGTGAAGGTCCAGACGACGGTGGTCGGCGGACCGCTCCAGCGCATGACGATTTTCTCGTTGGGGACGATCTCGCTCACCTCGACCTTGGTCGAGACGCCGTACATGCGCCACTCCCACTGAACCAGCTTGCCTTCGTCCAGCCGGCCGCTCGAATGCGTGAACCAGAATTTCGTGGTGACCGCCGGATCGACGATCGCCTCGAAGACCTCGGCGACGGGCCGACGGATCAGCATCGCGGCTTCAGCGGTGGGAGATTGCTTGAGTTCCATGCGGTTCTCCTTTCCCTGGCAGGCTTCACCAAGCATCTGGTTCCCGCACGAGGTGAATGATGTTGGCCGGGTTGGTGATCCAGCCGCCACGAAAACCTTCACCCAAAGGCTCTATCGTGTCGCAGCGCACGACACCGGCCCTGGCAAGATGGGAGGCCGCGGTCTTGAAGTCCGGCGTGAAAAGCTCCAGCCAAATTTCAGCCTGACTCATCATCGGAGCCTCGTCGATCCAGAGGCGATTGGGGCCGAGTTCGAAACCGATCGCCGGCGCCTTGGCCGTAAACGGCTTCAACCGCACAACATCGCGATAGAAGGCGATCGTTGCCTCGTATTGGTGCGAGGGCACCTTCATGGCGATGTTGATGCCGCCGGTGATCTCAGTGTCCATTGCTGATCCCCTGGATTGCGTTTGCTGTCGTTACGGCAGGTTGATCTGCCAGGAGACGCCGAAGCGGTCGTTGAGCCAGGCGAAGCGACGGCTGAAGCCGTAGTCGCCGGTCGGCATCAGGAAGCCACCGTCCCTGGAAAGAACGCCGACGATATGCTCAAGCTCCTCTTGCGAAGAACAGTCGACGAAGAAGGAGAAGGATGGCGTGAAGGTGAAGGCGTGGTGCACGGGGCTGTTGTAGATCCTGACCTCGACGCCGCCGATCAAAGCGCGCGCCAGCTTGAGCGTTCCTTCCGTCCCATCCTCGCCCGCGCTGTAGCGCGTGATGTCGAGAACCTGGCTACCCGGGATGGTGTCGCAATAGAGGGTCATGGCCTCCTCGGCCTTTCCCTCGAACATCAGGAATGGCGTTGCTTTCGTCATCGGGCGACCTCCTCCTGCCGGTTATCGAGACTTGAATGTCAGGCTCAGATGTTGGTCTCGTTGGCGGGCTCGCCTCGCAGCTCGCTGC
Organism: Mesorhizobium sp. WSM4935; assembly: GCF_029625735.1. NCBI lineage: Bacteria > Pseudomonadati > Pseudomonadota > Alphaproteobacteria > Hyphomicrobiales > Phyllobacteriaceae > Mesorhizobium > Mesorhizobium sp. WSM4935. Next base: position 76,110 of record NZ_JARTVR010000017.1, on the reverse strand, counting down.
GGTAGTAGCCGTCGCGCAGGTTGATGCCGTATTCGAGATAGGCCTTCATGCAGGCGAGCATCTGCGACCAGCCCCTCGCAGTTGAGGTATGATTTCTTCAGGCCGACCTCGCCTTCGCGCCAGCCTTGCTCGGCGATGGTGACGAACGTGCCGCCATCCTGCAGCGGCTCGAAATTCATCTCGATGCGGGTCTTGTAGGCGGGCTTGCCGTCGGCGTCTGTCGCGTCCCAGCGCAGCACGATGCGCTTGTCCTTCCTCACTTCGTCGACCTCGACCGGTACGGACTTCCACCAGGTCACGGTGGTGCCCGCGACAAGCGGAGCCGAGGCGCCGCCGATGGTGGTGAAATAACCGCTGAGCTTCGTCGGGTTGACGACGGCGTCGAAGACCTCGCCGACCGGCTTGCCGATGCGCCCGGAAATCCTGAATCCAAGGGACATATCCACAGCTCCTTCCTTGCTGCGCGAAACGATATGTTATAGAAACATAACATGTCAAGCCAAACCGTAGACGACCATGTTTTCAAGGCCTTGGCGCATCCGCGCCGGCGCGAATTGCTGGACCGCTTGAAGGATCAGCCGCAGACCACCGGCGCGCTTTGCGAGGCTTTCCCGGACATGGATCGCTGCACGGTGATGATGCACCTGAAAGTGCTGGAGGAGGCCGATCTGGTGGTGGCGAAGCGCGAGGGGCGCGAGCGCTGGAACCATCTCAACGCCTTGCCGATCAAGCAGATCCACGACCGCTGGATCAGCCAGTATGCCGGCCATGCGATCAGCATTCTCGACCGGCTGAAGTCCGATCTCGAGGAGTGAGAGGCCCAGCTTGACGCCGGAGTGACGGCGCGTCTGGACGAATTGAGCCGATTTATCTATAAGCCAGCCATTCCGACAAAGAGCGCCGCGTGCCTTCCCAGGCATGCTTGGGGCGTTCTAAAAAGATTGAATTCGAGCATTTTGCCGAAGACGCGGTGACGACACCTCGCTTCGAGATGCTCTAGCCGAACACGACAGGGGTGCCATGGCTGGCCATTCGCAGTTCAAGAACATCATGCACCGCAAGGGCCGTCAGGACGCGGTGCGGTCGAAAATGTTTTCCAAGCTGGCACGCGAAATCACCGTCGCGGCCAAGACCGGCACGCCGGACCCGGCGATGAACCCGCGCCTGCGCCTTGCGGTGCAGAACGCCAAGGCGGTGTCGATGCCGAAGGACAACATCCAGCGCGCCATCAACAAGGCGTCCGCGGGCGATGCCGAAAACTACGAGGCCGTGCGCTACGAAGGCTATGGTCCCGGCGGCGTGGCGCTGATCGTGGAAGTGCTGACCGACAACCGCAACCGCTCGGCCTCCAATGTGCGCGCCGCCTTCACCAAGGCCGGCGGAGCGCTCGGCGAAACCGGCTCGGTGTCGTTCATGTGGAACCGTGTCGGCGAAATCTATTACCCGGCCTCGGTCGGCAGCGCCGACAAGGTGATGGAAGCCGCGATCGAAGCCGGCGCCGACGATGTGGAATCGGACGAGGAAGGCCACACCATCTATTGCGCCTTCGAAAATCTCGGCGAGGTATCGAAGTCGCTGGAAGCGGCGCTCGGCGAGGCGGAATCGGTCAAGCCGATCTGGCAGCCGCAGAACAATGTCCCGGTTGACGAAGAACGGGCGCAGTCGCTGATGAAGCTGGTCGCCACCCTCGAGGACGATGACGACGTGCAGAGCGTCTACGCTAATTTCGAGGTCGACGACGAGACGATGGCCAAGCTCAGCGCGGCCTGACCGGCCACGCGATCCGCTATGAGCGAGAAGCCGCTGCCCGTCATCCGCATTACCTACTGCACGCAATGCCAATGGTTGCTGCGGGCCGGCTGGATGGCGCAGGAACTGCTCTCGACCTTCGGCACCGATCTCGGCGAGGTGGTACTGGTGCCGGGCACCGGCGGCATCTTCACCATTGCCTGCAACGATCAGCTCATCTGGGAGCGCAAGCGCGACGGCGGCTTTCCGGACGCGGCGAAGCTGAAGCAGCTGGTCCGCGACGTCATCGATCCGGAGCGGGATCTGGGGCATGCCGATCGCAAGGGACACAAGACGAAAGACCCGGCATGAAGCCGGGTCTTTTCGCGTTGAGTCAGAGGCTTTTCAAATCAGCGCCATGATGAAGCAGGCCATCGCTACGATGGCAGTGATGGTGCGGACGTGGTTCCACATCACCCATTGATTCAGATGGTTCGCCCACACGGCGGCGCCGTTGGCGCTCTCCGGATCGACGGCGGCCAAAGCATCGTTGAGCGGCACATTGAAGACCATGGTCACGACCGGATTGCCGACGAAATAGATCACGGCGCCGGCGAGCAGCCAGTATGAGCCGGACTGGCTCCAGCCGAAGAAGACGGCCGCAATCAACGCCAGGCAGATGAGGCCGGTGCCGAACAGCGCCGTCATGAAGGTCGGCGTGATCACCGTGACATTGATCGAATTCATCGCCGCGATGCCGCTTGGGACGGGCAGCCGGGCAAGCGCTGCCATGACGAAGTTGGAAAAGGCGAAGAACACGCCGCCGACGACGCCGGAGCCGATCGCGGCGAGGAAGGTGAGAGTGGGAAGAAGTTTCATCATCTTGGTGCTCCAGGTGCCGGTTTGCCGCAAAATATGATAAATCCTCATGTTTGCAAAACGTGATAAACCCTCGTATTTTGCGAGTCAAGCCCGGTTTCGGAAATCGCCTGGAGAGCGCCATGGATGGGAAAGCCACCACCAAGCCGGATCAGGCGGCCATCGCTTCGCCGCGCCGGTCGCCGAGCCAGCAGCGCAGCCGCGAGCGGGTCGAGCGCATGCTTGCCGCCGCCTCGGCCTTGATTGCCGAGCAGGGCAGCGATGCGGTGCGAATGGGCGAGGTGGCGGAAAGGGCAGGCGTTTCGATCGGCTCGCTCTACCAGTTCTTTCCGGACAAGCGGGCGATCGTCTGGGCGCTGGCCGAGCGTTACACGGCCGAAAGCCAGGCCTGCATTTCGGCGGCGCTGAAGGATGTCAGCGATGCCGAAGGCCTGAAGCAGGCATTTTCGGAGCTGGTCGATATCTATTACCGGCTGTTCCTGGCCGAGCCGGTGATGCGCGACATCTGGTCGGGCACGCAGGCGGATAAAGCGCTGCGCGAACTGGAATTGGCCGACAGCCGCGCCAATGCCGAATTTCTGGTCGCGGTGCTGAAGCGGCTCAGGCCGGATGCCGATCCGGTCGAACTGGAGACGACGGCATTCCTGGTCTGGCAGATGGGCGAGGCGGCCGTGCGGCTAGCGATCTCGGTCGATCGCGACGAGGGCGACAGGCTGGTCGCGACCTACAAGCGCATGGCGCTGAGGGAGCTGGTGGGCGCATAATGGCGCCCACCCTCCCCTCGTGGGGAGGGGTCACTGCGCAACAGCGGGGGGACAGCGCCAGTCCCCCACCCGGACCTTCGGTCCGACCTCCCCACAAGGGGAGATAGGGGCAGGCGCAGCCAAGAAAAAACCCGCCTCGAAGGCGGGTTTTTCAAATCTGCCGATGTATCCGGCTTAGAGGCCGAAACCTTCGAAACGCTTCTTGAACTTCGACAGGCGGCCGCCGCGGTCGAGCAGGGTCTGCTGGCCGCCGGTCCAGGCCGGGTGCGTGGTCGGGTCGATGTCGAGGTTCATCGTGTCGCCTTCCTTGCCCCAGGTCGAACGGGTCAGATACTCGGTGCCGTCGGTCATGACGACCTTGATGGTGTGGTAGTCGGGATGGATATCGGCCTTCATTGTCTTATTTCCTGGCTTGCCGGCGCTGGTGACGGGCCTATGGCCTGCGTCGATGCGCCCCTTTTTAAAACTCGAAGCCGCAGCTAATGAAAAGCCACGGCTTCTAAAACGGTCGGCGAGCCTATACATCAGCCGGAATTGAATCACAAGGCCGCGGCGGGCGCATATTGAAGCGCGGTCCAGCCAAACGGCCAGAGGAAACGCTCATGGCGGAAATCGGTGCCAGTGCAGGCGAGCGCAGACGCTCGGTCCGGCCGCTCCGCAGCCTTTTTCCCTACATCACCCGCTACCGGAAACTGGCGGTTGGCGCCATCATTTCGCTGATCGTAGCGGCGGTGACGACGCTTGCCTTGCCGATGGCCGTGCGGCGCATGATCGACCACGGTTTCCAGGCCTCGGGCTCCACCTTCATCGCCGAATATTTCGCGGCGCTCGTGGCAATGGCGGCACTGCTCGCGGCCGCCTCGGCCAGCCGCTACTATTTCGTCATCACGCTCGGCGAGCGGGTCGTCGCCGACATCCGCCGCGACGTTTTTTCCCATGTCACGACACTGTCGCCCGCCTTTTTCGATCGCGCGCATTCGGGCGAGATCGTCTCGCGGCTTGCCGCCGACACCACGCAGGTGAAGTCGGCGGTCGGCGCAACCGCCTCGGTCGCGCTGCGCAACCTCATCCTCGGCCTCGGCGCGGTGGCGATGATGGTCGTCACCAGTCCGAAACTCTCCGGCCTCGTGCTCGTGGCGATCCCGGTGATCGTGCTGCCGTTGGTCGCTTTCGGCCGTTCGGTGCGGCGCAAGTCGCGGCAAGCACAGGATACGCTCGCCGACGCCACCGCCTATGCCAGCGAGCAGATCGGCGCGGTGCGCACGCTGCAGGCCTTCACCAACGAGAAACTGGTCACCGGACGTTTTGCGGACGCCGTCGACGCTGCCTTCGAGGCGGCGCGGGCCTCGGTGTTCGCGCGATCGTTCCTCACCTTCTTCGCCATCTTCATGATCTTCTCCTCGGTGGTGGCGGTGCTGTGGTTCGGCTCGCGCGACGTGCTTGCCGGCACGCTGTCGCCGGGCACGCTCAGCCAGTTCCTGCTCTATTCGGTCTTCGCCGCCGGCGCGCTCGGCGCGCTGTCGGAGGTCTGGAGCGAGCTGTCGCAGGCGGCGGGCGCCGCCGAGCGGCTGACCGAGATCCTGGCCGAGACACCGACGATCCGGCGGCCGACCAACCCCGTTCCGTTGCCGGCCACGGCCAAGGGCACGATCAGCTTCGACGACGTCTCCTTCTCCTATCCGGCGCGGCCGGACCGCGCCGCCGTGCATGGCCTGAGCTTCCAGGTGAAGCCCGGCGAGACGGTGGCGATCGTCGGGCCTTCGGGCGCCGGCAAAAGCACCGTCTTCTCGCTGATCCTGCGCTTCTACGATCCCGAGAGCGGTCGCGTCGTCATCGACGGCGTCGATCTGCGCGAGGCCGATCCGGCCGCCATCCGCCAGCGCATCGCGATCGTGCCGCAGGACGTCACCATCTTCGCGGCGAGCGCTGCCGACAATATCGGCTTCGGCCGGCAAGGCGCCAGCGACGCCGAGATCGAGGCCGCGGCCAAGGCGGCCCTTGCCGACGAATTCATCGCAAAGCTCGACAAGGGCTATGACAGCCAGGTCGGCGAGCGCGGCGTGACGCTGTCGGGCGGACAGCGCCAGCGCATCGCGATCGCCCGCGCCATCCTGCGCGACGCGCCGATCCTTCTTCTCGACGAAGCGACCTCGGCGCTCGACGCCGAGAGCGAAACGCTGGTGCAAAGGGCGCTGGAGCGGCTGATGCGCGGCCGCACCACCATCGTCATCGCGCACCGGCTGGCGACGGTGCTCAAGGCCGACCGGATCCTCGTCATGGAAGGCGGGCGCATCGTCGAGGAAGGCACGCATCAGAGCCTTGTCGCGAAAGGCGGCACCTATGCGCGGCTCGCCAAGCTGCAGTTCGAGACGGGTGCCGACGCCTTCAAGGGCGCGGCGGAGTAGCCACGCCGCACCCGGCTGGTTTCGAACCGCCTTGCATCAGTTGCCGTAGCGCTTGCGCAGGTGCTCCGTGAAGTAAACGGCGTTGAGCTTCTCGCCGGTGGCGCGCTCGAGCAGGTCCGGCGTCGACCAGCGCGAGCCCTGCGACCAGATCTTTGCGCGGCGCCACTCGTTGACGGCGCTGAAATCGCCTTTGGCAAGATCGTCGTCGGCGGAAGGATGTTCCCTGGTCAGTGCCGCCCATTGCTGCGCCGCCATCATGGCGCCCAGCGTGTAGGAGGGGAAATAGCCAAAGGCGGCGCCCGGCCAGTGCACGTCCTGCATCGGCCCGTCGGCCGGGTTGTCGATGGTCGTGAGCCCAAGATAGTCGCGCATCTTGGCGTCCCATGCCTCGGGCAGGTCGGCGACCTCCAGCCGGCCGGCGACGAGCTCCTGCTCAAGCTCGTAACGCAGGATGACATGCAGCGGATAGGTGACTTCGTCGGCGTCGACGCGGATCAGGCCGCGCTCCACATGGTGGACATGCGGCAGGATGTCGGCGAGCGACCAGGCTTCGCCGAGATGTTTTTCGATCACCGGCAGCGCCCAGTGCCAGAAGGCGGGGTTGCGGCCGATCTGCTTTTCGACGAACAGGCTCTGGCTCTCATGCACGGCCATGCCGCGCGCCTTGCCGAGCGGCCAATGCGACCAGGCTTTCGGCAGGTTCTGCTCGTAGAGCGCGTGGCCGGTCTCGTGCAGCACGCCCATCAGCGCCGACAAAAAGTCGGAGGTCTTGTAGCGGGTGGTGATGCGCACGTCGGTCGGCACGCCGCCGCAGAAGGGATGGTGCGACACCGACAGCGAGCCATGGGTGAGGTCGAAGCCGACGGCCGCCATCATGGCAAGGCCGAGCTCGCGCTGCTTCTCGACGGCATAGCTGCCCGACAGCGGCTTCAACGGGTGTTTTGCCAGCCGCGCATCCTGCACGGCCAGCGCATTCGGCAGGAAGTCCCTGAGGAAAGCCTTCAGCTCGGCAAACACCGGCGTGATATCGGCGGCGCGGTTACCGGGATCATACTGCTCCATCAGCGCGTCATAGGGAGCGAGGCGGAGCGCATCGGCACGCATGGCGGCTTCCTCGCGCACCAGGGCCACGACACCTTCCAGCGCCGGCAGGAAGCCCGCCCAATCGTTCTTGGCGCGCAGGTCGCGCCAGAGCTGTTCGGAGCGCATGCGCGCCACGGTCTGGCGCTCGACGAACTCGGCCGGCAGGCAGGTGAGGTTGGTGTATTGGCGGCGGAGTTCCCTGACCGCCGCCTGCTGCTCGTCGCTCAGCGGCTCGGCTTCGGCCGCGGCGATCCAGTCGCCGATCTCCGGCGCGGTTGCCTGGCGATGCAGCATGCCGGCAAGCGAGGACATCGCCTCGGCGCGCTTTTCGCCGCCGCCGACCGCCATATGCGTCGCCTCGTCGGCGCCGAGGATGGCCAAAGCGTGCTCCAGCGCTTCGAGCTTGTGGCCGAGGTCGTCGAGTTTCTGGAAGGACATGATGGATTCCGAGCTTCAATTTGGCTGGCGCGAAAAGATACCAAGGCGTCGAGCTTGGCAACCCTGACCAGCCGACAATGGATCAGCCGTCGAGGGATCGGGCCGTCTTGCCTTGTGAGGCGACTGCGTGATCAATGCCTGAAACGAACTGCCGGAGGGGATGATGATCGGCAATATCCTCGTCGGGCTGGTGGCGCTGATCCATTGCTATATCGTCTATCTGGAGATGGTGCTTTGGGACACGCCGCGCGGCCAAAAGGCGTTCGGCCTGACGCCGGAATTCGCCAGCGCCTCGAAAGTGCTTGCCGCCAATCAGGGGCTCTATAACGGCTTCCTCGCCGCCGGGCTGCTCTGGGGTCTCTATCTCGGCGCCGGCGGATTCCAGATCGAGATGTTCTTCCTGCTCTGCGTCGCGATAGCCGGCCTCTACGGCGCCGCGACCGTGGGCCGCAAGATCCTCTTCATCCAGACGGTGCCGGCAGCGCTCGCCATCGTCGCGCTTTGGCTTGGCCTTTGAGACAAAAAGGACGCCCTCGGGGCCAGGTGCCGCGGGCGCCAATTGGTCCCTTCCTCTGTGATCAGAGCAAATGCTCTAGCCGTTCGGATAATTGCCGCCGTCGGAGCCGTCGCCCATCATGAAGCCGCTGCCGGTGTCGTTCATCAGCTTCTGGTCGACATTGTCGAGGCGGCGCAGCAGCTCATGGTATTGCGCGGACGGGATCCTGCCGTGATCGGAAGCGGCGACACGCTCCGCGGCCTGGCTGATGCGCGCGGCGCGCATATGCAGCTGCTGCGCTTCGGCAGCCGAAATGTTGTTTGCCTGCCGGGCGTCGGTGATGCCCTGATCCACGCCCTTGACCTGATCGAGCAGGCCGATCACACGCGGTCCGGTCATGTCGGTCGGATCGGGCGTGTCGAGAGCACCGCCCCTGTGATGTCCGGCCGCATAGGCGCCGGCGAGGGGGGCCGCAATCAGTGCGGCAGCCAGGGTTACAGTCTTGAGAGATGTTGAAGCGCGCATGACGGCGCATCCTCCTGCCAAGGAAGGAAGCGGTCGCGCCGCTAACCTTCCGACGTTCAGGGGCCGTCCAGTTCCGTCGCGTCGCGATGGGAGGCATCGCCGGCGGTTCCCGGCCCTGCGCAGCAAATTAGGTGCTTCGATTTGCGATGTGTAATTAAAAAAAGATAATGTTTTCAGGCCTTGTCGATGGGACTTGGCATTCTAAGTATTCAGCCGACGAACAACTTCCCGTGACCTGCCGTGATCCTAAAGCGCGTCGCGCTCTTTCAGATTCGCTCCCTGCGCTTTAGGACTTTGATTCTACGCATGTCTTTGTCCCGAAACCGGTTCCCACTTTCGAGAGACATGCTTCAATCACCGTTCGGTGAGCTTCAGTTCGATGCGGCGGTTCTTGCTGCGCGCCTCGTCTGTGTCGGCCGGATCGAGCGGCTGGAACTCGCCGAAGCCGGCGGCCACCAGCCGGTTGGCCGGCACGCCGTTCTCGATCAGGAATTTCACCACCGAGGTGGCGCGCGCGGTCGACAGTTCCCAGTTGTCGCGATAGCGGCCGGTGCCGGACAGCGGTTTGTTGTCGGTGTGGCCGTCGACGCGCAGCACCCAGTTGATCTCGGGCGGGATTTCCTTCTGCAATTCGATGATGGCGTCGGCGAGCTTCTTCATCTCGACCTTGCCGGCGTCGTTGATCACGTCGGAGCCGGTCGGGAACAGCACTTCCGACTGGAAGACGAAACGGTCGCCGACGATACGGATGTTCTCGCGGTCGGCGAGGATCTCGCGCAGCCGGCCGAAGAAGTCGGAGCGGTAGCGGTTGAGCTCCTGGACGCGCTGCGCCAGCGCGACATTCAGGCGGCGGCCGAGGTCGGCGATCTTGGTGTTGGACTCCTGGTCACGCTGCTCGGAGACGTTGAGCGCGTCCTCGAGCGCCGCGATCTGCTTGCGCAGCGCTGCGATCTGCTGGTTGAGGATCTCGACCTGGCTCAGCGCCTGCTGGCTGATCTGGCGCTGGTTGCTGAGCTCGCCGGAAAGCTGGTCCGCCCGCTTGTTGGCCGCGTCGCCCGCGCCGGCGCCCTGCGCCAGCAATTGTTCGAGGCGGCTCTTTTCGGCTTGCGCGGCCGACAGCGACGCCTGCAGGTTGGCGAGCGAATCCTCCTTGTCCTGGCTGTTCGTGCGTTCCAGCGCGAGGAGCTGGGTCAGTTCGTTGATCTGCGAGTTGAGGCGGTTCAGCACCGCGTCCTTGCCGGAGATCTCGCGGCTGAGCAGGAACTGCGCCAGCACGAAGACGGTGAGCAGGAACATGATGGCAAGCAGCAGCGTCGACAAGGCGTCGACAAAGCCCGGCCAGTAGTCGATGCGGCGGTCGGCGCGTCGTCTTGCCAGCGCCACGTCAGTGGACTCCTTGCTTCTTCAGCGCGTCGGCGATCTTTTCCAACGTGTTGCGCATGGCCTTCTGCTCGTCGGACTGGGCCTCGACCCAGTCGCGCATGATCTGCTGCTCGGAGCGCATGTTCTTCACCAGTCCGGAGATGCCGTCGGCGAGATTGGCCATGGCGGTGGCGACGCGCGGATTGGAGCCGCCATTCTCCTGCAGGCTGCGCAGCCGCTCCGATAAGAGACGGATGTCCTCGGAGGATTCGGCGGCCTTCGAGGTCTCGGACACGACGATGTCCGACGACAGGTCGGTGACCGAGGACAGCCAGTTCTCGAGCTCCGTGTAGAAGCGGGTCTGGGCGCGGCCGGCCTGCAGGTCGAGGAAGCCGAGCACGAGCGAGCCGGAAAGGCCGAACAGCGAGGACGAAAACGCGGTGCCCATACCGGCGAGCGGCGCCGACAGGCCCTGCTTCAGCGCATCGAGCACGGCGGCGGCGTCGCCGGTGCCCGGGTCCAGCGCCTCGATCGTCTCGCGGATCGAGGCGATGGTGTTGAGCAGACCCCAGAAGGTGCCGAGCAGGCCGAGGAACACAAGCAGGCCGACCAGATAGCGCGAGGTGTCGCGGCTCTCGTCGAGGCGGGTGGCGATGGAATCGAGCATCGTGCGCATCGATGAGGTCGAAAACGCGATCGTCGACGAGCGGCCGATCATCGCCTTCATCGGCGCCAAGAGCACCGGCTCGGTGGTTTCGGAGCCGGCGCGGAAGGAGTTGACCCAGCGCACTTCCCGGAAAAGCCGGCCGACCTGGGCAAAGGCGAGCAGGATGCCCACCGCGAGCACGCCGATGATCAGGCCGTTGAGGCCCGGATTGCTGGAGAAGGCGGTCGAGATCTGGCGGGTGAGGATAGCGGCAATGAAGGCGACGATGATCAGGAAGATCACCATGCTGAGCAGGAAGACCTGCGGGCTGGACAGCTTGTGCGGATCGTAAACCAGGACGTCCGATCGCCTGCCGAAGGATCTGAGAAAAGCCATCCGTGCCCCGTTTCCGATGCCACCGCCGCAGAATTGCCGCGACTCTAAACGGAATTGTGACCAAATTGAATGGCGCTTGGCAATATTGCCCGCGCCCCTGCTTTGGTGCACTTCCGGACGGAAGGCGCCGGACCTAAAGCGCGTCGCGATCGTTCAGATTCGCTCCATGCGCTTTAGGTTTTTGATTTTACGCATATCCCGAAACCGGTTCCCACTTTCGGGAGACATGCATTAGCCGCTCTAGAACCGGTTGACGACCAGGCAATCGACCATGGCGGCCAAATGCAGGCCGGCGCCGGTGACGACGAAGCCGTGCCAGACGGCGTTGTGGAAGCGAAGTCCCTTCCAGGCAAAGAAGATGACGCCCAAGGAATAGACGATGCCGCCGGCGACGAGCAGCGCCACCGAGGTCGTCGGCAGCGTCCGGACCAGCGGTCCGGCGAGCACCACGCCGCTCCAGCCGATTGCGAGATAAAAGACGATGGCCAGCCGGTCGTAGCGGCCGGGCAGGAACATTTTGATGGCGATGCCCGCCGCCGCCGCGCTCCACACGGTGACGATCATGGACAACGCCAGGGGCGAGTTGTCGAGCTGGGCGAGGAAGGGGGTGTAGGTGGCGGCGATCAGCAGATAGATCGCGGCATGGTCGAAACGGCGCAGGATCCATTTCGCCGGCCAGGACACCGGCCACAGATTATAGGCCAGCGAAACCGAGAGCACGGTGAGCAGCGACACCACATAGAACACCGCGGCGACATATTCGCCGGGGCCGGAATGGAAGGCGGCCAAGGCCAGAAAAGCCGAGCCGGCGGCGATCGCCAGCACGATGCCCACCGCGTGAACGATGCCGTCGGCGATCATTTCGGCGCGCGAATAGTGCCAGCGCCCCACAAAGGGGATTTCGAGGGGAATTTCAAGCTGGGTATCCGGCCGGGCGTCGTTCATGAATGGTCCTGCAACGCCTAATCTGGGCGCTTGCGGACCATTATTTCAAGCTTCAGTTGCGGTTTTGCGACCAAAGCCGCGCGTCCTTTCGACGCGCAAAGGGCGCCTGAAAGCGCGTCGCGCTGAACCCGTTCAGGCGACGCGCTTTAAGTCTTCGTTTTATGCATGTCGTTGTCTCAGAACCGCTGCACACTTCTGGGCGACTGCGTTGGTCAGCGAGCGGCCAACGGCTTCTTCACGGTCTTAAGCAGCGCGCGCTGGATAATCTCGTTGCCGGCGACGACCTCGCCGCTGTCCAGCATGCCCTGTGCGCCATCCATGTCCGAAACGAACCCGCCGGCCTCGCGGACCAGAAGGATGCCGGCGGCGATGTCCCAGGACGACAGGCCGGTTTCCCAGAAACCATCCATGCGCCCGGCCGCGACATAGGCGAGATCGAGCGCGGCGGAGCCCAGGCGGCGAACGCCGGAGACTTCAGCCATGACGTTGCGCAGCTCGATCAGGAAATTGCCATGCAGGCTGCGGCCGAGATGCGGCACGCCGCAGCCGATCACCGCGTCGGTCAGCTTGGAGCGCCCGGCAACGCGCAGGCGACGGTCGTTCATGAAGGCGCCGCCGCCGCGCTCGGCCGTGTAGAGCTCGTCCATCGCCGGATTGTAGACGACGCCGGCGACGATCTGGCCCTGGCGCTCGAGCGCGATCGACACGGAAAAGAGCGGGATGCCGTGCAGGAAGTTGGTGGTGCCGTCGAGCGGATCGACGATCCAGCGGTGCTGGGCGTCCTCGCCTTCGACGGCGCCGCGCTCTTCCATCAGGAAGGCGTAGCCCGGCCGCGCCTTCGAAAGCTCGGCGAAGACGATCTCTTCGGCCTTGCGGTCGGCCTGGCTGACATAGTCGCCCGGTCCCTTCATCGAGACCTGCAGGTTCTGCACCTCGCCGAAGTCGCGCGACAGCGAGCGGCCGGCCTTCATCGCGGCCTGGACCATGACGTTGAGGAGAGCGGAACGCGCCATTTTTTCTTCCTGGCTTTGTCTTCCTACCGGCCGGCTATCTTTCTTGAAGCATGATCTTTTCCGAAAAGTCGGCAACTTTTCGGGATCATGCTCAGTCCGCGCGGCGCATATAGGTGATTTCGTTGGTGTCGACGACGATGCGCTCGCCGGCCGAGATGAAGGGCGGCACCAGCACGCGGATGCCGTTCTCCAGCACCGCCGGCTTGTAGGACGAGGCTGCCGTCTGGCCCCGCACCACCGGGTCGGCCTCGGTGACGGTCAGCGTCACCTGGTCGGGCAGCGAAATGCCGATCGGCCGCTCTTCATAGAGTTGCACCGTCACCATCATGCCGTCCTGCAGGAAGGCGGCGCGCTCGCCGACGAAGTCCTTCGCCAATTCGAGCTGCTCGTAGGTTTCGGTGTCCATGAAGACCAGCGCGTCGCCCTGTTCGTAGAGGAACGAGAAATCCTTCAGGTCGAGCCGGATCTGCTCGACGGTCTCGGCCGAGCGGAAGCGCTCGTTGAGCTTGGTGCCGCTGATCAGGTTCTTCAGTTCGACCTGGTTGTAGGCGCCGCCCTTGCCGGGTTTGACGGTGTTGGTCTTGACCGCCACCCACAGGCCGCCATCGTGCTCGATGACATAGCCGGGACGGATTTCGCTGCCACTGATCTTGGCCATGATGAATTGATCCGAGTGAGATTTTTCGCGCGCGGGTCGCGCTTTGGCGCCTCCAAGACCACAAATCGCGCATAGTGGCAAGGGAGGGAACCCAAGGCGGCCCGGGCGTGCCGTCCGCGGCGCCACGCGTCAAGGCAGGCGATTTGCCTTCTGCAGCGCCTGCTTGGTCTGATCGTCGTCGAGGCCCTGCAGGAAATCGTCCATCTGAGGGTCGATCAGTCCGGCGCGGCGAGCGACGATGTACCAGGCGCCGGCGAGGACCAGGTCCGGGTCGGTGCCGATGCCGCCCATATAGAGCTTGGCCAGGCGGTTCTGGGCGGCGACATTGCCGCCTTGCGCCGCCCGCTTCATCCAGGCGAAGCCCGATTTCAGGTCGCGCCCGCCGCCACGTCCCTCGATCATCCAGGTGGCGAGGTCGATCTGCGCGGTGTCGTAGTTCTGTCTCGCTGCCTGCGCCAGCAGGGCGCGCGCCTGGGCGTCGTCATGCGGCTTGCCGCCGGCGCCGTTGGCGTAGAGCTGCGCCATCGCGTATTGGGCGTCGGCAAGGCCGGTGGCCGCCGCGCGCTCATAGTAGACGGCGGCCTTGGCAAGGCCGGCATCGCCGGGATCCTGCTGGACGAGCAACTGGGCGAAGTTGAACTGCGCAAGCCGGTTGCCGGCCTCGGCCGAGGCCTGCATCAGTGCGAAGGCGCCCTTTTCGTCCTTCTTCACATAACGGCCGTCCAATAGCATCAGCGCATATTGGAACTGCGCTTCCGGCACGCCCTGTTCGGCCGCCAGCGCATACCATTTCGCGGCCTCGGCGGGATTGAGCGGCACACCCAGTCCGCGCGACAGGATTTCGGCCACCAGCGTCTCGGCCGCCGGGTCGCCGTTCTTGGCGCGCTCCATCGCAAGGTTGTAGGCGGTCTTGTAAAGACCGCGCTGGAAGGCGCCGTAAGCGGCGTCCGGCTGCTTGGCGCCGAAGCGGTCGGGATTGATGGTATCGGCCGATGGCGGCGTCAAGGTGGCCGGCTGCGGCAAGGTATTCTGGATCGGCTTGTCGATATGCGGACCGCCGCCGAACCTGCTCGGATCCGGGGCGCCGGTGGCCGGCGCGGCTGTGTCCGGTTTGCCCGTATCCGGCGTGCCAGGACCCGGCGTGTCTGTATCCGGCTCGGCTGCGTTGGGCGCGCTCTTGTCCGGCGCACTCGTCTCGGGCCGCGGCTGCGGCAGCGGGGCGGTCTCGGCCGCCATCGCGGCCTGCGCAAACAAGCCGGCCAGGACCACCAGGCAAAGGCCACGCAGGCGCATGTCAGTCCTCGAAACGCGGCGCGGTTTCATCGAGCAGCGCGTTGGCGGCGGCGATCGCCGCGCGCGGGTCGCGACCGTCGGCAAAGACGGCGCTGGACAGCGCCACGAACTCGGCGCCGGTCGCGGCGACCGTCTCGACGGAAGCAAGCTCGGAGCCACCCATCACGATGCAGGGGATCGAGATCATCTCCGCCCACCACTCGCCGAGGGCGAGGTTGCGATGGTGCGGCTCCGGCTTGTTGTCATAGCCGAAGCGGCCGAAGAACATGTAGTCGGGCCGCTCCTCGCCGAGCTCAAGCGCCTCGTCGCGGGTCTTGGCGCCGCCGGCGCCGACCATCATCTTGCCGGCCAGGCGCTCGATCGTCTCGGCGAGCTCATTGGGCTTTGCTTCGATATGGATGCCGTCGGCCTGGACGCGCCCGGCGATGCGGCTGTCGCCGGCGATGATGACGGCGACGCCGGCACCTTGAGCGATCGGCACGATTCTCTCGGCAAAGGCCTGGAAGGACGCGTCGTCCATGCCATTGTCGGGCAGGATCAGCGAGGCGATGTCGCCACCCTCGAATGCCGCGCAGATCTGCTCCGCCGGCACGAGCGGCGGCGCGATCAGCACGATGCGGCAGCGATTGGGCGGGTTTAAATCGTTCATTGGCCTTCGATCCCGGTTTCGCCTATGCCGGGCGAAGATGGTTGCATTGCGGCATAGAGCAAAGGGAGCGGCTTGAACAGTCGGCTATGCAGCGGACGGGGATCGGCCCGCGCGAGCATCGTCACGCCGGGTCTTCATGATGAGGTCGAACACGCGCCGCGGCTGCTCTATACCGAGAAATTGCGGCACCGGATCGAAAGCCGGAAACCATCCGTTCATCCGCGAGAACGGATATGGCGACGCGGAGGCTCCGAAGCGCAAAGTCCCCCTCGTCGCGGTCTCGCCGGTCAACTGAACATCGGGAACGCGTTCGAGATCGATCGAGGTGAAATTGGCCGATGGGGCGCGGCGCAGGATCAGGATGCGCCTGTTCGTGACCGCGTAGTATATCCGCTGCCTCAACCAGGCGTCGGCCTTGCCGTCGAACTGCAGCGGGTGCATGCACAGGGCAGGACCAGGCACATGGCGCAAACATCTACGACCGTCCCGAATTCTTCGCCGAATGTCGGGATCAGGCGCCAGGTCGGCGCATTCCCTGGCGACTCCCGCGGGCTCCTTGAACTAAGCTGTTCTTGCTGCCTCAAGGAGGTTTCGCATGCGTGGTCGTTGTCTATGCGGCGCTATTGCCTTTGAAGTCGACGGTCCGGCGCAGGCCTGCGTGGTCTGTCATTGTGAGAGCTGCCGGCGGCAATGTTCCGCGCCGATGACCGCCTACATTGGCGTCCTGGACGGTCAATGGCGATGGCTGGGCAAGCCACCGAAGGTGTTCAACTCTTCTCCCGGTGTAGAAAGAACATTTTGCGATCACTGCGGCTCGCCGCTTTCCTTCCGCTCGAAGAACATGTCCGGTGTCATGCACTTTTTTGCCGCGGCGATGGCGGAGCCGGAAAGATTTGCGCCGACGCTGCATGTCGCTTTCGAGGAGAAGCTCCCTTGGTTGAAACTCGCCGACGGCCTGCCGACACGTATCGGGCCTGACTATACGAAAGGCTAGTGTGCAGTCCCTAAGTGTGATGGGGCATCATCAGAGCTGAAATCGTCAGGATGCCCAAGGTCGGGCCGGCATAGCGGATGCCCGCATTAATGACTATCCCGGCGGCGCTGTTCTGCGCTATGGCTGGGTTCCCCGCCTTCTCAACCCTCCTTTGCCGATGTCAGGCCTGCTCAGCGATCCGTGGTTCTATGCCGCCGCCATTCCGGCGGTGATCCTTGTGGGCCTGTCGAAAGGGGGCTTCGGCGGGGCCGTCGGCTTCGTCGGTGTGCCGCTGATGGCGCTGACCATCCCGCCGGTTCAGGCGGCCGCCATCCTGCTGCCGATCCTGTGCCTGATGGACATCGTTTCCGTGTGGACCTGGTGGGGCGTCTACGACCGCAAGATGCTGGTCGACATGATGCCGGGCGCCGTCATCGGCATCGGGCTCGGCTGGCTTACCGCGGCTCTGGTCACCGAGGAGATGGTGCGGCTGATCGTCGGCGCCGTCGCGCTCGTCTTCGTGCTGCGCTGGATCTACCTGCAGTTCCGCCACGGCGCCGATCATGCGGCGGAGCCGAACCGCGTTGCTGGCGCTTTCTGGGGCACGGTCGCCGGCTTCACCAGCTTCGTCGCCCATGTCGGCGGCCCGCCCTTCCAGGTCTATGCGCTGCCGATCCGGCTCGACCCGAAGGTGCTGTCGGGAACCGCGGCGATCTTCTTTGCCGCCACCAACGCGCTGAAGCTCGTCCCCTATTTCGCGCTCGGCCAGTTCGACACCACAAACCTTACGGCCTCGGCGGTGCTGATGCCGCTGGCGCCGCTGTCGACCATTGCCGGCGCCTGGCTGGTGCGCCGCATGCGGCCGGAGATCTTCTATCCGTTCACCTACGCCACCGTCGCGGTGGTCGCCGTCAAGCTGCTGTGGGACGGCGTGGCTGGCCTGTGGTGAGGGCGGCCGTCGGGCCGACCTCACCACGAAGGTTCAGGCGGCGCTCGGCACCATCTGGCGGCTGCCGCCGAAGGCAAGCGCGGCGCCCAGGGCTACCACCATCGCCATGCCGGCAAGAATGCCGATGTCGTGCAGAGTGGGCTTCAGCACCATGTCGGCGATGATCACCAGCATCACCGCATAGTCGAGGCGCGCCCATCTCATCATGCGCTGGCCGATGGAGAGAACGGCGGGCGTTACGCCGTCCTTGGCGATCATCGCGCCTATGCGCTCGCCGGTCGGCTTGAAGACCAGCATGCCGATCGAGAAGGTCGTGGCATAGCCGACGAGGCCGATGACGATCCAGAGTTCGGTAAAGCCGACCCAGAAGCCGCACATGACGAGGCCGAAGACCAGCGTCAGCATCGACATCGGCGCGAAGAACCTGCCGCCGAGCTCTCCGCTTGCGCGCATTGCCTGCAGCTTGTCCTCGATGCTGCCGGCGCGCTCGGCCAGCACGCCGAGCAGGAACAGCACGAAGCCGCCGCCGACCCACAAAATAGCCGAAAGGACGTGAAGGAATTTGACGATCGAATACCAATCCATGGTTTGCTCCCGGATATCCTGCCTGATTTCGAGCGGCGCGGATTTACGCGCCGCTTCAGAGGAGCGGGCTTTTGCGCGGCGCGTGTTTCGGGCCGATGTCGCGGCAGCAGCCAATATGTTACGGCCGCCACGATCGGCGTCGAAAATCCGGGTTTCAGACGATCCCCGGCGGTGAGGCCGCTGTCCTGTTCCGGCACAGGAAAGCGCACTCGCTTAAAAAATCGCCGCCGCGTTAAGGATTCATTAAGCTTTACGGGCGTTTACTATGCGCATCCAGTTTTGCTGGATTCTTACCGAGTGGTTGGAGCCACTTTGTTTGACGCCTCCCTGTTAAACTCCTGAGAGCCGCCTTATCCGCGGCTCTTTTTTTGTCCGCTCGCGGCCGGCTGGCGCCATCCGCTTGCGGATGGCTTGAACGAAGCCGGCGTTAACCGTTTGTTAAACATGCGCTTGCCTTCATGGGCTTCGAAGCGCATTTTCAAGCCTCAGTCATTTAAGGGTGCGGCCATGTCGGCAAGGATGCCGAATCGGCTGGCGGAAGTGCAGGGGCGTATCGATGAACGAGCCTTCGAAGGGCAGCGCGAAAACCATCAAATTGGCGGAGCGCCGGGTTTTCTCCCAATCCTTCAAGCCGCTCTACCAGGAAGGCATGGGGCTGGTCGAGCAGGCCGCCGAATATCTCGATGGCAAGGGCAGGCTCGAAGCCAAGAAATTGTCGCGTACGGCGGCGACGCTCTATGCGGCCGAATCGATGCGGCTGACCACGAGGCTGATGCAGGTTGCCTCCTGGCTGCTTTTGCAGCGGGCGGCGAATTCCGGCGAGATGACGCGCGACCAGGTGGCCTCGGAGAAATCCAAGGTGCGGCTCGACACCGCGTCCGCGCATGACGAAGCGCTTGGCTGGAACGAGCTGCCCAAGGATTTTCTGGACCTCGTCACGCGCTCGCTGCGCCTGCAGTCGCTGGTGCGGCGCATGGACGAGGAAATCTATGGCGGCGTCGTCAGCGACACGCATGCACCCAGCCGGCGGGCCAACCCGGTTTCCGACCAGATCAGCCTTTTGAACACGGCGTTCGCGCGCGGCTGACACCGCGTTCGCAACAAAGGCCGGGACGGCGGCGCGGACGAGGAACCGGCATTTCCTTGATCGGGCCCCAATTGGCGAGCTTTGGTTTCGGCCGCAAGTCGAACGCCCGCGATGCCGGCCGCTCTTCGATATTGTCATCGTATTTGAAGGCCAAGCCGGCCTCCGCGAGGATGATCCCCCTTGCCCTGAAGCGACGGGACCCTAGTTGGGGCCGTTCGCCGCAGCCGGGTCGACCCGAGCCGGTCCTGCAAGAAATCACCGTCACTGTGACCAAAGCAGATTGCGAGGCTTGATCCCGTGCATTCGCCATTGGACCGCATTCCGGTATCGATCATCATCCCCAACTACAATTACGAACGATTCCTGGGACGTGCCATCGACAGCGCGTTGGAGCAGGACCACCGAAATGTCGAGGTCGTGGTCGTCGACGACGCCTCGACGGATGCGTCGGTGGCCGTCATCGAATCCTATGGCGACAAGATCCGTCCATGCCTCAGGCGCAGGAATGGCGGGCATGGTGCGGCCTTCAATACCGGGTTCGAGGCGAGCACGGGGGAGATCATCCTTTTCCTCGACGCCGACGATTATCTCTATCCGAACGCCGTCTCCGAGGTCCTGGACGAGTGGGACGCGGATGTCGCCCAGGCGCAATTCAGGCTGCATCTCGTCGATGAGGACCAGCAGATCAAGGATGTCTTTCCGCCACCAGAACAGCCGTTCGATTCGGGCGACGTCATTCCGGAATTGCTGCGCAAGGGGCGGTACCGGACGACGGTGACTAGCGGGCTTGCATTCGACCGCGAGGCGTTGGAACCGATAATGCCCATGCCTGAAGGCGATTTCCGGCAAGGCGCCGATGGCTATCTGGCGACACTCGCGCCGCTGCACGGAGAGGTGAAATCCATCGACACCTGCCTTGGTGCCTACCGCATCCATGGCTCCAACCATTCGGTCTTTGCCGAAAAGCTTGCCGAGCGGGCGCGCTGGCGCGTAGAGCATGACTTCCGGCGCCTCGAGGCCTTGTCCGACCGGGCGGCCGAGATCGGCTTGACCGTGCCGCCGGATGCCGGCCTTCACGATCCGGTGCATCTTGAAGAGCGCTTGGCTTCGCTCTGCGTCGACGAGCCCCAGCATCCGGTTGAAACCGACTCCCGGCTGGGACTGGCAAGAGCGGGCGCCACCGCCAGCCTGGAAATGAACGCATCCTGGCGGCGGCGGGCTGCCCTGGCGGCCTGGTTCCTCAGCATCGGAATCCTGCCGCGGCGCATGGGCAATGCCCTCCTGGCGTGGAAGCTGGTCGCATCGTCCAGGCCGGCATTTCTCACGCGGCTGTCGAAAACCATCCGTCGCGTGACGAATTAGGTCCGAGATTGGACATGCCGACCGGTGACGTCGGCTCGTTTGGATTTTCGAGCGCGCTCTTAGGATTGTAACCGTTTCCGGTTTGTTCACATTTCGCTGGCATCGCTTGCCGCCGAGATTAAACTTGGCGCATGGGGGAAACGATTCGCATCATCGGCATCGATCCGGGCCTGAGGCGCACCGGTTGGGGCATTATCGACAGCGTCGGCAATTCGCTGCGCTTCGTCGCGTCCGGCACGGTGCGGTCCGACGAAAAGGAGTCGCTGGCGATAAGGCTCTGCCAGCTGCATGACGGCTTGGCCGAGGTGCTGCACCAGGCGATGCCGCACGAGGCAGCGGTCGAGCAGACTTTCGTCAACAAGGATGCGACCGCGACGCTGAAGCTCGGCCAGGCACGCGGCATTGCCATGCTGGTGCCGGCGCGCGCCGGCCTGGTGGTCGCCGAATATGCTCCCAATGCCGTCAAGAAGGCCGTGATCGGTGTCGGCCACGGCGAGAAGAAGCAGATCCACATGATGGTCAAGGTGCTGATGCCGAAGGCCATCTTCGATACCGACGACGCCGCCGACGCTCTGGCCATCGCCATCTGCCATGCGCATCACCGACCGAGCGCCGCCTACCGCATGGCGGCACTGGCCGGGTAGCGTTGTTCTTGACTTGTTCTCATTTGCACAGTAAGTAATACTTTGAGGTATTACCATGCGTGTGACCACCAAAGGGCAAGTCACGATCCCCAAACAAATAAGGGACCATCTCGGTATAGGGCCGGGTTCTGAGGTCCAGTTCGTGGCTACGGACGAGGGTGCCCGGCTTGTCGCCGTCAACGAAAACATTTCGGAGGAGGAAGCTGACCGCAAATTCAGGGAGGTCCTCGACAAGATGGAGGGAACGCTGGATTTGGGCGGCATGACGACAGACGAGTATATGGAGTGGTTGAGGGGACCGCGTGAAAATCTCGACGTTGATTGACACAAATGTGCTCATTGACGTCTGGGGTCCGGCTGGCCCGCTGACGGAATGGTCATCGTCCGCGATTATCCCCTGCCGACGCGATGGCGCGTTGGTCATCAACAGCATCGTCTGGTCCGAGCTTGCTCCTCTGGTCGCTTCCGAAGCGATTCTGAGGAAAGCAGCCGAAAGACTCGAAATGGACCGCGAGTTCTTGCCGTGGGAAGCCGCATTCCTGGCTGGGGTGACACATTCCCGCTATCGGCGGGCCGGCGGTGTTCGGGAGCGGACTTTGCCCGACTTCTTCATCGGCGCGCATGCAGCCGTTGCCGGGCATCGGCTGTTGACGCGCGACGCGCCTCGCTACCGCGGCTATTTCCCCGATCTCGAAATCATCTCTCCGGAAACGCATCCATGAAGGCCAAGCCATGATCGGCAAGCTGAAAGGCACGCTGGACGAGATCGACGAGGATAGCTGCGTCATCGATGTGCACGGCGTCGGCTATGTCGCGCATTGCTCGGCGCGCACGCTTGCCGCGCTGCCATCCCCGGGCGAGGCGGTGGTGCTGTTCATCGAGACCTATGTCCGCGAGGACATGATCCGGCTTTATGGTTTCCAGACCGGACTGGAACGCGAGTGGTTCCGCCTTCTGATGAACAATGTGCAGGGCGTCGGCGCCAAGGTGGCGCTGGCGGTGCTGTCGACGCTGGCGCCGGCCGATCTTGCCAATGCGATCGCGCTGCGCGACATCGCGATGGTTTCCCGCGCGCCCGGCGTCGGCAAGAAAGTGGCTGAGCGCATCGTCACCGAATTGCGCAGCAAGGCGCCTGCCTATGCGGGCGCGGCCACCGGCACGATCGGCCTCAAGCAGGAGCTCGGCGAAGGGGTCGCGGCCGCGCCGATCACCGATGCGGTATCGGCGCTCGTCAATCTCGGCTATTCGCGCGATATCGCCGCGAACGCGGTTGCGGCGGCGCTGAAATCGGCCGGCGAGGGCGCGGATGCGTCCAAGCTGATCCGCTTCGGCCTGAAGGAATTGGCGCGGTGAGGCAGCGCTTGTCCCGCCACCGGTCCTATGCAAGGAAGGCGGCATGACCCTTTCGCCCCGCCTCATTGCCCCCGACAAGCGCGGCGAGGACGCCGACCAGTCGCTGCGGCCGCAGTCGCTCGACGAGTTCGTCGGCCAGGCGGCGGTTCGCGCCAATCTCAAGGTCTTCGTCGACGCCGCGAAGAGCCGCGGCGAGGCGCTCGACCATGTGCTATTCGTCGGCCCGCCCGGGCTCGGCAAGACGACGCTGGCGCAGATCATGGCGCGCGAGCTCGGCGTCAACTTCCGCTCCACCTCCGGCCCGGTCATCGCCAAGGCCGGCGATCTCGCCGCGCTGCTCACCAATCTCGAGGAGCGCGACGTCCTCTTCATCGACGAGATCCATCGCCTCAATCCGGCGGTCGAGGAAATCCTCTATCCGGCGATGGAGGATTTCCAGCTCGACCTCATCATCGGCGAGGGGCCGGCGGCGCGCTCGGTCAAGATCGACCTTGCCCGTTTCACGCTGGTCGCGGCGACGACGAGGCTCGGGCTCCTGACCAATCCGCTGCGCGACCGTTTCGGCATCCCGGTGCGGCTCAATTTCTACACGGTCGAGGAGCTGGAGCAGATCGTGCGCCGCGGCGCCCGGATCCTGTCGATGCCGCTCGGCGACGACGGCGCGGTAGAGATCGCGCGCCGCGCGCGCGGCACGCCGCGCATCGCCGGCCGGCTGCTGCGCCGGGTGCGCGACTTCGCCAGCGTCGCGGGTGCCGCGCATGTCGACAGGAAGATTGCCGACGAGGCGTTGACCAGGCTGGAGGTCGACGCGCTCGGCCTCGACGCGCTCGACCGCCGCTATCTGTCGATGATCGCGCGCAATTTCGGCGGCGGCCCGGTCGGCATCGAGACGATCGCGGCCGGGCTCTCCGAGCCGCGCGACGCGATCGAGGACATCATCGAGCCCTATCTCATCCAGCAGGGCTTCATCCAGCGCACGCCGCGCGGCCGCGTGCTGACCGCCAATGCCTGGCGCCATCTCGGCCTCGACCCGCCGAAGGATATCGCCCAGCAGCAGATCAGCCTGTTCCAGGAAGAGTAACGCAGATTTGTTCGCCGTTTCGGCGGCGCAATGCCCCATCTGCGCAGAATCTGCGCGCCTCGGCCTAGCTCAGGGCGCAATTGCAGCCTTTAAGCCAGCTTACCTGATGCAATCCCGAGGGCTTGGGGCGATCCATGATCACCAGACGCGCTTTCCTGCGCCTTGTCGGCGGCTCGGCCTTTTCCCTGGTGTCGCTCGGCGCCTATGCGGTCGGCATCGAGCCGATGCTGCTGACCCATGTGAAGCGCTATGCGCTGACGCCGCCGCATTGGCCGGAAGGACTCAAGCTGCGTGTTGTGGCGCTTGCCGACATCCACGCCTGCCGGCCCTGGATGACGCCGGAACGGATCGCAGCACTTGCCGAAGAGGCCAATGCGCTGCAGCCGGACCTTATCGTTCTGCTTGGCGATTACACCGCAGGCACCAAGATAGTGACAGGTTCGGTGCGCGTGGCGGAATGGGCCGAGGCTTTGTCCGGGCTGAAGGCGCCGCTCGGCGTGCTGTCAATCCTTGGCAATCACGACTGGTGGACCGATTTCTTTGCGCAGCGCGCGGAAGCCGGCCCGACCCAGTCGCGCAAGGCGCTCGAGCATGTCGGAATCCCGGTGCTCGAAAACGATGTCGTGCGGCTGGCGAAGGACGGGCATGGTTTCTGGATCGCCGGGCTCGCCGATCAGCTCGCGCTGCTGCCGAACAAGGCCAAGGGACGCGACAGTTTCCAGGGCTTCGACGATCTCCCAGGCACCTTGGCCAAGATTCAAGGGAGCGAGCCGGTCATCCTGCTCGCGCATGAGCCGGACATTTTTCCGAAAGTGCCATGGCGGGTTTCGCTGACGTTGTCCGGGCACACGCATGGCGGGCAGGTACGGCTGTTCGGCTATTCACCGGTGGTGCCCTCGGACTATGGCAACCGCTTCGCCTATGGCCATGTCGTGGAGAACGACCGCAACCTGATCGTTTCCGGCGGGCTCGGTTTCAGCATCCTGCCGGTGCGCTTCGGCGTGCGGCCGGAGATACTCCAAATCGATCTCGGCTAAGGCGTACCGACATTCAGGTGAGGCCGGCCTGCGAATGCCGGCTTCCTGCGCTTCCGGTGCTCGCGTACTTTAAGTACGCTCCGCTCCGGTTCTCGGAACCCGCCATTCTCGACGCGGCCTGACCTGAATCTCGATACGCCTTGGTTTGCTGCCTTACCGAAGCGATCTGATCATATCCATCACGTCGGGTTCCGCCTTCTCGCCGTCGAACGCATCGACGATGCCGAAGGCGCCGCCATAGCTCCATACCGACCAGGAAAAGCCATGCGCCTCGGCGCGGGCGATCATGTCGCGCACATAGGCGGCGCGGTATGCCGCCGGCATGACGAAGCCGTTGCCGTATTCCTTGCGGATCATGCCGAATTCGCCGAGCGTGATATCCTGCGACTTGACGCCGTTGGCCTTCGCCCAGGCGTCGACCGTCGCGAACGGCGCATCCATCACGCCAAGCAGCTTTTCGGGGCTGTCCATTGTCGCCACCTGCTCGTCGAGATAGGCGAGCAGACCACTCCGTCGCGCCCAGGGCGCCTCGGCCCTGATCCGGTCGCGGATCGTGTCCAGCGTCATATCCAGCTGTGCCTTCGGAACGGCCGTCAGCGGATAGGGCAGGCCGGTGACATAGGGGATGAAGTCGCCGGCCCAGCTTGCGCCCTGATGCGTCAGAAGGAACGGATCGTAGGAGTGGAAGGCCCAGATGATGTTGTCGTCCGGGATCGCTTTCGGGTCGACCTTCGCCAGGGAGGCGGCGTTCGAATAGCAGCCGCCGGTGAGCACGAGCGTCAGCCTGGTGGCGGAAGACCGCGCGGCCGCGAACAGCTTTTTCTGGCGCTCGGGCCAAAGGCTGGTGCCGTTCGCCTCGCAATCGACCAGCGGCTCGTTCATCAGTTCCAGCGCGACCTGATTGGGGTCTTCCTTGGCCAGCGTCCGCGCCATGCTGCGCACGACCTCGGCGTAGGCATCGAAGGCGGCCGGGTCGTCCATCACCTGCCCCATGCCGATCTTGCGATTGCTGCCGGCGGGGATCAGATGCAGGTCGACGATCACCTTCAGGCCGGCGCGGTTGATCATGCGCGCCGAGTCGAGGACGCTGGCATAGAGGTCGCCGCGAAGGGCCGTGGTCCGATCCGAAAGAAAGGGCGAGGGATCGACCGGCATGCGCAGGAAATCGAGACCGGCATTCTTGAGCGCCCTGAGATCGTCCTCCTTGATGAATTTGCGCCACTCGGGATAGGGCAGGATCGCCTGGCGCTCGCCCCATTTGTCCTCGGCCGGCCAGGTCACCCACTGGTCGAGATTGAGGCCGCGTTTCATTGAGAACGTCGCTGCCCCAGCCGGCAATGCCAACGCGCCGAGCGCAAGCAGCACCGCCATCAAGGTCTTGATCATAGTGCCCAACAGTGCGATCCCGTTCCCGCGCGAGAAACAGTGCGTGTCGCCGAAAAGTGTGCAGCGGTTTTTGGGACAACGACACGCACAAAAAAATGCCTAAAGCCCGCAGGCTTTAGGTGCCTGTTCAGGCCAGAAAAGGAAAGCGCGATGGATGATCGTGGTGAATCGGCGGCGCTCAGCGCCGGGCTTTCCGGAGCGCTGACGGATTTCGGGCACCGGCTGATGGCCAGGGTCTACTATGCCGACACCGATTTCTCCGGCGTCGTCTATCATGCGCGCTATCTCGAATTCCTCGAACGCGGCCGCTCCGACTATCTGAGGCTGACCGGCGTCCACCATACCGAGCTGCTGGACGGCAAGCATGGCGAGCGCATCGTGTGGGTGGTCCGGCGCATGGAGATCGACTTCCGCTCGCCGGCGCGTATGGACGACATCCTCACCATCGACACGCGCACCGACGATATTTCCGGCGCCCGCATCTTCATGGGCCAGCAATTGAAACGCGGCGGCAATGTGCTGGTCGAGGCAAAAGTCGAAGCGGCGATCGTCGGCGAAAGCGGCCGCCCAAAGCGTTTCCCGAAGGAGTGGATTGCCGCTTTTATGCCCAAGGGGCATTGATATTCAGGTGAAGCCGGCCTGCAAATGGCGGCTTCCTGCGCTTCCGGTGCTCACGTACTTCAAGTTCGGTCCGCTCCGGTTCTCGGAAACCACCATTTTCGACTCGGCCTGACCTGAATCTCAACGCCCCTCGACGCCAGCGCCTCGGCACGATGCGCGGCAATGCGCCGCGCCTTACGTCCTAACCCATCCTTAACCATAACGGTTCATGAAGGATTTGGTGAAGATTGGCGCAATTCCTGCGCCTTCCTTTCACCAATATTTGCCTCGAAAAGGCCGCGAAACGGTGCATTCGGGGCTTATCCCGCAAGCTTCAAGCTTCGCGCGATCGGACCAAAGGGATGCCATGGGCCAGCCGCCAGCGATGCCCGGAAAATCTTAAGGACTTAAGTCATGGAAAACATCGCACTCGCCGATCCGGCAGCGCATCTGTCGATCTGGGCCTTGTTCATGCAGGCCGGCTGGGTGGTCAAGCTGGTGATGATCGGCCTGCTTTGCGCCTCCATCTGGACCTGGGCGATCATCATCGACAAGCTCGTCGCCTATAGCCGGATGAAGTTGGCACTGAACCGCTTCGAACAGGTCTTCTGGTCCGGGCAATCGCTTGAGGAACTCTACCGCACGCTGGCCGACCGCAAGACGACCGGCATGGGCGCGATCTTCGTCGCCGCCATGCGCGAATGGAAGAAGAGCTTTGAAAAGGGCGCGAAATCGCCGCTGGCGCTGCAGACGCGCATCGACAAGGCCATGGACCTGGCATTGACGCGCGAGATGGAACGGCTGGAGGGACGGCTCGGATTTCTTGCCACCACCGGCTCGGCCGCGCCCTTCATCGGCCTGTTCGGCACCGTCATCGGCATCATGACGTCGTTCCAGGCGATCGCCGCCTCGAAAAACACCAGTCTCTCGGTGGTGGCGCCCGGTATCGCGGAAGCGCTGCTCGCGACCGCGATCGGCCTTCTCGCGGCCATTCCGGCGGTCATCGCCTATAACAAGCTGTCATCGGATGCGAACAAGCTCGCGGTGCGCATGGAAGGGTTCTCGGACGAGTTCTCCGCCATACTCTCGCGCCAAATCGATGAAAAAGTAGCCCAGAAGGCCTGAGGAACGATCATGGGGATGTCTGCTGCTGGCGCAGGTGGCACGGGGCGAGGCGGGCGTGGCCATAGGCGCCGCGGCCGTCACCATGCCTTGATGTCCGAAATCAACGTCACGCCGATGGTCGACGTGATGCTGGTGCTTTTGATCATCTTCATGGTCGCGGCGCCTCTGCTCACCGTCGGGGTTCCGATCGACCTGCCGGACACGCAGGCCAAGGCGATGAATGTCGACACGCAGCCGATCACCGTGTCGATCAACGCCGCCGGCCAGATCTATCTGCAGGAAACCGAGATCCCGATCGAGGAGCTGGTGGCGAAACTGCAGGCGATTTCCAAGACCGGCTATGACGAGCGCATCTTCATCCGCGGCGACAAGTCGACGGATTACGGCACCGCGATGAAGGTCATGGCCCGCATTTCGGCGGCGGGCTACAAGAATATCGGCCTGGTCTCGCTGCAGGAACAGGATCAGTAGGCGCGCCAGATGCGGACCGGTCTCACCTCTTCGGTGATCTTGCATGCGGTGGCGCTGGCCTTCGGGCTGTTCACGCTGTCGTCGCCGCCGGCCATGCCGGCCTCCGACGTGGAGTCGGTGGCGGTCGACATCGTGCCGATGGAAGCCATCGCGCAGACGCTGCAGGGCGACAAGAAGGCGGTCATGCATGACAAGCCGGCGCCTGTTCCGACGAAGCGCCCGGATGTCGTTCCCAACGCTCAGAAAGTCGGCGAGAACACCGTCGATACCGACAAGCCGGTGACGGACGAAGCCAAGCCGAAGCCGGTCGAGAAGACGGCGGCGCCGCCGCCGGCGCCGACGCCGACCGAGAAGCCCGCGGTCGAGGACGTGCCGAAGCCGCATGAGAAGCCGAAGCCGACGCCTGCGACGGAAGTCGCGCCGGCACCGACGCCGAAGGAAGAGGTCAAGCCCGAGCCGGTCAAGCAGACGGAGCCGAAGCCGACGCCGGCCAAGGAACCGAAGCCCGCGCCGCAGCCGGACAAGACCGCGGCCATCCAGAAAGAAGAAATCAAGCCCGACGCGGTGGCCGAGGCGATCTCGCAGGATCAGCCGACGGAGGAAGCAAAGCTTCCGGATTCCGCGCCGGCGCCGGAAGCGCGGCCGAAGCCGCAGCCGGCGCAGGCCGAGAGCGCCAAGGCGCCGGATCGTAAGGATGCGGAAAAGCCGGTGAAGGAAGCCTCTTCCAAGAAGAAATCGGACGAGAAGCAGTTCAACGCCGACGAGATAACGGCTCTGCTCGACAAGCAGAAGCCCTCCGGCGGCGGCGCCAAGCGCTCGACCCAGCAGGCTTCGCTCGGCGGCGAAAAGGATCAGGGCCAGAAGCTCTCCAGCTCGGAGCAAGGGGCGCTGGAGGACCAGCTCGGTGGGTGCTGGACCCTTCCCGTCGGCCTCGAAGGCTCCGAGAACTTCACCGTGGTCGTCCGCTTCAACCTGAATGCCTCCGGCAAGCTGGAGGGCCGCCCGATCGTCGAGAAGTCCAGCGGCAACCCCCAGTTCGACGCCAGCGCGGTTCGCGCCGTGCAGAAATGCGATGTCGCCGGGCTGCAGGTTCCCGCCGGAAAGCAAGACATCTGGTCTGACATTCGCGTCAACTTCGATCCGAGAGCGATGCTTGGCCTGTAGCCTGAGCGTCCAAAAATCAGCAAGAGAAGCGAGAAGACATGAAATCCATCCTCAAGCCGCTCCTGATGGTCGCCGCGATGGCGATGGGCATGAGTTCCGTCGCGATCTTGCCTGCCCAGGCAACTCTCGAGCTGAACGTCAACAAAGGCAATGTCGAGCCGATGCCGATCGCCATCCCTGACTTCCAGGGGGGGCTTGGGCCGCAGATATCGGAGATCGTCACAGCCGATCTGAAACGGTCGGGACTGTTCGCGCCGATCGACAAGGCCGCCTTTGTCGAAAAGATCACCAATCCGGATGCCACGCCCCGTTTCGATGACTGGAAGGTGATCAACGCGCAGGCGCTGGTCACCGGCAGCGTGAGCAAGGAGGCGGACGGCCGCATCCGGGCCCAGTACCGCCTGTGGGATATTTTCGGCAACCAGCAGCTGGCCGGCGAGCAGTTTTTCGCCAACGACGCCAATCAGCGCCGTGTCGCGCACATCATCGCCGATGCGATCTATGAGAAGATCACCGGCGAAAAAGGCTATTTCGACACACGCGTCGTCTTCGTCGACGAATCCGGCGCCAAGAACGCGCGCAAGAAGCGCCTCGCCATCATGGACCAGGACGGCGCCAATGTGCGCTACCTGTCGGACGGCCGCTCGATCGTGCTGACGCCGCGCTTCTCGCCGAATCGGCAGGAAATCACCTACATGTCCTATGAGAGCGGACAGCCGAAGGTCTACCTGCTGCAGATCGAGACCGGCCAGCGCGAGCTGGTCGGCAATTTCCCGGGCATGACGTTTGCGCCGCGCTTTTCGCCCGACGGCCAGAAGGTGATCATGAGCCTGCTGCGCGACGACGGCAATTCCAACATCTTCGCCATGGACCTGAGGAGCCGCTCGACGACGCGGCTGACCGACTCGACCGCGATCGACACCTCGCCCTCCTATTCGCCGGACGGCTCGCAGATCGTCTTCACCTCCGACCGTGGCGGTGGCAGCGGTCGCTCGCAGATCTATGTCATGGGCGCGGACGGCTCCAACCCGCACCGCATCTCCTTCGGCGATGGCGTCTATTCGACGCCGGTTTGGTCGCCGCGCGGCGACCTCATCGCCTTCACCAAGCAGAGCGGCGGCGAATTCCAGATCGGCGTCATGAAGACCGACGGCTCGGGCGAGCGCATCCTGTCCTCCGGCTTCCAGCAGGAAGGCCCGACCTGGGCGCCGAACGGTCGCGTCTTGATGTTCTTCCGCGACTCCGCCGGCGGCCCGAAGCTGGTCTCGGTCGATCTCACCGGCCGCAACGAGCAGCAGATCCCGACGGCAAATTACGCTTCCGACCCGGCTTGGTCGCCGCTTCTCGAGTAGGGGATCGAAAAAGGGAAATCGAAGAACTAATGAATTGAAGAACTGAAGAATGGAGAAAGAGGGCAGCTACATCAAGCGTGCGAAGGACTTGGAAGTCTATAGGCGCGCTTATGCAGTTTCCCTTGACGTTCACAGAGCCACGCTCGGCTTTCCAAAAATCGAGCAATATGCGCTGGCCGATCAGATGCGTCGATCCAGCAAAGCGATTTGCGCCAACCTGGCTGAAGGCTTTGCCAAGCAGACCCATTCCAGGCCCGAATTCGCGCGGTTCATTTCGATGGCTCTGGGGTCGTGCAGCGAAATCGAAACGTGGATCTCTTACGCGTTCGATCTTGGCTATGTCACACAGCCGCAGCGCGACGAATGGCTGCAGTTTTATGTCCACATCTATGGGATGCTGGTAAATCTGAGGGAGAGGCTGAAGTGACCCTTTTCCTCAATTCTTCAATTCCTCAGTTCTTCAATTCCCCTTTTTCACAGCCCAGTCGCGTTTTGGCCGCATTTCTGCCTACGGTCCGCACGCAATCCCGCCCTTGGTAAATGCGTGGGCAAAACGGCCGCGGACGGCGGCTCGAAACCAAAAATTAACCCTGTTTCTTGAACGGTGGTTAACCCAAACGTGGTTACTGGGTGATCAACGAAATCACTCATATGCGAAGGAGAGAGGCGGCATGGGCCGTATCGCAGCACTTACCAGAAATCCGGCGATGATCGCGCTGGTGGCGGCTCTCGCCATCACCGGTTGCGCCTCGAAGAAGACCCCGAACAGCGCGGCCGAGCTCGGCCTCAACGGTGCAGGCGCAGCCACCCCCGGTTCGGCGCAGGACTTCACCGTTAATATCGGCGACCGCATCTTCTTCGACACCGATTCCTCGTCGATCCGCGCCGATGCCCAGACCACGCTGTCGCGTCAGGCGCAGTGGCTCAACCAGTATCGTCAGTACGCGATCGTCATCGAAGGCCATGCCGACGAGCGCGGCACGCGCGAGTACAATCTGGCGCTGGGCGCACGCCGCGCCGCCGCCACGCGCGACTTCCTGATCTCCAAGGGCGTCTCTGCCAGCCGCCTGAAGACCATCTCTTACGGCAAGGAGCGTCCGGTCGCGGTCTGCGACGACATCTCCTGCTGGTCGCAGAACCGTCGCGCCGTCACCACGCTGTCCGGCGCCGGCTCGTAGGAGCCGGGTCCCGCTGCCGCCGTTTTGGCGCGACGCCGCAGGCGACAAAAATACAACATCGCAAGGATCAAAGGCGGCCTCAGGGCCGCCTTTTTCATTTGCAACATCCGGAAACAAAATTTGGCCGAAGTCTCGCGTCCTGCTATGAGCGCGAGGGCGCTTGCTCCCCTATTTTGATTTGGAAAGGCGCATCAGGCCAACACACCCACCGCGAGAGACAGAATGCATTTCAGAACGGTCCTGAGCGGCACGCTTGCGCTGCTGCTCGTATCAAGCCTTCCAAGCCTTGCCGCGTCGGCCGACAGCGCCGGGCGGGCTTCCGACAGCGGCTTCACCTTCCATCTGCCGACACTCGGCATCTTCGGCGACAAGAAGAAGCCGGAGCAGGCGCAGATCGCGCAGGATAACAGCGGTGGCATGACCGGTCTGGAAGACCAGTTGCGCCAGTTGAACGGCAAGGTCGAAGAGCTCAATTTCCAGATCCTGCAGATGCAGGAACAGATCCGCAAGCAGCAGGAAGACAATGAATTCCGCTTTCAGCAGCTCGAGGGCGGCGCGCAAGGCGGCGCCAAGCCGGCGGGACAGAAGAAATCGGAGGCCGCGCCCCAGGACGGAAACAGCAACGGTGGCAACACCAATATCGGCGATGCCGGCACCGGAGACACCGGCGCCGGGGACGCTGCAACCGACAACAGCGTCGCCCAGGCCCCGGCGACGCATGCGCCGGCCGACGCCGGCGGGCAAAATAGCGGCGGGAAGACCGTCGGCGACGTCATCGTGGAATCGCAGACTGGCGACCCCGGCAAGCTGATCACCGGCGCGCCGCCGAAGAATTTCGGCACCATCACCGTCGACAAGAACGGCAATGTGGTCAATGCCGAGTCCAACCCACAGGCCAGCGCGCCGGCGCAGGCTCCGATGGCAAACGCACCTTCCGCCGAGACGCCGGCCAGGAAGAACAAGGCCGGCGGCACCGAAGTCGCGGCCCTGCCGTCGACCAACAATCCCGACGAGCTCTACCGCAATTCCTACCAGTTCATCCTGTCGGGCGATTACCCGACCGCCGAGCAGGGCTTTCGCGACCACATTTCACGCTTCCCCAAGGACGCCAAGGCGGCGGACGCGCATTATTGGCTGGGCGAGTCGCTGCTCGGTCAGCAGAAATACCGCGATGCGGCCGAAGTCTTCCTCGCCGCCAGCAAGGACTATCCGAAGGCCAAGAAGGCGCCCGACATGCTGCTCAAGCTCGGCGTTTCGCTGGTCGGCCTGAAGCAGAACGACGTCGCCTGCGCCACCTTCAACGAGATCGGCAAGCGCTATCCGGACGTTTCCGGCGCGCTCAAGGAGCGCATCAAGCAGGAAAAGGCGCTGGCGTCGTGCTGACGCCCGATACCGAAGCTCACCTCTCGGACCGCCTTTTCTCAGACCTGGACTTTTCGAGCGGCGCCGTTGCAGCCGTGTCCGGCGGCAGCGACTCGACCGCCCTTCTTCTCCTCCTCAAGGATCACCTCGACCGGACCGCATCGGGCGCCAGGCTGCTCGCGGTGACGATCGATCACGGCTTGAGGCCGGACTCGGCCGTCGAGGCGCGGCAGGTCGCCAAATTCTGTGGCGAGCGCGGCATCGCGCATCGCATTCTCGCCTGGCGCGGCGACAAGCCTGCCACCGGCCTGCCGGCCGCCGCGCGCGAAGCGCGCTACAGGCTGCTTGCGCAGGCAGCCGATGCCGAACATATCAAGCTGATCCTGACCGGCCACACTGCCGACGATCAGGCCGAGACGGTGCTGATGCGGCAGGCGCGCGACGATGACGGCCGCGGCCTCGCCGGCATGGCGCCCGCCACGCTGCACGACTGGCGGACATGGATCGTCCGGCCGCTGCTCGGCACAAGGCGCGCGGCGCTGCGCGACATGCTGCGCCATCGCGATATTGGCTGGATCGAGGACCCGACCAATGTCGATGCCCGGTTCGAGCGGCCGCGCGTGCGGGCGAAGCTTGCGCAGGGCGAAGGCGAACGGCGCATCGCGGAAGCGTTGGCGCGGTCGCGCCAGGCGGCTCGCGAACGCCAGGACATCGGTCGCCGCGCCGCCATGCTCATCGACGCCTTTGCCGACCGACCAGGTCCGGGTCTCATCCGTCTCGATCGCGATTTAGCCGGGCATGAGGACAGCGAGGCGGCTGTCTATGCGTTGCGCATCCTTTTGGCTGCTGTCGGCGGCCTGTCCTTTCTCGCCGACGAGGCGCGCTGTGCCGCCCTGTTTTCCCGTCTGCGCCTGGGATCACTTTGCGCTACATTGTCGCGGACGGTGGTCGATGCGCGCCGCACCGGCATTTTCCTGCACCGCGAAAACCGCAACCTGCCCGCCGCCGCGCCGCCGGACAACCAGCTTTGGGACAACCGCCGCCGCATCACTTTGAAAGACGGACCGGGCGATTTGGTGATCGCGCCGCTGGGGTCCTCCGCCGCCAGGCAAGCATCCTTGAGCAAGGATGTTCCGCAAAGCCTCTCGCGCGCGGCGCTGGCCGCGGAGCCCGCATTATGGCGCGGCGCCGAACACCTTGATTTTACAGGCGATGATGCCAGATCGCCGGCGATCTCGATGGTTCCGGTGGTGGCTCCTTTCGCGCGCTTCCTGCCGTCCTTCGATCTCGCGCCCGCCATCGCCATGGCGGCGCTTGTCGGTGCACCGCCGCCGCCGGCGCCGCCATTCCTCGGCCATGATGGCGGCCGCGGGTGGGCGAAAGCTTAACCGATACATGCTGTTCTGCTTGGCAAGGGGAGGCGCTCTCCCTATGTTAGGCCCAAGCTCCTCCATCATCGCGGGTCCGCGCGCGGACCCCAACGGGACAATAGATGAATCCGAATTATCGTAACCTCGCGCTCTGGGCGATCATAGCCGTCCTGCTCATCGCCCTGTTCAATCTGTTTCAGACGCCCCAGACGCGCGGTGCCACGACGGATATCGCCTATTCGCAGTTCCTGCAGGATGTCGCCTCCGGACGGGTCAAGAGCGTGACCATCGCCGGCGCCCGCATCTACGGCAACTACACGGACAACGCCAACGGCTTCCAGACCTATTCGCCTGGCGACCCGTCGCTGGTTTCGAGGCTGCAGGACAAGAACGTCACCATCACCGCCAAGCCCGAGACCGACAGCTCCAATTCGCTGTTCGGCTACCTGATCTCGTGGCTGCCGATGATCCTGATCCTCGGCGTGTGGATATTCTTCATGCGCCAGATGCAATCCGGTTCCGGCCGCGCCATGGGTTTCGGCAAGTCGAAAGCCAAGCTACTGACGGAAGCGCATGGCCGCGTCACCTTCCAGGATGTCGCCGGCGTCGACGAGGCCAAGGAGGATCTGGAGGAGATCGTCGAGTTCCTGCGCGATCCCCAGAAGTTCCAGCGCCTCGGCGGCAAGATCCCGCGCGGCGTGCTCTTGGTCGGTCCGCCCGGCACCGGCAAGACGCTGCTCGCCCGCTCGGTGGCCGGCGAGGCCAACGTGCCGTTCTTCACCATTTCCGGCTCGGACTTTGTCGAGATGTTCGTCGGCGTCGGCGCATCCCGCGTGCGCGACATGTTCGACCAGGCGAAGAAGAACGCGCCCTGCATCATCTTCATCGACGAAATCGACGCGGTCGGCCGCCATCGCGGCGCCGGCCTCGGCGGCGGCAATGACGAGCGCGAGCAGACGCTGAACCAGCTGCTGGTCGAGATGGACGGCTTCGAATCCAACGAGTCGATCATCCTGATCGCCGCCACCAACCGGCCCGACGTGCTCGACCCGGCGCTGCTGAGGCCCGGCCGTTTCGACCGCCAGGTCGTGGTGCCGAACCCCGACATCGTCGGCCGCGAGAAGATCCTCAAGGTGCATGTGCGCAACGTGCCGCTGGCGCCCAATGTCGACCTCAAGGTGATCGCGCGCGGCACGCCGGGCTTCTCCGGCGCCGACCTGATGAATCTCGTCAACGAATCCGCGCTGATGGCGGCGCGCCGCAACAAGCGGCTCGTCACCATGGCCGAGTTCGAGGACGCCAAGGACAAGATCATGATGGGCGCGGAGCGCCGCTCGTCGGCGATGACGCAGGCCGAGAAGGAGCTGACCGCCTATCACGAGGCCGGCCACGCCATCCTGGCGCTCAACGTGCCGACAGCCGATCCGCTGCACAAGGCGACCATCATCCCGCGCGGCCGCGCGCTCGGCATGGTCATGCAGCTGCCCGAAGGCGACCGCTATTCGATGAGCTACAAATACATGATCTCAAGGCTGGCGATCATGATGGGCGGCCGCGTCGCCGAGGAGTTCAAGTTCGGCAAGGAGAACATCACCTCGGGCGCCTCCTCCGACATCGAGCAGGCTACCAAGCTGGCGCGCGCGATGGTTACGCGCTGGGGCTTCTCCGACAAGCTCGGCCATGTCGCCTATGGCGACAACCAGGAAGAAGTCTTCCTCGGCCATTCGGTAGCGCGCCAGCAGAATATCTCGGAAGAGACGGCGCAGATCATCGACGCCGAGGTGCGGCGGCTTATCGACGACGCCTATTCGACCGCGAAGTCGGTGCTGACCAAGAAGAAGAAGGATTGGATAGCGTTGGCCGAAGGGCTGCTCGAATACGAGACGCTGTCTGGCGACGAGATCAAGCAACTGATAGCCGGGCACAAGCCCGCCCGCGATCTCGGCGACGACACCCCGCCCAGCCGCGGCTCGGCCGTGCCGAAGGCCGGCACGGGCGGCCGCCGCAAGAAAGGCCCCGAGCCCGAAGGCGGCATGGAGCCTCAGCCGCAGAGCTGAGGGTTGGCAATCGTTACAAACAAACGCCGCGGATCAAACCGCGGCGTTTTCGTTTGGAGGATCCAGGCCGGCTGCCGACCTTACCAACGTGGCGATCGGCGAAGTCGGCGTGAGGGCCGATGTCCCCCACGGAGCGCGAAGATTGGCAGCTTCGCCGACCGCGCTTCCTTGCAGCGTGGATGTCCCTTGAACCACCCCAAACAAAAACCCGCGCACCTTGCGATGCGCGGGCCCATCTCGGAAGATGTGATTAAAAGGTCAGCTCTTCAGCTTGGCATTGCAGAGGCTGTAGTAACCGCCGCCCTTCTGGATCCAGCGAAGGCCGTTCAACGTACCCGCCTCCTTGTTTTCGTGGTAGCCCTGCAGGCAGGTCTTCATCCGGGCCTTCGCGGGCGTTTCGGTCTTGAATTCTGCGGCGAGGGTAGTCGGGAATGTCACGCCCGCCGGCGCTACAGTGGGGATGACCGCCGCGCTGGTTTCCTTTTTCTGCTGCTCCGCGGTTTTGACAGTATCCGCGCTGTCACTCTCCGCGGCCGACGTCGCGCATTTCTCCTTGCGGAAAGCGGCCCAGTCCATGCCGTTCAGAGTGCCGCCTTCCTTGGCTGCCCGATAGGTCTCGCCGCATTCCTTCATCGTCAGTGCGCTTGCAGGCGCGGCGTTCCAAGCGACCAATACCGTCGCAGCCAATGCCGCCGATTTCAAACTGAACATAAGACCCTCCTGATTGATGGTAAGCTCAACCTCCTTTGTATACTGTTTGTTCCCTATATGTTCAAATGGAATCTTTGCGAACTACCGATAAGCCTGGCGATGGCAGTATGGGCGAGTCGATGACGCCGACAGTTCCCCCGATACCCAGATGCGAGCAAGGCCGCGGGCGTCTTCGCCTGCAACAAAAAGCCCGCGCATCTTGCGATGCGCGGGCTTTTTTCTTCGAATAATTAGGCGATCAGCCCTTCAGCTTGGCATTGCAGAGGCTGTAGAAGCCGCCACCCTTCTGGATCCACTTCAGACCGTTCAGCGTGTTGGCGTCCTTGTTGGCATAGTACTGCTCGAGGCAGGTGTGCATGCGACCCTTGGCCGGCGTCTCGTTGGCGAATTTGGGCGAGATGGCGGTCGGGAAAGTGACGCCCTTCGGAGCGGCCACAGTCGGCTTGGCCGGTTCCTTCGTGAAAGTCGCCTCGGTCGGAGCAGGCACGGTTTCGTCATCGGCGGCGCTGGCGCCGCACTCGGCCTTGCGGAAGTCGTTCCACTTCATGCCGTTCAGCTTGTTGGCCGTCTTCGCGGCCTGATACTTGGTGCTGCACTCGGCCATGGTCAGGCCCTTGCCGCCGTCGGCAGCGGCGGTCGAGGTCTGGGTCGTGGTGGCCGGGGCGGCGGCAGCCGCGGCGGTTGCGCCAGGACCGCACTCGGCCTTGCGGAAGTCGTTCCACTTCATGCCGTTGAGCGTGCCGGCGGATTTTGCAGCCTGGTACTTGGCGCTGCATTCCTTGGAGCTCAAGCCCTTGGCTGCATCGTCGGCAGCAGCGGCCGTCTTTGCCTTCTTGGTCGTCTTGGTGTCGGCGGCCTTCGTATCGGTCGCCGCCTTGGTGTCGGTGGCCGCTTTAGTGTCGGTCGCGGCGGAAGCATCGCTGCCGCACTGCGCCTTGCGGAACTGGTTCCAGGTCTGGCCACCGAGCGTTCCCGCGTCCTTGGCCGCGTTATACTTGGTGCTGCACTCGGCCATGGTCAGCGCGTTGGCCGGCGCCGCCATGAACAAGGTTGCGACGGCGAGACCCGTCAAAGCTGCAAGTCTATGAATAAGCATGGCGTTTTCTCCCTTGCTGCCGCCATTAAGTGTCCCTATGCCAAATCAATAGCTCTCAATGTCCGGTTGCGCCAGATGCTTCGAGCGCGGGACCCGTCACAAAGTATGTTGCTCCCGATGGGATGATGAATTGCTTACCGGATCGCCGCGAGCCAGGCCTGCCGGTGGATAGGGGCGCCGAAAAGCCTTGCGCGCGCAGGTCTAGAGCCGGCAGGCCGAAGGTGGTGATAGGCTGCCGAATCACTTGCACCGCCAGCGACAATGTTTTTCTAAGGATTGGTAATATATAATCACGAAATTTGATGATCGGACGCAGCTCAATTGTGGCAATACGGGCGGCTGAAAAACCGACGGGGACTGTAGGCACATGGCAGGTCAGTATTTCGGCACGGACGGTATCCGCGGACGCGCCAACAAATTTCCGATGACGGCCGAGGTCGCCATGCGCGTCGGCATGGCCGCCGGGCTCTCGTTCCAGCGCGGCAATCATCGTCACCGCGTCGTGCTAGGCAAGGACACGCGGCTTTCCGGCTACATGATCGAGAACGCCATGGTCGCGGGCCTGTGCGCCGCCGGCATGGACGTGTTCCTGCTCGGCCCGATCCCGACGCCCGCCGTCGCCATGCTGGTGCGCTCGCTGCGCGCCGACATCGGGGTGATGATCTCAGCCTCGCACAATCCCTATTACGACAACGGCATCAAGCTATTCGGTCCCGACGGCTACAAGCTCTCCGACGAGATCGAGGAGCGCATCGAGGGCATGCTCGAGAAGGATATCGAGCTGGCGCTCGCCGATTCCGACGGGCTCGGCCGGGCAAAACGCGTCGACGGCGTACATGACCGCTATATCGAATTCGCCAAGCGCACGCTGCCGCGCTCAATGTCGCTTTCGGGCCTGAGGATCGTCGTCGACTGCGCCAACGGCGCGTCCTACAAGGTGGCGCCCGAGGCGCTGTGGGAACTCGGCGCCGAGGTGGTGGCGATCAATGTCGAGCCGAACGGCTTCAACATCAACAAGGAGTGCGGCTCGACCCATCCGGCCGGCCTGCAGAAGAAGGTGCACGAGGTGCGCGCCGACATCGGCATCGCGCTCGACGGGGACGCCGACCGCGTCGTCATCGTCGACGAGAACGGAGCGATCGTCGACGGCGACCAGATCATGGCGCTGATCGCCGAATCCTGGCACCAGAGCGGCCGCCTGGCCGGCGGCGGCGTCGTTTCCACCGTGATGTCCAATCTTGGCCTGGAACGTTTCCTCGGCGGCATGAAGCTGCAGCTCCATCGCACCAAGGTCGGCGACCGCTACGTGGTCGAACATATGCGCGCGCATGGCCTGAATGTCGGCGGCGAGCAGTCCGGCCACATCGTGCTTTCCGATTTCTCGACGACCGGCGATGGCCTGGTCTCCGCCTTGCAGGTGCTGGCCTGCATCAAGCGGCAGAACCGACCGGTCAGCGAGCTGTCGAAGAAGTTCGAGCCGGTGCCGCAGCTTCTGAAGAATGTCCGCATCTCGGGCGGCAAGCCGCTGGAGGAAGCATCGGTCAAGGCGGCGATCGAGGAAGGACGCAACCGGCTCGGCACGTCCGGCCGCCTCGTCATCCGGCCTTCCGGCACCGAGCCGCTCATCCGCGTCATGGCCGAGGGCGACGATCCGCAACTGGTCGAAGCGGTTGTCAACGACATCGTCGGCATCCTCCAGGAAACCCGCAGCGCCGCCTGACCCCGGTCGCGCGCAGGCTCCTCTAAACCCGCAAGCCCGCCGCCAGGCGGGCTTTTTCGTGCCGGGCGGGCCGTTCGGGACAACGGCGCTCTCCCTAAAATTGTATAGATTCGTGGTTAATCGGTACGGTTAAACGGCTTTTAACCTTTGCAATTCATTATCCACACCCGAGGCAACCATCTTCGGGCGTCGTCGTCCCGAGGCTTCCTAGGGGTGACAGCATGTTCAATATAAAGAGAATGGCAGTGCTTGCCGCGCTGTTCGCGGGGCTAGCCGGCCCGGCGCTGGCGGCCGATATCGCGGAACCGCCTCCCGTCGAGGAAGCTCCGCCGCCGGTCGTCGAAGCGCAGCCTGTCGATGTCGGCGGATGGTATATCCGCGGCGACATCGATTATCACTGGTCGCGCTTCGGTGGCGCGGATTACATTACCTATGGTGCTGCGCCTCAGACCCAAGGCAGCTTCGCCACCGGCTCCCTGAAGGGCGCCTTGTCAGCGGGCGCCGGCATCGGCTACCAAGTGAACCAGTATTTCCGCACCGATCTCACCGCGGACTGGATGAGCAAGTCGAACTTCCGCGGCTCGACCGTCGGCTTCTGCGGCGGCGGCGTGCCCTGCACTTCCGTCGACACCTCCTCCTATTCGGCGCTGCTGCTTCTGGCCAACGCCTATGTCGATATCGGCACCTGGCATGGTATCACGCCCTATGTTGGCGCCGGCATCGGCGGTGCCTGGGTCAAGTGGGATACGCTTCATAACAGCGATCTCGACGGCGACTTCTTCCATCGCGGCGGCAAAGGCTGGCGCTTTGCCTATGCTCTCATGGCCGGTGCCTCCTACTGCCTGACCGACCGCGTCAAGCTGGACGTCGGCTACCGCTACAGCCACATCAATGGCGGCAAGATGTTCGAATACGCCTCGGACAGCAATGTCGGCCCCGGCTACGATCGTGGCATCAACGTGCATGAAGTGCGCGGCGGTCTCCGCTACCAGTTCGGCGGTCAGTCGGACTGCGCTCCGCCGCCGGAGCCTTATGTGCCGGAACCGGAACCGATCTACACCAAGTA
Organism: Mesorhizobium sp. WSM4935; assembly: GCF_029625735.1. NCBI lineage: Bacteria > Pseudomonadati > Pseudomonadota > Alphaproteobacteria > Hyphomicrobiales > Phyllobacteriaceae > Mesorhizobium > Mesorhizobium sp. WSM4935. The sequence continues at coordinate 35,101 of NZ_JARTVR010000017.1, read as the reverse complement.
ATCGCTTCCTAGATCCTCGAATTCAAAGCCGCCCGGCGCCAGCCGGGCGGCTTTTCGTTTGTGCGACGCCGGTAAATATCGATCGAAATCAATTCGGTAACTGGCTGTTATCCTTAACCGGCACTTAACCACTATGGTTAACAATGGCTCCTTGAAACGGCGCCCGCGTTTTGCGGCTGGCGCCAATTTCAGGAGCCGGGGACCATGATATCCAGATCGCGTATCGCGTCAGCGCTTACCGCAATAATCCTGCTGCCGATGACGCCGGCGCTGGCGGCGGACTACGATCCGCCGATCTATGTCGACCAGGCGCCGGACTACCAGCCGGTCGAGGTCGGTTCGGGCTGGTACCTGCGCGGCGATGTCTCCTATCTGGCGCAGAAGAGCTTCAAAAATGGGGATTTCACCTTCCCGTCGACGATTGCCAGCGAAAGCTTTGGCGAGAGCGAGGACGCGTATTTCGCGAGCATCGGCTTCGGATATCATTTCAACGATTACCTCCGCGCCGATCTCAACCTCGGCTACCTGCCCGGCAACAAAGCCAGCTTCAGCTATGATGACACAGCGACCGCGACGCCGTCGGCCGTGGGGTTCGGAAACCTGAAGAACTATGCGATCTCGGGCATACTCAACGGTTATGTCGATCTTGGCACGTATGTAGGCATCACGCCTTATGTTGGCGCCGGCATCGGTGTTGTTCGCAGCACGCGCAAGCTTTCGGCCAGTTACACCGATATCAATGACTCCGCCAATAGCTTCGCCGTCGAGGATAATAAATCTCGGTACTCTCTCGCCTATACGTTGAATGCTGGCTTTGCCTACCAGGTATCCAAGAACGTGCTGATTGACCTCGGATACCAATATTTCTCTGCTCCCAATGCGGAATACGTTACCGCCGAAAGTCTAACCTCCTTCCCTGTCCACAAAGGCATCAGCAATCATCAGGTCAAGCTCGGGCTGCGCTACGATCTCTGGTAGCCACGCCCCGCGAAGAGGTTCCGACTGCGGGTGCTGAACGGTCCGCCGCTTTCCTTTCGGATCGAGCACCGGTTGAGCGAATATCCCGCCAGCGACAAAAACTTTGCTCTTGACGCCGAAGCCTCGAGCGCATATCGCCGTCCGTGGGCCACCCCTCCCCAACGAGGGGCTACTATCTGGAAGGATAGACCACGATGACGACACCTACCAAGCCCGGACTCCGTCCGGCAAATCCCAATTTCTCTTCAGGTCCCTGCACAAAACGTCCCGGCTGGTCGGCCGAGGCGCTGAAAGCCGCCGCGCTCGGGCGCTCGCACCGCGCCAAGATCGGCAAGGCCAAGCTCGAACAGGCAATCGAGCTGACGCGCGAAATCCTCAAGGTTCCCGCGAATTATCGCATCGGCATCGTGCCGGCGTCGGACACGGGCGCGGTCGAGATGGCGCTGTGGTCGCTGCTCGGCGAGCGCGGCGTCGACATGGTCGCCTGGGAAAGCTTCGGCTCCGGCTGGGTGACCGATGTGGTCAAGCAGCTCAAGCTCGCCGACGTGCGCAAGTTCGAGGCCGGCTACGGCAAGCTGCCCGACCTGACGCAGATCGATTTCGATCGCGACGTGGTCTTCACCTGGAACGGCACGACCTCGGGCGTACGCGTGCCGAACGGCGATTTCATTCCCACGCACCGTAAAGGTTTGACCATCTGCGACGCCACCTCGGCGGCATTCGCGCAAAGGCTCGACTTCGACAAGCTCGATGTCGTCACCTTCTCCTGGCAGAAAGTGCTGGGCGGCGAGGGCGCGCATGGCATGCTTATCCTGTCGCCCCGCGCCGTCGAGCGGCTGGAGACCTACAAGCCGGCCTGGCCGCTGCCGAAGATCTTCCGCCTCACCTCGGGCGGCAAGCTGATCGAGGGCATTTTCAAGGGCGAGACCATCAACACGCCGTCGATGCTGTGCGTGGAGGACTATCTCGACGCACTCCACTGGGCGACGTCGATCGGCGGTCTGGAAGCGCTGATCGCCCGGGCCGACGCCAATGCCGCGGTGCTCGACCGGTTCGTGGAAAGGTCGCCCTGGCTCGGCCATCTCGCCGTCGATCCGGTGACGCGGTCCAACACGTCCGTGTGCCTCTCCTTCACCGATGCGCAAGTGGCGGCGCTCGACGCCGACGGCCAGGCGGCTTTTGCCAAGGGGATCGTGTCTTTGCTCGACAAGGAAGGCGTCGCTTACGACATCGGCTCCTATCGCGATGCCCCGCCCGGCCTGCGCATCTGGTGCGGCGCAACCGTCGAGACCTCCGATCTCGAAGCGCTGCTGCCCTGGCTCGACTGGGCCTTCGCCATGCAGAAGGCGTCGCTCAAAGCAGCGGCCTGAGTTCCGTGGTGGCCCGCAGGCCGCCATTTCCCGACACAGTCCATTTCCACGTCAAGGAGGCCGCAATGGCGCCCCGCGTTCTCGTTTCGGATAAACTTTCAACCACCGCCGTGCAGATCTTCAAGGATCGCGGCATCGAGGTCGACTATCTGCCCGATCTCGGCAAGGACAAGGAAAAGCTCGCCGAGGTGATCGGCCAGTATGACGGCCTCGCCATCCGCTCGGCGACCAAGGTTACTGAGAAGCTGATCAATGCCGCCGGCAGGCTGAAGGTCGTCGGCCGCGCCGGCATCGGCGTCGACAATGTCGATATCCCGGCGGCAAGCCGCAGGGGTATCATCGTGATGAACACGCCCTTCGGCAATTCGATCACCACGGCGGAGCATGCCGTCGCCATGATCTTCGCCCTGGCGCGCCAGATTCCAGAGGCCAATGCCTCGACTCACGCAGGAAAATGGGAAAAGAACCGCTTCATGGGCATCGAGATCACCGGCAAGACGCTGGGCGTGATCGGCTGCGGCAATATCGGCTCGATCGTCGCCACGCGCGGCGTCGGCCTGAAGATGCATGTGATTGCCTTCGACCCGTTCCTGTCGGACAGCCGCGCCGAGGAGCTCGGCGTCGAGAAGGTCGAGCTGGACGAGCTCTTCGCCCGCGCCGACTTCATCACCTTGCACACGCCGCTGACCGACAAGACGCGCAACATCATCGATGCTGCCGCGATCGCCAAGATGAAGGACGGCGTGCGCATCATCAATTGCGCCCGCGGCGGATTGGTCGTCGAGGCCGACCTGGTTGCCGCGCTGAAGAGCGGCAAGGTGGCCGGCGCGGGCATCGACGTCTTCGAGGTCGAACCGGCGGAGAACAACCCGCTGTTCGGCATGGAGAATGTCGTGGCAACCCCGCATCTCGGCGCCTCGACTACCGAGGCGCAGGAGAATGTCGCGCTGCAGGTCGCCGAGCAGATGAGCGACTATCTCATCAAGGGCGCGGTCTCGAACGCCATCAACATGCCTTCGATCACCGCCGAGGAAGCGCCGCGGCTGAAACCCTTCGTCAAGCTCGCCGAGGTGCTCGGCGCCTTTGTCGGCCAGGTCACAGAGGACCCGATCAAGGAGGTCGAGATCCTGTTCGACGGCTCGACCGCGACGATGAACACGCGCGCGCTGGTGAGTGCCGCCCTTGCCGGCCTCATCCGGCCGCAGGTTGCCGACGTCAACATGGTGTCGGCGCCCATCATGGTGAAGGAGCGCGGCATCATCGTCGCCGAGGTCAAGCGCGACAAGTCGGGCGTGTTCGACGGCTATATCAAGCTCACCGTCAAGACCGAGCATATGACGCGCTCGATCGCCGGCACCTGCTTCTCCGACGGCAAGCCGCGCTTCATTCAGATCAAGGGCATCAATCTCGACGCCGAGGTCGGCCAGCACATGCTCTACACGACCAATGCCGACGCGCCCGGCATCATCGGCCTGCTCGGCACCGTTTGCGGCGAGAACGGCGTCAACATCGCCAACTTCCAGCTCGGCCGCAACCGGCCTGGCGGCGATGCGATCGCGCTGCTTTATCTCGATGCGCCGTTCCCGGAAAAAGTGTTGGAGCAGGTGCGGGCGCACAAGTCGATCGATTCGGCGAAGCGGCTTCGCTTCGATGTCGGCGCCGAGTGAAGCCTGACATGAGGAAAGGCCCGCCGGCACCAGTCGGCGGGGCGTTGATGAGATAGCCGTCACTGATGGTTGTTTGGCGCGTGACGAGAACCATCATCCCGTTTGCAGCGCTACTCGGCTGCCGCTGTATTCGGCGAGCGCAATGCCGCCAAGGACAAGCGCCAATGCGAGGGCCTGATAGGGTTGAAACCGCTCGCCGACGATCATCACCGAAAGCAGCGTGCCGAAGATCGGCACAAGGTTGATGAACAGCCCGGCGCGGTTGGCGCCGATCAATTCGTTACCCTTGATGTAGAGAACCTGGGAGACGACCGAAGCGCCCAGCGCCGTGTAGAGCGTCAGCGCCCATCCATACGCGTCCGGCATGACGGCGCGGCCGGCCGTGATCTCCCAGACGAAGAAGGGCACGGATGTCAGCAGCGCGGCGATCGACAGCGCCAGCATGAAACTTTGCCAGCGGATTGCCGGCTTGAGGCGCAGCCCCACCGAATAGAGGCTATAGCAAAGCACCGCGACAAGCATGATGGCGTCGCCGAAGTTGAGATCGAGCTTCAGCAACTGGCCGAGGTCGCCATGGCTGGCGGTCAGCGCGACCCCGACGATGGTGAGCACGACGCCGACGATCTGCAGGGGCCGCACCCGCAGCCTGAACAGCAAGAAATTGGCAAGGATGATGACGATCGGGATGGCTGCCTGCTCGATCGAGACGTTGATGGCGGTCGTATAGTTGAGCGCGGTGTAGAAGATGACGTTGAAGATGGTGAAGCCGCAAGCGCCGAGGCCGGCAAGCAGCTTCCAGTGTCTGCGCGCTTCGGGCCAATCCTCGCGCAGTGTCCGCCATCCGACGGGAAGCAGGATCAGCACGGCCATGACCCAGCGCAGGAACACCAGCGTCATCGGCGAGACATGGCCGACGGCAAGCTTGCCCGCCACTGAATTGCCGCCCCACAAGAGCATGGTCGACAGAAGGAACAGATAGGCGGCTCGATGCATGGAGGATCCGGCCCTGCAGGGTATTCGAGGGTTCAGACCGGCCTAGAGCGCCGGCGGCGGCAAGTAAATGATGCGGAAGGCGGAATTTGTTGTGCCTGGACCGAGGTAGACGTCACGCCGGTGGCGTCATTTTGGTCCGGCTCCTGGCTGGAGCATGGTCGCTTCCGAAAGCCGGCACCCGCTTTTGCGTCGCCGACCTTCGGGTCGGGGGATCATGCTCCAAGGATGGTTTCGGCGGCAAAGAAAGGGTCGCGCGGGCCGGCGCTTGACGCTATAGAGGCCTGTCGTTTCAGGCCGCTCGCGCGGCATTTCAAGGGAAAAGAACATGGCCAATGTGGTGGTCGTCGGCTCGCAGTGGGGCGACGAAGGCAAGGGCAAGATCGTCGACTGGCTGTCGGAACGGGCCGATGTGGTCGTGCGCTTCCAGGGAGGCCACAATGCCGGCCATACGCTGGTCGTCGACGGCAAGGTCTACAAGCTGTCGCTGCTGCCCTCAGGCGTGGTCAGGCAGGGCAAGCTTTCGATCATCGGCAATGGCGTGGTTTTCGATCCGCATGCCTTCGTCGCCGAAGTCAAGAAGCTCAAGGAGCAGGGCGTGGAGGTCACGCCGGAGCGCCTGAAAATAGCCGAAAACACCGCGCTTATCCTGTCGCTGCACCGGGAGCTGGACGGATTCCGCGAAGACGCCGCCTCGAATTCCGGAACCAAGATTGGCACGACCCGCCGCGGCATCGGCCCCGCCTACGAGGACAAGGTGGGCCGGCGCGCGGTGCGGGTGATGGATTTGGCGGATTTGGAAACGCTCCCCTTGAAGGTCGACAGGCTGCTGACGCATCACAATGCGCTTCGCCGCGGGCTCGGCCATCCGGAGGCGACGCATGAGGCGATCATGCAGGAGCTGACTTCCGTGGCCGCCGAGATCCTGCCTTACATGGACCGCGTCTGGAAAGTGCTCGACGACAAGCGGCGCGCCGGCGAGCGCATCCTGTTCGAGGGCGCGCAGGGCACGCTGCTCGACATCGACCACGGCACCTATCCCTTCGTCACCTCGTCCAATACGGTCGCGGGGCAAGCTGCCGCCGGTTCCGGCGTCGGCCCCGGCGTCATCGGCTACGTGCTCGGGATCACCAAGGCCTATACGACGCGCGTCGGCGAGGGACCGTTCCCGACCGAGCAGAAGAACGAGATCGGCGAGTTCCTCGGCACCCGCGGCCACGAGTTCGGCGTCGTCACGGGACGCAAGCGCCGCTGCGGCTGGTTCGACGCCGTGCTGGTGCGCCAGGCCGTCGCCGTCAACGGCATCAAGGGCATCGCGCTCACCAAGCTCGACGTGCTCGACGGGCTGGACGAGATCAAGGTCTGCACCGGCTACAGGCTTGACGGCGAGACGATCGATTACCTGCCGGCCAGCCAGGGCGCGCAAGCGCGGGTCGAGCCCATCTACGAGACGCTGGAAGGCTGGAAGGGAACCACGGCCGGCGCCAGGAGCTGGAACGATCTGCCGGCGCAAGCCGTCAAATATGTCCGCCATATCGAGGAACTGATCGGCGCGCCAGTGGCGCTGCTCTCCACCAGCCCCGAGCGGGACGACACAATACTTGTGACAGACCCGTTTCAAGACTAGTTTCACAGCCCTTCCCGGCGCTATGGCTGATTTGCGGCCGGCGGGAAAAGAATGCAGGTCACCTGACGCATGGCAGATTTCGTTAGTATTCTGAAAAAGCAGCTCGATAAGAAGGTGGATCCTTCGTTTGAGGTGCGCAAACAGATATACGACGGTGCCCGCACGGTGCTGGCGAAGAAGCTGGCGGAGTATTCCCCGCCGCTTGCGCCCGATGTCGTCAGCAAACAGAAGCGCTCGCTGGAAGATGCCATCTCCAGCGTCGAGCGCGACTATGTCAAACGCGTCCCGGCCGAGGATCCGCTGGCGGAGCTGGAGCATATTTTCTCCTCCATCGACCGCAACAGGAACCAGCCGAACCACTCCCGCCAACCGGCGCCGGCGCCTGCATCCGGGCCTGCGCCTGCCAAGCCGGATCCGTTCAAATCCGAACCATTGAAGCCGGCGGCTCCGCCCGCCAGGACGGAACCGAGCTGGCAAAGCGCGCCGAAGGCGGAGCCCGCGCCGCAAAGCCCTGCGAAGGCCGAACCTGCCTGGCAGAACACGGCAAAGACCGAGCCAAGCTGGCAGGCCGCGCCGAAGGCGGAGCCTGCCTGGCAGAATGCGGCGCCACCGATGCCGTCGCCGCGCGAAGACGATGTGGGCCTGGCGGACGATGCCGACGATGGCGACGTCTTTGCCAATGACGAGCAGCCGGCGGCCGACACCTTCCAGCGCCTGCGGCCACAGCCGCAGGAGCGCAAGCGCGGCTATGGCGGCTTGATCGCCGCCGTCATCGCGCTGCTGGTGCTGGCGGGCGGCGGTTACGGCATATGGCTGAACAAGAATGCGTTCGGCTCGCTCTTCGGCCTTGGCGGCGGCAGCAAGACGGTCTCGACCGAGCCGCTGGCGAAGCCGGCTCCGGCCAAACCGGCCGCCGATACGGCCGCGGCGCCGGCCCCCCCCGGCGCCAGCGAGCCTGCCGAGACGACCAAGTTTACGCAGCGCCTGACGCCCGATGGCAAGGAAACCGATCCCGGTCCCGCCGGCGGACAGGCCACGATCGGAGAAGGCGAATCCGTCGCGGCGCTGACGTCGCGGCCGCCGGCCGCGCCGGCAACGGCGCCGGCGACGATCCCGCCTGCTGCGGCAACGCAAACGCCTGGGGCGCCCGCCGGGGGAACCACGCCGGCTGCGCCGGCGACCGGCGCAGCCAATCAGACGCCGCCCGCGGCAGGAACCACACCGCCCGCGGCTGGAGCAACGCCGCCGGCCGCAGGCACGACGCCGCCCGCGCCAGCGACGGCCGAAGCGACCGTGCCGGTCGGGCAGAAGGCGATCTTCTATGAGGAGCGCACCAGCACCCAGCAGGGCACTGCCGAGCCCGGCAGCATCGTCTGGTCGCTGGTGCAGGAATCACCCGGCGGCGACCTGCCACCGGAACCGGCGATCCGCGCCGAGGCGACGATTCCCGGCAAGAATATCCAGCTGCGCATGACGATCCGGCGCAACACCGACCAGACGCTGCCGGCCAGCCACATCATCGAGATGATCTTCCTGACGCCGGAAGGGTTTGACGGCGGCGGCGTCGACAACATCCTGCGCATCGCCATGAAGAGTTCGGAGCAGGACGCCGGCAGCCCGCTGATCGGCATCCCGGCCAAGATCGCCGACGGCTTCTTCCTCGTCGCGCTCAACGATACCAAGGCCGACGAGGACGCCAATCTGACCCTGCTCAGGGGTCAGGACTGGATCGACGTGCCGGTGGTCTACAAGACCGGACGCCGGGCGCTGCTCACCATGGAAAAGGGCATCCCGGGCGAGAAGGTCTTCGACGAGGCGCTGAAGGCCTGGGCGGCGAAGACGTCGGGGTGAGGTGAGGCAGTTTAAGCCGCCGCCGCTCAGAAGCCCTGAAACAGCATGTCGAGCGCAGCGACGATCTCGTCGTGGGGGCTTATGAGATTGGTTCGATTTTCACCGAGTTCGGTCGCAGCCACTGTCGCGATCAGGTGAGTGGCCATCACCATCTTCCGCCCGTTGATCTCGAAGACCGGATGCAGCTTGCGCATCGGCGAAGGCGTCTAGGTCAGCGGCAGAGCGGAACGACGACCCTAGTCTTGAAGTGGTCGAGCAGGTCGGATTGAACGTCGAGCAAATAGCCGCCTTCGATGCCGCTGGCGAAGACATCATAGCGCGCCATCAGAATTGCCGATGCTCGGCGAGCGGGATGCCATGCTTGTCGATATAGTCGTTCCAAGCGTCCATCGTCGCGCGGTTTTCAAGCTTCCATAGCCGCGTCTTCTCGGCAGCGACCGCTTCCGCTATCCCCGCCTCCGCCGCGCGCGATACGTTCACGTTGAGTCGCTTGGCTTCCGCCATGAGCTGAGAATCGATCGACAGATTAGCCGGTTGGCGGACCGCGTTCGCTGCTATCTTGCGCATGACGGCGTCCTCATTATGCGCATATCTTATGCGCACTTGCCGCCTTTGCAACGAAGACGGTACTACCCCTCCATCTCCTCCCGCAGCATCTCCAGTTCCAGCCACTCTTCCTCGAGCGCGGCGAGCGTCGTGCGCTCCTTGTCGAGCGCGGCGATGGTCTTCTGGAAGGAGACCGGGTCTCGCTCGTAGAAGGACGGGTCGGCGATGTTGTTCTCCAGCCGCGAAATCGAGGCTGTCACCGCCTCGATCTTCTTGGGCAGGGAATCCAGCGCGAATTTCTGCTTGAACGAGAGCTTTTTCGCGGGACCCTTCGGCGCTGCCTGTTCGGCCTTCGGCGCGACCTCGGCGGCCTCGGCTTTCGGCCTCGCCTTGCGGTCTTCCAGTCTGGAACCACCGCGCTGTGCCAGCATGTCGGAATAGCCGCCGGCATATTCGATCCAGCGGCCGTTGCCCTCCGGCGCGATCACGCTGGTGACGGTACGGTCGAGGAAGTCGCGGTCGTGGCTGACCAGGATCACGGTTCCGGCAAAGCCCGCGACCAGCTCCTGCAGCAGCTCCAGCGTCTCCATGTCGAGATCGTTGGTCGGCTCGTCGAGCACCAGCAAATTCGCCGGCCGCGCCAGCACGCGGGCCAGCAGCAACCGCGCGCGCTCGCCGCCGGACAGCTCGCGCACCGGCGTGCGCGCCTGCTCAGGCTTGAACAGGAAATCCTTCATGTAGGAGACGACGTGGCGCTGTTCGCCATTGACGAGCAGGTTCTCGCCGCGGCCGTCGGTCAGGTAATGCGCCAGCGTCTCCTGCGGGTCGACGGCCTCGCGTTTCTGGTCGAGCGTCGCGATCTCCAGATTGACACCGAGCCGCACGGTGCCTGCATCCGGCGCCAACTCGCCGGTCAGCATTTTCAACAATGTCGTCTTGCCGGCGCCGTTGGGGCCGACCAGGCCGACGCGGTCGCCGCGCTGGATGCGGGTCGAGAAGCCCTTGACCACGGTGAGATCGCCAAAACTCTTGTCGATACCCTTGGCCTCGATCACCAGCTTGCCGGATTCGACGGCGTCGCTTGCCACCATGGTGGCGGTGCCCTCGGCACCGCGGTGGCTGCGGAAACGCTGGCGCATGGCCTGCAATTCGCCGAGGCGGCGCATGTTGCGCTTGCGCCTGGCGGTCACGCCATAGCGCAGCCAATGCTCCTCGCGCACGATCTGGCGGCCGAGCTTGTGCTGTTCGCGCTCTTCTTCTTCCAGCACCTGGTCGCGCCATTCCTCGAAATGGGCAAAGCCCTTGTCCAGCCGCCGCGTCTGGCCGCGATCGAGCCAGACCGTGGCGCGCGAGACGCGCTCGAGAAAGCGGCGGTCGTGCGAGATCAGGATCACCGCCGACGAGGTGCGGGCAAGCTCTTCTTCCAGCCACTCAATCACCGAAAGATCGAGATGATTGGTCGGCTCGTCGAGCAAAAGGATGTCGGGCTCGGGCGCCATGACGCGGGCAAGAGCGGCGCGCCGCGCCTCGCCGCCGGAAAGGTCGTTCGGTCGTTCCTCACCGGTGAGGCCGAGATGTTCCATCAGATAGGTGGCGCGATGCGGATCGTCGGCCGGGCCGAGACCTGCCTCGACATAGGCGCGCACGCTGGCGAAGCCGTCCATGTCCGGCATCTGCGGCAGATAGCGGACCGTGGCCGAGGGCTGACGGAAGACCTCGCCGTCCTGCGGCTCGATCATCCCGGCGGCGATCTTGAGCAGCGTCGACTTGCCCGAGCCGTTGCGGCCGACCAGCGCGATCTTCTCGCCGGCGGATGCGCTGAGCGCCGCGCCGTCGAGCAGCGGCGTGCCGCCGAAGGTCAATTTAATGCCATCGAGATTGAGGAGTGGCGGCGCCATATCAGCTTTCTGGAAGAGGATAGGGGTGGGCCAGCAGCAGCGCCCGGCCGCGCTCCAGCGCGATGCCAAGCTGCCCTTTGACCTCGTTTGATATAGTGAGCGAGGAGCCGAACGCCACCTCGACGCGGTCGAGCGGCCATTTGGCGCCGGTGACCGTCAGCCCGGCGAGCTCGGAGAAGCCGAGCACCGAAAACAAGGTGCCGTCAGCATAGTCGAAACCGGCACTGCCGGGCAAAACCGGAACGCCTTCCTGCGCGCCGCTCGTCAGGAGCACGGTGGTGCCCGCCTCGGCCAGCCGCATGGCGAGCGCCAGATGCAGGAAGGCGTGGTCGGCGCGCTTGCCGCCGAAGGCTCCGGCCAACAGGAGGCTGGTCGCGCCGCGCTGAAGCGCTTCCGCTATGGCGAGCTCTCCGTCGGTCATGTCCTTTTCGGTCGGGAAGATCTTTCGCGGAACGGCGGCCAGATCTACGGGCAGGTTCGCCGGCACCGAGTCGAAATCGCCGACCCAGAGTTCCGGCACCAGGCCAAGCATGCGGGCATGGCCGATGCCGGCATCGGCGGCGATGACGCGCGAATCCTCGATCTGGCGTTCGAGCCGGGGCGTGCGAATGAGCTCGCCGCCAAGCAGAATGGTGAATGTGCCCATGGGCGTCGCCCTTACCAGCCCACCGGGCGAAACGGAAGTCGGATGCAGTGCGCTTCGGGCCCGCGTCCTGCCTCAGAACATTAGCTGCCCGGCAAACTTCCGCTTGCGCGGCGCTTCGGCCGCGCTTATCTCTCGAAGCGCTCTAACGGGGTGCCGGACGTGATCCGGCTGAGAGGCAATCGAGCCAACCCGCTGAACCTGATCCGGTTTGTACCGGCGGAGGGATTAGACGTTTCGGACCATCCGGCGCCTCAATTCCTTGTCACTCGAACGAAGGAGGCGCCGATGCGCGCAATGCTGTCTAATCTCATTGTTGCAACCGGTCTTTTATCGCTCCTGGCCGGCGTCGCGCCTGCCGAGGCAAAGGACAAGCTCACCGTTTACACCTATGAGAGCTTCACCGCCGATTGGGGTCCGGGACCGGCGGTGAAGAAGGAATTCGAGGCCGAATGCGGCTGCGATCTCGAATTCGTCTCGGTGGCCGACGGCGTGGCGCTGCTCAACCGCGTCAAGCTGGAGGGCGCCGGCACCAAGGCCGATATCGTACTTGGCCTCGACACCAATCTTACCTCCGATGCCAAGGCGAGCGGCCTGTTCGCGCCGCATGGCGAAGTCTCGGGCATCAACGTGCCGGGCGGCTGGAGCGACGACACTTTCGTGCCTTTCGACTATGGCTATTTCGCCGTGGTCTATGACACGCAGAAGCTGAAGACGCCGCCGAAGAGCCTGAAGGATCTGGTCGAGGGTGCCGGAACCGACAAGATCGTCATCCAGGATCCGCGCACCTCGACGCCCGGCCTCGGCCTGCTCCTGTGGGTGAAGTCTGTCTATGGCGACAAGGCGCCGGAAGCCTGGGCCAAGCTCAAGTCGAGAGTCCTGACGGTGACGCCGGGCTGGAGCGAGGCCTATGGCCTGTTCACCAAGGGCGAGGCGCCGATGGTACTCTCCTACACCACCTCGCCGGCCTACCACATGGTGGCCGAGAACACCGAGCGCTATCAGGCGGCCTCTTTCGAGGAGGGCGAATACCTGCAGATCGAGGTTGCCGGCATCACGACGACCGGCGCGAAGAACCCGCTGGCACAGAAGTTCATCGCCTTCATGACCGGGCCGAAGTTCCAGGACGTCATTCCGGAGACCAACTGGATGTTCCCGGCCGGAAAGACCGACAAGCCGCTCAACCCGGCCTTCGACAAACTGGTGAAGCCGACCAAGACCCTGTTGTTCAGCCCACAGGAAGTCGCGGCCAACCGCAAGGCCTGGGTGGATGAGTGGCTGGCGGTGATGAGCAAGTAGCTGGTCTTGGTTATTATCCTTCCAAGATGATTGCTCTACGGCGCCCCCCTCTGTCCTGCCGGACATCTCCCCCTCAAGGGGGGAGATCAGCTGTCATCTCGACCTTCGCCATTCTCCAACGCCGCAGTACCGAGCGGGGCGCCAAAGCTGCCAATCTCCCCCCTAGAGGGGGGGATGTCCGGCAGGACAGAGGGGGGCGCGAAGGAACGCGGCGTTCGCTAGGTCGAACCCAAATGGTGCTGCGTGCAGCCGCGCGCTGACTCCCGCGTCACCGCCGGCGTCTTCGCCATTGCGGCCATCGCGCTGCTCATCGGCGGCGCCTTCGCCGGCCTTGCCGTCGAAGGCGCGCATGATCTTTCCGGTGCTGCCGCCGCTTTCGACGGCTACCTCCTGCGCGTCGCCCGCTTCACGCTGTGGCAGGCGGCTCTCTCGACGCTGCTGTCGGTCGCGCCGGCGCTGCTGGTAGCGCGCGCTTTATCGAGGCATCCAAGCTTCCCCGGCCGCGCCCTGATCCTGCAATTGTTCACCTTGCCGCTGGCGTTGCCGGCGATCGTCGCCGCGCTCGGCGTCTTGGCGCTCTACGGTCGGGCCGGATATTTTGCCGGCGTCTTCGCCGGGCTTGGCGGCGGCGAATGGCCGGGGATCTACGGCCTCTTCGGCATCCTGGTCGCTCATGTCTTCTTCAACCTGCCACTGGCGACGCGCCTCTTCCTCGAGGCGCTGGGCACCGTTCCCGCCGACCAGTGGCGACTAGCGAGCCAGCTCGGCATGGGCGCCCGGCCAGCCTTCCGGCTGATCGAATGGCCGGTGCTGCGCGCCGCCTTGCCGGGAATTGCGGGGCTGGTCTTCATGCTCTGCATCACTTCCTTCACCATCGTGCTGACGCTGGGCGGCGGTCCGGCCGCGACGACGCTGGAGGTCGCCATCTACCAGGCGCTGCGCTTCGATTTCGATCCCGCGCGCGCCGTGGTGCTGACGCTGCTGCAGATCGCGCTGACCTTCATCATGGTCGTCGCTCTCATGCGGCTCGGGGCCAACACGGTCGGCGACGCCAATCTGCCGGTGGCGCCGCGCCGCTACCTTTCGGCGGGTCGGCTCGAAAGCGTGCTCAACGCTGGCCTTATTGCGCTTGCCCTGCTGTTCGTCGCCGGACCGATGGCGGCGACGGTGTTATCAGGCCTGGAGGCCAACCTCGGCCGGCTGGCGGGTGAAGAGGCGGTCCGCCGCGCGACGCTCACCAGCGCCAGCCTTGCTTTCGTCGCGGCGCTGCTCAGCGTGACGCTGTCGCTGGCGTTGATTGCGGCGCGGCGCGCGCTTGCCCTGCGGCGCCGCTCGGGGAGCACCATGTCGCTGCTCGAACATGCCGCCGACACGGGCGCCGGCTTCGTGCTTGTCGTGCCGCCGATCGTGCTTGGCGCCGGCTGGTTCCTGGCGCTCCGCAACCTCACCGATGTCTTCGCCGTCGCGCCGGTCATGGTCGTCGTCGTCAATGCGGTGATGGCGATGCCCTTCGCCATCCGTGCCATCCGCCCGGCCTATGACGCGGCGAGCGAGCGCCATGAGCGGCTTTGCCTGACGCTCGGCATTTCCGGCTGGAGCCGGCTCAGCCTGATCGACTGGCCGTCTTTGAGGCGGCCCCTGGCCACCGGTTTCGCCTTCGCCATGGCGCTGTCGCTCGGCGATCTCGGCGTGATCGCGCTGTTCGGCAGCGATTCCGTGCAGACCTTGCCCTATCTGCTTTTGGCGCGCATGGGCAGCTATCGGACCGCCGACGCCGCGGGACTTGCCTTGCTGCTCGGCCTGGTCTGCCTGATGCTGGTGGTCGCCGCCGACCGGCTGGGGCGGGAAGGAAAGTGATGACGACGACCATCGACGGCACCGCAGCGCAAAAGGGCCTCACGGTCGCGCTGGATGGCGTCTCGTTCAGCTATGGCGAGTCTTCCTTCCGCTTCGATGCCGAATTCGCGGCCGGCAGGATCACCGCCATTATGGGGCCGAGCGGTTCCGGCAAGTCGACGCTGCTCAATCTGATAGCCGGCTTCGAAACGCCCGATACAGGCAAGGTGCTGATCGGCGGCATCGATGTCGGCAACGTGAGCCCTTCGGCGCGACCGGTGTCGATGGTGTTCCAGGAAAACAATTTGTTCGCGCATCTTTCCGTCGAAGCCAATGTCGGGCTCGGCCGCTCGCCGTCGCTGAGGCTCGGCGACGCCGACCGCATTGCCGTCGCCGAGGCGCTGGCGCGTGTCGGCCTGACGGGTAAGGAAAAGCGGCTGCCGCGCGAGCTCTCCGGCGGCGAGCGGCAGCGCGTGGCGCTGGCGAGGGTGCTACTGCGCGACCGGCCGGTACTGCTGCTCGACGAGCCTTTCGCATCGCTCGGCCCGGCGCTGCGTGAGGACATGCTCGACCTTGTCGCCGGCATCCATGCCGAGCGCGAAATGACGGTGCTGTTCGTCACGCATCAGCCGGACGATGCGCGCCGCATCGGCGAGGACGTGGCATTTCTCGATGAAGGCACGATCGCGGCGGCCGGGCCGGCCGACGATTTCTTCAATCGGTCTGGACCGGATGCCTTCAGGCGCTATATCGGCGATCGAGGCGGCACCGCTGCCGGATCACAACATATTGCCCGGAAGCGGACATAATTTACGGCCAAACCGGCAATGGGTGATTTGGCGTTTGCTTGCCTTGTCCGGGGGAGTGTGGCTAGGTCCGGCCATGCTGGTCCGGTTGGTGATTTGCCGAAAGATTTCGAAAGGAAGCCGATCTGTCGACCGGCACTGAGAAAGTGTGGATGAGGCCACTGGCACGATTTTTCGCGCTAGCGGGCGTTGCCGTGGCGCTGGCCAGCTGCCAAATGTTCACGCCGCCGGACGTGCAGGAGAGCGGCTTCCAGCCCTCCGACAAGCCGATCACCGTCGACAATGTCGTCGCCAACGCCAAGCTCGCCGAAATGGCGAAGGCGCAGCATCCCCGGATTCTCGCCACCTATGGCGGCGAATATTCCGATCCGAAGCTGGAACGCATGGTGGCCAAGGTCGTCGGCAACCTGACGGTGGTGTCGGCCAACCCGACCCAAACCTATCGCATCACCATCCTCAACTCGCCCAACGTCAACGCCTTCGCGCTGCCGGGCGGCTATCTCTATGTGACGCGCGGGTTGCTGGCGCTGGCCAACGATTCCTCCGAGCTTGCCGCCGTCATCGCGCATGAGATGGGCCACGTCACCGCCAATCACGGACTGCAGCGGCAGCAGCTCGAGGCCGAGGAAGGCCTGGCGACCAAGGTGGTTTCCGACGTGCTGGGCGACAGCCCGACCGCCAAGGCGGCGCTGATCCGCGGCAAGCTCAGGCTCGCACAATTCTCGCGCAACCAGGAATTGCAGGCCGACGCCATCGGCATCAAGTCGGTCGGCGAGGCGGGCTACGATCCTTACGCCGCCGGCCGCTTCCTGCAGTCGATGTCGGCCTATACGGATTTCCGCTCGGTCAGCGGCGCCACCGACGCCAGCCTCGACTTCCTGGCGACGCACCCCAACACACCGCAACGTATCGAGCTGGCGCAGCGGCTTGCGCGCAATTTCGGCCCGCCCGGCGTCGGCACGCGTGACCGCGACGCATTCCTGGCCGGCATAGACGGCCTGCTGTACGGCGACACGCCGGAAGAAGGCTATGTGCGCGGCCAGACCTTCATGCACCCCAATCTCGGCGTATCCTTCACGGTGCCGGACGGTTTCGTCATCGACAATTCGGCGGCCGCGGTCACCGCGACCGGGCCTGGCGACATCGCCATCCGTTTCGACGGGGTGGCGATCGACAAGTCGGTCTCGCTCACCGATTACATCCGCAGCGGCTGGGTGGCGGGGCTCGAAGACGCCAGCGTGCGCCAGGAGACGATCAACGGCAACGACGCAGCGATAGCGCATGCCAGCGCGCAAGGCTGGCAGTTCGACATCGCGGTGATCCGCGCCGGCGGGCAGGTCTACAGGCTGCTGACAGCGGCGCCCTCGGCCAGCACCTCGCTGGATCCGGTCGCGCGCTCGGTCAGCGGCTCCTTCCGCGTGCTGAGCCCAGCCGAGAAGGCGGCGCTGAAGCCGCTGCATATCCGGGTCGTTACCGTCCAGCCCGGCCAGACCATGGGCTCGCTCGCGGCCCAGATGGTCGGCGTCGACCGCAAGCTCGACCTGTTCCGCGTGCTCAACGCCATGTCGCCGGGCGCCAGCGTATCGGCCGGCGACAAGGTCAAGATCGTCACCGACAAGTAGGGACTCGCGAGTTCAGCCCGACCGGGCGCCGCCGGCTTGACCAATCGCCCGGTCGGGGGCCGTTGTCGTCACAAGCCGTCGCTACCGGTGCTGCCACCCTCACTTTGGCTACCACCGGTAGTGCCACCACTGGTAGTGCCGCCACCGGTGTTGCCACCCTCACTTTGGCCACCTCCGGTAGTGCCGCCGCCCGTACTGCCGCCGGCGCCACTGCCACTCCAGGGTGGCCTCCCGGTTTCCGTTGGCACCGGCTTGATCCCAGGTTTTTCCGGAACTGTCGGTGTGACGGGCTTCGGTTTCGACACGGGCACGCGGATCACCTTTATCTTCGTGATGACCTTCGGGGGCTTGCATGCCATGACCACCGGGGTGCTTCGCGCGGGAAGGCCCAGGATGCCCATCGAATACACGTTTTGCCGCTCCATGCCCGCCTTCAGGAAAGCCAGGGCGCGAGCCGGGTCGGCGGGCACGCCGTTGCGGCCTTCGTTGAAGATCACCGCAAGCTCCTTCATGGCATCGATGTGCCCCATCGCCGCTGCCTGGAGCAGCAGGTCCAGTCCCTTGCCAATGTCGCGCTCGACGCCGAGGCCGTTGAACAAAGCGCGGCCCCAGGCAGCCATGGCGTAGGGGTCTCCCTTGTCGGCCGCCTTCGAATAGAGGTCGCCTGCCTTCGGTGTGTCGGCGGCCGTCGCCATTCCGGACGAGGCGATGGAGCCGAGCGCGAACAGGGCGCGGATATGACCCTTGTCCGCGGCCTCCTGGATCGCCTGCCTGGCTTCGTGGATCCTGCCCGCCGCCAGCAGCGCCCGCCCCAGCTCGTAACGGAAACGCGCAATGTCGGGATAGGATTTCGCCGCCGCCTCGCAGGCGTCCACCGCTCCGCCGCCGATCTCGTTCGGCAACCGGCCCGGTACGACGCCCTGCAGGTCGAGCGGCTCGCCGGCGGCCTGGTCGCAAGGATCGACATTCGGCGACAGTTTCACCGTCGCCTGTTTCGCGGCGTTGCCCACGCGGATCTGGAAGCCGATGTCGACGGGAGCGGTCGAGCCGATCTGCGGCTCGTAGCGCAGATTGCCGACCTCGCCTGCCATCAGGCTCGATTGCGGCGACAGCACGCGATCCGGCAGGGACAGCGTTCCGGTCGCCGGGTAACTCGCAAGCTTGAGGCTGACCCCGGCACCCTTGGCCGGGAAATCCAGCTTCAACGGAACCGGGCCGACACCGAGCGGGACACGGATGTCGCGATTGTCTATCGCTTCGGCGGCGGCGACTTCGATCCCGCGCTCCGTCACTTGCTGGTCTTGCCCGGCGTCAGGCGGCGGCGCGGGTTGCTCGGTCCCACGCATCAGCACTACGTCGTCGATCAGCGAGGAGTTCTCCCACGGAACCTGCTTGCCGTTGGTCGCCTTGACCACATCGCGGCGCACAGCCGCCATGACCGAGCGTATCTCCTGGTTCGGCGCCCGCGCGCGGCGGGAGAAGGACGATGAAAACGGGCTGAGATCGCCGGAGCCGTCATAGGCGACCGCCCCTGGCTCGGTGGCAAAGGCAATCAGCGTGTTCTGCGAGCCTGTCACCTGCGCAAGGCCGCTGTCACCGGCGACGATCAACTGGTCGCGCAGCCAATAGTCCTTGCGCGGGAAAGGATTGTTGCGGCAGGCGTCGAGGATGATCATCTGGATCTTCGATCTCGAGCGCAGCTGCCGCAATATGTCATCGACCTTGATGGCCTGGACTTCCATGTCGGCCGCGTCTTTCAGCGACGCGTCGACCGGGATCAGGAAATTCTCGCCGCCGATCTGAAAGCCGTGGCCGGAATAGTAGACGACCGCAAGATCGGCGCCGTCGGCCGCCGCGAGATAGTTGCGGAACTTCTCTTCGAACTGAAGCCTGGTGAGGTCCTTGGCGGCGAAGACCTCGAAGCCGGCCAGTCGGAATGTCTTCGACACGTCCTCGGCATCCTTGTCCGGGTTCTTGAGGGCCGGGATTTCGCGGTATTGCGAATTGCCGATCACGAGGGCCACCCTTCGATCGGCATGCGCCTCGAACGTGGTGAGGCCCACGAGGATCAAGGCAGCAAGGAGCGCGCAGCATCGCAGCATGGCAAATCCTCCATATCTGTCTGGAGGCTTCAAAGAGGCCAATTGCGACGCAATGGTCTGTTAAAGACCTCACAATCCAGAAGTACGGATGAGGGAAAATTGCCCCGATGGCGATATTTTTCTTATTTACTCAATGTCTTATCGTCGAATTCGAGCGCTGATTGGCTTCAGGCTGCTTCCGCCAAAAATCCCGGGTTCTGTTTCACCAGGGCCAGCTTCAGCTTTTCCATGGCGCGGGCCTCAATCTGGCGGACGCGCTCCTTCGAGATGCCGAGCTGTTCGCCAAGCGATTCCAGCGTGGCGCCGTCATCGCTCAGCCTGCGCTCCTCGATGATGCGAAGCTCGCGGGCGTTGAGCGCGCCGAGCGCGCTCTTCAGCCAGACGGCGCGGCGCTGGATATCGATCCTTTCGCCGACGATTTCGTCGGGAAGCGGATCTTCGGAGACCAGGAAATCCATCCGCTCGGCGGCGCCGTTCTCGTCGGCCAAAGGCGCGTTGAGCGAGCTGTCGGGCGAGGAGAGGCGTGAATCCATCATCGCCACGTCGGCTTCCGGCACGCCGAGCGCGGCCGAGACCTCTCGGTAGAGCGAGGTGTTGGAGAGCGGCTCGGCGCCGTTGGCCAGCCGTGCGCGCAAGCGCCGGAGGTTGAAGAACAGCGCCTTCTGCGCCGAGCTGGTGCCGCCGCGCACGATCGACCAGTTGCGCAGGATATAATCCTGCATCGAGGCGCGGATCCACCAGGTGGCATAGGTCGAGAAGCGTACTTCGCGCGCGGGCTCGAAGCGGGCCGCCGCCTCGAGCAAGCCAACATGGCCTTCCTGGATCAAATCACCGAGCGGCAGGCCGTAATGGCGGAATTTCGAGGCCATGGAGATGACCAGGCGCATATGGGCGACGGTGATCCGGTTCAGCGCGTGCTGGTCGTTTTGTTCCTTCCAGCGGAGCGCCAGCACATGCTCCTCGTCGCGCTCGAGATAGGGAGCCTTCATTGCCGCCCGGACCAGCGTCCGTCCTGCCGCGTCCTCGATCATGCCGGCTCCTTTTGCGACGATTGCGCGTATGGCGGTTGAAAAGACGCCGCCGCGCCCTACAACAGCCATGCAACGTGTCAGGCGCATGGATGGTTCCGCCGCCCGAGGAGCCAGATGTTGCCGGTGGAAGCATTTGTTATCTGCCGGGAAAAGCCGCTTGGCGGATTTTTGGCCGGTTCTGAGAACCAGATTTCTGGCAGAGCCGATATTTGAAATCTGGTTCCTTATTTTGCAACCTTCTATCTGTCAGTTTCCGGCTCTCACAATCGCGCCGGGGCACCGGTCAAAACGGGATCACAGAAAAATGAAATGGCTCAAACCGCTCCTTATCGCCGGAACGCTGCAGGTTCTGGCGATCACCGCCGGCCATGCCGGCGCCAATCTTGACCAGATCAAGCAGGCCGGCGTGCTCAAGGTCGGCACTGAGGGCACCTATGCGCCCTTCACCTATCACGACGAGTCCAACGCGCTGGTCGGCTTCGACGTCGAGATCGCCAAGGCCATCGGCGACAAGCTCGGCGTCAAGGTCCAATTCCTTGAAGGCAAGTGGGACGGGCTGATCGCCGGCCTCGACGCCAACCGCTACGACGCCGTCATCAACGAGGTCGGCATCACCGATGCCCGTAAGGCCAAATATGATTTCTCCGATCCTTACATCGCCTCGAAGGCGGTGTTGATCGTGCGCGGCGACAACACCGACATCAAGACCTTCACCGACCTCAAGGGCAAGAAGGCCGCGCAGTCGCTGACCTCGAATTTCGGCAAGCTCGCCGAGAAGAACGGCGCCGAGCTCGTCGGCACCGACGGCTTCGACCAGTCGATCCAGCTTCTGCTCACCGGCCGCGCCGACGCCACCATCAACGACAGCCTGTCCTTCCTCGACTTCAAGAAGCACAAGCCGGACGCCAATGTGAAGATCGCCGCGCAGGAAGAGAATGCCGATTATTCCGGCGTCATCGTGCGCAAGGGCGATCCGGAGCTTGTCGCTGCCATCAACAAGGCGCTGGCCGATATCAAGGCCGACGGCACCTATCAGAAGATCGCCGACAAGTATTTCGGCCAGGACGTTTCGAAGTAAGGCAATCGTCCTTTTGCTTGAAAACCGGCGGGCCGTCTTAGACGGCCCGCCATTTTTGCACGACATTCGTCGGGGGCGTCTTTGACGGCCCCACGGTTCTTGCATGATAGTCGGCCCAGACGGGGGAACGCGCCGCCGTATCTGGAAGGGAGAAGCGCTCGGTGCCGCACTGGCTGCAATTGATGCTGGAATCGTTGCCGACGCTTTTATGGGCGGCGCTGATCTTCACCGTGCCGCTGACGCTTTTGTCCTTCGCGCTCGGGCTGATCGCCGGGCTGGTGACGGCGCTGATCCGGCTGTTCGGCCCGAAGCCGCTCGTCGCGCTGGTGCGCTTCTATGTCTGGATCTTTCGCGGCACGCCGCTTCTGGTGCAGCTCTTCCTGATCTTCTACGGCCTGCCCTCGGTCGGCATCCTGCTCGATGCCTTCCCCGCGGCGCTGATCGGCTTCACGCTCAACATCGGCGCCTATACGTCCGAGATCATCCGCGCCGTCATCGGCTCGGTGCCGAAAGGCCAGTGGGAGGCGTCCTATTCGATCGGGATGACCTGGAGCCAGGCGATGCGGCGCACCATCCTTCCGCAGGCGGGCCGCGTCGCGGTGCCGCCGCTTTCGAACACCTTCATCTCGCTGGTCAAGGACACCTCGCTCGCGGCAGCGATAACGGTGCCCGAGATGTTCCAGGCCGCGCAGCGCATCGTCGCCACCACCTATGAGCCGCTGATCCTCTATGTCGAGGCGGCGGCGCTCTATCTCGTGATGAGCTCGGTGCTGTCGGCGCTGCAGGCGCGGCTCGAGGTGCGGCTCAACCGCTATGGCGGCTTTTTGGAGGCCAACGCATGATCGGCCTCACCGACATCGAAAAGCGCTTCGGCGACAATCTGGTGCTGAAGGGCGTCACCGTCAGCCTGGACGAGGGCAGCGTGACGGCGCTGGTCGGCCCTTCGGGCGGCGGCAAAAGCACGCTCTTGCGCTGCATCAACCTGCTGGAGATTCCGACCTCCGGTTCCTTGCGCATCGGCGACGAGACGCTTGCCTTCCATCCCGGCGTCAAGGTGCCGGCCAAGGACATCCAGCGCATCCGCCTGCAGACCGGCATGGTGTTCCAGAATTTCCAGCTCTTCCCGCATCGCACGGCGATCGAGAATGTCATGGAAGGGCTGGTGACGGTGCTGAAATGGCCCGAGCCGCGGGCGCGCGAGCGGGCGATGGCGCTGCTCGAAAAGGTCGGCATGGCGCATAAGGCCGACGCCTGGCCGGCGACGCTGTCTGGCGGCCAGCAGCAGCGCGTGGCGATTGCCCGGGCGCTTGCGCCGTCGCCGCGCGTGCTGCTCTGCGACGAGCCGACCTCGGCGCTCGATCCGGAACTGGCGCAGGAAGTGGTCGACGTGCTCGGGCAGTTGGCCCGCGAAGGCACGACGATGGTGATGGCCACGCATGATCTGAGGCTCGCCTCCAAGATCGCGCAGGAGGTCGTCTTCCTCGATGCCGGCTCGATCGTCGAGAAGGGACCGGCTTCGGTCGTCTTCGACAATCCGGAGCGCGAGCGGACCAAGCGCTTCATCGCCTCGCTCAGGCAGGAAGAGGCGCAGAAGGAAGGGGGCGGCTGAGCCCTCGTACTTTTTGCACTTTGTGGGCCCAATCGCATAGCACGGCGCCAGCCCCTCATCCGGCCGCTCCACGGCCACCTTCTCCCCGATGGGGAGAAAAGAGCTGGCGCCGGCGCCGAAAGCCTCCTCTCCCCTCGGGAGAGGTCAGCCGAGCGAAGCGGAGGCTGGGTGAGGGGCCATATGCGAGAGTCCATAAGCAAAAAACCCGGCGCGAGGCCGGGTTCTTCGTAACTCCAAAACCGGAAAAGCTCAGGCGGCTTCTTCCTGTTCGGCTTCCTCGTTGTCGGCCTTGGCGCCGCGCTTCGGACCCTTGTTGAGGTTGACCTCGATGAGGCGCACCGCCTCGGTCTCCGACATGCGGTTCACCGCGGCGATCTCGCGGGCCATGCGATCGAGCGCGGCTTCGTAGAGCTGACGCTCGGAATAGGACTGCTCCGGCTGGTTATCGGCGCGGTAGAGGTCGCGCACGACTTCCGAGATCGAGATCAGGTCGCCGGAATTGATCTTGGCGTCATATTCCTGGGCGCGGCGCGACCACATGGTGCGCTTGATGCGGGCGCGACCCTGCACGACCTTGAGCGCGCGGTCGACATAATCCTCTTCCGACAGCTTGCGCATGCCGATCGAGGTCGCCTTGGCGACCGGAACCTTGAGCCGCATCTTGTCCTTCTGGAAGTCGATGACGAACAGTTCCAGCTTGTGACCCGCAACTTCCTGCTCTTCGATCGCCACGATCTGGCCGACGCCATGCGCCGGGTAGACAATGAACTCGCCGGTCTTGAACCCCTGGCGGGCCGCGGTGGACTTCTTCTGCGGGGTGATTGTTGCCATTACGCCCTGAACTCCTTAGTTGTGCCGCCGGCATCATGCCGGCCCAAACCGATACGATCGGCAATAGCCGACCGTTTAGCCGCGCAACAGAATGAACCCACCGGAAAAGCAGGGACCGGCAAACCGCACGAATGCGACTGCCTGCCCCAGATCGCTCTGGTCCGGATCTAAAAGCTCACCTTTCAGTGATTTGGGGCGTTAGCGCCATAAATCGACGTTGTGTCACCGGCATGTTTCGCTCATGTAACACAAAAAGTCGGAAGAATCAAGGTTTTGCTGCATTCGCTAACGCCAAGCGGCAGCGCTGCCTGTCAAGGCAGTAACTGCATCGGCTACGTTACGCCGCGTCATGGCGACATTGCCAGCCTTATGTCAATCGCCTTCGCCGGGCTCCGCCGAAAAATATTTCTCGAACTTTCCGGTCTCGCCGTCAAAGGTCTTGGCGTCCGCCGGCGGCTCTTTCTTGGCGGTGATGTTGGGCCATTTCTCGGCATATTCGGCATTGACCTGCAACCATTTGTCGAGACCGCCCTCGGTGTCCGGCTTGATCGCGTCGGCGGGGCATTCGGGCTCGCACACGCCGCAGTCGATGCACTCGTCGGGATGGATGACGAGCATGTTCTCGCCCTCGTAGAAACAGTCGACCGGACAGACCTCGATGCAGTCCATATATTTGCATTTGATGCAATTATCGGTGACGACATAGGTCATTGCAGGCTCCGGAACGTCCCATTTTGTTGGGCTTTTTGGCTGAGGTAACGCCTTTGCCCGCCGCATGCAAGGGCAGGGATTGCCGGCGGAGTCGGAGGGCCGGAATGGAATTCCGGCTGGAAGGGCAGATCGAGGTCACTGAGCCTGGCCGCTGCGCGTTTCTGGAATTTCTCCGGCCGCGCGCCCTGGGCCGGTTCTGTCTTAATCGTCGCCGAGCAGACTGTCCGTCTGCCGCCGCTCGCGTTTGGTCGGGCGGCCGCTGCCGGCCTCGCGCAGCGCCGGAATGGCGTCCGGAACCGCCCCGCCTTTGGGCGTCGGCGCCGGCGACATGTCCTCGTAGAGCAGCCGCGCTTCGTCAGCCGGGCCGCGTCGCGTTCCGCAACTCACCACTTTCCAGACCAGGATGCGGCCTTCGAGCGTGATGGTGAGCACGTCGCCGGGCTTGACCAGATCCGAGGCCTGCGCTGCTTTGTCGCGATTGATGCGCACGCGCCCGGCGACCACCACCTTCGCCGCCAGCGAGCGCGATTTCACCGCGCGCGAGAAGAACAGCCATTTGTCGATGCGCTGGCGGCCTTCTCCAACCATCGCGGCTAGCTTTGTTGGAGCATGATCTTATCCGAAAACCGGTTCCCACTTTTCGCTGACGCGGTCCTTCGGCTCGGGATCATGCTGGCTCTTTGATGGAGCATGATCTCGCCCGAAAACCGGTTCCCACTTTTCGGGATCATGCTCTAGCCTATTTCTTCAGCTGGTCGCGCAAGGCGGCGAGCTTGGCGAAAGGCGAGTCCGGGTCGAAGCGCTGCGGGCGTTCCTCGCGCGGCTTGCCCTGGAAAGCCGGCTTGCCGCCAGGAGCGTTGCCCTTGCCCTCCTGCCTGTTGCCCTTCCAGTCGGGCCGGCCCTCGCGGCGGCCCTCTTCGGGGCGCTCGCCCTGCGGCCTGCCTTCGCGCCGGTCGCCTGCATCCGGCCTCGGCTTGAACTTCGAGCGGTCGAAGCGCGGCTTGCCGGCGCCATCGCGGCGGCCTTCATGCGCCGGCTTGTCGCCGGGCTGGCCGCCGCCGCCTGCCTCGCGTGCGGGCTGGCCACCGCGCTGACGATTGTCGCGGCGGTTGTCCTGGCGATGGCGCGGGCGCTGGTGATCGAAACGCGCCTGGCGCCACAGAAGGACAGGCTTCGGTTCTTCAGCCTCGGCCGGGGCTTCGCCGGCCCTACCCTCCCCCTCGCGGGGAGCGTCGGCGGTATTGGTGCCGTCTGCGTCGCCGGCGCCATCACCCCCACCCGCGTCGCTTCGCGCCGCGATCTCCCCCATCGAGGAGGAGGTAAGGGCGTCGGCGCCTTCGGCCGACTCAAGCACTGCAGCCGCCGCAGCGGGGGCCTCCACAGTGGGAACCTCTTCCGCGACCTCGGCCGCAACTTCTGCCGGCTCTTCAACGGCAGGTTCCGCCGGCGCTTCCGAGCTGGCTTCGGTCGGAACTTCCGCGACGGCCTCAGCCGCAGCTTCGGTGGTTGCCGGCTCCGAGCTTTCCGCCGCTGCCTCCGCGACCGCGACCGCGACCGCGTCCGTTGCCGCAGCCTGCGCCTCCGTCGACTGCGCGGTGCGCGCCGCGTCTTCGGCAGCGAGCTTGGCCGCGGCCGCTTCGCGTGCGGCGGCGTCGAGCGCGTCGAGCTTCGCCTTCACCTCGGCGGCCGGCTTGGCCTCCGAGCGATAGCCGAGACCTTTCAGGATCTCCTCCATGTCGTCGGCCGTGGCGCCGAGGATCGACATCATCGGCGGCGTCACCATAAAGGCGTGGCCGTCATAGGCGCCATCCGGGCGCTGGCCGAGGCCGGGCTTCCAGTTGGTCGCCGGGCGGATGAGGTCGGCAAGCCGCTCGAGTATGTCGACGCGCACGGCGCGACGGCCGAGATTGCGGTAGCCGGCGAGCTTGTAGAAGGTCTTGTCAAAGGCCGGGTCGATGACCACCGAGGTGCGGCCCGAGGCCAGCGCATGCACAACGTCGCCGAAGCCCGGCTTGTCCTTGCCGTCGTTCTTCAACGCCCAAAGCAGCGTCACCAGTCCCGCCGGAGCCGGCTTGATCAGCGCCGGCACGAAGACGTGGTAGGCACCGAAGCGCACGCCCAGGCGGCGGAGCGCCGCGCGGCCTTCCTGGTCGAGCGACTTCATCTCTTCCGCGATGTCGCGGCGGTTGATCAGGCCGAAATGCTCGACCAGCTGGAAGGCGATGCCGCGCGCTATGCCGGTGATCTGGTCGGCATTCTTCAAGTCGACCAGCGGCTTCAAAAGCGACTCGATCTGGAAGTTGACGAAACGCTCGGCGCGCGCGGCGACCTTGTCGCGGGCAGGGCCGGTCAGCTGCTCGTCGGCAAGCAGGACCAGGCGCGGTTTCAGCGCCTCGTCGCCGGCGACCAGCGTGCCGATCGGCGCGCCGATCCAGCGCAGCACGCCGTCCGAGCCCAGCGCCAGGTCGCCATTGGCGCAAGCGGCAAAGCGTTCGGCGCGCGCGTCGAACTCGGCCGCGAGCGCCTTCTGGGCGGCGGTGCGCACCGCCTTGGCGTCCTCGCCGCCGGCGCTCTGGTCGGCGGTGAAGCGGAACCCTTGCAACTCGCCGACATGATGGCCTTCGACGAGGACGGTTCCGGTAGGGCTGATTTCGGCTTCAGGCATGGTATTTTCTCTAAGGCGCCGCATGAGGACGGAAGTCCTGCGGTCTACGAAGCGTTTCGTCAACCGCTCATGCAGCGCATCCGACAATCTGTCTTCGATTTCGCGTGTCTTTTCCTGCCAGTGTAGCTGATCGGCCAGCCAGCCCGGCCGGTTGGAGACGAAAGTCCAGGTGCGGATCTGCGCGATCCGGTGCGACAGCGTGTCGATGTCGCCGTCCGTCGTGTCGGCGCGCCGCACCTGCTCGGCCATGTAATTCTCATCAACATGGCCATGGCGCGCAAGGTCCATATAGATGGAGGCGATGAGGTCGGCATGCTGCGCGGGCGCGATCTTGCGGTAGTCGGGCAGCGCGCAGGCTTCCCAAAGCAGCGCCACCCGCTCCTTGCCGGTGGCCAAAGCGCGGATGTCGCCGTCGCGCGACAGGTGCTCCAGGGCCTGTGCGTCCACCGCCGGCAGCGCGCGGGTCAGGCCTTCGACCGGCGCGCTGGCCTCGATCGAGCGCTTCAGCGCGTCAAGGCTGGTGAAATCGAAATCGGCGGTGCGCCATTGCAGCACCTTCACCGGATCAAAATCATGCGCCTCGATCTTCTGCACCAGATCCTCGTCGAACGGGTCGACCTGGCCGGTGACGCCGAAGGTTCCGTCGCGCAGATGCCGGCCAGCGCGGCCGGCGATCTGGCCGAGCTCGGCGGCGGTCAGGTTGCGGTATTGATAACCGTCGAACTTGCGGTTCTGGGCGAAAGCGACGTGATCGAGGTCGAGGTTCAGACCCATGCCGATGGCGTCGGTAGCAATGAGATAGTCGACATCGCCGGACTGGAATATCTCGACCTGCGCGTTGCGGGTGCGCGGCGAAAGCGCGCCGAGCACGACGGCGGCACCCCCCTGCTGGCGGCGGATCAGTTCGGCGATGGCGTAGACCTCGTCGGCCGAGAAGGCGACGATCGCCGTGCGCCGCGGCAGCCGGGTGAGCTTCTTCGAGCCGGCATAGGCAAGGTGCGACAGGCGCGGCCGCGTGACCACGGATACGCCCTTCAGCAGTTTCTGCAGGATGCCGTGCATGGTGGCGGCGCCCAGAAGCAGCGTCTCCTGGCGGCCGCGCAGATGCAGGATGCGGTCGGTAAAGATATGGCCGCGCTCGAGATCGCCGGCCAGCTGCACCTCGTCGATGGCGACGAAGGCGGCGTCGGTTTCGCGCGGCATTGCCTCGACCGTGCAGACCGAATATTTCGCGCCGGCAGGCACGATCTTCTCCTCGCCGGTGATCAGCGCCACCTTGGGGGCGCCGACCTTCTCGCAGACGCGCGCATAGACCTCGCGGGCAAGCAGCCTCAGCGGCAGGCCGATGATGCCGGTTTCGTGCGCGACCATGCGCTCGATGGCAAGATGGGTCTTGCCGGTGTTGGTGGGGCCTAGCACGGCCGTCACGTCGCGGCCCGAAAGGATCAGCGGCTGGGAGTGTTTCGGCTGGATGTTCATCGGCTCGGAAATAAGACTTTCTGCCGCTTCTGGTCGGAGGCGCGGCGGCGCCGCCGCGTGTGACAGCCGACACATAGGGATTTAGGAGCCCGAGCGAAAGCGGAATGTTCTTCTGGGGGCAGGCTGGAAGCGGCAGCCGGTCAAAAACCGGCTGTCGTTAACGGCTGGAACGAGTCTGGAACGAATCGGCGACGAATCGCTGACTCGTTCTGATTCAGGTTTTGTTCACGGCTATATGTGGAGTTTTTGACGGTGAGTCTCACCACATGCTGAATCGGGGAGATTGGCCCAATTCATGCTTCGCCTTCGCTGGAGCCAGGCCGTCGTTAACCTTTGCCGGTGACCGGTCGCGGCCGGCTTGGGGTGCTTGGTCAAGATTATGAAATTGTTGAACTTTCTTAATCGCTTTTTACGATTTCAGCGATGCTCGGGCTGCTCGCCGTTAACTTTTCGGCCAAAGCCGGAACGAATCGGCGACGAATCAGCGATGCGACGGTTTTCCCGGTTTGTTCACCCCTAAATATGGTGTTATCCACAGCTCGCCCACCGATAATTCACAGGTTGTGTGGACACTTGCGCACAAGAAGTGCAGCGGCCGTTAACTTTTGCGTGCCGAATTGAGGCAAGGTGTCACGCCGGCCCGGCCGGCGGACAAAAAAGGCGGCTCCGGTGCCGGGGGCGCCCCGGCGACGAATGATGCCGAGCGAAGTACCGGGGTCAGGCGAAATACTGGCCGCCATTGGCGGTGATGGTCGAGCCGGTGATGAAGCCGGCCTCGTCGGAAGCCAGGAAGACGACGCAGCGCGCGATCTCTTCCGGCTCGCCGAGGCGGCCGACCGGGATCTGCGGGATGATGCGCTCGCTGAGCACTTTCTCGTCGATCGCCTTGACCATGTCGGTGGCGATATAGCCCGGACAGATGACGTTGACTGTGATGCCGGCGCGGGCGCCTTCCTGGGCGAGGGCCTTGGACAAGCCGATGTCGCCGGCCTTGGCGGCGGAGTAGTTGGCCTGGCCGGCCTGGCCCTTCTGGCCGTTGATCGAGGAGATGGTGATGACGCGGCCGAACTTGCGGTCGCGCATGCCGCTCCACAAAGAATGCGTCATGTTGAAGACGCCCGAGAGATTGGTGTCGATCACGTCCTTCCACTGCGCGGGCGTCATCTTGTGGAACATGGCGTCGCGGGTGATGCCGGCATTGTTGACCAGCACTCCGACCGGACCGAGATCGGCTTCGACCTGCTTGATGCCGGCGGCGCAGGCCTCGTAGTCGGCGACGGACCATTTATAGACCGGGATGCCGGTCTCGGCCTTGAATTTCTGGGCCGCCTCGTCATTGCCGGCATAGTTTGCCGCGACCGAATAGCCGGCGTTCTTCAAGGCGACCGATATCGCAGCACCAATGCCGCGCGATCCGCCCGTGACGATTGCTACCTTGCTCATGTGGTCCTCCCTTTAAAATCGGCTGAGCGAATAGGGAGTAGCGAATAGCGAGTAGGGATCTGATGTCCCGCGGCGCGACGCTTTTCTTCCCCTATTCGCTATTCCCTATTCGCTATTCTCTGAACTCACAGCGCTTCGACGCACATGGCGACGCCCATGCCGCCGCCGATGCACAGCGTGGCAAGGCCCTTCTTGGCGCCGCGGCGGCGCATCTCGTAGACCAGCGTGTTGAAGATGCGGGCGCCCGAAGCGCCGATCGGGTGGCCGATGGCGATGGCGCCGCCATTGACGTTGACGATCGAAGGGTCCCAGCCCATGCCCTGATTGACGGCGCAGGCCTGCGCGGCGAAGGCCTCGTTGGCCTCGACGAGATCGAGATCCTTGACCGACCAGCCGGCCTTTTCCAGCGCGCGCTTCGAGGCGGGAATAGGGCCCGTGCCCATGATCGCCGGGTCGACGCCGGCGGTCGCCCAGGAGGCGATGCGCACCAGCGGGGTGATGCCGCGCCTTGCAGCCTCGGCCTCGGTCATCAGCAGCGCGCCGGCGGCGCCGTCATTGATGCCGGACGCATTGGCCGCGGTGACCGTGCCGTCCTTGTCGAAGGCGGGCTTCAGCTTGGTCATCGCATCAAGCGTCGCGCCGTGACGGATATACTCGTCCTGGTCGACGATGGTGTCGCCCTTCTTGCCTTTGATGGTGACGGCGACGATCTCGTCCTTGAACCTGCCGGCCTTCTGCGCGGCCTCCGCCTTGTTCTGCGATGCCAGCGCGAACTCGTCCTGGGTTTCGCGGGTGATCTGGAATTGGCGGGCGACGTTCTCGGCGGTGTTGCCCATATGGTAGCCGTTGAAGGCGTCCCACAGGCCATCCTTGATCATGGTGTCGATCATCTTGTAGTCGCCCATCTTGACGCCGGCGCGCAGATGCTCGGCGTGCGGCGACAGCGACATCGATTCCTGGCCGCCGGCGACGATCACCTTGGCGTCGCCGGTGGCGATCTGCTGCATGCCGAGCGCGATCGCGCGCAGGCCCGAGCCGCAAACCTGGTTGAGGCCCCATGCGGTGGTCTCCTTCGGCAGGCCGGCATTGACCGAGGCCTGGCGGGCGGGGTTCTGCCCTTGAGCGGCGGTCAACACCTGACCGAGGATGACCTCATCGACTTCCGTCGCCTCGACATTCGCTCGCGCAAGCAGTTCCCTGATGACGACGGCGCCGAGCTCATGCGCTGGCGTGGCGGCGAAACTGCCGTTGAAGGAGCCGACCGCGGTGCGGGCGGCGCTGGCGACGACGATTGAATTGGAAGCGGACATTTTCTTCTCCAGGCTTCGAGGTATCGTATTTTCGAGCTCGCTTCAGGACTTTCTTGCCCGTTCGAACCCTTGAGTCAAACCGGAAATGGGCATGGCCGTCATGCGCGGCAAGCCGAGCGCGCGCCAGTCGCGGTAACGTGACGTCGGCCATGCGGCGGATTTTGCAATGGCTGCGCAGCATTAAATGATGCCGCAGTGCACAAACCGCTTGGAATTGTGACGCTTTTGCGCTTATCCTCGTTAAGGGCGCAATCGTTACCGGCCGCTTACTCCTAGAGGTGCCGGTGTCCTGGGGAGGATACGGATGGCCGCAAAAGACGACCCGATCGTCATCAAGAAGTATGCCAATCGCCGGCTCTACAACACCGGCACCAGCACCTATGTGACGCTCGAGGACCTGGCCGAGATGGTCAAGAAGGGTGAGGAGTTCACGGTCCAGGACGCAAAGACGGGCGACGACATCACCCATCCGGTGCTGACGCAGATCATCTTCGAGCTGGAAAACAAAGACGGGCAGAACATGCTGCCGATCCCGTTCCTGCGCCAGCTCATCTCCTTCTACGGCGATCAGATGCAGATGATCGTGCCGAGCTTCCTCGAACAGTCGATGATCGCCTTCTCCAAGGAACAGGAGCGGTTCCGCGAGCAGCTCAAAGGCGCTTTCGGCAAGACGCCGATGGACATGATGAAGACGCCGATGAAGGCGCTCGAGGAACAGACGCGCCGCAATGTCGAGATGTTCCAGAACGCCATGCGCATGTTCACGCCGTTCCCGCCCGCCGGCGGCAATGCCGCCGCGCCGGCCGAGCCGCCGAAGAAGGAAGAGAAATCCGACGACCTGCAGGAACTGAAGGCGCAGATCGCGGCTATGCAGCGCAAGCTCGACACGATGTCCTGACGGGTGCGCCGTCGTTTGGCGGCGGTCGCGAACGCTGGAGATTGGCGCAGAGGCCTATCCCTTCGTCATCCTCGGGCTTGACCCGAGGATCCATTCCGTGGCCGTTGCCGTAGAGTGCAGCGGTATGGAATTCTGTGATCGTTCCAACGCCTTAGCGTCACGGCATGGATTCCAGGGTCTGCGCGCGTCGCTTCGCTCCTTGCTCCGCCCTGGAATGACGACCTCAAACGCGCTCCGGTTAATCTGCAAGGCCGTCATCCCGCGCTAACAGGCCCGTCATAACGGGCGCGCGGCCTGATCGGCCGGTTGCTGGTCACCTGCTCGATGGCGTGCGCCGTCCAGCCGATGCTGCGGCCGAGCGCGAACAGGCGGAACGGGGCGTCGGCCGGCAGGCACAGGCTGCGCGTCATGGCGGCCAGCGCGAAATCGATGTTGGGACGCAGGCCGGTCGCGGCAAGGACCGCCTTCCGCAGCCGCAGCAGCCCGTCGTCGATTCTGAAATCGGCGAACAGACCCTCGGCGCGCGGATCGCCTTCCGGATAGAGCGGATGGCCGAAGCCGGGCAGCGGGCGGTCATGGGCGAGCCAGCGGGCGATCGCCTCTTCTGGACCCAGCCGCTCCGCGTCCTCGACCAGCGCGATCGCCGCGGCACCCGCGCCGCCATGACGCGGGCCGGTGAGCGTCGCAAGGCCAGCAAGCAGGCAGGCGGCGACCGGCGCGCCGGTGGAGGCCGCGACGCGAGCGGCGAAGGTCGAGGCGTTGAGTTCGTGATCGGCCAAAAGCACCAGCGCCTTGCGGATGAGATCGGCGCCGGCGGCTTTCACCGACCAGCCCTGCGCCAGCCTGATGTGCACGGGTTCGGAGCCTGGCGCCGCGCCGAGCGCGGTTGCCAGCGCGCTGGTCGCGGCGGCACCGTCCTGCTGCAGCATGGCCGGCCTGCGGCCAAGCGAAGACCAGCCTTCGGCCGCAAGCGCGGAGAGCCTGGCGAAGGCGGTCGGCGTGCCGCTTTGCCGGGCGGCCGATGCCGTCAGCGAGGCGAAGGATACCGGACGGCCGGAAGCCCACAGCAGTGCGGCGGTCTCCTCGAGCGTCGCCGTCGCCGAAAATTCCACCGCGTCCTCGCCGCGATAGATGAGGCGGCCATGCAGCACAGTCGAGATAGAGGTGGCGATCGCCGGTTCGCCCCAGGCGATGGCGCTTTCGGCGATCGCCTGTGGGCTCCTTCCGCGGTCGCGGCGCGTGGCGAGTGCTGCGATGTCGTCAGCGCGGTACCGGCTGCGGCGCGGGTCGGCGTCGTCCGGCTTCATGCCGATGCGGCCGCGGCTGACATACGCATAAAGCGTCTGCGGCCGCACGTTCAGCCGCTCCAGCGCTTGCTCCCGCGTCAGCCATTCCGTCATTTGCCGCCTTACATTGATTATCTTGATCAAGATTGATGCATTGATTGGCGAGCATTAATTGCAAAGCACAAAAGGTCAAGGAGACGATCATGGCGAATGGGCTCGATGATGTTGTAGCGGCCGACACGGTGCTTTCCGATGTCGACGGTGCGGGCGGGCACCTTACCATCCGGGGACATTCGTTGGCGGAGCTCGCCGGCCGTTGGCGCTACGCGCAAGTGGTGCGCTTGCTGTTCGACGGTTTCTTCGACGATCTTCCCGGCGATGCCGAACTGGAAAAGGCGATCGGCAAGGCGCGGGTTGAAGTATTTGATCACGTGAAACCGATGCTCCCCCAGCTTGCGCCGCTCGACATCTACAGCGGCATGCGGGCCGGCATGGCCGTCCTGCCGGACGGCGACGGGCTCGCCGACGCGCTCAGGCTGATCGCGGCGCCGGCGGTGCTGACGCCGGCCTTGCTGCGCCTTGGCCGGGGCGAGATGCCGGTCGCCCCGGACGAAGAAACCGATCACGCCGCTGATATGCTCAGGATGCTTGCCGGTACCGCCTCGCCGGCGCTTGCCAAGGCGCTCCACAGCTATCTGGTGACGGTGTGCGATCATGGGCTCAACGCCTCGACCTTCGCAACACGCGTGGTGGCTTCGACGCAGGCCGGGCTGACCTCGGCGATCCTGGCTGGGCTCGGCGCGCTGAAGGGCCCGCTGCATGGCGGCGCGCCGGGGCCCGTGATCGAGATGCTGGACGCCATCGAATCCAGCGGCGACGCCAGCGCCTGGCTCCGCAACGAGATCGCGCATGGCGAGCGCATCATGGGCTTCGGCCATCGCATCTACCGCGTGCGCGATCCGCGCGCCGACGCGCTCAAGGCGGTCGTGCGGCAGCTCGGCTCCCGCAACGAGGCAAGCAGCAAGGAGATGGGCAGCCGGCTGGCCTTCGCCGAGACGGTGGAACAGGCGGCGCTCGAGGTGCTTCGCATCGCCAAGCCGCAGCGCTCGATCCAGACCAATGTGGAATTCTACACCGCGCTTCTTCTGGAAGCGGTCGGGTTTCCGAAGGAGGCGTTCTCCAACGTCTTTGCCGCCGGCCGCGTTGCCGGCTGGATTGCGCACGCCCGCGAGCAGCAGGCGACCGGACGGCTCATTCGGCCGCAGTCGCGCTATGTCGGGCCGGTGCCGGATCTGGTGGCTTGAGAAGCAATTCCTCGCCCCACCTTCGGCTGCGGCATGCACACATTCCAAGCGGCTGGTCTTTGGCGATAGCGTTGCTGACAGCCTGGCGCATGCATTTTCTTATGTAGCGCTGGTCGACCCCCACTCCGTCTCGGCTTCGCCGATCCACCTTGTATCTCCACGAGAGAGATTTCGTGGGATTGAAGCGATTGAGCCAAGATCCGGCTGGCCAGCCGGATCTT
>NZ_JARTVR010000016.1:0-149441 GCF_029625735.1 Mesorhizobium sp. WSM4935 | reverse complement strand
TGCTCGCGCCGCTCGGAATGGCCGAGCTCGACGATATCCAGATTGCAGTCCTTCAACATCACCGGCGAAATCTCGCCGGTCCATGCGCCTTCGTCGGCCCAATGCATGTTCTGGGCCCCGACCTTGACGGACGTCTCCTTTAACATCGCCTTAACCTCACGCGCCGCCGTGAAGGCAGGAATGACGAAGCGCTGGACACGCGGGTCGCCTTCCGGGTCGGCAAGCAGCCCGCCGGCGAAGGCACGCGCCTCGGCAAGCGTCTTGTTCATTTTCCAACTCGTGCCAATCCAGATTTGGGACTTGTGTGTCATTGATCAGTTCCCTGGCGGCAGCGAGCCAAATGCGGGCGAGAGCGGCATGGTGCTGTCAATCGCCGAGACCATCACGGATGGCCGAGAAATAGCGGTCGGTTCCGACCTGCCCGCCCTTCAGCGCGACTTCCAACCCGTCGATCGCCGCGATGCTGGAATGGGCGACGCAGAGCGGCGAGCCAGGCGACGCGGGCAGAGGCATGCGCACGGTCAGCGCGTCGACGCCCATCTGGCCGAGCGCGTGGCTGGAGGTGTCGCCGCCGGCAATAATCACTCGCTTCAACTGGTGCTCGACGGTCAAGGCTCGAAGCAGTTCGCCGAGCCCGCGACCGAGTTTGTGGCGTGCGCCTTCCTGCCGGTCGATCTCGGCGCCGCGATCGGCAGTCGGGCCAAGCGCCGTGTAGAGGATGACGCTGCGTCCGGCCGCGAGACCGGCCTTGCCGGCTGCCGCCGCGCGCGCGATCGCCGTGTCGGAACGCTCCGAGACAAGCTCAACCGGGTCGACCTCGATGCCGTCGAAGCCGTCGCTCATCGCATGGCGGATCTGCCGTTCGGTCGTCGGCGAGCAACTGCCCGACACGACCGCGATGCGGTCGGCCGCTCCAGGGAGCGGGAAGCCCGTGCTTGCCCCTGCATTCTCCTGCCATTCAGACAGCAGCGCATATTCGATGCCGGAGGAACCGACGACAAAATATCCGCCCGGCTTGCGGGCGCGCCAAATCTCTTTGCCGGCCAGCGCCTGGCTTTCGGGGCTGTCGACATCGATAAGTAGGATCGCGGAATCGGCGGCCAGCCTATCGAAGGCGGCAGCCCGACCGCCCGAGCGCAGCGTCGCCAGGTCGAGCAATTCAGACGGAAGGTTCGTCTGGCGCGACAGATGCACCAGAAGATCGGATTCGGCCATCGGCGTCGCCGGATGGCGGCTCATCACCGGGTGGCGGTCGATGCGGTAGTATTTGTCCCGATAGGCCGCGAAGAGATGGCCGAACGCGGTGTAGCGCTTGAGCTGCGGGGCGCCGACCACCAGCGGCACGCAGTCCTGCGCGAACACCGCGCGGCCGATTTCGATCGCCCGGCCGATGCTGCCGATCGTCGGGCTGGAATCGAAGGTCGAGCAAACCTTGTAGTGGCAGATATCGGCATGCAGCGTCTTCAGCCAGGTAAATGCGTCCTCCAGATGGGCGTCCATCCATTGCGGGGACTCGCTGCGGCTGGTGCCGGCAAGACCGACGGCGCGGCAATGCGCGAAACGCGCAAGCAGGCCGGCATCCGGCTTGCGCATGAAAAGCACGGTCGGCACGCCGCCGAGTTCGAGCGCTTCCATGACGTCAGTCGAGCCGGTGAGGTCGTCGCCATAATAGCTGAGAAGCAGGTTCTGCATGCCTAGGCCGCCTTGCCGTCGGCGAATTTCTCGATCGAGCGCGCCAGCTCGACGTGGGTTTTGGCGAAGTCTTCGAGCGGAACACCCTCGACCGCCGCTTGCCAGGCCTGGAGCACGGCGCGCACGCCGGCGCCCGGCCCGTCTGGATGGCTGACGATGCCGCCGCCGCACAGGTAAAGCAGGTCGATCGTGCGCCCTGTGCGCCGATAGGTCTCCGGCGCTTGTCCGCCCCACTGACCGGAGCAGGCCACGGGCAGCGCACAGTCCTCTGGCGAAAACATCGGCGTCGTCACCGCTTCGAAAGAGCGGATGAAAGAGTCGTCCGGCTCCCAGTATTTGGACGCAATGCCATTGATCTGGAACTGGTCGACGCCGAGCAACCGCCAGAATTGCTGCCAGACCTTGAAATCCATGCCGAGGCCGGGATGGCGGGTTAGGATGTCCCAGCCGTTGCGGTGCGCGTGTAGCACCAGGCCCGAGCGCTTCCTGAGATAAGCCATGCCGCCGAAACCGATGGAATTGATGTTGACCACGGCGCAATTGCCGCCGGCATTGAGCACCATGTCGTGGTTGCGCATCATTTCGTCCGGATCGGCATGCGAGATGCCGAAGGCATACATCACCTTCTTGCCTGTCTTCTGCTCGTGGTCGAGGATCAGCGGCATGATGGCCTTCACCCGCTCCGCCAGCGGAGAATAGGCCGGGCTCATCAGCTTCTCGTCATCCTTGATGAAGTCGACGCCGGCCTCGATCAGTTCGCCCACCATCGCGGCCGTCTCCTGAGGCCTGAGGCCGAGCGCCGGCTTGACGATGGTGCCGATGATCGGGCGGCCCTCGACGCCGGTCAGCCTGCGGCTGCCCGCGACACCGAATTGCGGGCCGGGATGGGCGCCTCGGTATTGTTCCGGCAGCTTCATGTCGACCACCCGGATGCCGGACAAGCCCCTGATCGAGTAGGTGCCGCCGATGGCAATCGTCATCAGCGCCGCAAGGTCGGTGCCGATCGCATCGACAGGAAAGGCGATGTCGACATCGGCGCGTCTGAAGGGACCGCCGCCGGTGACGGGAATGGAAGGCTGCTCGGCATCGGGCAGGTATCGAATGGCCAGCACACGCGCCGCGACACGCGCCTTCAGCTCCTCGGTCTCGCCGGGAAGCGCAACGAACGTGCCAGTCGACTGATCACTGGCCATCTTTGCCGCCAGCGCCTCAATGCTTCCCGAGGTTTCGATCCGGTAAGTGAGAGTGATCATCGCAGCTGCTCAGTCGAAAGGCAGAAAGTGAATTCCCTGCACGCGAAATCTGGTATAATGAGTACATGAGCATTGCAAGCAATATCCGCTGTGCTGGGCACCACGCCAAAGACGACGGCCATTCCGGGAATTGCGGCCGCAGTGCTAGATTGGGACTGGGTCAAAGGAGTGATTCGCGGCAATGAACCGTTCGGAGCCGATCGTCCGGCGCAAGCTTTCCGATGAAGTCTTTGTCAGGCTGAAGCGCCTCATCACCAGCGGCGAGTTGCAGCCGGGCGATGACATGCCGTCCGAGCGCGAGCTGATGGAGCGCTTCGAGGTCGGCCGGCCGGCGATCCGCGAGGCGATGCAGGCGCTGAGCAATATGGGCCTGGTCGCAATCTCGCATGGCGAGCGCGCCAAGGTGCTACAGCTCACCGCCAAATCGATCATCAAGCAGGTCGACGGCGCCGCCAAGATCATCCTTTCGTCTTCGAAGGACACGCTGGAGCATTTGAAGAGCGCGCGCATCTTCTTCGAACGCGGCATGGTCAGAGAAGCGGCGGAGAGGGCCACCCCCGAGGACGTGCAACGGCTCAGGGAAACACTCGCCGAGCAGCGTGCCGCGCGTGGCGATGCCGAGGCGTTCATCTCCGCCGACATGCGGTTCCATACCCAGATCGCGGCGATCTCGGGCAATCCGATCTATGTCGCGGTCAGCGAGGCGATGCTCGGCTGGCTGAAGGAATACCACACGGAAATGCTGATCTGGACCGGCAAGGAAAAGTTCACGCTGACCGAACACGAAGAGATCATCGGCCGTATCGAAAAGAAGGACGCCGAAGGCGCCGAGAAGGCGATGATCAAGCACCTCGAACGCTCGCGCGCCCTCTACGTGATGAACTCCGAGAAATAACTTCGCTCAGCCGATCCTGGCCATGCCGTAGGCCGGCATAGTCAGGCGCCCCGAAGTCGCGCCAGGACCAGGCTCGCGCACACCCGCGCCGTCCCAGATCGCAACCGAACGTACTGCCTCGCCAACCAGCTTCGAGACGTCGACGGGCACGTCGTGCGCCGTGAGGTTTGACAGACAGGCTGTGACGGCGCCAGCCGACGAGCGGCCCGCCAGCACGGCCACGCGATCGTCGCTGATCCGTACGGATAAATGCGTATGCCCGGCCAGGGCGGCGAGGCCTTGCACCGCGTGGAAGATCGGCCGCGGCGTTCCTTCCTCGGCTGGTTCGCTGGCTGCCGCCAGTAGGCCGAACGGTCCCGTGAAGCCGGAGAGCGTCAGCATCTCAAGCCCGGCCGGCGCCACGCGCGCGGCATAGCCGATCGTCCAGGCGGCGGCGAACAGGCCGGCATGGCGGGGATCGCGGTTGGCCATCGCGATGCGCTGGTGGTCTGGGTTGTTCTTGGTCGCGCCGCCATAGGGGTTCTGCCGCATGGCGATCGTCGAGGGTCCGATGCGATAAGGCTTTGCGCCGTAGATCGCCCGCGTCGAGCGGATGATGAAAGGCAGCGCCTCCAGGGATTGCATGACGCTGAGATCGTCCGCCGCGTGCACGATTGGACAGGTGCAATGGGTGATGAAGTCGAGCGCGCCGGCCGGAACGCGCTTGCGGTTGAGCTCGGTGAAATAGCTGAACATGCCGCCGCCAAGGCGAATGTCGGGGAAGGCGCGGCGCGCGGCCGCGTAGACGTCCTCGAGCGGTGGGCAGACCGGCCACACGCTGCCGGGCGGCGTCGACTGCCGGTCGACCGACGGCGAAACCGCGATGGCGTCGAGCCGCAGGCCGGCTCGGCGCACCATGTCGGCGACGCCGGAGAGTTCAGTGTCGAGATCGCCGGAGCAGGCGACCACGCATTCAAGCGTCGTAGCAGCCTTGTATGCGGCGGCGAGGCTGGCATGGGCCCGCAAGGTATCCAGGCCGTGGCCGCGGGTCGGATCGTGGTGGAAGAGAAGCTGCTGCGCGCCAAGCGTGGACAGCAGCGGCAGTTTGGCCAAAGCCGTCTCGACATCTTCCGGATAAATCACCACGCCGATATCGGGCAGCTTCGCTCCGGCCTCGCCTAGCTCGATGCGGACAGGCTCGGCGCCGGTCACCGCCACAGCTGCCTCGGCGCTGCCGGTGATGCGCAGGCTGATGGTCTGTCGCACCGGCTGGCCAGCCGGAAGCACATAGGGCCACGGCAGTTCCAGCGGCCGAACATAGGTCTTGTAGGAAGCGTCCGACCAGTTGCGCTGGTCTTCCATCTCGAAAACGTCGCCCTCCATCCGGCACTCGGCGCTGACGCCGGGAGCGACCTGATGGGTGATGGCGCGCATGTCCTTGAAGGGCTGCCAGGGTTCGATCAGCAGCGGCAGTTCCGTATCCACCACCCGGCCATCAGTGTGCTCGACCTTGACCCGACTGCCGGCGAGACCGGCGATCGGATGCAAGATGCAAAAGCCGCAGCGATTGGTCTCGAAATCGCTTTCAGGCAGCGCGCTCACATCGAAGACGAGGCGGCCGGCGGCATGGCCCTCGATCGTGGCGGTGAAGCCGAGTCGGCTCCCGCCCGGCCCCTCGCAGTTTGCCGAGTAGCGCACCGAGAAACTGTCATCGCTCTGCTCTATGACAAGATCCGTCAGCGCCGGCTCATAGGTGCCCCAGTCGCGGTCGCGCACGATATAGGCGACGGCGCGCAGCACCACGATGTTGCCATGGCGGATGGTGCGCAGATTGCCGTTGACGAAATCGGCGCTGAGTGGCCCGGCTATAAGCCGGACCGGCTCGGCTTCGAGCGCGCGCGTGCCATAGAGGAGGAACGGATCGGCGGTCATTTGAGCAGGCCTTCGATCCGCACCGGCTGCCTGCTGGCGGCACCGGCATAGGCGGCTTCGACCAGGGCGAATGTCTTGAGATTGTCGGCGCCGGACGTCGCCGGCTCCTTGGCCCTCGTCAGGCAGTCCACCCAGTGCTTCTGGATCGCCACGACGCTTTCCTGGATGTTGTGCCACGGGCGCGACGCCCAGGGGAGCAGCGGTGGCGACACATCGCTGATCTTGGTTCCGCCCTTGCCGGTGACTGTGAGCTGGTAGCCTTGCGCCAACCTGATCGTGCCCTCGCTGCCGTCGATTTCGATCAGCGTTTCGGGAAACGGCTCGGTCGCAAGCTTCGTCGCATAGCTGCAATCGACCACCGACGTTGCGCCGCCCTCATGGTCCATCAGCATCGTTGCCACGTCCTCGCCGGCGATGGCGGGGTTGATGCGCGTGGTGCGCGCGGTCAGGCTCGACACGTCGCCCAGCAGAAAGCGGGCGATATCGAGGATGTGGATGCCGAGATCTTCGATGATGAAGCGCTTGCTCGTCGCCAGGTAAGGCTGGCCGGAAAATACGTCATAGGCCGAACGAAACGAGATGCGGCCGAAGAAGGGCGTGCCGATCTCGCCGCTGTCGAGCACGGCGCGCACCGCCTGGATCGGCGACTGCCAGCGGAAATTCTCGTGAACCATCAGCGGCACGCCGGCGTCGGCGCAGGCCTTCACCATCGCCTTGGCGTCGGCAAGCGTCGGCGCGAAGGGTTTTTGGCAGATCACGGGGACATGGTTGACAGCAGCCATCTCGACCAGCGGCCGATGGCTCCCGACGGTGGTGGCGATATCGACGAACTCGAGCGTCTCGCCGGCAAACATTTCAGCCGCATCGCTATAGCGCCGCGCTATACCGAATTGGTCGCCGACGATCCTGAGCCGCTCCGGATCGCGGTCGCAAATGGCGACGATCGAGGCGCCGTCGATGTCGCGCCAGCCATGCATTTGGTTGACAGCGAAGAAGCCGCAGCCAATCAGCGCTCCACGCAATTCCGTCATATCAGCCCACCTTCGCCATCTGCATCAGCGCCACGCGGCTCTGCAGCCGGCGCTGCGCCTGGTCGACGACCACCGCGACGATGATGACGAGGCCCTTGATCACCATCTGCCAGAACGAGCTCACCCCCATCATCACCAGCCCGTCGGAGAGAATGCCGATGACGAAGGCGCCTACAATGGTGCCGCCGATCGTGCCGCGCCCGCCCGACATCGAGGTGCCGCCGAGCACCGCCGCCGCGATGGCGTTGAGCTCGAAGCTCTCGCCCGTCGCCGGGTGCGATGCCATCAGCTCAGACGAAATGATAAGACCAACGATTGCCGCGCAGAAGCCGGAGAACATGTAGACGAACATCTTGACCATGTTGACCCGCACGCCCGAGATTCGCGCCGCGCGCTCATTGCCACCCACAGCGAAGATGTGGCGGCCGAGCGGCGTGAAGCGGGCGAGATAGGCGGCTCCTAGCGCCACCACGACCAGGATCCAGATCGAGACCGGCAGGCCGAGCAATTTGCCGGCGCCGAGATAGCCGAAGCCGGTGGTGCCGAGCTCCGGTTTGCCGACCAGGTTGGGGAAGGTGCGGCCGTCCGACGACAAAAGCGCCAGGCCGCGCGCGACATAGAGCGTGCCGAGCGTGGCGATGAAGGGCGCGACATTCAGCCTGGTTATCAGCAGTCCGTTAACGGCCCCGATCACGACGCCAACCAAAAGCGTGATGAGCGCGATCTCGACGACGTTGAAATAGACCGTGTAGCCGATCTGCAGGTCTATGCCATTGAGCACGAGGTAGCCGGCGACCATGCCGCACAGGCCGACGATCGAGCCGACTGAAAGATCGATGCCGCCGGTTATGATGACGAAGGTCATGCCCATGGCAAGGAAGGCGTTGAGCGCGACGTGCTTCGCCATCAGGATCAGATTGGCGGCCGAGAGAAAATTTGGCGCCGCGATCGAGAAGAACACCAGCACAGCGAGCAGCGCGATGAACGTCCGCAGCTTCATCAGCGTCAGGAGAACGGAGCCGCTGGATGCGAAGGGGGCGGGCGCCTTGGCCGAAACGTCAGTCATTGGCGTTGTTCTCCGTGTTCGGGCTGGGGTCCATGGCCAAGCGCCGATGCGGCGACGATCGCCGCCTCCGTCGCCTCGGCGCGATCGAACAT
This sequence comes from Mesorhizobium sp. WSM4935, assembly GCF_029625735.1. NCBI lineage: Bacteria > Pseudomonadati > Pseudomonadota > Alphaproteobacteria > Hyphomicrobiales > Phyllobacteriaceae > Mesorhizobium > Mesorhizobium sp. WSM4935. The sequence goes on along the minus strand of NZ_JARTVR010000016.1, from coordinate 141,501 downwards.
GCCCGTCAGTTTTCCATTGCTCATCACCGCGATGCGGTCCGACAGCGCCATCACCTCATCGAGGTCGGAGGTGGCGAAGAGGATGCCGAGCCCATCGCGCGAAAGCTTGCGCATGGTACGGAACACATCGGCCTTGGCGCCGACGTCGATGCCGCGGCTGGGCTCGTCCATCAGAAGCACCTTCGGACTGGTGAGCAGCGCCTTGCCGATCACCACCTTCTGCTGGTTGCCGCCGGACAGCGACGATACCTCCTGCGCTGGATCGGCAACCTTGATCGCCAGCTCGCGCACCATCTGCGCTACGGCCTGCTTTTCGGCGCGGCCACGGATGTGGAACAGGCTTACGAAGCGCGACAGGCTCGCCAGCGTCAGATTGCTGGCGACGGAGAGGATCGACACCAGGCCCTCGCGCTGGCGGTCTTCCGGGATCAGCGCCAGGCCGCGCTGGATGCGCCGGGTCGTGTCGCGCTCCCTGACCTGCTTCCCGTCGATGAAGATCCTGCCGCTCGCCTGGCCGTGGCGGCCCATGATGCAGTCGAACAGCTCGCTGCGCCCAGCGCCCATCAGGCCATAGATGCCGAGAATCTCGCCGGCGCGCAAGGAGAGGGAGACGTGATCGACGGCAAGGCCGCCCGTGACGCGCGGCAGGCAGATCTCTTCGGCGCGGAAGACCTCATCGCCGGGCCGATGGCTGTCGGCCTTGGCGAAATCCTTGGCGTCCGAGCCGATCATCTGCCGTACGATCCACTGCGTGTCGACGTTGCGCATCTCTTCCTGGCCGGTGATGCGGCCATCGCGCAATACGGTGATGTAGTCGCCGATGCGGATCAGCTCTTCCAGCCGGTGCGAGATGTAGACGATGGCCACGCCGCGCGCTTTGAGATCGGCAACGACCTTGAATAGGATCTCGACCTCGGCCGCGCTCAGCGCCGAGGTCGGCTCGTCCATGATCAGGATGCGCGCGTCGAGCGAAACCGCCTTGGCGATTTCGACAAGCTGCTGCTGGCCGATGCGCAGGTCCTCGACGAGCATGTCAGGCCGGATGCCGGCTTCGAGCTGTTCGAGGAATTCAGCGGCGCGTCGCTGCTGTTCCTTGTGGTCAATCTTGTAGAAGCGGTTGGTGAGCTCTCGCGTGGCGAAGATGTTCTCAGCGACCGAGAGATTGCCGAACAGGTTCAGTTCCTGGAACACCATGCCGATGCCGTGGCTCACGGCGTCGCCCGAAGACGAGAAGGAGACCTCGTTGCCGTCGAGCAGGATGCGGCCGGCGGTCGGCTGCTCGACGCCGGCGATGATCTTCATCAGCGTCGACTTGCCGGCGCCGTTCTCGCCGACCAGCACGTTGACTGCGCCCTTGCGCACCTCGAAGTTCGCGTGCTTGACCGCGACGGTGCCGGCATAGACTTTCGAGATATCCTCCAGCTTGAGGATGACGTCGTGACCGGGCGAGGCTCTCATGGCTTCGGCCCGATCTCGGCCTCCGCCGGGGTCACCAGCGGCAGGTCCTGGCCGCCTTCGATCGTGTAGGCGCCGAGCACCTTCACTGTCCGGCCCTCTAGCCCGTCACGCGGCAGCTTGGACAGCACGGTCTTGTCGGCATAGGCGTTGAAGGCCTTGCCGAACTGCGCGAAATCGATCTGGTTCGTGAAATCGTTGAACTGCACGAAGTCCAGACTGTCGCGCAGCGCCGTTCCGCGCATCGCCGGCCCGATCTGCACCCGCGCATCCGCCTTGCTGTCGCCATCGACGTCGATATCAATGCTTGCCGCGCGCGACTGCGTGTTGGCGGCAACGATCTTGCCTTCGACGCGCACGGCGAAGGTCCATGGCGAGTTCGCCTGTTTCTTCGGATTGCCGTATTTCGCGCCGGCAGCGGCGGAGTCGGTCTTTGCCAGCGCATGGACCTCGGCGAACGGGCCTGCCTTCTGCTGCAGATAGGGAATGACCTTCGAGGCCCAGATATCTTCGACCATCTTGTCGGGATTGAAGGCGGAGCTGCCGGCGCTATCGCCACCTTGCGCGGACGGTGTCGGCAGGATCTTGCAGGCGCTGAGGCCGACGGCGGCGGTGAGCGCAAGGATCAGCCAACTCTGCTTGGTCATGGCAATCAAGGATACCCGAAAGTGAAATGGAGGCGAGGGACGAACGAGCGTTCGCCCCTCGCAGCTTGCATCGCGCCGGCTCAGTTCTTGAGCGCGAAGGTCTCCAGCTTGGCAGCATTGTCGCCATTGATCAGGACGCAGTCCATGAGCTGCTTTTCCTTCTCCGGCGACTTCTTGTTCTTGATGTAGTCGTTGGCCTGTTCGACGGCCATCTGGGCCTGGGCAAAAGCCGGCTGCAGCACGGTCGCCTTGATGCCACCGGAGGTGATGGAGTCGCGCACGTCATTCGAGCCGTCGAAACCGACGACGATTACGTCCTTGCGGCCGGCGGCGGCGAGCGCCGCATAGGCGCCCATGGCCATCGTGTCGTTGCCGGAGATCACACCCTTGATGTTGGGATTGGCCTGCAGGATCGACTCCATCTTGGAATAGGCCTCCGTCTGGCTCCAGTTGGCAGACTGCTGCGCGACCATCTTCAGGTCCGGATAATCGTCGATCACGTCGTGATAGCCCTTGGAGCGGATGCCGGCATTGGTGTCGGACTCCTTGCCGACCAGTTCGACATAGTTGCCCTTCTCGCCCATCAGCTTGACGAATTCCTGCGCGCCGAGCTGCGCGCCCTGGTAGTTGTTGGAGACGATCTGCGCCACGGCGACGCCCGTCGCGTTGATCTCGCGATCGATCAGGAAGGAGGGCACGCCGGCGTCCTTAGCCTTCTGAACGGCGGCGACGGTCGCGTCGGCACCGGCGTTGTCGAGGATGATCGCCTTGGCGCCGCGGCCGATCGCCGTATCGATCAGCTGTGACTGCTTGTTGGCGTCGTCGTCATGGACCAGCACCAGAGCGTCGTAGCCAAGCTCCTTGGCTTTGGCTTCGGCGCCGACGGCCTCCGCCTTGAAGAACGGATTGTCGTGCGAAGGGGTGATGATGGCGATCAGGTCCGCCGCATAGGCGGGCATCGCCGTGCCGATGGCCAGCATGCCGGCGAAAGCCGCCAGCGTCATTCTGCGAGTGAGTTTCATTGAAGTCCTCCCATTGAAAAGCTCTGCCTCGATCGAGACAAAGGTCTGCATCTGAATTCGCCAGGCAGCGCTTGCCGCGTGCTGCCCGGGACCGAAAGCCCTTTGCCGGCTTCCCCGAACCCTGCTGCCGTCCCCGCCGTCAACCTCCCGCGTCCCGGCCTCGATTTCAGCGAAGCGTCATCGATCCGAGCCGGAGACAGCTAAAGCCAACTGGTATAATGAGTCAACCACAAATTCAGGTGACATCTATCCGCTGAGCTGCTCGTCACCATGCCTTCCGCCGTTGGATGGGTAGAAGCGGGGCTGCGATCAAGTAATGCGCTGGATGCTGGCGGCGATCTCCTCCGGCTCGAAGACACGCTTCCAGTCGTCGCGCATCAGCGCCGGCTTGCCGAACTCGATCGCCTTGTTGCAGGCGTCCGAGAACACGCCCTTGGTCTCACCGAAGATGACGGCGCCGAGCACGTTCATATGGCCGAGCAGGAAATCGAGCGCCGCCTGCCGGTCGACGCCGCGCGCCACGACCTCGTCGAGCGCTTCCTTCATAACGACGAGCAGCGAGGCGCAGACCGTCTCGGAGAGGCCCGGTTCGAGCAGCGCCATCTGCTCGACGGTGACGCGGTGCGAGCGCATCACTGGCGCCCAGATGATCTGGGCGATCTTTTCGCCCTTGGCGTAGTCCTCTTCCGGCCCCTGCATCAAGGCGCTGACGAAATGCTGCTTGGCCTTTACGCCGCCGAAGAAGTCCTTCTTGGCCGCCATATCGGTTTCGTCGTTGAAGATCGGCGGATGGCAGGGATGCGTGACGAAGTAGGTCAGGTCCGGACGCTTCGGCAGATGGCCGGCAAAGGGCGCCGCGGCATCGAGCACGATCACCATCGTCCCCGGCGCGAGTTTGCTCTCGATGCCGGCCGCGACCTTGCCGATATGTGTGTCGGGAACCGCCAGGATCACCACCTCGGCGCCCTTGAGCGCCTCATCGACGCCGATCGTATCGATGCCAAGGCCTGTCTTGAGCCGCTCCTTGCCGGCTTCGCTGATCTCGACATGGCGGATCGTGTAGGGCGAACCGCGGAAATTGGTCGACAGGCGGTAGCCCATTTTGCCGCCGGCACCGAATAGCGCGATCGTTGTCATCTAACCTGCTCCTGATGTTCAGACGACGGAACCATGCCAATCGTCATCTTATATACTGGTATGATCACCCTACCAAGGCTTGGCAAGAGAAATCGTTTGTTGTCGGTCCATCATTTCGGCCGGGCTTGCACCGCCTGGACGTCCGTTCTCTCTGTCGGGTTCTTGCCGGCGTCCGCAAGGTCGGCGGATGCACGCCTCGCCAAGGCCTGACGGCCGGCAAGCGCCAGCACGAAGATGACGACGATGCCCTGCACGATGTCCTGCGCGCCCGGAGGCAGGCCGACGATCTGCATGGTGGTGACGATGAGAATGAGCAGGATGCTAGCGAAGAGAGTGCCCAAAGCCGTCGCCGAGCCGCCGAAGATCAGCGTTCCGCCAAGCACCACGGCGGCGATCGACTGCAGGAGATAAGGCTGGCCCATTTCGAGGAATGCGCCGCCGATATAGGCGCCGAGCAGCAGCCCGTCGAGCGACGCCAGCACCGAAGAAATGATGAAGGCCGATGCGATAACCGGACCGTTGCGGATGCCGGCGAGCCGTGCCGCGGCGCGGTTCTGGCCGACTGCCGACAGCAACTGCCCGAACACGGTGCGGCGCAGCACAAGGGACGACGCCGTCACACCGATGACGGCTATGATGGCCATGATCGGCACGCCGGAAATGCGCCCCGTCGCCAGTTCCTTCAGCGCCGGGCTGACGGCGAAGCCTGGTAACGCCTTGTTCGACAACAGCGTTGCCGTCGCCAGCACATAGCCGGTCGCCAATGTCGCGATGATCGCCGGGATGCCAAGTCCGACGACGAGCAGCGAATTGAGCGCGCCGACGGCAAGGCCAAGCAGGATGGCGGCGACCACGCCGATGGCCAGGTTGGCGTCCTGACCCTTGACGGTGAGCAGCGCGACGAAGGCACTGAGCGTGATCACCGAGGCGACCGACAGGTCGATGTTGCCGCGCCCGGTGGTTACCACAAACATCTGGCCGATGCCGACGACCGTCAGGAAGGATGCCGACAAAATGACGCCGGACAGGCTGGACAGGCTGAAGCGGTTGGTGACGACGGAAAGCACCAGCCACAAAAGCAGCACGCCGATCGCCGCCCAGATCCAGCGGTTCCGCTGCGCCCAGATACTGAAGCCGGCGAGTGCGTTCATTGCTCGCTCCTGTGATCTGCGGTCAGGCTGCGCAGCGTGAGCAGCGCGATCAGGATCAACCCTTGCGAGGCAGCGTTGTAATCGCTGCTGACGCTGAGCGTGCCGAGCAGCGCGCCGATCAGCGACAGCGTCACGGCGCCGGCGACGGCGCCGATCGGCGAGATGATGCCGCCGAGAAGCGAGCAACCGCCCATCACCACGGCGGCAACGCTGAGCAAGGTGTAGGAATTGCCGGAATTGATGTCGCTTGCCGTGTTGATGGCCGTCAGCGACAGCCCGGCAGCGGCGGCGAACAATCCAGCGATGAGATAGCGCACCAGCGCGTAACGCGTCGGCGACCATCCCGAGCGGATCATCGCCGCGGGATTGTTGCCGAAGCCGCGCAGCACCACGCCGAGCGGCAGCCGGTCGATGACGAGCACGATTAGTGCCACGGCCGCGATCAGGATGACCGAGGTCGGCACGAAGCCCAACGACCAGCCGAAAAGGGCGGACAGCCAATCCGGACTGGCGCCGCCGGGGGTCGGCTGCAGCGCATAGCCTATCCCAACCCAGATGAAGGACGCGCCCAGCGTGACGACGATGGCCGGGATCTTGCGCGCCTGGATGACGCCGCCAAGCCCCGCATAGGCGGCGAGCGCGGCCACCAGCGCCAGCGCGCCGAGCCATGGCTGGTCGTAGAGCAGCGTGGCGCTGATCACGCTGACCAGCCCGGCGAAGGCGCCGACGCCGAGGTCAATCTCTGAGCCGCCGACGATGAACATCTGCGCTGCCGTCACCAGCACCAGCGACAGCGCCGGCATCAGCAGAAGGTCGAGCCCGAACGTCGAAGCGACCGCCGGATTGATCGCGATCATGATGGCGAGCACGGCGGCAAGCCCGATGAAAGGCGCCGCGTTGACCAGGCGTCGCCCAAATCCAGCGATGGCGGTCCGTTTGTGTCCGGTGCCGGCGGCCTTGTCTTCCGGCTGCGCGAAGGAGGCGCCGACGATCGCCGATTCCGTGATCGCGTCGCCAGCCAACTCGCTGACGATCCGGCCCCCTGAAAAAACCAGCACCCGGTCGCAGGCCAGCAGTTCGGCGTCCTCCGTCGTGTGCCAGACCAGCGCGCGGCCGCCGCGCGCCACCTCGTTGCACAACCGGTAGAAATCCTGCTTGGTGGCGATGTCGACGCCGCGCGTCGGATCGTCGAGCAGGATGATCGGCGTGTCCGCGACCAGCGCGCGTGCGACCAGCGCCTTCTGCTGGTTGCCGCCACTGAGCTCCGTGATGTTGGACTGGAAGCGATTGTCGTCGAGCCGCAGGCGGGCGGCTGCGTCCTTGGCGATATCGTGGCTGGCACGGTCGGAAACGACGCCCAGCGCCGGGCGGCGGGCAACCGCCCCGATGCCGATGTTGCCGAGCACGCTCCAGAGCGGGAACACGCCTTCCTTCTGCCGGTCGCCGGCGATGAAGCCGGCTTGCGCATGCCTGACCACTGCGTGCTGCTTGCGGTCCGGGTTGAAGATGGCGTGCAGCAACTCCTTCTGGCCGCTGCCTTCGAGACCGGCCAGCCCGACGATCTCGCCGCGCACGATCTCGATATCGCGGCCGAGCCCGGCCGTCAGCGGCCCGGAGAGCCGAACCAGCACATCGTTTGAGGATGCGGCGGACACAGTGTGCTGGTGGACCGGATTGGCATCGCCGCCCATCAGTTGTACAAGCTTGCCGATCGAGGCGTCGGCGGCATGGCCTTGCCATGCGGTTCGGCCGTTTCGCAGCACCACCACCTCGGTGGCGATGTCGATGATCTCCTGCAGCTTGTGGCTGATGAAAATAAAGGCGAGACCGGCTCTCGCTCTTTCACGAACAAAGGCCCTCAGCTGCTTCGAGCGATCGAGGTCGAGCGACGACGTCGGCTCATCGAGCACGATGAGCTTGACACCGGGTATCGCCGCTGCGCGTGCGATCTCCACCATCTGTCGTTCGGCGATGGTGAGGTGTCCGACCTCGGCGTCGGCATCGATGCCGTTGCCGGGAAAAACAGCATCGAGCGCCACGCGGGCGCGGGTGCGGTAGAGCGCGCGCCAGCCAGGCCGGCTCGCCGAGTCGCCTGGCGTTTCCAGGAAAAAGTTCTCAGCAACGGACAGGTTGGCGCAGAGCGACAGCTCCTGGTGCACCATGCGGATGCCGCGCCGCTGCGCTTCGCCGGTGTTGTATCCGGTGAAGGCCACCTCCTCGCCGGCAAAGGAGATCGAGCCGAGCGTCGGCCACATCGCGCCGCACAGGATGCGCATCAGCGTCGATTTTCCGGCGCCATTGCCGCCGACCAGCCCGATCACATCGCCCGCGCAGACGGTAAGGTCAATTCCTGCATTGGCGAGCGTCGGTCCAAAGCTCTTGGTGATCCCGGTGAGCGAAACGACATTTGGCCGGGCAGGAACCGCATGCGTGGGTGATGCCGCGCCATCCTGATCGGCAATGGCAAGGTGGGACATTCGTCCTCCGTTTTTCTTCAACGGCTCGATCGGGCGTAGCCTTCGCTAGCGCCCGATCGAAGTCAGCTGACAGCCTTACTTGCTGAGCAGGTGCTGCTTGACCCAGTCCAGCGAATAGCTCGGGCTGATGATCTGGCCGCCCGGCAGCTTGGCGTATTCCTTGAGGTTGCTGGCGTCGACAGTCGCCACCGGCATGATCATCAGCTTGGGTGCCTTGCCCCCCTTAAGCAACGAGTAGCCGAGCCAGAAGGCGGCGCCGCCAATGCCCGGCGTGGTGTTCATCGACACGGTCTGATAGCCGTTCTTCGCATTTTCCTCGGCCCACCATTTGACGAAATCGGTGCCGCCGCCGCCTTCAATGATCGGCATCTTGTTCTTGTAATCGCCGCCATACTGGACGAAGGCCTGGGCGATGCCGACGTCGTCGCTGCCGCCCTGGCCGAGCACGGCATCGACATGCGGCAGGGAAGGCAGGACATTGGCGATTGCCGCCTGCGCCACGGAGGCCGTTGCCTGGCCATAGACGGTGGCCACCACCTTGATGTCAGGATACTTGGTCAGCACCGACTGCTGTGCGTTGAACATGTCGTTGTCGGGCGCCGAACCCTTCACGCCGCGCACTTGAATGACGTTTCCCTTGCCGCCGAGCATCTTGAAGACGGCTTCGGCCTGGGCCGCCTTGTAGCCCTTGAAGTCGAAATTGAGCTGGTAGTTGCACGGCGCCGAAGCGACGGAATCGAAGGAGATCACGATGATGCCGGCCTTGCAGGCCTTCTCGATGACGCCGTTCACGGCGGTCTCGGACGCGGCATCGACGGCCAGCACATCGACCTTCTTCAGGATCAGTTCCGCGATCTGGCTGTTCTGCTGTGCGACCGAACCATCGCCGTTCATGATGATGTAGTCGGCGATCTGGCCGGCGGCTTTCGCTTCCTTGGCCGAAGCCTCGAAGGCTTCCACCATTTGATGCCGCCAGGTGTTGCCGTAATAGGCGTTGGCCAACGCGATGACCGGCTTATCCGGGGACGCCATCGCCGGCAGCGCCGCAACGCTGGTGAGCGCGGCGCTGGCAAGCGCCGCCACTATTGCAAACTTCATGATACTTCCTCCCAAATTGTACCGCCAACACGGTTGGCCTGCTTGTACTTCCTTGTGGCGTCCTCCCAAAGACACCATACCATCCACATGTTATACCAGCATACCTCCGCTGCGCAAGCCGGTCCCGGAAACTCCCCCGCTTTGCGTCGACGGAGCGAAGCTTGGCCTGCGCTGCCAACTGCTCCGGCGCACGTCCTCAGTCATTCGCCACCGGCGCGCCCATAGACCGACGTTAGGTCATCATATATGTAATGTCAATTGAAGGACTTGGCCTTGTTTCCAGCAGCGACTCAGGGCCGATATGCGAAGAATGATCGCGGAGGGCGCATGGAGCCGGTCCAGAAGAAGAAGTTGTATGTGGAGGTGCTTGACCGCCTGATGGCGGCGATCTCGACGTCCGAGTTTCCGCCCGGCTCTCAATTGCCGTCGGAAAAAGAATTGATGACGATGATCGGCGTGGGGCGCCCTTCGATCCGGGAGGCGATGCTGACGCTCCAGCAGATGGGACTTATCAAGATCTCCCACGGAGAACGCGCGCGCGTGATCAATCCGACGCCCGAGGTGATCGTCGACCAGGTCTCCGCGGCGATGATCATGATGTTGGCGACTAACTCTCGTGGTCTGGAAGAGCTCAAGGAGGTCAGACTCTTGCTGGAAACAGGCCTTGTCCGGATTGCTACACGCCGGGCCACGGCCAAAAACCTGGAACGACTCGCCGAGACGCTACGCACGTTGCGGGATGCAAAGGGCGATCAGCCCCGATTTGTAGCTGCCGACATGGAGTTCCACGCGGTCATTGCGGAAATGAGTGGCAACTCCATGATCGCGGCGGTGGCGAAGGGAATGCTCGAATGGTTGTCTCGGTTCAAGCGGGACCTTGTGGCGGTAAAAGGTGCCGAGCGCCTAACGATCGAGGAACACGAACGAATCTATAAAGCGATCGCCAGCGGCGATCCGGAAGGCGCGAGCGTTGCCATGGCCGAGCATATTGGTCGGGCCAACGAACTCTATTCGAAACTGGCCGTCGATGGCACTGGGTGAAAATCTAGCTCGGCAAAAAATTTTTGCGCTCGACAAGTCATATGATGACATGACGTCTTTTTGCTGCTAACGCTGCCTGCGTCAGTGCCATCCCAGCAGGGGCCGTCCCGATTGACCGGTCGAATCTTCGCGACCTATCTGATTGAAACCCGCTATCCCCTGGAGGTTGCGGCAGCCGCTATGGCGGGCGAACAATCCAGCGGGACCTTCCGCGCCCTTCCCGGAGAGACGCCGGAGCTGCTGGAGAGATTTGGGGCACGCGTCGAATTCATCGACGATGTCGTGGAGGTCGAAAATGAGGCACTGCCGTTTTCGCGTTCCCCGAAAGCTGCGAAAGCCACCAAACCGCGCCGGGCAAGGGTCGGGCTTTCCTGGAATATCGAGAATACGGGGACCGTGCTTGCCTCGGTCTGGTCGACGGTTCTCGGCAACTTGTTCGAGTTGCACCATTTCTCGGCCATACGGCTGCTGGACGTCACCTTTCCCGATCTCTTCGCCGATGCCTACCCGGGGCCGGCTTTCGCCATCGAGGGAACGCGTCGTCTGACAGGTGTGGAAGGGCGCCCGTTGATCGGCACGATTATCAAGCCGAGCGTTGGTCTCACACCGGAGGAAACGGCGGCCCTTGCCGACACGCTGATTGCCGCGGGCCTCGACTTCATCAAGGACGACGAACTGATGGGGGATCCTCCGCACTCGCCGTTCGAGCGCCGCTTTGAAGCGGTCATGGCGGTGATAGATAGGCATGCGGACAGAACCGGCCGCAAGGTTATGTATGCGGCCAACATCTCGGGAGATCTCGACGCCATGCGGCGTCAGTTGGACCTGATCGACCGGCGCGGCGGGACTTGCGCGATGCTCGTCTTGAATTCCGTCGGTCTGTCCGGCGTCATCGATGTGCGGCGGCATTCCGCCGTTCCCCTTCACGGTCATCGCGCGGGCTGGGGCCTCTTCAGCCGCTCTCCCGACATTGGCATGAGCTATCTCGCCTATCAGAAATTCTGGCGGCTGGCGGGGATCGACCACATGCACGTCAACGGGCTGTCCAATAAATTCTGCGAGCAGGACGAGTCGGTGATGGCCTCGGCCCAGGCTTGCCTGACCCCGATGTTCGGGCGAGCGGACCGTCCCGACACGGTCATGCCGGTGTTTTCGTCCGGACAGAGCGCGGTTCAGGCGGGCGACACCTTTGGCAGGCTCGGCTCGAACGATTTCATCTATTGCTGCGGCGGCGGCATCATGGCGCATCCAGGCGGGCCGGCCGCAGGTGTGCGAAGCCTGCATGATGCTTTTGACGCCGCGGCCGCAGGCATTCCTGCGCGTGATTATGCGGCCACGCATCCTGAACTCGAGGCCGCGCTGCAAGCGTTCGGCTGAATTCGCGCCGTCGGCGCACCATCATGGGAGGAAACCAATGACAACATCCGTAGCTGTGCTTGGAGCAGGGGGGAAGATGGGCTTCCGAGTGACCCGCAAGCTGGTCGGAGCGAGCTACGACGTCCGCGCCGTGGAAATCGGCGAGCCGGGCCGTAAGCGACTGGCGGAGGCCGGCATCAGCGCCGTCGCCGTGGAAGAGGGCGTTCCCGGAGCCAGGGTCGTGGTGATGGCTTTGCCGGACAATGTCATCGGTCAGGTGGCGCAGCAGATCTCGCCGATGCTCGCGAAGGGCACCATGCTTCTCATTCTCGATGCGGCGGCTCCTTACGCCGGCGATCTGCCGAAGGATCGGCCGGATCTGACCTATTTCGTCGGCCATCCCTGCCATCCCCCGCTCTTCAATGACGAGGCGGAGTGGGCGGCCCGCCGCGACTATCACGGCGGCATAGCCAGGCAGTCGATCGTCTGCGCCCTGATGCAAGGCCCGGAAGAGCACTACGCGCTGGGTGAAGAAGTGTGCAAGGCGATGTGGTCGCCAATCATCGACAGCCACCGCGTCACGGTCGAACAGTTGGCGATTCTCGAGCCGGGCCTGTCCGAAATGGTTGCCATGCCGTTTGTCGACACGATGGTCGAGGCTGTCGAGGAATGCGAACGCAAGTATGGCATCCCCAGAAAGGCTGCTCTCGATTTTCTGATCGGCCACCTGAATGTCGAGATCGCCATGTGGTTCGGCTTCTCCCCGAAAGTGCCGTCGGATGCGGCGCTGCGCCTGATGCGCTTCGCCAAGGGCGTAGTGGTCCGCGACGATTGGCGTGAGGCTCTTTCTCCGGCCAAGGTGAAGGAAGCCTCCGAGCTGATCGTCTACGGCAAGGGAGCTTGAGCGCAGCCTGCGATGCCAAGGATCGTATCGGTATCGACCGCGCTCTTCGATGGCTATTCCATGGAACTGGCCATCGAAGAAATCGCCCAGGCCGGGGCCATGCATGTTGAGCCAGCCTTCATTCGTGGCTATGTCGATTTCGATGAGGGCATGTTCGCCAGCGCGAACGCTTCGAAGCTGCGGGTAACAGCAGAAACTGCCGGGCTTGGGATCAAAGCCGTATCGGCTCATCTCGACCTATCTGGGCGAGACGCGGTGGATGCGTTATCCCGGCGTGCCGCCTTTGCGGCCAGTCTTGGCGCATCCTTCCTGATTACCAATGCCGGCCCGATGAGGAATCGGGCGGACATCCGAAGGACGATCGATGCAGTTCTGCCGAGACTGGAGCAGGCCGATGTCGCTCTGGCGCTCGAGAACCCGGGACATGGTAAGGACGATCTGTTGGGCAGTGCTCGATCTGGGGCAAGCTTCATACGCGAAATCGGATCGCGGCACGTCTGCCTGAACCATGACGCCGGAAATGTTTTCACTTACAGCCAGGAGGTAACTCAGCCGGCGGAAGATATCGCGGCGGTTATCGACGCGGTTGGTCACGCGCATTTAAAGGATGTTGCCAGCGGTGACGCAGGTTGGGCGTTCTGTGCCCTCGGCGAGGGGGCCGTCGATTACCAAAAGTATTGGCCCGCCCTGCCGTCGGCGCTTCCGGTCAGCATCGAAATGCCCTTGCGATTGGAGCGCCCTCAGCGCTTCGACCCGCAACGGCGAAATACCCCTGTCGATATCCCGACCGTTCGCGCCGCACTGCGGCGCTCATTGCATTTCGTGAACTCGCTGGAGGCCGCCGGAAACAGCGCGGTGTGAACGCTGGCGCTTGTTCAGACGATGTCTGTCCAGCCGCCCCGAATCGCTGCCGCGGCATTTGCGAGACCGGAAGCAGCCGGTCCGCTAGACATCGTCGTCCCCGACAAGGCATGTGGTTCTGCTCGTTGGTCATACCAGTCCTCTGCAATGGTTTCGGTAGAACGGTAGGCCCGCGGCGAGAAGGTCGGGGCTTTGGTTGCCTGCGAGCCGGAAGTGACGCTCGCCGGCGGCACCTATATCGACCTGTCCCCGACTGAGGCCTATGTCGACGGCACGATGGTTTCGGCCAAAGGCTGGACCGCGCTTGCGGCCTTCATCCGCGAATGCCTGAAAGTGCTCGGCACGGAAATCCGGCACGGCTAAGTTTTGGTACGCAGAAGGTACTTGGAGCGGCCGAGCGTTTATACCGCTCCGAGTACAAATCAGGTCGCAACTTTCGTCAGGCCGCGAGAGCGGTTCAGAGTTTGATAGAAACGCTGAACCGCTCTAACTCTATTTTTTTGCGCAATTCCGGACAGAAAACCGCTGCGCACTTTTCCTGGAATTGCCGCTAGCGCCTTGCGTTGCGCCACTCCTCGTACTCTCCACGAGCATCGTCGTGCAGCGGATAATAGCGCTGCAGGGGTGCGCCCTGCATGAGCTTCTCTCGGGAAAACTCTTCCCAGTCGTGGTGCTTCTGTGCCTCGTCGATCACCATGGGGGCCATCGAGACGGGAACCACCACCGCCCCGTCGTCATCTGCGACGATGATGTCGCCGGGGATCACCGTGACGCCGCCGCAGGCAATCGGGACGTTGACGGCATTGGGATAGATGCTGGTCTGCACATGATAGTTTGGCGTCCAGCCGCGGAGCCATAGCGGCAGATCGAGCTTCTCGACATTGGGCCGGTCGCGCATGCATCCATCGATAACGATGCCCGCGCCGCCCCGGCCCTTGAAATAAGTCGACATCATATCGCCGAAGACGCCCGAGCTCATGTCGCCGCGCGCGTCGACTACGACCACGTCGCCCTCCTGCGCGTTATAGAGCACGTGCCGGTGCAGTTGCGTTTCCGGATCGGTATATTCTCCCTCGTCGAACAGGTCAGGCCGCTGCGGCAGGAACTGCAGCGTCAGCGCCGGCCCGACGATCGATTTGCCATGGTTCTGCGCCACCGGACCGACCATGTGCGGCTTGCGAAAGCCCATGTGGCCGAGCGTGCCAGCTACCGTGGCGGCGCCGATCTCCTTCAGCGCGTCGATCAGCTCCTTAGGCGGTCGCGTGATGTCAGGAGTATGCGTCATTATCGGGACTCCGGTTGGAATTGAACTACCAGTTGGTGACGGAACCGTCGCGGCGCTTGAGGTGAGGCGCTTCCCAGAAACGGAAACTCTGCGCCTTGATCGCCGCCTCGTTGACCTCGATGCCCAGCCCCGGCTGGTCGCCGACCGGGTAATCGGTGCCGTCCAGCCGTGGTTGCACGGGGAAGAATTCGGAATTGTCGAAGCCCAGCTTCCTTTCCGGCACCCTGGTCTCGAGCCAGGCGAAGTTGGGCACCGCCGCACCGAGATGGATGGTCGCGGCCGTGCACACCGGGCCGAGGGGATTGTGCGGCATCAGATCCACATAATGCGCCTCACTCCAGCCGGCGACCTTCATCGCCTCGGTGAGCCCCCCGACATTGCAGACATCGAGCCGGTTGAACTGGTGGATGCCGCGTTCGATGTAGGGCAGGAACTGCCACTTGCTGGCGAATTCCTCGCCGATGGCAAATGGGATATCGGTCATCCTGCGCAGGGATTCGTAAGCCTCCGGCGTCTCGTCCCGTATCGGCTCCTCGAGGAAATCAAGCACGCCGCGACCGAGCTTGCCGCAGAAGCTCGCCGCCTCGGCGACCGACAGCCGATGATGGTAGTCGACGCCGAGCACCACGTTGTCGCCCAGCGCCTCGCGCGCCTTGTTCAGCATGGCAGCGGTGGCGCCGATCGACTCGCGCGGCTCGAAAATGTCCTTGCTGCTTTGCCCGGCGGGGAAGAAGCGGATCGCCTGCCAACCTTGTGCGCGCAGTTCGCGGGCGCGTTCGATGGCGGCATCGCCTTCGGCCTCGTCTCCGGTCGAGGCGAAGGTCGGGATGCGGTCGCGCTGCTTGCCGCCGAGCAACTCATAGACCGGCACGCCCAGCGCCTTGCCTTTGATGTCGTGAAGGGCGATGTCGATGGCGGAAATCGCCGCCTGTAGAACACGCCCGCCTTCGAAATACTGGCTGCGATAGGTTTCCTGCCAGGTCCGGCCGATCTGCATCGGGTCGCGGCCGACGAGAAACTCGCGATAATGCTCGAGCGCGCCGGCCACGGCCTTCTCGCGACCGCTCAAGCCGCTCTCGCCCCAGCCGAAGATGCCCTGGTCGGTCTCGACCTTGACGAGCATCTGGTTGCGCGTTCCCACCCACACCGGATAGGGCTTTATCGCGGTGATCTTGAGCTTCGTCGTCATTCGGGCCACGTTCCGCTCGCGTCAGCTGGCCTTGAGGGCCATTTCGGTTTCGCCGTCGAACAGGTGCATGCGCTCCTGGTCGAATTCGAGCCAGATCTGTTCGTCAGGCGCGACGGCGATGTTGGGCGAAACGCTGATGTTGACGATGGCGCCGGACAGGAAAGCCTGGACGAAGGTGACGTCTCCGGTCGGCTCCACCGTATAGGCCTTGGCCGGAATGGCGCCGGGAACCGCGCTCTTGTGCAGCTTGATCGTCGAATGTCGCGCGCCGAGCACCACCTTCCTGGTGGTCGCTCTCTGGACCTTGCGCGCATTGAGTTGCGACAGCGCGAGGTTCCAGCCTTCGGTGCTCGTCAGTGCTGTGCTGCCGTTTGCCGTCGATACCTCCAGCGGAATAAGGCTCATCGCCGGACTGCCGACGAAGCTTGCGACGAACATGTTGGCGGGATGTGCGAAAACCTGCGCGGGCGAATCGTATTGCTGAAGGTATCCGCCATTCATCACCGCCATCCTGTCCGCCATGGTGACGGCCTCGAGCTGGTCGTGCGTTACATAGATGATCGTCGCCTTGAGGTCCTGGTGGAACCGCTTGATCTCGGATCGCATCTGTACGCGCAGCTTTGCGTCCAGATTGGAGAGCGGTTCGTCCATCAGGAATACCGCCGGATCCCGAACAAGGGCCCGGCCGAGCGCCACGCGCTGTTGTTGCCCGCCCGAAAGTTCGCGCGGCTTGCGTTCGAGCAGCTGCGTCATGTCGAGCACGCGCGCCGCTTCCCTGACCTTCTTGTCGATCTCGTCCCGGGGCAGCTTGCGCATCTGCAGCGGGAAGGCGAGGTTCATGTAAACGGACTTTTGCGGATAGAGCGCGTAGTTCTGGAATACCATGGCGATATCCCGATCCTTGGGGTCGAGGTCGTTGACCACCCGGTCGCCGATGAAGATGTCGCCTGATGTGACGGAGGTCAGGCCGGCGACGAGATTGAGCGTCGTCGTCTTGCCGCAGCCCGAAGGACCGACGAGCGCGACGAACTCGCCGTCATTGACCGTCAGCGAAACCTCGTTGACGGCTTTGAAGCCGCCATAGGTCTTGACGAGATCTTTGAGGACCACATGCGCCATCCGAAACTCCCTAGTGCTTGACCGCGCCCTCGGTAAGGGCGCGCACGAAGTATCGCTGCAGGAGGAGGAACAGCACCACGACGGGCACGCTCATCATGAAACTGGCCGCCATCAGGCCAGGAAAGTCCGTCGTGTTCTCCGAGAAGAAGCGCTGGATGCCGACCGGCAGCGTCAGCTGTTCGTTCTTGGAGAGGAAGGTGTAGGCGTAGATGTACTCGTTCCACGCGCCGATGAAGGAGTAGATCGCGGTGGCGATTATCCCCGGCGCCGAGAGCGGCATCACGATCATCACGAAAGCCTGGAACCGCGTCGCCCCATCGATCCGGGCCGCCTGCTCGAGCTGCACCGGAATGTTGTCGTAAAAGCCCTTGAGCAGCCAGATCGCCAGCGGCAGCCCGAAAGTGAGGTAGGTGAGAATGAGCGATCCATGCGTGTTTACCAGCCCGATCGCGCGCATCAGGATGAAGAGCGGCACCAGAAAGATCACCGCCGGGAACATGTTGCGTAGCAGCACGGCGAAGAACAGGAAGCTCCTGCCTGGGAAGGTGAAGCGCGAAAAAGCATAGGCCGCCGGGACCGCCACCATCACAGAAAGGATCGTCGTGGCGGTCGAGACGAGAAGGCTGTTCCAGAAGAAGCGCAGGAAGTCCTGGCCGACGCTGTTCTGCGGATCGAGCAGTTTTTGATAGCTGGCAAGGGTAGGCTGGTCGGGCCACCATTGCGGCGGAAGTTGCATCGCCGCGAAGCCGGACTTGATCGAGGTGAGCAGCATCCAGACCATCGGCAGCGCGGTGTAAAGCAGCATGAACAGCAGGAAGATGCGCCCGCCCCACCGCCATCCGTCGAGGCGCACGCGGCGGCGGGTCTGGCCCCGTGAGCTTGTCTCGGCAATCGTGCTCACGCGTTTGCCTCCCTCCGCTCGTTGCCGCTGAGCGCACGGACATAGAAGTAGCCAAGCGTCATCAGGATGAGGAACAGCAGCACGGAGTAGGCCGCCGCCACCCCCCAACGCTGCCGGCCGAAGGCGAGCTCATAGATGTGAGTGATCCAGATATGCGATGCGTTCGACGGCCCGCCGCCGGTCATGATCCAGGGGATGATGAAGGAATTGAAGTTGGCCACCGCCAGCAGCAGGATCGTCACCGTCGAGACATTCCTCAGATGCGGGAAGGTGACATGCCAGAAGCGCTGCCATGCATCGGCGCCGTCGACTTTCGCGGCGCGCAGCAGCTGGTCGGGCACTGTCTGCAGGCCGGCCATCATCATGATCATGGCGAACGGAAACTCGCGCCAGATGTTGACGACGATGAGGGAGGGCAGCACCGTTGAGACGCTGTCGATGAAATTGGGCGGCCGGTCGGCCCATCCGAGCTCGACCAGCACCGCGCCGATGATCCCGAAATCCGAATGGTAGATCCACTTCCAAATATAGGAGGCGGCGACCGCGCTGATAACCCAAGGAATGATCAGGATGGCGCGTAGGACACCGCGTCCGATGAAGTCGCGGTGCAGCGCCAGCGCGGTGGCGAATCCCAGGACAAAGGAGATGAAGGTGGAGGCAAACGTCCAGATCAGGGTGTTCAGGGTGACTTGCCAGAATACCTGGCTTGTCAGGATGGCCGTGTAATTGTTGAAACCGACGAAAATCTTGTCGCGGAGCTGCAGGCCGGGCGGCGTGTTGAAGAACGACAATTCGATCGTGTAGTAGATCGGATAAGCGATCACGATGAGCATCACGGCAATCGCCGGAAGCACATAAGCGTAGTCGGCGCGATGCTCCCACATCTTGCGGAGCACATCGGACCTGGCGGATTGCAATGGTCGGCGAGCCTCGGCCTTGCCGCTCACGATCGTCACTTTGGCGTGCCCTTGTTCATCGTAAGGAACCGGCTGCGTTGTCGGCGCAGCCGGTGAAATCGCAGGTCAGGCTTCCAAGTCAAAGAAGTAGAGCATGATGTCGTCCGAAACCCGCTTCACACTTTTCGGCATCATGCTCTAGAGTCCGCCGCCCATCAGGTCTTTCACCTTCTTGGCCGCGTCGTCCGCCGCCTGGTCGACGGTCATGGCTCCGGTCAGGGCGTTCTGCAGCATGTCCGGGATGATGATGTTCATGATCTCGGGCGACTGCGGCAGCGCCGGGAAGGGGATGCCGTAGGGCAGCATCGATGTCGTGACATCGAGGAACTTGATGCTGTCCAGACGCTCCTTCATCCATTTGGTCTTGAAGCCGTTGAGATTGCCGGGATTCGAGCCGGCATAGGCCATCTTCAACGACCATTCAGGGCTCGTCCACATGCAGATGATGGCCTTTGCCGCCGGCTCGTCCACCTTGCCGCCCTCGACATATTCAGGCTTCAGGATGTGGATGTTCGAGCCGCCGAAGACCACGGCGCGTTTGCCGTCGGGACCCGTCGGAATTAGGCCGTAGCGCATGTTGTCGATGACGGTCTGTGCCTTGTCCTTGTCGGTGCCCGTTGCCTTCTTCTGCAGGTCGAGCATGACGTTGTAGTCGGACGGATGCGAGATCATCATGCCGAGCTGGCCGGCCAGGAACAGCGGCTGGTTGTCGGCCTGCTGGTTGGTGAGCGCCGAAACCGGAACCGATTTGTCGCGAACATACATGTCGTAAGAGGCCTGCAGCGCTGCCTTGCTCTGCGGGCTGTTGAGCTCGATCTCCTTATAGGTCGGGTTCGCCGTGGCTTCATCGAAAACGCCACCGCCATAGGCCCATAGCTGCGGCATGAAACGGTAGGGCGTGTTGCCGGCATTCTTGCGCGCCACTAGGCCGTAACCGGCAATGCCGAGCTTGTCGTGGATCTGCTTCGAATATTTGACGACGTCGTCCCAGGTTGCCGGAGGCTTGTTCGGATCGAGACCCGCGCGCTTGAAGATGTCGGCATTCCAGATGAAGGCCATCGTCTCGTTGTTGGTCGGAATGCCGTAGGTCACGCCGTCCCAGGTCACGGCCTTCATGGCGCCGGGCCAGAAATCCTCGCTCGAATAGCCGACATCCTCGGGTTTCAGCGGCTGCAGATAGCCCTTCGAAGCGAACTCGGTGCCACCCAGGATTTGCAGGCGGACTGCCATCGGCGCGGCATTGCCAAGGAGCGCGGTGCGGAACTTGTCGAGCAGGTCGTTGTAGGTGAGGGCCTGTTCCTCGAGCTGAATGTTCGGGTAGGTCTTGCGGAAGGTTGCGAAGAAGTCCTTGTAGTATTGGCGCAGGAGGTCGGGGTCGCCCTCGAACACGCCCTGGTACCAGAATGTCAGTCGCCCCTTGTAGTCGAGCGGGGTGACCTTGGCGCAATCGCCGGCTGTGTCAAACTCCTGCGTGCCAGCAATCGAGCGCACATATTCGGGCGACCACTTGCTCAGGTCGACCGGGGGCGCGGCAAGCGCCGAAGCCGACATCAGCGATATCGTCAAAGCAGTGGAGACAGCGCCGCGCAGGACGGCACCGCCGACTGTGATCCTCCTCATAGGTCTCCTCCAGGTTCTCCCATGCCGCTCTGCGTCGAGGCAGGCGGTCCTTGGCCGTTCGATCGCAGGATATTTCTCCGCCCTAATGTATCCCTTCGATCACTTTGTACGTTTTCAGATCGCAGAATGGCTGTCAACGCAACAAATCGTACATTGTTCGTCGAAGATGTGCATGATATCGGTCGGATCGTGTATTGGACTAAGGGGGATGATGGCCTTGGCGGGAACGAGCGATTTCAAAGCAGAGCCACCCGAGGGGATTGATGCTCTCGGGGCATCAAGCGAGGGCGCCTCGCTGTACGAGCAGATAAGGGAAGACATCATCGAGGGACGGCTGGCTGCCAACGAGCGGCTGGTGGTCACCGATCTCGCTCGCCGTCACGGCACCTCGACCAATCCCGTGCGTGAGGCGCTGCAGCTGTTGCGTGGCGAGGGCTTCGTCACCTTCGTTCCCAACCGGGGCGCGCGCGTCCGGCCCATAGATCAGGATTTCGTGCGCGATATCTACGAGATTGGCGTTCTCATCGAGCCCGCCCTGACGCGCTGGTTTGTGGGAATGGCGACCGAGGAGGACATTGCCGAGCTCGAACGTCTGCAAGGCCTGATCGAAGAGAACAACTTCGCCGACACGTTCAGGCACAGCGAGCTGGATACCGCGTTCCACACCGTGATGTACCAGCGGCACTATAACCGCCATGCCGCCGAGCTTTGGTGGAAGCATCGCGAAGTGCTGCGGGCGGTGAGCCGGCGTTTCAATTTCACGCTTGCCCGACGCGCGGCGATCATCCGCGAGCATCGCGAGCTCATCGCGCTCGTGAAATCGGGAGACGCCGACAAGGCAGCCGAACTCATTGCCCGCCATGTCGAGGGCTCCGGCCGGCATGTCCTCGAACACATGCGCGCGCGCAGCGCCGCCCGGGCAGGGTAGCCGATCCGCAACACCGTCAGCCTGGCCGTTTCAGAGAGGGTAATTCAGATGAAAATCACGAGTATTCGGCCATGGCTGGTCAAGTCCGACGCTTCATACTGGGGAGAGTACCTGTTCGTCGAAGTGACGACCGACGAAGGGGTCTGCGGCTGGGGCGAGATCACCACGACGACGAAGCTCGCCAACCGCGCGCTGTGCACGATCCTGCGGCAGATCGGCGCCGCCGTGACGGGCGAGGATCCGGCGCGCATCGAGCATCTGTGGCACAAGATCTTCCGCAGCTTCACCTATATGGGCAGCCGCGGCGCCGCCGTCGAATGCGTGAGCGCCATCGACATAGCGCTTTGGGATATCCGCGGCAAAGTCCTAGGCAAGCCGATTTATGAGCTGCTGGGCGGGCCGGTGCGCGATGAAATCGCGCTCTACACCCATCCCGACCAGGCCAAATTCACCAGCAAGGAAGCCGTCGTCCGCGAAATTCGCGGCATCGTGGAGTCCGGCCACACCGGGCTCAAGTTCGACCCGTTTCCTCACCAGGGTCCAAGCGTCGATGGCGTGGCCCGCGAAAGGCGGGACGGCTATCTCGACGGCAGCATGACCCGCAAGGACGAGCGCGAGGCGGCCGAGCTCACGGCTCTCATCCGCGAGACGGCGGGGCCCGATGTCGACATTCTCATCGATGCGCATGGTCGCTTCGACGTCCCCACCGCCGTTCGCCTCTGCCGCAGCCTCGAGGAAGCCGGCCAGATCGACTGGTTCGAGGAGCCTTGTCCGCCCGAGAGCCTCAATGCGCTCAAACAGGTGCGCGACAAGGTCAGCGCCCCAATCTCCTGGGGCGAGCGTGGCCACACGAAGTGGGATTTCGTGCCCGTGCTCGAGAACAAGCTCGCCGACTACATCATGCCCGACGTCACCTGGACCGGCGGCATCACCGAGCTCAAGAAGATTTCCGCCCTTTGCGAATCCTATTACGTCCCGGTCTCCCCGCATGACGCTGCCGGGCCGATCAACGTGGTCGCTGGAGCGCAGGTGATGATGACCGTTCCCAACTTCTACAAGCTCGAAACCTCGGAGTGGGACCTCTCCAAATACGATCACCTCATCGACAGACCGCTCGACGTTTCGAACGGCAACCTGAAGCTGACGTCGAGGCCTGGCCTCGGTGTCGAGATGAACCGCGACTACTTGCAAGCCCACGAGATCGAGCTGGGCTAGCACTACGTAGGCAGGCCCGGCGGGCGGGGCCACTCCGAGCGGAACGAGGACCAATCATGCCAAAGATGGATGGAGCCGACGAGGCTCTCAATCGGATCAACACGAATTCCAGGCCGTCCGAGCTGCGTATCACCGATATGCGGGTGGCCGAGATCGTCGGCGCGCCATTCACCTCGGCGCTGCTCAAGATCTACACCAACCAGGGTATTGTCGGGCTTGGCGAGGTGCGTGACGGGGCCAGCGCCACCTATGCGCTGATGCTGAAGAGCCGGCTGCTTGGCGAAAACCCCTGCGATGTCGACCGCTTGTTCCGACGCATCAAACAGTTCGGCGGCCATGGGCGGCAGGGCGGCGGCGTGTCGGCCGTCGAGATCGCGCTGTGGGATCTCGCCGGCAAGGCCTATGGCGTCCCGATCTACCAGATGCTGGGCGGCAGGTTTCGCGACCGCGTGCGCGTCTATTGCGATACGGACGCCGAGAAGCCGAGCGGCACCGAGACCGGCAAGCGCCTCAAGGCGCGCATGGAGCGTGGCTTCACCTTCCTCAAGATGGACCTGGGCCTGATGCAGATCGCCCACATTCCGGGTGCTGTGACATCGCCCGCCGGCGCGCTCGAAGGGTTTCACGCCAATCCGCGCGGCCGCGGCGGCACGCTCGAGGAGCGCAAGGCCCGCAATCTCGCTTACGACGCGCAGAACGTGCGGCACCCGTTCACGGGCCTGCATTTCACCGAAAAGGGGATAGACCTGCTCGAGCAGTATATCCACGAAGTCCGCGAGGTCATCGGCTACGAGATTCCTCTAGCCATCGACCATGTAGGCCACATCTCGCTGCAGGACGGCATTCGCCTGTCGCGCCGTATCGAGAAATACGTGCCGGCCTGGCTCGAGGACGTGATCCCCTGGCAGTACACCGACCAGTACCGGCAATTGCAGCAGGCGACCTCGGTGCCGATCTGCACCGGCGAGGACATCTACCTCAAGGAGGGCTTCGAGCCTCTGCTGAGGAGCGGAGGTGTCTCCATTATCCATCCGGACCTGCTCACCAGCGGCGGCATCCTTGAGACCAAGAAGGTCGGCGACATGGCGCAGGAGCACGGCGTCGGCATGGCGATCCACATGGCCGAAAGCCCGATCGCCGCGATGGCCGCGGCGCATGTCGCGACCGCGACAGAGAACTTCATGGCGCTCGAATACCATTCCGCCGATGTCGACTGGTGGGACGACATCGTCACCGGTCTTCCCAAGCCCCTTGTGAAGGACGGCTTCATCACCGTTCCGGACAAGCCGGGTCTGGGGATCGATGACGTCGTCGACGAGGTGATCAGCCAGCATCTGCAGCCCGGTGTCACGGGGATATGGCAATCCACCGAGCATTGGGACAATGAATATAGCTGGGACCGGACCTGGAGCTAGCCCGGGTTCTCCGCCCTCATTCTCCCAGGCTCACAGGGCCACCGCCCGAGCATTCGTGTCGACCTCTCCCAAGGGAGAGGCGAAAAAGAAACGGACGAAACCATGATCTACGAACTGCGTATCTATGACTGCCTGCCGGGCAGGCTGCCGGCTTTGCTCAAGCGCTTTTCCGACCAAACGCTGGCCATATGGGAGAGGCATGGCATCCGCCAAGCCGGGTTCTTCACCACGGTGATCGGCGAAAACAGCAATCGCCTCACCTATTTCCTAGCTTGGGAATCGCTGGCCGAGCGCGAGGCGAAATGGACGGCTTTCGTCACCGATCCGGTATGGCACAGGGCCCGGGACGAGTCTGAGCGCGACGGGCAGATCGTTGCCAATATAAGCAGCCAGCTGCTCACGCCGACAGCTTTCTCGTCTGTGAAATAGGACGGCGCCATGAAGATCACCGACCTGCGCTGCGCCGTCATGGGCAAGCACCCGATCGTCCGCATCGTCACCGATGAGGGGCTCTATGGCCTTGGCGAGGTCGAGTTCACCAAGACCTACCTGAAACCCTTCGTGCTGCATTTCCGCGAGGCGCTGATCGGCGAGGACCCGACCGACGTTGAACGGGTGATGCTGAAGATCCGCCAGCGCGGTTCGTTCAAGCCCTATGGCGCGGCGGTGAGCGCCATCGAGCATGCGCTGTGGGACATCGCCGGCAAGGCTGCGGGCGTGCCGGTCTACAAGCTGCTCGGCGGGAAGGTGCGCGACAAGGTGCGCGTCTATAACGGTTCGATCCGCCGCAGGCGCACGGGCGACCGTCCGGAGGATTACGCCGCCGACGTCAAATGGATGATGGAGCAGCCGCAGAACTTCTTCATGGTCAAGCAGGGCATCTCCTTTCACTCCAACATGAAGGACAGCGTCGAAGGTTTTCACTACGGCGTGACGCAGAAGAAGGCCGGCTATCACGGCGCCATGGATCAGGGCGTCATCAGCGAGCGCGGTTTCAATCACATGCTCGACTGCGTCATCGCGATGAAAGAGGTGCTGGGTGACAAGGTCAGCCTGGCCCTCGACTGCGGGCCGGGCTGGATGTTGCCCGACGCGATCAAGTTCGCCCGCGCCGTCGAGAAGTACAATTTGATGTGGCTGGAGGACATGCTGACCGGTGACTATGTGCCGTGGGTCAATCCGCAGGCCTATCGGGAACTGACCACCTCCACCTCGACGCCGATCCATACCGGCGAGCAGATTTATCTGCGACACAATTTCAAGGAGCTTATCGAGACCCAGGCTGTGCGTGTCATCGGCCCCGATCCGGCCGATATCGGCGGCATTGCCGAGCTCAAATGGGTCGCCGAGCACGCCTACATGCACTCGATCCTGATGGCGCCGCACGGCACCGCCAACGGCCTGCTCGGTCTCGGCGCGCTGATCAATGTCTGCGCCACCTTGCCCGCAAACTACATCGCCTTCGAATATCCAAGCGCCTCCAACTCTTGGTGGGAGGACCTGGTAATCGGTCTGCCGAAACAGATCGTGAAGGACAGCATGGTGGACCTGCTGGAAGCGCCGGGGCTCGGCCTTGATATCGACGCGGAGGCGGCCAAGAAATATCTCAGGGAAGAGGATGCGGGCTTCTTCGACTGAGCTTCCCACCATCTCGTCTCGATGGGCTTCAGTGAGAATTTTAGCATTACTAATATCCCGTACAGATGCTGGCTGACCCACGACATGGACTGGTTCCGCCATCACTGCACTTTCTCGTTTCGGGTAACGGAGCTGCGGGGCGACCGCCCCTGGCCGCCGATAGCCCATGGCGTTCGTGGTTGCCGCCCGCTTTGGCTCAGGCACGGCAATCGCCCACCGAGAGATGTGCTACAATTTGTGCTACCCATTGTGATACAAATCGGTCGTCAAAGAAGAAAAACAAAGCAAAAACAAATGAGTAGAGAACGGAGTGATCCCAGCCAACGGTACCATCGGCTTCTCCCGTAAGGGTGCTGATTTTTCGATTTAAATGGATGTTTCGATCGTGGGTGGTGCGTCTGCTTGCGATGCCGCAAATTGTGCCACCTATTGTGACGTAACGTCGACGCCTGGTGCAGATCCTATGGGAAAAGCGGGTAGTCCGGCGGGACGAGTAAACTAGTGAAGCCTGCCCTTGGGAGGCTTGGCGGCCAGCCACTTCATTCTGGCTTTAAGCTCCTGCTCAAGCTCCAGCGTGAGCCGGACGATGGGATCGGGAATCCAAATCAAATCCGTCGCGCCCTTCACCAACCGCGTCTCGGCAGCCGAAACCTCGGAGGCCGCTTGTGAGCCGGCCGATTTCGACAGAAGTTGCGAAAGGCGTCGTCGCTGGGCGGCGTGAACTTCTTCCAACAGGTTCAGGAAACTCAGAGCATCCGTCGTCGGCAGGCTTTTGCTTCTTAGTCGGGTAATCCGCTCGTGCTGGCGCGCAATGTGCAGCTCGCCATGCCGAACATGCCTTTGTGCCATGCTGATGTGATCATCGAGAAGCATCGCGCATAACGCGAAAATACTCATGTCGTTCCAACTCCCGCGCGGCAAGGCGGGTTAAATCGCCAGCGGTTTCATTTCGTCACGAAGTCCGCTGGCACCCAGCTTGCAAAGAAACCTTGCCGGGTGGTCCGACAGGCTGTCGGGGCTGAGGGTCGACCGCCTGGGCGGCCGCCACCAGGCCTACGTTGAGCGCCGGCTCGTCCTCGCACGGCCGCGGGTTGGAGCCTGGGTCATTTCAGCGGCCCCTTGCGGTCGCGTGACCAGAGCTGGTCGAACATGCTGAGCGCGGCACTCGGTCCGGTAGGCTCCAGCAGGCCCTGCTCGGCAGCCGCTTTCTTGAAGGCAGCAAAGGCGATGGCCGGCCGGCAAATTCCATTGGCCGCGTCTTCCACCAGACGAGCCGCCTTCAGATAGGCCGGTGCGTCCTTGTTTTTCCATGCCCCGCCAAGTGCTTTTTTGGCATCGGCGATCGAGGAAACCACCATCGTGCCGCCGCGGACGAAGCGAATGGTGAGCGGCAAGAATCTGCCCATGCCTCGTCACCAGCCTAACCACCCGCTCGTAGGCCAGCCGAGGCCGACGAAGGGTGCCGCTCTCAGGGCGGTCACTGCGAGAACGAGAGGGGCTTTGTTCGTCCGATAGGATTTCATGGCGCCACCGCACGGATCGAGATCGCCATAAACGAAATTGCCGCGGCCCGGTTGCATCCAATCGAGCAACGGCGGGTTCAAGCACGAGCCGGGCGGCAGACGACCGGGCGTTGGGTGGCAATGCCAACCTTTTCTGTTCGGCCGCGTTGTCCCGAGAGAGAAACAAAGGAGAAAGCAATGCCGACGAAATCCGTCCGAGCGACAAAATCCGCTACGCCGATGGCGTCCACCTCACCGGCCAAATCCGCCACCGAGCACGCGGCGAGCCGGCAGCGGAGCGTGCAGCGCAAGGTCGACGCGGCCGACCGCGCCAAGCCGAACGGCAAATCCAAATCGCAGGGAGCCATGCAGGCCGGCGCCAGGCAATATCCAGCGCCGCCATTCCCCAAGCAGCATCATCCGAAGCCCGGCGAGGAATGGGCGATCGAACCGGCGCCGCTTTATGACGCGCCGTTCTGGCAAGGGTCGGGCAAGCTGGACGGCAAGGTGGCCCTGATCACCGGCGGCGATTCCGGCATCGGCCGCGCGGTGGCGGTTCTGTTCGCGCGGGAAGGGGCGGATGTCGCGATCGCATATCTCAACGAGGACCGCGACGCAAAGGTGACGAAACAGGCAGTCGAGGCTGAAGGCAGGCGCTGCATCACGCTTCGCGGAGACGTCGCCAGACGAACCTTTTGCCACAAGCTGGTCGAGCAGACCGTCAAGACGTTCGGCAGGATTGACGTGCTCGTCAACAACGCGGCCTTCCAGGTTCATTCGACCGACTTCGCCGACCTTACCGAGCAGCATTTCGACACCACGCTGAAGACGAACCTCTATGGCTATTTCCACATGGCGCAGGAGGCGGTGCCGCATATGAAACCCGGGTCGGCGATCATCAATACCGGTTCCGTCACCGGCATCGAAGGTTCGAAGGATCTGGTTGACTATTCGATGACCAAGGGCGGAATCCACGCCTTCACCCGGGCACTCTCCGGCAATCTCATCAGCAAGGGCATTCGCGTGAACGCGGTGGCGCCGGGCCCGGTATGGACGCCGCTCAACCCCTCGGAGAAGGAGGCTGAGGACGTTTCGCGCTTCGGCGCGAAGACACCGATGAAGCGGCCCGCCCAGCCGGAGGAGATCGCGCCGGCTTATGTGTTTTTAGCCTCGCCGCAATGCTCCAGCTACATCACCGGCGAGATCCTGCCCATCATAGGAGGCTACTGAACACCGCCCGGAAGGCTGGGCAAAGCCCGAGGAGAACCCTCCAGGCGACTTCGGCCGTGCGGCGGGGACATGCCCGCGGCCGGCCCGCCATGATCCGGGCGCCGACGAACTGGTTCGGAACAATTGAACCTGATCGTTATTGACTTCAGCGGGCCGCGTTAGCCGGACCTGGTGGCAGAGAGAACAGGATGATTTTTCCGGCTTCGCATCCTGGCCAACGAAAAGGCAGTCGAGCTCTTGTCCCACCCGGCCCGCATCGGTTCGAGGCGGGCAGCGCACATGGTGCAGGACAGGAAATCGAAGACCGGCTGGCCTCAAGAGGCCTGGCCACTGCTGAAGCAAAGCGTAAGCGGCTACATCGACGACAACGCCTTGAGCCATGGCGCGGCGATTGCCTTTTATGCCACCACCTCGCTTGCGCCGATCCTTCTGATCGTGGTGGCGGTCGCCGGCATCGTTGTCGGCAGAGACGCCGCGCAACTCGCGCTCTCGGCCGAGATATCGGGCGTCATGGGTCCGCAGAGTGCCGATCTCCTGAAGGCCACGATCGAGACCGCTTCGCGCGGATGGTCCGGCGCGCTCGCCACGATCATCGGGCTGGTGACGCTCCTGATAACGGCCTCTGGCGTCTTCGGCGAGATGCAGCAGTCGCTGAACAAGATCTGGAAAGTCGAACCAAGCGATATGTCGCTTTCGAGCCTTGTGCGGGCGAGGATAGCGAGCCTTGGCCTCGTGGCGGCGCTGGGCTTTATGCTCCTGGTGTCGCTCGCGGCGAGCACGGCCATCTCGGCATTGAGCGATGCGATCAACCAGCGCCTGCCGTTCGGCGAACTGATCGTGAGTTCCATCAACACGGTCGTTTCGTTCCTGCTGATCGCGCTGCTCTTCGCGGCGATCTACAAAGTCCTGCCGGACCGCAGCCTCAAATGGCGGGATGTCGCCGTCGGCGCCCTGGTCACCGCGCTTCTGTTCACCGTCGGGAAGTCGCTGATCGGCTGGTATATTGGCAGCAGTTCGATCGCGACCTCCTACGGCGCCGCAGGTGCGCTGATGGTGGTGTTGCTGTGGGTCTATTACTCGGCTCAGATCTTTCTGTTCGGCGCCGAAATCACGCGCGCCTATTCGGTGAGCAACGGAAGCCGCGCCGATCTCGCGCCGGTTGTGAAGCAAAAGACACGAAAGTGACCAATCGCCACGTGCTTGACAACGGAGCTGCTTTTCCAGGCTGACCTGCACGAACCAGGTCGAGTGCCCGTGGAACTGAGTCCCCCTGAAACGACTTATGGTTTTGGGGCGGGCACATAGTAAGGGTGATATGGCCGACGATGAAACCGCATTTCACCTGCTCGCGAGACGGCGACAGGCTCGCGGCGACCCAGTGCGCGCAACCGCTCCGTCATCGTCATCGGCGCCTCCGCGGGCGGGGTCGAGGCGCTGAACAAGGTAGTGAGCGATCTTCCCGCCGATTTGCCGGCGGCCGTGTTCATCGTGGTTCATGTCGGGCAGGTCAGCTATCTGCCGGGGATTCTCCAGCGCGTCGCGGCGCTCAAGACCTCTGTGGCCGAGAACGGCGCCAGAGTCGAAACCGGCAACATCTATGTGGCTCCTCCCGGAGCTCACCTCCTGCTCCATGACGACCACATGATGCTGCGCCGCGGCCCGCGCGAAAACCTCGCCCGGCCGGCGATAGACCCGCTGTTCCGCTCGGCAGCGCTGAGCTACGGCGCGAGCGTCATCGGCGTGGTGCTGTCGGGCGCGCTTTCCGACGGTACTGCCGGCCTGCGGGCCATCAAGACGGTTGGCGGGCTCGCTGTGGTCCAGCACCCCAAGGACGCGCTGGTACCCTCCATGGTAGAAAGCGCGCTGCGTTATGCCGAGATCGACCATTGCGAACCCGCCGCCAAGCTTGGCGGCTTATTGGCGAAACTGGCGGCCCAGCCGGCGGGTGAAACCTTGCCGGCCCCACCGGCGGTCAGGCTGGAGGCGGCGATTGCCGCGCAGGAGCATGCGTCCATGCAAGAAGCAGATCGACTTGGCGAATTGTCGGTGTTTACATGCCCTGAATGCCACGGGCCGCTGTGGGAGATCGAAGACGGTGACATGCTGCGTTATCGGTGCCATACCGGTCACGCCTTCACCGCCGACGCGGTGATGGAAGCGCAGGCGATCGAGGCGGACGAGATCCTGTGGAGCCTGTTGCGGACACACCAGCAGCGGGCTGAATTTGCCCGGCGCGCGGCCGAGCGGGAAAGAACTAAGGATCGCTCCGGACTCGCCAGCGAGTTCGGCAAGCGGGCGAGGGAATACGAAGCGGATGCCGCTGTTATCGAGCGCATCCTGGAAAGCAGGCGGGCACAGGCAGGCAATGGCGCAGGCGGCGAGGAAGGCAAGCAAAAAGAAAGCAAGCGCTAGCTCGCGCGACGGCGCGAAAGAGGCCACGTCCTTCCCGATCATAGGCATCGGCGCGTCGGCCGGCGGCATCGCGGCATTGCAGCAATTCTTCCCCCAGGTGCCGGCCGACAGCGGCTTTGCCTATGTGGTGATTCAACATCTCGACGCCGAGCACGAAAGCGTCCTTGCCAGCATCATCCAGCGCTCCACCACGATGGAAACGCAAACGGTGGTCGAGGGCATGGAGATCGAGCCCGACAAGATCTACGTCACGCCGCCAGGTGTGTCGGTGATGCTGCGTGGCCAGCATTTCCATATGACCAAGATGGTGGCGACGCGCGCCAGGCGGACGCCGATCGACGATTTCTTCACCTCCCTGGCCGAGGAGCAGTCGGAACAGGCGGCAGCGCTGATCCTCTCCGGAACCGGCAGCGACGGCACGATCGGACTGAAGGCGGTGAAGGAGCGCGGTGGCCTGACGCTTGCCCAGGAAAGTGCCGAATATGACGGCATGATGCGCAGCGCCGTGCAGACCGGCCTGGTCGACATGGTGATGCCAGCCGAGGAGATGGCCGCAAAGCTGGTTGGTTATTTCAACCACGCCAACCGCAACGAAAGCGAGCGCGACCGCCGCAACCGCGATGTAGCCGACCAGCTTTCGCGCATCACGGCGCTGCTGCGCGTGCGAACCGGCCATGATTTCAGCGGCTACAAGGACAATACCATCCTCAGGCGCATTCAGCGCCGCATGCAGGTGCTGCAGATCGACGACCCATCCGCCTTTTACGAGCGGCTACGCGACGAGCCACAGCAGATCGATCTGCTGTTCCAGGACCTTTTGATCGGCGTCACCAGCTTCTTCCGCGACGAGCACGCCTTCGATGTCCTGGAAAGACTTGTCATCCCCCGGCTGTTCGAGGACCGCAAGCCCGACGAGACGATCCGCGTATGGGTGCCGGGCTGCGCCACGGGCGAAGAGGCCTATTCGATCGCCATGCTCCTGAAGGAGAATGCGCCACGGGGCGCCGCCTCGCCCAATCTGCAGATCTTCGCCACCGACATCGACGAGCGCGCGCTGGAGGTGGCTCGCGCAGGCCGCTATCCGGCGACGATCGCGAGCGACATCACGCCCAAGCGCCTGAAGGAGTTCTTCTCCCGCGAGGACGGCACTTACCGCGTCGCAGCCGAACTGCGGGAGATCTGCCTGTTCTCCTCGCATAATCTGTTGCGCGACCCGCCCTTTTCCAAGCTCGACCTGGTCGCCTGCCGCAACCTCCTGATCTATATGGGGCCGGAATTGCAGGAAAAGATCGTCCCGATCTTCCATTACGCGCTGCGCAACAACGGCTATCTCTTCCTCGGATCGTCGGAGAACGTGACGCGCCATGCGCGCCTGTTCTCGACCGTCGACAAGACGAGCCGGATCTTCCAGAAACGCAACGGGGTGGCGGCACAGCGGCTGCCGGAATTCCCGCTCGCGGCTGCTGCCAGGCAGGTGCCTAGCGCGCGCCCTCAGGCGAGGACAGGAACGCTGCAGGAGGCGGCGGAGCGCCTTCTCGTCGAGCGATTTGCGCCGGCTTATGTCGTGGTCAACGCCGGCGGCGAATTGATGCACAGTTCGGGCGGCACCGGCAAATATCTCGAGCTCGCCGCGGGCGCCCCCGACCACAACGTCTTTTCCATGGCAAGGCGGGGCCTTCGCATGGATCTCCGTGCCGCGCTCCACAAGGCGGCCAGCACCGGACAGGTGGCGATCCAGAACAAGATCACCGTCGGCACCAATGGCGGCCGCCAGACGATCAGCCTGGCCGTGCAGCCATTGCCCTCCGACGGCTCGTCGGACCCGCTCTACATGCTGGTCTTCCGTGACGTCGGCGGCATCAAGCCGGAGTCGGAGGACGAGCCGGTCCACACGACCGACGATGTGGAAAGCGCCAATGTCAGCCAGCTCGAAAGGGAGCTGAGGGAAACCAAGGAGCGGTTGCAGATCACGACGGAGGAGCTCGAATCCTCCAATGAGGAGCTGAAATCCTCGAACGAGGAACTGTCCTCCATCAACGAGGAGTTGCAATCGTCCAACGAGGAACTGGAGACTTCCAAGGAAGAGCTGCAGTCGATCAATGAAGAGCTGCAGACCGTCAATGCCGAGCTCCACATTCGCGTCGATGAGCTCAGCCGCGCCAACAACGATATGGCGAACCTGCTCGAAAGCACACAGATCGCCACCGTGTTTCTCGACCGCGACCTCTGCATCAAGAGCTTCACGCCGACGGCGCGCGACCTGTTCAGGCTGGTCGAGAGCGATGTCGGCCGGCCGCTCGCGCATGTGCGCCCGCGTTTTCCCGCCGACGGGCTGCAGACTGACATGGAGCAGGTGCTGCAGCGGCTCGGCACCATCGAGCGGCAGGTCGCGGGCACCGACAGCGGCAGGCGCTACATCATGCGCGTCCTGCCTTACCGCACAGTCGACAACGTCATCGCCGGCGTCGTCGTCACCTTCGTCGACGTCACCCAGATCGCGCGGGCGGAAGAAAGGATCGGCGTGCTCTCGCATGATTTGCGCAATCGCGTCGAAAGCCTCGAAACCCTGCTCGACCTGGTGCCGGTCGGTATCTTCATCGCCGAGGACGGCGGCGGCGCGGAGATACGCGCCAATCGGCGTGCGGTGGAGCTCGCGGGACTGCGCGCCACCGGAGACAAGCTAATACCGGTGCCAGCTACCCTGCCGCTGACGCTCAACGGGGCCAAAGTGGACGCCGCCGACCAGCCTCTGTTCAAGGCGATCCGAACCGGCAAGGCAATCCCCGGCTATGAGGCGAAAATCCTGCGCGAGGACGGCTCCGGCATCGACGTCATGATGTCGGCCAACCCGCTGTTCGACGAAAACGGCAAGGTGCGTGGCGCCATAGCGACGCTGGTCGACATATCCAGCCACAAGGAATCCGAGCGGGCCCAGGAGAGGCTGCTGCATGAGCTGCAGCATCGCGTGAAGAACATTCTCGCGACGATCACGGCGCTCGTCGGGCGTATGATCCGCTCGTCAAGCTCGATGGGCGAATTCGCAGCCTCG
Source organism: Mesorhizobium sp. WSM4935 (assembly GCF_029625735.1). Lineage (NCBI taxonomy): Bacteria > Pseudomonadati > Pseudomonadota > Alphaproteobacteria > Hyphomicrobiales > Phyllobacteriaceae > Mesorhizobium > Mesorhizobium sp. WSM4935. Next base: position 107,893 of record NZ_JARTVR010000016.1, on the reverse strand, counting down.
TTCCATGAGCGGCTGCACGCGATGGCCCGCACGCATGACGTGCTGTCTTCCCACAATTGGGGCGATGCTGACCTAGAGCAGCTGCTCAGGGCGACATTTTCTCCCTACAACAGCACGCAACGCCAAAACCTCATCCTCCATGGCCCGCCGTTCCATCTCGATGCGGCAACGGCGGCCGCACTAGGCATGGTGTTCTTCGAACTTGCCAGCAACGCCGCCAAATACGGGGCCCTTTCCGCCGACACCGGCCACGTCGAAATCTCCTGGGCCGTCGTGAAGCCGGGCAGGCTTTCGATCCGCTGGAAGGAAGTGGGCGGCCCGCCCGTGCGGGAGCCGTCGCGAAGGAATTTTGGAACCACTTTCATCCAGCAGAGTTTAGAGTACGAGTTGGGAGGGAGTATTTCTTTGGACTTCAGGCCGGCCGGCCTGGAGTGTTTGCTTGAGATTCCCCTGTCCCGGACGTAAGCGTCGAGCCTTTGCCCAGGCACGCATGAACAAGAGCGCTCCATTGTCGGGCCTGCGCATCCTCGTCGTCGAGGACTCTTTTCTGGTTGCGCTCGATCTCTCCGACGAGTTGACCGACGCAGGGTGCGATGTCGTCGGTCCCGCGCCCTCCGTCAAACAGGCGCTCAAGCAGATCGACGGCATCGAGTTGGATGGCGCGGTGCTCGACGTCAACCTGCAAGGCGAACGCAGTTTTCCGCTTGCCGAGCATCTCGCCGCCCGCGACGTGCCGTTTGTTTTCCTGACCGGCTATGACAGCACAACCGTCTTTCCCGATCAGTTCCGCGATTCACCAAGGTTGTCGAAGCCGGTCGACACCAGACTGCTGTTCGAGGCGATTTCACGTTTCAGCCAGCATAAGCTTTGAGCGGTCCTCTCCCGCAGCAGCGCCTTCCGTCGCCACGCACAGGTCCATAACCACGCAAGATTCGGCTTGCGGGACGCGACACCTGACGGCCGGATCAGGCCGACTTTGCGGCGGAACAAAACATCTGATTTCGCGGTTCGAGCTGGTTCTTTTAGGCGCGCTGGCTGAGCCCTCTAGGCAAGTTCGTTTCGAACAGGAACGATCATCTTTGTCACGCATTGTCCCAGATCAAGACTCATCTGTCTCTGCTGGGGTTCGAACCGTGCTACCCAATGGTCATGCCGCGCCAGATTGTGCACCGGCTGAAATCGCCGTCGTCGATCTGATCCCCGCCTTGCGCGCTTTCGCGCGTAGTTTTTGCCGTATTCCTGATGACGCCGACGATTTGGTTCAGGAGACCTTGACCAAAGCGCTTGGCAATTTGGACAAGTTCGAACCGGGAACCCGATTGAAGTCCTGGCTTTTCACCATCATGCGCAATACGCACTATACGCGCGTCAAGGCTGCGGCCAGGGAAGCGCCGGGGTTGCTCGATTGCGCCTCCAGCCGACCGGTTTCGGAAGCCACCCAGGACTGGTCCCTTCGGAGCAAGGAAGTTCATGGGGCCATCCAGAAGCTTCCTGCGCATCAGCGTGAAGTATTGGTGCTGATCGGTGTGCTGGGGGTCAGCTACGAAGAAACGGCTGAGATATGCGATTGTGCGGTTGGAACCGTGAAAAGCCGCCTCAACCGCGCACGCGCGCACGTTCTGGAACTCCTGGATGAACGCTCATCGCAGACGCTGGTCGAAAGGCAAGACCATCTCCTGGAAGACCGCTGGGACCGGGGCGCCGACCAACACCGATAGGCATCAGCTCTCCGGTTTGCAGTGACGCTTCTGGATCAGAGCATTCTGCAACTCGATCGCGAGTTCGGTCAGGCGATCAGGAACTCTCTCCTGCTCTATGGCCTTCAACAACGACGCAATCTCTTCGTCCACGTTCGGATTCTCCTGGCGGCCGACGTCGCGCTGGCTCGGACGAGTCATGTCATTCTCTTAGCAAACAGGTCCCTTAATTTCACGTTGAGACCATAGACGGTCGCAGTTTGCAAGGCGCAGCCGGCCGTCAATCGGCTTCGGCCCCGCACAGGCTGTGGGCAGAGCGAAAGACCTACCCGATCGCCTGGAGCGGGTTCGGCTTTCGGCGAATTGCTGACCCGCTCTGAACATTTTGTTCGCAAATCCGGACGGAAAACCGCGCTGCGTACTTTTCCTCGAATTGCTCTAAGCGCGCCTGCCGGGTCCCTAAGAAACCAAAGCCACCGCGACCTCAATCCATGGGGAGCCGGTTTGCCGCATTGTCCTGATATTGATCGGACTTGATGCGATCGCTATCGAGACCGCGCTCTTTCGTGTGTTGCTTCTTATCCCGGTTCGACAGCACGTCGTTTTCGCCGACCATGTCTTTCGGGAGCTCCGTATTCGCCCCGGCGCCCGAACCCTTGCCCCGACTGCCGCGACCCATATGTTTCTTGCCACCGGATGCCATCTTCTTCTCCTGGGCCTGTCAGCCTCTGCGAGAGTGGTTCGGCGTCCCAACTTCGGTCTTCCGGTTATGTTCCGCCGGAACGGCGAACAAGAAACGCGGTGCCGTCCCAGCGACGGAAAGGCAACTCGCCATCGACGACGACGTCCATGGCGCATGCGTGGGCAAGATGGCGGACATCGAAAGAATCGACGGCTGGCGACATGCGGTATGAATAGTTGAGAATGGCCGCCAGTCCTCCTGGCCGCAGCAGGCGCGCGATTTCGCTGAAGTGCCGATCGGCGACGCCGGCGAGCACCAGATAGGGGAAACAGTCCACGGCCAGCACACCATCAAAACCGCCGGCGACGAACTCGCCAAGATCGAGACCCGATGTTTGGCGGAACTCCACATTGCCGAGGCCGGCGCAGCGCTGGCGGGCGATGTCGAGCATTCCCGAAGAGATATCGATGCCGACAATGCGCTTTACTCTTTGGCGGAGCGCGCTCTCGAAGCGGCCGATGCCGCAGCCGATGTCAAGTATTGTCTTGTCTCTGCCCAAAAAGCCTTGTTGTTCCAGCCAAGAAGCAATCTCGGCAGTCGCGGCCGAAAGCTTCTCCTCGTTGCCAAGCGACGAGAGTTGGACGCTGGCAGCTGGAGAAATGGCAGCGGCCTGATCGAAGCTGCTAGCCAGCCTGCTGACAATCATCTCATGCGTTTCGCCGCCCAGACGGTCATGACGTACGGAAGCTGCCGTTGTCCGAAGATCGTCAAAGGAAATCTCCTTGCGAGAAAGCAGCATGGCCACTTCGTCAAGCCAGCCTCTCCGGCGAGGGGCATGTGAACGCATACCCAGTGCAATATCGGCCAACTCTGCCGGCTTGACGCCCGGCTGGAGATGAAGCGCCAATCTGGCGACCGCGACTTCGGCGGACAGGCCGTTTGCCATGCATCTTTCGAGGATGTGACTCGCGGTTATCCTCTCTCGTTCCGCTATGGTCATGGCGACGCGTTCCGGGTCCAGATCCTTTGCGTCGTCCAGCGATCTTCTGCCCCCCAGCCGTATTTGTAACTCTCGCGGCCGCGCAGAAAGTCGAACTCCCGTGCCCCCTCTCGGGCGGCTTCAGCAATGGCCTTGCCGATCAGGATCGCTCCGGGGCTCTCCTGAGCATAAGCGGGGTCGAAGCCACCGAGATAGGCATATGCGCGACCACGATGATGGAACCCGTAATACGCGCCAACGACAGTATCGCCGATCTCGATCAACCAGCACCTGGCCAGCCCGTTCGCGGCAAGGCGAGGCAGTGCACTCCTGTGGAAACCCTGTGCGATCTCGTTGAGTACACCCTGTCCGACCCAACGGGCGCGGTGCAGTCGGACCAGCTGGTCCATGAATGTCTTCGGATCGGCCTCGCATCGCTCGATGGCTACCCGCCCTCGTCGTTGCGCGGCTCTTTCGGCGCGGCGCAGTTGACGCCGTCGCCGGGAAGGTATCGAGCGTGCGAACGTCTCACCGCCGGCAAGCGAAAGCACTGGGCAAGCGGCATGGTTCGAAGATCGCCTCTCTATGACGTTCGGCAGGCCGAGGTGAAGGGAGGCAGCCCCGGCCGGCAGATCCGGCAAGATCCATTGCGACCACTCCAGCGACAGCGTGGCCTCGGCAATAGCGGCGCTTACAGCTGCCTCTTGGCTTGGCGCGCAGAGGATATCGAGGTAATCGCTCAGCGAAATTCCGACCGGCAGCAGTAGCCAGCCGGATGCGCACGCTTCGCGATAGAGGGGCGCCAGGCCGACAAGATCGTTTCCGCTCCACACGGCGATCGCGGAGAGATCACCGGGCGAGAATGTCTGCCACCACGGCAATAGCCAAGCGGGTGACTGGAAAGGCGTCGCGGAGGCGCTTCGGGACCATAGTGCCCACCAATGCGGCTCGAGGTCATCGAACGCAGCTTGGTCTCGGATGATATCGGCACGAAGGCCGCTCACCGCGCGGCCCTCGACGCTGCGCGCGAAGCGCCGAGCTCTGCCAGCGCCCGATAGACTTCCATATAGGCCGAGACCATGCGATCGAGCGAAAACCGGTCTCGCGCCTCTGCCCGGCATGTTTCGTTGTCGAGGTCGCCCGCGGCGTCGATAGCTATCGCCATCTCATCGATGTCATTGACCAGAAAACCGGTCTTGCCGTGCTCGACGATATTGGGCAGGGCGCCATTCGGGAAGGCCACAACGGGCGTGCCGCAGGCGAGGGCCTCCATGGCAACCAGCGAACTCGTTTCCGCGGCAAGGCTCGGAACAACCAGGCAGCGGGCGGAATTGAGGAGTCGCCGCTTGGCGGAAAACCCGAGCGGTCCCAGGAAGCGGCGCCGCCTGTCGAGACGAGGCTCCACTTCGTCGGCGAAATACTGAACATGTGTCTGATAGGGATAGAGTTGGCCTCCTATTGCAAGCGGCACGCCGGCTCGCTTCGCCGCGTCGATCGCCAGGTGGATGCCTTTTTCCGGGCATATTCGGCTCAACACGAGCGCGAAATTGCGACGCGACCGGGGATCGTTCAGCGCATTGACGTCGACCCCGTTTGGAATGGGCGGGATCAGCCTCGATCCTGCCGGCGCTGTGTTTTGCTGCGCGTCGGACACCGCGTGCAGCCACAGGTCGTCACGTGCCGGCCTCAGAACTTCTTGCGGATACCAGGCGAGCGGCAGATGCAGCGTCACGAGTGTCGGGCCGTCGTCGGGCAGATAGGCGTCGAAATCGATGCCGTGCAGGTGGACCACGTCAACCGGCCAGCGCGCCCGGGCGGCAGCGATCGCCGCGCGATGCGCGCGCTGGGCGCGGCTCTTTGCCGTCTCGTCGAGCGCGCCTGTTTCGGCAGGCGTCTCCACCAGGATGCCGGCAGTGCTGGAACCTTCGCAGGCGACGACGATGGAACGATGACCTTGCCGCACCAGCGCTCGATCCAGGGCCGACAGTACCTGCTCGGCGCCGCCGACCGCATTGAGGCCGACAGGCGCAAGCGGGTAGGCGACGTTGAGCACGGTGAGCGTCATGGCTGATCGAGCCGAAGTCCCTCAGGTTCGCGGCAGTCGTATGCAGGCGCCCGCCGAAAGCGCTCGACCGAACCGGAGAGTGGCGCCAACGTCAGGGTTTGCGTCACGCGGCTGGCCAGCATGGCTTGTTTTCGCCCTGCGGCGAATTCGGTCGGCGTATTTGACGGGTGATCGGCGGACGGCATGGTGAACTCACGCCGCCGAGACCCGCCGCGCGGGCATGGCGGCGTTGTGCACAGCCGGGGCATAGCGGCGGATCATGCTTGCACAGAATTCGGCGAATTCTTCGGGCATCTGTGGCGGGCTGGTGTGATGGGGCTGCAGGCCGCGATGTTCGGGCGTGAAACAAAAGGTGACGGTGACGTCGAAGTCGGTGAGCGCTTCCATCTGGCGATCAAACCAGTCGAGCGCGTTCGGTCTGAAACTGTCGGCCCAGGAAAGCCCCGTGCGCAGATTGGTGACGCCCAGGCGCTTCATCCAGGCGACGGCGTCGTCCAGCCGATGGTCCTCGAAATGAAACCACTGGACCAGCCCCATTTCCGGAGTGTGGCGCAGGAACTCCTCGAGTGCCGGCTTGGGCGTGCCATCCTCGCGCAGCAGGCCCATGTAGAAATGACGATAGTAGGAAGAGCCTTCCACCTCGCGATGCCGCGTCGTCGCTCCCCATGCGTGAGGCAAGTCGTAGAGGCTGTACCATTGCACGCGGGGCGCGTGGCCAAGCAGCAACTCCGCTGTCCGGCGCAGGCCCCAGAGCTGGACCTCCTCGGCGCCGAAACTCGACACCCCGACTTCGCTGATCCAGATCGGCAGATCGGTGACTTCGGCGATCTCGCGGAGCTTTTGCGGCCATTCATGAATCTGCCAAAGATTCCAGTCGAGCGGGAAGCCATGCACGGCAACGGCGTCGACGTGATCGAGTACTCCGAACCCCTTCATCAGCGACATGAAGCCGGCATCGATCGGCGAAATGCCGCCGAGGACCCGGGTGATCGCCGGGTTTTCGAGACCGATCGCATCGCCCGCCAGGATCGCCATGCTGGCGAAGCGGCTCCAGTCCGGATCGAGCTCGGGATCCCAATGGGACTTATTGTTGGGCTCGTTCCAGATCATGGCGGCTTCAATCATCGTTTCCTCCTTTCGCCGGATGGACTGCGCCTCCGCCCGCCGGCTCACCGGAGGCACGGCAGAAATAGACCTCGTCTTCAGGGTGAAGCAGGATCTCGAAGCCGGCGCTGCGCAGCATTGCCTCGATGCAACTGCGGTTCGGGATCCACCAGTTGGTCGGATCATCGGCATAGCGATGCTCGATGAAGTGCAGCTTCGGGAATTCGGGTCGATCGAACGGCTCGTGCGTCCAGAAAGGGTAGTTTTGTTCGAGCGCTGGGACCTCGCTGCTCCCGCGTTGCATGGATTGGAAGATCATCAAGTCAGGCGCGATGTGCTCACGGATCAGATCCAGGGCCAGCAACGGGTGGCGCAGGTGGTAGAAGACACCCATGAAGAGCACGATGTCGAAGGTCTCGCCGAGAGCGGCGACGTCGTATACCGAGAGCTCGCGGAACTCTATATCGCAATCCGCGATTTCGGCGGCGAAGCGCGCCTGCGTCAGGTAACCCACATCGAAGTCGATGCCGAGCACACGGTCGGCGCCCCGCCGCTTCATTTCGATCGAATAGAAGCCGGCATTGCAGCCGATATCGAGCACGGACTTGCCCGACAGATCGGCCGGGATCGCATCCGCGAACTTCTGCCACTTGATCAGGGGATAATTGCCAAGGAAATGGTCGGGAGCCGTCTGCACGCCCGCCAGGTCCATGTTGTGGAACCAAGGGCCCAGCGCGTCGATGCGACGGCGTATTTCCGCGGCGGAATGCAGCATGTTCAGGCTCCTTTGCCTGGCGAGAACGGTATTTGCGAGCGGCTCGACGGCACAAATATCGGCGTGCCGTCGTCTTTCGGCGCATCATTGTTTTCAAGCAGCCGGAGCGCGGTGCGGTAGCCGTTGAAGGTTCCGACATCCACATAGGCCGAGCCCGCCTTGACGCCCCAAGCCTCACCTCCGGCGGCAAGATAGGCATTGATCAGCGTTCCGAAATACTCGTCGCAGCCGTCCCGTTCGCGCCAGAGCGCAGCGAGTCGGTGAAAAATGCGGCCCGGCATCTTGAATGCTCCCCAGACCCAGTTCGTGACAGCATCCCGCTGCTTGACCTGGATCTGCTCGACGCGGCCATCCTGATCCACGGCCACGGCGTCAAAAAGCTCCGGCCGGTCGACGGGGAACAGCAGGAAGGACAGCCGGTCGTCCGGAAGATGGCAGAAGCCGTCCTCGGGAAACCAGATCGTGTCGGGCAGGCCGATCAGCACCGTCTCTTCTGGCGCAACGATCGGCGCTGCGCGGAAGATCGCGTCGCAAAGGCCGACCGGAGAAGGTTGCGCCACGAAGATGGCGACGGCGCTCTCATAGCCGGCCGCATAATATTCGAGGATGTCCGACTTGCCCGAGCCGATGATGAAGCAGATCCTGTCGACACCGTTTCGCACCATCCGGCGCACCAGATATTCGCTGACGGCGCAGGGACGTTCGGTTTGCCCGTCCATTCGACTGCCGACCGGCAGCAGTTCCTTGGAAAAGCCAAGCGGTTGAATGCGGCTGCCCCGCCCGGCGGCAGGCACGATACCCAACATCAGACGGCTTCCTTCAAAGGTTCGCTTGCCTGCGCCCGAACGGCTTCGTTCAGGATGCGGTCCAGTTCCGCAGCGCGGCGCGCCGATGTGTGTTCATCGAGGACGCGCTGGCGGGCCTTGCGGCGCAGCGCCTCGAGCTCCGCATCCGACAAACCGAGCGCGGCGACCACGTCGTCCGTCGAATGTGCAAGCACGATTTCGCTGCCTGGGCTGAAGAAGCTGTCGATGCCCGGCCAGTCATCGGAAATCATCGCCGCGCCGCAGGCTGCCGCTTCGAACAGCCGGCCGGATGGACACCAGCCCTTGCGCGCCATTGCTTCACGGGTGACGTTCAGCGTCAGGCGTGAGGAGCAGAAGAAGGCCGGATGGTCGGCAGGCGGCAGATGCCTGACAAAGAAGATGTTGTCGCTCCACGGAAAATCCTGCGGGTATTGCGCGCCCCCGATGATGAAGCGGCAACCCGGCATCCGCACAGCAGGCGCCACCAGCAATGTCTCGACGCCCGCCTGGCGATCCTCGGCATAGGTCCCGAGATAGGAAAGATCGCCGGTAAACTCCGGTCTGGGCTGCGCCGGCCGATGGCGGTCGGGGTCGACATGTCCGTAGAGCGGCACGACGAGACGCGCGCCCAGCATCGTCTTCAGTGCGTCCAGCGCCGGGCCGCCGGTGTAGCTTAGCACTAGGTCGAAATCGCGAAGGCCTTCGGGACCGAAATAGGCTGGTTGGTCGCCTTGCTCGATGCGTGCCAGGGTCACCGCGGTGTCGAGATCGTAGAACACCTTCAGTCCGCGGCAGCTCTCTTGCGCGAGGCGGGAAGCTTCAACGGCATCCGGGCAGTAGGAGGTAACTATCACGACGTCAGCTTCCCGGACCGCGACAGACGCGACCTGCGCGATCTCGTTCCAACGCGGGTAAAGCACGACCTCGCCGCCATCGAGGTGATGGAGATCCCTTGCGCCGGCATAATAGGGCACGTCGCGTTCGAAGAAGCTGATGGACCAGCCGAGCGGCGCCAATGCGCGTATCAGCCCGCGCCAGAGCGTGGCATGTCCGTTTCCCCAAGAGGAAGTGACCGTGAGGCCGAAGATCACCATCCGCATCGGACAGCTCCTGTCAGGCGGCTTCGTTCAGGCGAATGAGCTTTGAACCCCAGTCGCCATGGACGATGGTCGTGATCGAGGCGGGCTCAATGTCGAAACGGAAGCAGTCGCCGAGCTGAAGGCCAAGGACCTTGCACACCGCGGCCTTGATGACATCCGCATGGCTGATCAGCGCAACGCATCGGTTTGGGTGTTGTTGGCGCAGCGCATCCATCAGGCCGACAACCCGCTGCTGCGTATCCTGCATGGTCTCGCCGTTTGGCGTGCGTGCGTTCTGTCGCTGGTCGTTCCACGTCCGCCAAGTGGCATCGCCATTCAGCTCCTCGAATGTCTTGCCCGACCACGCGCCGAAATCGATCTCGTCCAGCTCCTGACGTATCGAGATCCGCTCGATGCCGCAGGCCACAGCGATAGGTTTCGCGGTTTCCAGGGTGCGCTTGCGTGGGCTGCTCAAGATCCCGGCAAGCGGCTCCTTCGCCATGCGGTCCGCCAGTTGCCGCGCCTGCGATTGGCCGGCGCGGCCGAGATCGACGTCGTCGAGGCGCCCCGGCAGATAGCGGCCGACATTGTCGTGCTCCGCATGCCGGATCAGAAAGAAGATCGTGGTCATTCGGCGGCGTCGAGCATCGGCTCGTCCCTGCCGGCGATGAAGGCAAGCGTGCGCAGACGGGCCTCGGCGTCGGTGAACTGCTCCGGTGGCGACTTCATGAAGTAGCTGCAAGGCCCGGTGAGTGCCCCTGCAATGCCGCGATCGAGGGCCAGCTTGGCGCATCGCACGGCATCGATCACCACGCCGGCGGAGTTGGGCGAATCCCACACCTCCAGCTTCAGCTCGGCATTCAGCGGCACACCGCCGAAGGTCGTGCCTTCGACGCGAATATAGGCCCATTTGCGATCGGTGAGCCAAGGTACATGGTCGCTGGGTCCGACATGGATATTGCCCGGTTCGAGCGGAACATCGATCTGGCTGGTGACCGATTGCGTCTTGGAGATCTTCTTGGATTCCAGCCGCTCCCGCTCCAACATGTTGAGAAAATCTGTGTTGCCGCCGAAATTGAGCTGGTAGGTGCGATCAATGCGCACGCCGCGCTCCCGAAATAGATTGGCGAGCAGCCGGTGAACGATGGTGGCACCCACCTGGCTTTTGATGTCGTCACCGACGAGGGGGAGGCCACGCTCCTCGAAACGCTGTCGCCACTCCGGCCGCGAAGCGATGAAGACCGGTATACAGTTCACGAATGCGCAGCCGGCTGCGAGCGCGCATTCGGCATAGAAACGGGTCGCCGCCTCAGAGCCGACCGGCAGATACGAAACCAGTACCTCGGCCCCGCTTTCCCGGAGGCTCGCGGTCACGTCGACGACCGGTTCATCCGCTTCCTCGATTTCATCGCGCAGATATCTGCCGATGCCGTCGAGCGTCGGTCCGCGTTCCACATCGACACCGATCGGAGCCACATCGGCAAACCGGAAGGTGTTGTTCGGGGCGCTGTAGATCGCTTCGGCCACATCGCGTCCTACCTTGCCCTTTGCGACGTCAAAGGCGCAGGCGACCTCGATGTCCTCGACATGATAGCCGCCGAGATCCGCATGCATCAGCCCCGGTATCGGCTCGTTGCTTTTTGCCTGGCGATAGTAGGTAAGGCCTTGCACAAGGGAGGATGCGCAATTGCCGACGCCGACGATGCCGATGCGAACTTTCTTCGATGTCACGAAACCGCCGCCTCTGCCGTTGGAGGTAAGTTCCTGGCCGCCGAACTAGGACTGGCAAGGAATGTTCCTTCCCGTCGGAAAAAATGCTGGGCGCGATGCCGGCCAGCGCTTTCGAAGAAGGGCGGGCGTGCGGGCGATGGAACCTCGCCCATCTTGCGAAGTTAAGGCGCGGGAGCGTTGTCATGTCCGCAAACACCGGCCTTCTGGTGGGCTGCGCTTTTTGGTTTCTTGCCAAGGGCAGCTGCTGGGCCGCAGCTGAGGAACTCGGGCATCAACGGACGGAGGTCGTCAAACCTCCAATCGCGTCGGTGAGTTTGGCTGCGCCGCAATTCTCGAACGTAGCCGCACCTCAAGACCCGCCGGGCGGTGGGCTTTCGCTGTTCCTGCGCAACGGTTGCGGCGCATGCCACACCATAAGAGGCACCGATGCCCGTGGAACGATAGGCCCGGACCTTTCCCACCTCGGGTCGCGAACAGCGATCGGTGCAGGCATTCTGCCCAATACGGAGGAAGCGATTGCGCGATTCATCGCTCGGCCTGATCTGCTCAAGCCTGGCGTGAAAATGCCGGCATTCGATATGCTGCCGCAAATCGAAATCCGGATGATCGCGCGATATTTGAAAGCCTTGCAGTGATGCGCGGTTCTCGTGCTGATCCTGGGGCAAAACCGTCCAGTGCCGCCGCCGAAGAAGATGACGTCGTTCGCGTGGCAAACCAGCCGATAATGATCCGCCTGAAGCATGTCGTGTTCGGCGCTGTCGGTTTGCCTGTGGTCATATTGCTTGGGGCATGGATCGGCTTCTTCAACGTCGGTGCCAGCAGTGGTCATTGGAAGGTGACCGCCTGGTTCCTCCAACTCGCCATGCGTTCGGCCGTGCGCACTTATGCATTGGCCGTGGACGCCCCGAAAACGCTCGACAGCCGGGGCCTTCCGGCGGCAGCCGGCCATTTTGCCAGGGGTTGCGCGATTTGCCACGGCGAACCAGGTGAGCCCCGCTCACCGGCGGTGATGCGGATGCTTCCGCAGCCGCCGGACCTTGCGCTCACGGTCGGAGACTGGACCGACGCTCAGCTGTTTAGGATCGTCAAGCATGGAATACGTTTCACGGGCATGCCCGCCTGGCCGGCCCGCGATCGGGATGACGAGGTCTGGGCCATGGTTGCGTTCCTGCGGGAGCTTCCGAAACTCGATGCAAACGGATTTCGGGAACTTGCCTTAGACGGATCGCAACCTACCGCTCCGGCGGCACTCGCGGACTGCACGCGCTGTCACGGCGGCAACGGCGAGGGCAGGGGTGGTCTCGTACCCGCTCTCGCCGGGCAGAAGGAAGCCTATCTGCTCGCCAGTCTCCAAGCCTATGCCAGAGGCGATCGCACGAGCGGCTTCATGGCTCTGCCGGTGACCGGCGTTGACCCCTCCGACCTGGCTGCGCTTGCCCGGCATTTTGCTGCGCTGCCGCCGTCACCGGTGGACCCTGATCGAGCTTCGGCGGAGGTGATCGGCAGGGGACGGCAAATCGCGGAAGCCGGAATTCCGGAGCGGAATGTACCTGCCTGTGCCGGCTGCCACATCGGCTCCGACAAGAATCCGCTCTATCCGCGCCTTGACGGCCAGCACGCCGCTTACCTCGAACGGCAACTGAAGCTGTTCCGGTCCGAGACCCGCGGCGGTACGCGATTTTGGCGTATCATGGCGACCGCGGCGCAACGCCTCACGGACGACGATATAACCGCCGTATCGGCCTTTTTCTCAAAGCGTTCCGAAGCTCCTCAATGAGGGGGATGCGCGGCTCGTGGAATCCAAAGCAAAAAGGGCCGATGCTGCACGGACAGGTCGGGATCAGCTCCAAGGAACTTTATCCCTTGCTGCCAGTTCCGAATGCGCACAGACGGCCGCATAAGGCGGACAGCCGGCTGAAGCGTCCTCCTCCGGGTGAACCACGCTGCATGGATTTCTGGCAGGCTCACGAGATGCAGAATTTCGGGGCGGGCGATCACTCCCGGCATCCGCCGACGTTATGGCGCATAGATGCCGCAAAACAGAAGAACGCCACCGACCAGGCAGAAGGCGAGGAATGCCCCGAGGTAAAATCCGGGCTCGCGGAAAATCCTCATGTCGCGTCTGAGACTCACGGCTCGGCTTCCTCGGCCTCGGATCGACCCAACAACACGGAACGGAACTGGAGAGTTCCGAATGTCCCGCTTTCTCCGTTTCCGAAAGTCTCCGAAGGGGGAGCGGCGGCGTTACCCGGTCTCGTCGGTGCTGCAGCCTGCATTCTCGTCTCGGGCTGCACCGACACGCAGTCGGTCCTCGATCCGCATGGCAGGCAGGCCGACGCTCTGGCCGTTCTGTTCTGGACCTTCACGGCAGTACTCGGCGTCGTCTGGCTCGTCACCATGACGGGGCTGCTGCTCGCGCTTGTGCACAGGCGCGGCAGTCGCGGCGAGCCTGCTGAGGCCCATCCAGCCGTCAAACCAGCAATGAAGGCTGCCTTTGCTGCTATGTTGGCGTCGAGCACCATCATTCTCTCAGGCTTGACCGTGCTCAGCTTCGGCGGACAAAAGGCGGTTTTCAGGAGCGGGGCAGGCGCGGCGCTGACGATCTCCGTTATAGGGCACCAGTGGTGGTGGCAGGTCCGGTATGAAGGAAACGACGGCTTCGAGACGGCAAACGAGATTCGCATTCCGGTCGGCAGCCCGGTCGACATCAAGCTCGCCACAGCCGATGTCATCCACTCTTTCTGGATACCGAGCCTCGCCGGCAAGCTCGATCTCATTCCCGGCACAAGCAACGAGCTCCGTATTGAAGCCGACAAGCCAGGCACATATCGCGGCCAGTGTGCCGAATTCTGCGGCCAGCAGCATGCGCATATGGCGATCTTCGTGGTGGCAATGGAGCCGAACCAATTCGAACGCTGGCGCGCCAATCAAGCCGCACCGGCAAAGCCGATGGCGCATCTTCCAAGACAAAGCGTTCTTGCTTCCGCGAGATCGTCTCCATCCGCCGCTCTTTCGGAGAGTTCGCAATGAGCCCGGCGGCCCAAGAACGTCACGAGACCCGTGACACCGATCTGGGTGACGAGGAACTGCGCGCGAGGCTGAGCAAGACCTGGGGCACGGCGCGCGGTCTGATCGGCGTTCTCTCGACGGTCGATCACAAGATCATTGGCATCCGGTATGCCGTGACTGCCTTCGCCTTCCTGTTGGCCGGCGGCATCATGGCGATCATCATGCGGCTGCAGCTCGCGCGGCCGGACAGCCACCTCGTCGGCGCCGAGCTCTACAACCAGCTTTTCACCATGCACGGCACAACGATGATGTTCCTGTTCGGCGTGCCGGTTGGCGAGGCGTTCGCCGTCTATCTGGTGCCGCTCATGGTCGGCACCCGCAACATCGCCTTCCCGCGCCTCAACGCCTTCTCCTACTACGTCTACCTGTTCGGCGGCCTGATGTTGTGGGGCGGCTTCGCATTGAGCATTCGCCCGGATGTCGGCTGGTTCTCCTACGTCCCGCTCGCAAGCCTGGATTTCACTCCAGGCAAGGGGCCCGATTATTGGGCGCAGATGATCACTTTTACCGAAGTCGCCGCGCTCGCGGTGTCGGTGGAGATCGTCGTCACGGTCCTGAAGCAGCGCGCGCCGGGCATGACGCTTGACCGCATTCCGCTCTTCGTATGGACCATGCTTGTCCATTCGTTCATCATCATTTTCGCTATGCCGGCGGTCATGCTCGCCTCGTCGATGCTGATCATGGACCGGCTGGTAGGCACGCAGTTTTTCAATGCCGATGCGGGCGGGGATCCGCTGCTTTGGCAGCACCTTTTCTGGTTCTTTGGCCACCCCGAAGTCTACATCATCTTCCTGCCTGGAACCGCCTTCGTGTCGGCGATCGTGGCAACATTCTCCAGGCGGCCAGTCTTCGGCTATCTGCCGATGGTGCTGTCGCTGATCGCGATCGGCTTTCTGTCCTTTGGCTTGTGGGTTCACCACATGTTCGTGACCGGCCTGCCCGAGGTGGGCGCCGCCTTCTTCACTGCCTCCAGCATGGCGATCGCAATTCCGAACGGCGTCCAGATATTCTGCTGGATCGCGACGCTCTGGGACGGCAAGCCGGTGCTCAAGACGCCGCTGATCTTCGTGCTCGGTTTCTTCTTCATCTTTGTCGCGGGCGGCCTCTCGGGCGTGATGCTGGCATCGGTTCCGATCGATACGCAAGTGCACGACACCTATTTCGTCGTCGCCCATTTCCACTACGTGCTTATCGGCGGCACTCTCTTTCCGCTTGTCGCGGCGGTCTACTACTGGTTCCCGAAGGTGACGGGTCGGCTGATGGATGAGCGGGTCGGCAAATGGCAGTTCGCGCTCGCCTTCATCGGCTTCAACACCGCCTTCTTTCCGATGCATCTGCTTGGCCTGCACGGCATGCCGCGCAGGGTCTACACCTATCCCGCGGAGATGGGTTGGGGCGGGCTTAACCTGCTCGCCAGCGCCGGTGCGCTGCTGTTCTTTGCAAGCTTTCTGCTCATGCTCTGGAATATGGTCGTCAGCGCCCGCTCGGGTTCCTTTGCCGGCCACAATCCCTGGGATGCCGAAACGCTGGAATGGGCGACCAGCTCGCCGCCCCAGCCCCAGAATTTCGACCGCATTCCCTACATCACATGCCGCTCGCCGCTCTGGGATCGGGGCGGCGATAAGGCGGTGGTCGGCGGTCTCAAGGTTGATGAGCGCGAACTGGTCGTGACCAGCCTCACCGAGGCTCGGCCTGACATTCGCGAGGAATCTCCGGCGCCGTCGATCTGGCCCTTTCTGGCGGCGCTCGCTACCGCCGTCGCCTTCATCGGTTCGATCTACACACCGTGGGCGATCACCTGGGGCTCGCCTGTCGTCGCCATTGTGCTGGTCGCCTGGTTCTGGCCGAAAACCACCGAGGAAAACGTTTAGATGGCCCGCAGCGTCATCGATGTCTCCGATTTGCCGACCTATGCCTTCGGCTCGCGTGTCACTCCCTGGTGGGGGACCTTCTCATTTTGCCTGCTGGAGGGAACTGGCTTTGCCCTTGGCATTGGCGGTTATCTTTACCTGGCCGTCACCAACAGGCATTGGGCGAAGGACGCGGTTCCCTTGAGTTTGGTCTGGTCCGCGCTCTTCACGCTCCTCCTTGTCGTCAGCGCGCTGCCGAACTTCTTGATAAGGCGAGCGGCTATGCGGGAGAGCCGGCGCTCGGTCCGTGTGCTGCTGCTGGTCATGAGCGCGATCGGCCTGGTGCTTATCGGACTGCGCGTCATGGAGTTCTCGGCCTTGCCGGTACGCTGGAGCGACAACGCGTACGGCTCTTTTGTCTGGCTTCTGCTCGGCCTGCATGGCGTGCATGTGCTGACGGACGTCGCCGACACACTCGTCCTGGCCGTGCTGATGTTCACCAGGCACGGAACGGGCAAACGCTTCAGCGATGCCGAGGACAATGCTTTCTACTGGTATTTTGTCGTGCTGTCGTGGCTGCCGCTCTACGCGTTGCTCTACTGGCTGCCGAGGCTCTGATGCGGGTCGTTCTTCGCATCGGTGAGGTGCAATTGCTCGGAGCGCTTGTTCGGCAGCATGCATGGCGCTGACGCTGGCCATCGCATTTGCGCATGGCGCGGATCAAGTGCCTGGTGGCGGCTGGCCCATCTCCGGCATGATCGTCATCCCGCTTGGCCTTGCATTGCTGCTCTACATCGGTGGCGTGTTGCGGCTTTGGCGGCAGGCAGGAGTGGGGCGCGGCGTCGCATGGTGGCACCGGCCTGCTTCGCGACGGGCTGGGCAGCGCTTGCTGCGGCCCTTGTGTCTCCGCTACACGAATTGAGTGGGCGCCTCCGCGTTCTACCTGGCGGCCGCATTGGTCCTGATGGCTCTTTGGATCGGAAGCGGATCACCCGCTGTGAAGGCCGGCAGCGCGAATTCCATGCGAAATTAGAGCAATCCAGGAAGGATGAGCGGCTTGCCTTCCGGAATTGCGTGAAAAACAAAGAGTAAAGCGCTTCGCCGTTTCCGTGAACCGCCCTCGTGCGACAGGATTTTGTCATCCGGAAGCGTTCAGGCAGCACGGGATTCGCGTTTCGACAGAGACATCGACCAGGTGTGGCCGGGCTATCCGGCCCCTCAAATCCTGCCCATTAGAACCAGGATCACCAGGATGATAAGTATGACGCCGACGAGGCCTGAAGGGCCGTAGCCCCAGCCCGCCGAATACGGCCAAGCCGGGATCGCGCCGATCAGCACCAAGATAAGAATGATAATGAGAATTGTACCGAGACCCATATCGGCTCTCCTTCCTGGTTTGCGCAATACCGGCCCGGCAGTCGCGAAAAATGGAACAGTGCCCCGGGGCCTCAGTCCAGCTTGCGCAGCATGTCAGCTTCCTGTTCGAGGATGCTGGCGACTTCCTCGCGCTGGAGATGCGTCATCATCAGACTGACGCAGCATTCGAGATACGTGATGGAGGCTCGTCGCAGGAAGGCGGCGGTTTCCGCGGCCGCCATCTGGTCGATGTCCTTGGCTGATCGCTTCGACTGCACGGTTATGTTCTCCTAACTGGTTGTCAGGTCCAACCAGAACCTTGGTCGGATGTTCCGCTCGAGCGAAAAGAACGTTCGCCGGATCCGCATCGTTGGAGCTGAGAGGTCCAGATCTGCCCGTCCCCGACTTGGCAGTCGATTCGGCCGGCGGCACCGTCGCCGTGTCGTCAAGATCGGCGAAGTAAACGATTGTCTGCAGCAGGCCCTGCCTGAGCGGCACCTTGGGCGACCAGCCGAGAAGCGTTTTCGCACGCGCTATGTCGGGGCGTCGCCGGCGAGGATCGTCTTGCGGCAAAGGCAGGAATTTCATGGGCGACCTGGTGCCGGTCAGTTCCCTCACCAGGTCGGCCAATTCGAGGATGGTGAATTCTCCGGGATTGCCAAGATTGACCGGCTGGCGTGGATTGGGCTCGATGTTCATGAGCCGCAGCAGGCCATCGACCAGATCGGTGACGTAGCAGAAGGATCGCGTTTGTCGGCCGTCGCCGAATATCGTCAACGGCCGCTTTTCAAGTGCCTGCATAACCAGATTCGAGACGATGCGGCCATCGGCAGGGTCCATTCTCGGGCCGTAAGTGTTGAAGATACGGGCGACACGCACATCGGCCATCTCGGCCCGCAGATAATCGAAGCAAAGCGTCTCTGCGGCGCGCTTGCCTTCGTCATAGCAGGCGCGCGGGCCGGTGCAGTTCACATGGCCAAGGTAATCCTCGCGCTGCGGATGCTGTTCGGGATCGCCATAGATTTCGCTTGTCGAGGCCTGCAGGAACCGCGCGCCGTCGCGCACCGCAAGCTCAAGCAGGTTGAGCGTTCCGATCACGCAGGTGCGGGTCGTGTGAACCGGATCGGCTTGGTACCGGGGCGGGGACGCCGCGCATGCCAGGTTAAAGATATGGTCGACCGGCTCACCGAGCTCGAGCGGAGTGCAGATATCCTGCTCGATCAGCCGAAACCGCGATTGGCCGATAAGGGGGGTGATGTTTTCCATACGCCCGGTAAGAAAGTTGTCGACACAGATCACGCGATGGCCATCGCCAAACAGGGCCTCGCATAGGTGCGAACCGAGGAAACCGGCACCGCCGGCGACAAGCACCGTCCGTGTCTGTTGAACCGTTCTTGAACGCCGCATCTCTACGTTCTCCTGTATGCCTGTCATGCTGCACTTTCGACGTCCAGATCGAGCAAGGGACGTGTCTGTGGCTGCACGAGCACTGACGTGAACTCACGTGCCCGAGCATCTCCGGTGTGGCCGTCGAGGACCAGCGAACAAGCCTGCCTGGCCATATTGAGCCTGGCGCGGTCCGACTGTTTCAGAAGGATTTCCGTCACATCTTCCGCGCTCGCGGCCGTCTGGATTGCCGAGGCCGGAAAGAAACTTTCCAGGCCGGGCCAGCGGTCGCTGATGATCGGCGTTCTGCACGCCGCGGCTTCGAAGAGCCGCACGCTGGGCGACCATCCGGCTGAGATCATCGAGGTGCGTGTCAGGTTCAGCGTGTAGCGCTGCCTGCTGTAGAAGGCTGCATGATCGCCGGGTGGCAGGTGCTCGATTCGCTCGACGTTGGAAGGCCAGGCGATCTCGGACGGGTATTGCGAACCGGCAACCGCGAACCGTCGCTGCGGCAGCCTGCGGGCTGGCTCGATCAGCAGCGCTTCCAGCATTGGCTGCCGGTCCGCGCTGTAGGTACCGAGATAGCCCAGATCCCATTCGATCTTGCTTCCGATCCGATGGTGCCGCTCGGGGTCGACCGAGCAGTAGAGCGGCTCCGCCCGGCGCGCGCCGAATTCAAGCTTCAGGCGTTCGAGGGTCGGTCCCCCCGTGAAGGAGAAATAGACGTCGAAATAGGGGATCTGCCGACGCGCGAGGTAGTCGCAGTTGTCTTCGGCGACCCTTGCCAGCGTCACCGGAGTGTCGATGTCGTAGAAGCAGAATTGCCCGGTGCACAAGGACGCGAGATCGTCGATGATCGCTTTGCCTTCAGGTACGAACGAACCGATGACTACGACATCGGCAAGTCGAAGATCTCGCTGATGGTTGCGGCGGAGTTCCTCGACCGTGTCGTAATAGCGCAAATCGCAGAAATCGGGATCGCGCAGGTCGCGATGATGCGCATACCAGGGCACGTCGCGCTCCAGGAATGTGACGCGATGGCCGAGCTTGTTGAGCGCTCGCAGCAGCCCGCGGAAGGTTGTCGCATGGCCGTTGCCCCAGGAAGAGGACAACGACAGACCGAGGAAAACGATGTCGAGCGGCTTCGTCATTCCGCAGCCTCCACGGTCCGGCGCTCGAAATGAGCCTTGAAGATGGCGTCAACCAGCTCGGCCCTCAATGTGTAGGTGTGTTCGGCAAGAACGCGCCGAAGCGCCGCCGCGCCGATTCCCATCGCGCGCTCCGGCGTAAGCGTGCGCATGATTTCGACAACGTCGGCGCCGTCCCGCGCCACCAGGATTTCCTCGCCCGGCGTCAGGAACAACTCGATGCCGGCCCAGGCGTCCGTTATCAGGCATGCGCCCGCGCCGGCCGCCTCAAACACCCGCGTTGCTGGCGAAAATCCGTTGCTGGCCATGCTGTCGCGGCTGATATTCAGCACCGCCTTCGGCGTGACGTTGAACGCATTGTGATCTCGCGTGCCGACATGACCGAGCCAGGAAACATTCGCAGGCAACGGCTTGTCGCCCCACCCCGATCCTCCGAGCAGGAATTTCTGGTCCTCCAGGGCGCTGGCGGGATCGAGGAAAAAGGCCTCCACGCGCGCTTCGCGGTCCGGCAGGCGATTGCCGAGAAAAGCGAGATCGCAGGCGAAGCGGGGTTCTCGGGCGACGGGGAAATGTGTCTCTGGGTCGAGTGCGTTGTAGATCGGCACGCATTCGGCCGCGCCAAGCGCCCGGTAATCCCATACGACGGGATCGCCGCCGCCATAGGTCAGCACGAGGCCGATTCTCTGCAGGGCCTCATGGAGAGGATGATCGGAGTCGTTCCGCAGTTCATTAAGAGTTGCCGGGGCGTCAACGTCCCAGAACACCGTCAGCGCGTCGCTGCGGGAGTGGTCGAGCACGGCGCGCAACAGGGCCTCGTCTTCGAAGCCGACGCCGCTCGCCTTGACGACGATATCGGCCTGCGCGGCGCGGGACGCGACCTGCATCAGCGCATTCGGCGTCGCCTCGTAGACGACGACGTCGCACCAGTCGGGAACGTCAATATCGCGATGGTTCTGACGATCGAAGGCATCCGGCTCATAAAAGACGATGTCATAGCCATGCCGGGAAAGCGCCTTCAGCAGGCCCCGATAATAGGTGGCGGCGCCGTTCCAGTAGGATGATAACAGGCTGGATCCGTAAAAGGCGATTTTCATGCGGCAGCCTCCTTTGCTGTCGTGCTGTCGACCGCAGCGCGATTGCCGCATGCGGCGAGTATGTCGAACAGTTCGTCCACGCGGTGCCGGCAGGTGTGCCGGGCGAGAATGGTTTCCAGTCCGGCCACCGCCAACGCCTTTGCAAGTTCGGCGTCATGCAGCACATCGCGCAGGTGCCGACGCAATTCGGCGCCGTCGCGGGCAAACAGGAAATCTTTGCCGGGGCGGAACAGCCCTTCTACGTCAGACCAGGGTGCCGAGATCAGGGGAATGCCGCAGGCCAACGCCTCGAACATGCGGATCGTCGGAATGCCGGGCAGGTGTTCGCGGTAAGGCCGGCGCGGAATGTGCACCGTCACACGATGCTGCGCGAAGGTCTTCGGGACATCGGCATTGGCGATCCAGCCTTCGTGCCGTAACCCGGCGTCTGCAAGCGCGGCAAGCGCCTCCGCTGGATAGCGCACCCCGTGGACGGTGCCCGACAGGCCAAGCCCGCGGGCCGGCTCTATCAGGAACTGATCGATTTCGGCGCTGCGTTCGTCATCGCCCCAGTTGCCGATCCAGACCAGATCCGATTGAGGCTCGACATCGAGCTGCGGCCTAAACAAACGGTCGTCGGCTGCTTCGTGCCAGGTGAAAGCCCGTTTGCCCCAGCCGGCGCGAAGATAGCTCTCCCGCAACGCCTCGCCGAACAACAAGACGCCGTCATAATGCTCAAGGTTCAGTGCCGAGATCCACTGCGTGGCCGATACGGCGCGATGATGCGTATCGTGGAACAGCAGCGTGAAATTGCCGCCGTTGAGCTTGGCCCGGCCGATACGGGCGACAAGATCTGGATCGGTCCATTCATGGACGATCACCACATCCGCGTTCGCGATCCAGGCCTCATGATCGAAGGACGCGTCGTAAGTCACCGGTATCAGCTCGGGAAAATCCTTTCGGAAGCGTTCGATCGCGAAGGGGCCTTTCTCGGCCAGCAGGTTCGATCGGCTCCATCCGTCCGCGGGCTCGAGCGCGAATGCGTGATGTCCGCTCGCGATAAGTTCCCGCATGACGCCGCGCTGGAAATGCGCATTGCCATGGTTCCAGTCGGAAACGACGGAGTGGGTATAGAACACGAACCGCATGGTCAGTCCCCCGCGACGGCCATCGCCGCCCGATCGTAGATTTCGCGCATCGCCGCTGCCTGAGCCTGCAGCGAAAGTTGACGCGCGCGCCGAGCGGCGCGCCGGCCGAATTGGCGCCGCAGGTCCGCATCGCGGGCGAGGTGGGAAATGCATTGGGCAAGTGCGTAAGGATCGTGCATATCGAAGAACATGGCCACGCCGTCCCAGATCTCGCGATAGGTCGCAATGTCGGCGAGCACCAAGGGCGCACCCGAGAGCGCAGCCTCCAAAGCGGCAAGTCCGAAAGGCTCGTAGATAGAGGGCGAAACGAAAATGCTGGCCCGCGCCATCAGCCGCCGCGCCTCGGCGTGGCCGACCGGGCCAAGCGTGACGCAATGATCGAGGCAAATCCTCTGTCCATCCCCACTGTCGAGCGGGCCGGCGGCGTAAATCGGCCATTCGGTGATCGCGGCGGCGGCATCGAGCACCTTGGCGTTCTTGCCTTCGTCCCACCAGCGGGCGGCGGCGAAAGCGAACGATTCGCGGCGCGAATCCGCTGGGCCAGGCAGGGCGCCGTTGTGGATGACGCTCAGGCGCGAGATCGCTCCATAGCAGGACTCAAGCATGGCGGCGTGGCTGCGGCTGGGTGCGACGACTACCCCGGCACGGTCGAATCCAGCCCTGTTGCGATCCTTCTGCCACGCCCAGTCGCCCGCCACGTCTTGGCCGCGCACAGCACGCAACCACGTCACGACGCACGAATGCGAGACCACTACGAGGGGGCAGGGTAGATCGACCCTGGCCGCCTGAGCCGGTGCGTTGAGATGAACAAGATCCGCAGCGAAGGCTGTTGCGATGGTCCGCAATTCTCCGGGAAACCGATCGAGAGCGCTCTCGTCGTGCGTCATCCAGTCCGGCGGGGTTTCAAGCCATGCGAGCGAGGCGAACGATTGCACTTCCCGGACCTGTTCCGCTGAAGGCCGCGGTCCCAGCCCGGCCAGCAGGACGGTGTCACCGCCGGTAACAAGCTCGCGTGCCAGATCGAGCGAATAGCGCCAAACTCCGCCGACGGCGTCGGTGGTCATCAGGATACGCCTTGGGCGATGGATCAGCGATTGCAGCATGAGGACTCCAACTCGGCCAGCGCGCGCGGACGCTGGTCCTGGATGTCGCTGAATGTCCGAAACGAGGCGAGGTAATGCTCATGCGCGCGCTCCCACGCGAGATCGTCGGGCTCGCCCCATAGCTCGCGGTAACTGGGCGAGCTCGGGTAGGGATAGAGCGGCACCGGTTCGTTGGCCCAGACGCCGTTGTCGATGAGATGCTTGCGCCAATAATCCACCAGCGCCGGGTCGTCCTCGACCACGCCAATCAGATTGGCTTGGACGAAGGGAACGTGACGCCGGGCATCAACCAGCAGCGCGGCCAGTTCCTCCGTGCCCAGCCGGCAGCGCTTGGCCAGCATCTCGCGGCCTTCGACGGTCAGGCTTTCGAGGCCTGCTTCGATCGAAACACAGCCGGCCTCGCCCAGCAACTCGAGCAGCTCCGGTTTCCAAAGGTCGATGCGGGTCTGGACACCGAATTGGACGTCGCGGCCGATCAACGCCTCGAGCAGCGCCTTCTGCGGCAGGAAAATCTCATCGATAAAATAAACATAGCCGACGCCTTGCGCGATCAGGCCGTCAATCTCGGCAATGATGGCGTCATGGTTCCTGCGCCGGTATGTATCGCGAAAATCGATTTTAGCGCAGAAGCTGCAATTGTATGGGCAGCCTCGGGATGCCTCTACTTCCGCGCCGAAGCCCTTTTGGTTTGCATCGAACCGATGATGATGGTGTGCATGGGCGGCAATCCAATCGGACGGCCAATGGAGGGCCGGGTGGTCCAAGAAGCGGCTGACCGCGACGCCACCGTTGCTGGACGGCGCGTCGCCGTCCAACCATGCCGTGTGGGGGACGGCGCTCCAGTCATCGCACCCGGCAAGCTCGGCCACCACTTCCTCGCATTCGCCTCGCACGACGATGTCGACGCCAAGCTTGCGCAGGGTGGGGGCAGGAGTTGCCGAGCCATGCGGCCCGACGGCGACGGTGCGGCCACCGCGTCCGGCGAGATGCTTGAGGAACTCTGCCGGCACCCGCAACTCCGGGGGCGCGCAGCGCCAGAACAGGTAAGTAGGCGCCGTGGTCACCACGGTCATGTTCGCCCCGAACGCGGCCACTCGCTCGGCGAGCGCGGCGTTGTCGAGATCCTGCAGCTGTCCATCCAGCATCAGCACCTCGTGGCGGTTGGCTTCCAGCAGCGCTTTGCAGTAGCCAAGCTCCAGCGGCAGATGCGGCTGCCGGCATCCGAAATAGATGCTGTGCTCGTATGTCCAGCGCGGGTTGACCAGTGCGACTTTCATGCGACATACCTCGCGACTTCGGGGCGGGGCTGTACACGGTGCCGGCGCAGCCATTCGGCGAGGTCGCAAATACCCTCGCGCCATGGGACGCGCGCCCGCCAGCCCAGCGCGGCCTCTAGCTTGCGGGTATCGGCGACGAAGAAGGGCTGATCACCGGTCCGTTGCAGGTCGTGGCGGAGTGCGATGTCGCGACCTGTCATGGCGGCGATCTCCGACAATAGCGCGCGCAGGCTGACGGCGTTGTGCGGTCCACCGCCGAGGTTGAAGGCTTGGCCTTTGAGATCTTCGATCCTGGCGAGCACACCGCGATAGGCGGCAACCGCGTCCGATACGTGCAGGATGTCGCGCACCTGCTTGCCGTCGCCGTAGATCGTGATCGGCCGGCCGTCGAGCGCGCTGAGCAGGAAATGCGCAACCCAGCCCTGGTCCTCGGTGCCGAACTGGCGGGGGCCGTAGATGCAGCTCATGCGCAGCACCGCCGTCGGCAGGCCGTAGGACTTGGCATAGTCGAGGACATACTGGTCCGCAGCGCCCTTGGAACAGCCATAGGGGGTGCAGAAATCGAGGCCGATCGTCTCGTCCACGCCATTGGCGCGGATGGCTTCGTCGCCGGGAATGTAACGATCGGCGGCCTCGCGCACCGCGATCTGAGGCAAGCTGCCATAGACTTTGTTGGTGCTGGCGAAGACTACCGGCGCGTTCACCCGTCGCGCCGCTTCGAGCACGTTGAACGTGCCTTTGAGATTGATGTCGAGGTCTTGTGCGGGATCGACCAGGCTCGTGGTCACGGCGGTCTGGGCGGCCAGGTGGAAGATCGCCTTGGCCGGCGCCAGGGCTGAGGTCAGGCCGCTCCCGTCGCGGATATCAACGGTTTCCACGCTGAGCCGGCTGCCGTGCTTTTGCGCCAGCCATTCGAGGTTCTGTTCGACGCCGGGACGGCTGAAATTGTCGATGACCAGCACCGGCTCGCCGTCCGACAGCAGGCTGTCGGCCAGATTGGAGCCTATGAAGCCGCTGCCGCCGACAATCGCCACAGGCGGGTTGCGAAGGTTCCGATGCCGTTGGCTCATGACACCAACCCTCGCTCTTCAAGCTCACGCTTCATATCGGCGCCGCGGTCGATGGCGACGCTGTTGCGAACCCAGGCCGCGAATTCGCCAAGCGAGTCCTCCAGCCGGCGGCTCGGCTCGAAGCCGAGCAGCTCGCGCGCCTTGCCGATGTCGGCGAAGCAGTTGCGGATGTCGCCGGAGCGCGCCTTGCCGAGAATTTCGGGCGGCCGCTTCGGCACGCCCATCGCCTCGGCGAGCAGGCGGGCGACGTCGCTGATCGCGTAGGACCGGCCGCTGCCGATGTTGATGGCGTGGCCGGCTGCCTGGCGTTGCTCCAATGCCAGACGGAAGGCGCGGGCAACGTCTTGCACATGGACGAAGTCGCGCTTTTGCTTGCCGTCCTCGAAGACCATCGGCCGCTTCCCGTTGGCAAGGCGCGAGGCGAAGTTGGCGAGCACGCCGGTGTAGGGATTGGCGAGCGCCTGTCCGGCGCCGAAGACGTTGAACAGGCGCAATGCCACCGCATCCGCATCATAGGCCTGACCGAAGATCAGCACTGCACGCTCCTGCGCATATTTGGTCAGCGCATAGATCGAGGCGAGGTCAGGCCGCTTCTCCTCGTCCGTCGGAATCGGCGACAGGCTTTCGCCCGCGGCCGACAACAGGTTCCACTGGCCGTTCCTGATATCGCTTGGCTTGCGGCGGGCATCGTCGATGCGCCGCCCGTCCGGTGTCTCATAGAGACCTTCGCCGTAGATGCTCATCGAGGACGCGACGACGATCCGTTCGACCGGTTTCTTGATCAATGCCTCGAGCAGGGTCGCGGTGCCGAGATCGTTGGTGCCGACGTAGCGAGCGATCTCGTACATGGATTGGCCGACGCCGACCTCGGCAGCGAGATGGATGACGGCGTCGATACCCGAAACGGCTTCGGCCATTGCTCCTGCGTCGCGCACATCACCCTTTATCAACTCGACGCCAGCTGGGATGCTGATGGCCTCGCTGCCATGTACCTGATCCAGAAGCACGTCCAGGATACGCACTTCATAGTTATGTTCGATGAGCTCCTGGGCGACATGCCGGCCGATGAAACCGCAGCCCCCCGTAACCAGTACACGTTTCACGAGAACTCCTTGCGGATTTGGCGTTGGGCTCCCGAACTGCGGGCCAAAAGGTTTGTTCCCTGCTTCAACAAAGTTCCTCCCGCAATGCGCGTGACAATCCGCTGTCGGACTGCCGATCGGTTGGAACATTGCCCTTTGCGCGCTGTTAGGGCCGCGTCGGTCCCGCTGCGAGAAAGGAAAAGCCATGTCCGAGGCGAAGACGACCACCAATCACGACGAAATCCGTAAATGGGTGGAGGAAAGGGATGGCCATCCCGCCGTGGTCCGCACCAAAGGCAAGGGTGGCATCCTGCGCATCGATTTCGGCGAACCGGAAGAAGCGCTCGAGCCGATCGAGTGGGATGAGTTCTTCAGGATCTTCGACGAGAACGATCTGGCTTTCCTTCACCAGGACAAGGCCGAAAGCGGAGGAGAAAGCCGTTTCAACAAATTCGTCGAGCGCGGCGCAAAAAGCTGACCAGGCGCCAGCGGACCCATTTTAGCGCGCTGGAGCGACGGCCGGCGCCGCGCCTCAATCCAACGGCTTGTCTGTCGGCCGCGGCGTCGCACCGGCTTCGTGCCTGCGCCCGGCATTCCGATCGGCAACCCTGCTGTCGAGCTGCGAGGAATACGGCTTCTCGGCAGCGCCGGCGTTTTTCGGAGCCACCGGTTTTGCACCGGCATCGCTGTCTCTTGCGTCGCGACGGGGGCGCGGCAGGCCTTCTGCATTGGGCGTTCTGACAGCCGGCTTGGATGTACTTTTCGGTCGAGCCATGGCAAATCTCCGTGTGTGGATCGGACGACGCGGCGCCCATGCGGATTTGGCCGAGACGCGATATGTCAGCCTTGGGGGCGCATCACCACTTTGACGCAGCCATCCTGCTTGTCGCGGAATTTCCTGTATAGATCGGGTCCGGCCTCAAGGCCGGCGCGGTGGGTGATGACGAAGGAGGGGTCGATATCGCCGCCCTGCACCTTCTGCAGGAGCGGCTCTAGATAGCGCTGGGTATGGGTCTGCCCCATGCGGAATGTGAGCCCTTTGTTCATCGCTGCGCCGAATGGGATATGGTCGACAAGGCCGATGTAGACGCCGGGCACCGAGATGGTGCCGCCCTTGCGGCAGCAATAGATCGTCTCGCGCAGCACATGCGGCCGGTCGGTGCCGAGATAGACAGTGGCCTTGACCTTATCGACTATGGAATCGAAGCTGCCGCCGGCGTTCGCCTCGGTACCGACGCAGTCGATGCAACTGTCCGGTCCACGCCCCTCGGTCATGTCCATTAGGGCGTCGTAGATATCGGAGGTGCTAAAATCGAGTGTCTCCGCCTTGCCGTGGTCGCGCGCCATGGCAAGCCGCTCCGGCACCTTGTCGATGGCGATCACCCGGCCAGCACCGAGCATCCACGCGCTCTGGATCGCGAACTGGCCGACCGGTCCGCAGCCCCATATGGCGACGGTGTCGCCCTCCTGGATGTTGGCATTTTCTGCCGCCATATAACCGGTCGGGAAGATATCGGACAGAAAAAGCACCTGCTCGTCGTCCAGTCCGTCAGGCACCTTGATCGGGCCGACATCGGCGAACGGCACACGCAGGTACTCTGCCTGACCGCCCCAGTAGCCTCCGACGAGATGCGAATAGCCGAACAGCCCGGCGGGCGACTGGCCCATCACCTTGGCCGCCTGCTCGGCATTGGGGTTGGAACGATCGCAGAGCGAAAACAAGCCCTTCTGGCAGAACCAGCATTCGCCGCACGAGATGTTGAAGGGCACGACAATACGATCGCCTTTTTTGAACTTGGTGTGGCCACGGCCGACCTCCACCACTTCGCCCATCGTTTCGTGACCCAGCACGTCGCCCGATTTCATCGTCGGCATATAGCCGTCCATGAGGTGCAGGTCCGAGCCGCAGATGGCACAGCATGTGACTTTTATGATGACGTCGCGATCGTCCTCGATCGATGGATCGGCGACCGCGTCGCACCGGATGTCGCCTTTGCCGTGCCACGTCAGTGCTTTCATCGGACTGTCCTCGACTGGATGTTGCCGGATCGCTGGCCGAACTTGCGCCTGTCTCGAATGTTCCGCAGGCTTCGCCCGTCTCACGCGTTGTTCGCGGAGCCCGGCTCTGCCATCTTGCGATGCTGTTCGGCCAGGGTGCCGGCCGGCGTGACGTGGGCGGCGGCGGCCTGCAGCTTGTTCGCCAAACCGCTGACGACCTGTGCTTCTCCAGCCATCATTGCTTCATAGCCATCTTTGGCCACGTCGGCGGGATTGTCCTTCTCCTGCGTCCCCACTTCGGTATCCAACATGTCGGCGCGCTCGAAGAAGCGGGTCTGCGTCGCGCCGGGCATCAGCAGCGTCACGGTCACACCGCTGTCCTTCAGCTCATGGCCCAGTGCGATGGCGAAGGAATCGATGAAGGCCTTGGTGCCGTTGTAGACGGCCTGGAAAGTGCCGGGCATGAAGCCGGCGATGGAGCCTGTAAACAGGATCCGGCCCCTGCCGCGACGAACCATCTGTTGGCCGAGCCGATGCGCCAGATAGACGGTGCCGGTGATATTGGTATCGATCACGCGGCGAGCCTTGACCCAGTCCTGGTCGACGAAACCTCTGCCCAGGCCGCGCCCGGCGTTGAGCAACAGAAGGTCGATATCGCGGTCGCCAACCTGCGTGATCAATGCGTTGGCGCCTTGCTCGGTCGCGAGATCGGCTTCGACGGCTTCGACTGCGACATTGTGCGACCGCAGCGCCTCCGCGGCCGGCTCTATCGCCGGTTCGTCAGCGGCAATCACCAAGTCGTATCCGTCCTTCGCGCATAGTTTGGCGAGTTCCTTGCCAATGCCGCTGGAGGCGCCGGTCACGACCGCGAGCTTCTCGTTATTCATTTGGTTCCTCCAGCCGTTCAAGAATGGTCTGGCCGAACATGCGACGCGTGCGATTGTTCCGGGCGTTTTGTGATCTGGCGGGCCCGGCGAACATTGCAGCGGCGAAACCAGTGGTGCTCCCGAAGCACGGAACCATTTTTAGGATCCGGCCGTTCCGACGTCAGCTTCGGAGCGATAGCGATGGGCACTTTCTCGGATCTGGATAAAAAGCTAACTGAAAACATTTACGACCATGGAAGCCGTTTGACCGACCGCAGCGCCGATCTGCCACGACGGGTCGTAGAGACGGTCGACCTCCTAATGCCGTTTATTCAGCCGGAGGCGCGTGAGGCGGTGAGGCTGCAAATCCTGGGTATTGTCCACGAACATATATTTGATGAGGTCGAGACCGGGTCTGAAGATCCAGCGGCCGGGGACTAGTTTTCGTAACACTCGATCACGCCAGCCCGTGTAAGGCCTGCTTCCCGCGTAGTGGCAACAAATGGCGCTGGAAGGCGTTGCTCTTCCGTCGATGCATTTCGAGGAGGATCCGAGGTGGCGAACAGCACAGGCAAATCACGAGACGCAGTCGAGCAAGACCACGAGATCGAGCATTTCGCCCGCCAGAACGGGCTCGCTGTCGAGCAGGTAAAGCGGCTCATTGCTGAACATGGGGACGATCGCGCCACTTTGACCGAGGCTGCCAAGGCACTGAAGGAGTCCGGCGATCAAGATGTCGGCGGGGCTGACCAAGTGACAAGGCAGGCACGCCAGCAGGCCACGCCGATGCATCTGGGCAAGACGACCCGGCCGCACTGATCTCTTCCCGCCATTTTGTCAGGATGCGGCAGCACTGAGCCGGAGCTACATGCTAGCTGATATCGGTTGTTTTTCGCTTCTTCATTGGCGGCTTGGGTCTAGTCGCGTGAGGTGGCGGTTTTGCGGGCGAGGGCGCCTCTGTTGGCGGCGTCGCCGCCAGACGCTGTTCCCGCAGTCGAGCCGTCTTTGCTTGGCGCGTCAGTCGTTCTGCTTCAACCAACGCGCGCGCCGCAGCCGATGTGCGCTCATGTCTGCCCTTGTCTATCTTTCGCGCCGTCACCGTGCGTTGTTCCAGCAACCGTTGGAGCGCCCCCAACTTGCCCGGTGGGCGGTTGTTCCGAACGGCAGGACGCGAAAGGATCGAAATTTCTACCCTTTGCCGCCGCGCAACTCCTGGTCCTTTGCTTCGCGCAACAACCGCACGATCGCATCGACCGGAGACGGGGCAGCCGTCGGTTGGATTTTCCGTCGCCACAGATGGCGAAGGAGCTTTTTCAACGTTGACATCAAAAATCACCTCCTGGGCTGTTGAATGGGAGACGATATTTCAGCGTTGGAACGCCACGTCCGTTGGCGAGAGCCCGGCACGGGAGCTACCCGAGCAGCGCGGCAAGCAGGAACACGGCGGCCGCGAGAACCACGGCTGCAGCGATCACCAAGACGGGCCCTTTCCTTTCAGGATGAAGGCCGGACGCATTATCCGGGCGCCGCATTGCATTGGCGAAAGTCGCCTGGTTGGTGAACTTCGCTTCATGTCGTGTCGCGGGGCCAGTCGGATTGGCGCCGTCGCCGGCTTCGGCATCCGTCTCCTGGGGCGCGGCCGCCGGATCGAACCCGGGCGTCTTGTCTTCGGTCATGCCCGCCTGGATTTGGCCTCGGTCTTCGGCAGATGTTCGCTTGCTCGGCGAGATCATGGATAGCTCCTTCGCAACCAAACATCTGTTCGGCCCTGCTGTTCCAACAAGGCCGTCGGAGGTGAAGAAGAATGCCGCCACGACGTGGCGCGCGTTTTCGGGCATGGCACCCATCGCGGAGGACGAGCCGTAGTGGACCCGGAACCTTTCCGATTGGGCCAGCTTTAATCTTCACCGATGCGAAGACGACGAGGCAGCAATGCAGGTTCTCGGAACTGAAATACATGCCGGGCCGGAAGGCACGGTGGTCGAATTTCTCGGCGAGGGCGGCGAAAAGATTGCCGTCACAATGGCGATATCCGACCCGCATCTGACGCTTGACAAAGCCGCCCTCGTCGGCTGCGCCACAGAGATGATGGTCCAGTGTGCGGCTTTCGGCAATACGGACGAGCTATCCGGGCCGGACAGCTATCGCGACATCGGTGGACCTGCGGATAAGCCGCGGGGTCCGTTCACATTCGAGTATCGCGACAACAACAGCGTGCGCCAGCTCCAGGGGGTGGAGTTGGCGAGCCTGGAGGCCGTGCATGACGAGGCATTGCGTTCGGCAATCGATCTGTTGGACGACAGGACCGAAGGCGGGCAAGAGGGCTGGGCCGTCCGCGTCCGCGACGGAAGCGGCAAGATCGTGTCGTCGGTCGACTTCAATGAGGCAAGGCGCGTAAAGGCGGCGGCGGAATGAGGACCGCGCCGCACAGCCTAAGAAAGGAAAAATGATGCTCCCCTTCCTCTCGCTGGACGCGATGGCGGCTCCCAAAGGCGACGGGTTGCACCCAAAGCTTGCCTGCCTGCTCAGGTCGCGCCTCGCGTTGGCTATGCCAGGCGTGGTCATGCTCCACCAGCCCCGGGAGAGCGGCCCGGTTCAGGCCGGTCCCAACCCCGTCGGCAATGTCGACGGGGAGCTGCAAGGGGAAGTGCTTCGGTTTCCCGCCCGGCAAGGTCTCAAAGCGCGACGCCGCAAGGCTTAGACGAGGGCCAGCGCCAACGAGGAGCCCTTCGCCTCCCAGACCGCAACAAGCAGTGAACGCTAGGAGGCAGATATGAGGTCGCCCTTGGCTCTGATCGTGGAAGACGAGTATCTGATCGCTTCGGACGTAGCGAATGGATTGATGGACGGCGGTTTCGACGTCGCCTGCGTGGCCTCCGACCGGGCAGCCCAAACATGGCTGGCCGATCACCGGCCGGATTTGGCCATAATCGACATACAATTGCTGGACGGCCAGCGCGGCGTTGCCGCCAGCCTTCTCAAAGCACTGAGTGTGCCCTTCGTGGTGCATTCGGGCTACGAGCCTGAATTTCAGGCACCCGCCTTTCACGACGCGCCATACCTGCCGAAGCCGGCGGCGATCCAGGATCTGGTCAGGCTTGCAAATCGGATGATCGAAAGTCGAGCTCGAGCCTAAGATCCAGTCGAATTTCCGAGCACGCCTCGGTCCGACACGCCGCCGCTTCCCGCGACGGCCGCCAAATGCGCGGGATTCGGTCTTCCTTCGGAACATTCGGGATGGCCGTCAGTTCGGTGCTGTGCAGGCGCCGCTGCTGGACGTCTGCCGAAGATCGGTGGGCAACACTGATCGGCCCGCGCTTTGGTCCCTCGGGCGCGGGCCCGCCGACCTCTCGCTGGAATTAACCGGTCACGGAAGGATGGATGGGAGCCTACTATGAAACACCAAACGCTCGACCAATTGCACACAGTCGCTGATATTAACCCGTTGGTGCCGCTCGCCACGCGGACTGAAAAGATTGAGAGGTGGGCAGAACTGCTCGACCGCAATCCGCTGCGCTGTCTCGCCGCGCTCACCGGCACTGAATATCTTTACCCAGGGATGCGCGAGGAAGCCCGTGCGGCAGGATCCCCGCTCACGGTTGCCTTTGAGGACCCGCTGCTCAGGGCGTCAGGCTTGCGATCCGACACCTACGGGGAAGCCAGACGTTTCTTTGAGCTGTCCGATTGGCAGTTGCATGAAATCGTCTGCAGCTGCCATGCCGGCGCAACCATGCAGGCAGGTTGGGCTGCTCAGCGCGTCCGCAGGATCATCACCGGCAGTCGTCTGCTTGGCTGGCTGAGAAGCCGCTTTGCGCACTGATTGAAGCGAGCTGTCGGCAGCACCTGAACTCGCTCGGCATCCGATTGCCGGGCCGGAGTTCGGCCCCGGCGGTGTTTGCGTGAATGTGAGTTCACATGAGGGATGTCCTAGAAGACGTGGCAGCACGGAAAGATCAGAGCTGGAGCGCGGCTCAATGCTGAGCGATCCAATGGTGCTGATACTGATGTACTTCGTATTGCCCCTCTGGCTGCTTGCCGGAATTGCGGATTGGCTCTGCCACCGCGCGACGCACATCGAATCGACGACCGGCGCGAAGGAATCGCTGATCCATCTGCTGATGTTCGCCGAGGTAGGCATTCCTTTGCTCGCGGCGATGTTCTTGGAGATCAATGCACTGATCATCGCCGTGATGATGATCATGTTCGTTGTCCACGAGGCCACCGCCCTATGGGATGTGCGTTACGCGACCACCGCGCGCACCGTAACTCCCATCGAACAGCATGTGCACAGTTTTCTGGAAATGATCCCGCTGATGGGCCTTGTCAGCGTGGTTTCGTTGCACTGGGGCCAGTTCCTGGCGCTGTTCGGATTTGGGCCTGAGAAGGCTCGGTTTGACCTCGCCTGGAAGGAGCAGCCACTGCCCGTGGGGTATATTGGAACCGTGATGACGGTGATTCTGCTGTTCGAGCTCTTGCCTTATGTGGAAGAGTTTTTCAGGGGTTTGCGAGCCGCGTCCGGCCGGCTGGTTCCTCCCAAGGCGCGGCGAAACAAAGCGGGCGAGACGGCAACGCGCTGAGCAAGCCTCCGGTCGCGTCGAGGCCCGTCATCAGCCGTTCTGGTTGATCGCGTGAGGCGGAGGCTGCTGGCCGGGCGGGCGCCTGGAGTCTCGAGCCGTCCAAGCCCAGACGGCGACAAGTATAAGCACGATTACCACGGCCGTGGCCCACGTAAACGTTCGAGACATCTGAAATCTTTCCCAAGGGTTCCCGGCTACCCGGCCTGTTGTGCTCGAATGCAGCAGGCCATCATGGCGCATTTGGAAAATCTGATCCCGCATTTCTGCAGCGCCTTCCATAGTGCCTTGATGCCGTCGCCTGGCAGGCCCATCACGGCCTCGACGTTCCCGTCAATCAGGGTATCGACGACAATTTCGGCTGCATTGGCATGGTAAGGCCCCGCTGAATGCCCTCCGAACCAGTAGGTCGGCTGTTGGTTCCCTCGGTGGTGCAAGGCTGCGCCCGGAGGCACCAAGGCAGGTGGGCGAAACGATAGAGGAATTTCTGATTGCTTCGAGGCAACAAAGCTCGAGGGCATAGGCGCTCACAAAGTTTTCGAACCGTGAAAAAGTCTGCTCCGGCCAACGGCTTTGTGGCCGGATCGCCGACGCATGATGAGCCGCGACATCCAGGCTCGTTTGAGCCTTGTCTTGCCCGTCGATGCCTGCCGCGAAGGGTTTTTGGCGAGACCGCGGGAACGAGCGAGCCGGACAAGGATTGAGTTTTATTCGCTGGCGAGAGCGGAAGGAGATTCAGAGTCGAAAGGATTCCCCATGAGCGAGCCACTGAAAACCACAAATCACGAGGTGATCCGGGCGTGGATAGAAGCCCGCCAAGGCAGACCCGCGGTCGCGCGGACCGCGGCGAAGGGCGCGATGCTGCGTGTGGACTTCGGTGACCAGGAAGACGATCTGGAACCCATCGAATGGGAAGAGTTCTTCACCATACTGGACGACAACGAACTTGCCTTTGTGCATCAGGACATCACTGCGGAAGGCGTGCCCAGCCGTTTCAACAAATTCGTCGAACGCGGTTGAGCGCGCCACCAGACGATCAGGCGAACGCACTCGCTCGCCTGGCGCTCACTGATTGCCCGGCATTTTGTTGCTGTCTTGCGGGTTCTTCTCTATGCCGGCCGCCGGGGACGTATCCTGCGGTGCGTTGCCACCCTGGTTCTGCTCGGGCGTCCGCTTCAGCGGGGCCGTTGGCCAGCCTCGCTCGACATAGATGAACGCCCCGTAGCACGCCAGCAGGACCACGATTGTCAGTATCAGGGGCCACAGTACCCGTTTCACGCCGACCTCTATTTGCTCTGCTGGCGGTAACCGCTGGCCGCCGGGTCAAATCCCGTCCAGCCGTCCGCTTCGTATTCGTTCCGCCGTTCGGCGATATCCACGGACCTGGAACCGTGAAGGATCGCTTGTGCGTGCGGAGCGAGGTCATCCTCGACGCGGGCGGTGACCAGCGTGCCGCCGCGGCGGAGGCCTTCAGCATAAATCTGGGCATCACGTTCCGATACATCGGCGCCATCCGTCAGGCTGCCGATGATGCCGCCGGCCGCTCCACCCACGACGGCGCCGGCGACCGCGCCCGCGGCGGTCGCCGCGAGCCAGCCAGCCGCCACGACTGGACCGACGCCGGGTATTGCGATAGCGCCGAGACCAGTTGCCAAGCCACCGGCACCGCCCACGACGGCCCCGATGCCGGCTCCGCTGGCCGCGTCTTCGGCCGCGGGGGAATGTCTGCCATCGGCATTGTTTGCGATGATACTGAGATCGGATGTCGGCACGCCCATGGACTCAAGCTCCCCGACGGCATCGGCGGCATCGTCATAATCGTCGAACAGCGCGGTGATCGTTTGCATCTGGTGCTCCTGTGATGATTACTGCTGGCCGGCAAAGACGTTGCCCTGATAGTCGAGCGCGACGGAGATGGTCTTGCCATCCTTCTTCGCCTGACCGCGCCAGATCCCCTGGCCGTCCTTGGCGAGCGGCGAGACGTCGGTATAGCCGGCGTCTTGGATGCGGTTTTTTGCCTGAGACTCGGTGAAGCTATTGGCGCCCGGAACGGGGGCAGGCGGCTTGGGTGTCGATGCCGACTTGACTGCCGGCATGCCTGCGTTCGCTGCCGCGATCTTCTCGATCATGTCCTGATGCATTTTCAGTGTCGGCAGGGTCTCCGCGGCGAACGCCTTCAGGCTTGGATTGTCGCCGTCCGTGGCATAGGACTGGAAAAGATTGACCGCATCGGCATGCGCGCTGCGCTGCATCTCGACGTAAGGCTGGTCAAATCCTGTCCTGGTGTTCTGCAGCTTTTCAATGTCGCTTTTATGCGTGGCGTCGAGTTGAGCCGGCACTTGCAGCTTCTGCTCCGTGGCGAGCTTTTTCAGCTTGTCATTCGCCGCGCCATGATCGGCAATCATCTTCTCCGCAAAATTCTTGACCTGCTGCTCCTTGGCTCTTTCCTTCGCAAGCTTGCTGGAATCCACCTCGAACATCCCGCCGACGGCGGCCTTGTCGACGAAGGTCTGGGCGTTATCGGCGGCGACGGCCGGAAAGGCGAACGACGTCGCAGCGATTGCCAATGATGCGAGAAGCGTCCGCGTGTTCATGGCCCAAGCTCCTTTGCTCGATGGAATAGGGCCGAACAACCGTCTTGGGGCTTTGTTCCAATCGCAGCCGTTCGGATTGGAGAATGGCGCTGCCGTTCACGTTCAAGATCGCTTTTCGGAGCTGGTCGATATGGTTGCGTATTTTCCCTCATCCATGGTCGCGACCGGGTTGCGCAGATAGTATCATCGCCGGCCGTGCTCGCCGACCTGGCGCGCGGCGCGGCGTCGCCTTGGCCGAGAAACCCAAGCTCTCAAGGTTGCCGCTTCGGCGGCCCCAAGAGACGCCTCGGCGGCTTAGCCGCGCTTGAGCGACAGTTGAAGATTCTTGTCAGCGACACGGAACAAATTTCGCGTGTCGAAGTTAGGGGGAGTTGGACTGCGGGGACTGTGCGATGCTCCTTGCGTTGGACGATGCGATCTCAACGGCTGTTTTGGCCGGCAGAGGTGCAGGCGCGGAGGTCTTCGGCGTCGTCGATCTCAACAGCAAAATCGAAACCCGGATCAGCGCCATCAGCTTAGGACAAGCCATCCAGTTCGTCGCGAATGCGTCAGTGCTTGGATACGATGTTCGCGGTGCAATGGTCTTATATGGCGAACCAGGAACACCAAGCTTGAGGGTGTGGGACTGCGAACATCTTTGGGCGCGATTTGGTGGCGCTCTGCTCCAGCCATAGCGGGCCATCTCTTTTAGGCGCAACCGGGCCGTGCGCGGCAAGGGATGATGAGCCAACGCGTCAAAAAGAGCCGCGGGAAAGGCCACGCTAAGGATCAAGGTGTCGCGGCTCACCTCCGATCGATCACCGGATAGGCTGGCGTTAGAGATTTCCCGGCGCCGACAATGGGGATTCCTGTCCATTCCAGCCCGACCGCTTGCTCCGTCGCTCAGCGGTTCTGCACGGGAGCGGCCCGGCACTCGGCGGCTCGAGTCGCCAATGCGCCGGGCCTAACCGGTGGGGGCTGGAACGAAAAACATGGCACCGGCTGAACCAAGACATATCAGGGTTCGCTAATTTTTTTGCCATGCGAACGAAGGATGCGGGGCGGCCCAAGCAAGAACGGCCGGACGCCGCCGCGTTTTTTGGAGGCACGGCGCACAAGAGTGAGGAGCAGCGGCGAGGACGAGATTCAAATGCGAGCGATGCCAAGAAAACGGTTCGGCTGCCCTGTGGAGACAAGCCCGCCATTTTCGAGCGGCACCTGCGACTGGCAGGATGATTGAATCCGGCCGCCGTTGGTCAGGCGCTCTCGCCTTTCATGCCCCCGCAATCATTCCAAGCATGCCCGCTGCTCCTCATGACCGATGCGCTCAGCCAGATGCCGCCTTGCAGACATTCGGAGGCGCCGGATTAGACCCTATGTCTGTCTATCGGAAAGCGCGTGACATTTGGTCGGTGAGCGGCTTCAGCAGATAAGACCAGACACTGCGCTGGCCTGTGCTTATATGAACCTCGGCCGGCATGCCGGGCTTGAGCACCTTGGCATCCCTTAGGCAACTCGTCTTGTTCTCGACGCTGATGCGTGCCGAGAAATAGGAGAGCTGGCGCTGCGGGTCCTTGATCAGGTCTGCGGAGATCCACTTCACCTCGCCCTGGCAGGCAGGTGTGGTGCCGGCATCGAAGGCCGGGAAACGGATCGAGACCGGCTGACCTGGCTGAATGTCATCCACCCGCGCCGGAGGAATGAGCGCATCGACGACAAGATTGTCCGCATCGGGGACAATCGTCATCAGCAATTCGCCTGGAGCGACTACACCGCCGATCGTGTGGACGGTGGATTGCTGTATCGTCCCCGATTGCGGGGCGCGGATTTCAGTTTTGGTCAGTTCGTCCTGAGCCACGATCTTGCGCTCTTCGAGCTCGGTCCGTTTGGCTTCCGTTTCGCGCAGCTCCTTTGTCACTTCGCTGCGCCTTTGCTCGTCAAGCTGCAGGACCTGCAACTCGGTTTCGGTGATCTTGACCTGCGCCTCCGCGACGGCCGCCGCCAGCCGCCCGGACTCGCCTTTGGCCCGTGTCGCGTCCAGCCTGACGTTGCTGAGCCTCTCCTTCGAAACCAGTTTCTTGGAGTAGAGGGCATCCACATCGGTGAGATCGCGGCCCAGCAAAGACGCGGATTCGTCCATCGCGGCCTGCTGCGCCTTCAGGCCTTCGAGCTGTCGCTGGATCTGCTCGGTCTGGCTGCGAAGAAGCGTTTTTTGGCCGGCCAATTCCGAAGCCCGCGTTTGCAGCAAGGCGCGCTCGCCATCGACCAGCGCCACCACGCCCGGCTTGTTCATCTCCGCTTGAAGGGCGGCTGGGATCTGCATTGTCGTCAGCCCCTGACGCTCCGCCTCCAGACGGGCAAGCCGGGCTGTGGCGCGGTCGAAATCCTCGCTGATGATCTCGAGGTTTGCGCGTGCCAGCGTATCATCCAGCCTGACCAACACGTCGCCCGCCCGAACATGATCGCCATCCTGTGCGAAGATGCCGCTGATCGTGCCGCCGGCCTGGTGCTGCACCTTCTTGGTGTTGCTTTCAACCACCACGGTCGCGGGGGCGATCACGGCACCGGCAATCTCGGTCAGGCCGAGCCACAGCCCTCCGCCAACGACAAGCAGGCAAGTCACCGCCAGGCCAAGGGCCAGGCTTGGGCCGAGACTGCCGGGCGGCTTGAGCGCGTTCGCGCCTGCGGAGGGCGAAACAGCACCGAAGCCAGCATAGGAGCGCAGGTCCGCAAAGAGGCGAGGCAGGACGTCACGCATGTCCGCAAAGAGGCGAGGCAGGACGTCACGCATGTCCGCTTACACCTCTCTGGGTCGGAATGATCGGACGGTGGGTGGGCGGAGCGGGTGGTCGCGTCATGCTCGCCAAGATCTCCTCGCGGGAACCAAACGAACGGACCATGCCGTTGGCCAGCACCAAAACCTGGTCGATGTTGGTGAGAGCGGACGGCCGGTGCGCGACAACAATCACGATGCCTCCGCGTTGACGCACGGCCAGAATCGCTCCGGCAAGTGCCGCGTCACCTTCGACATCGAGATTTGAGTTGGGCTCGTCCAGGACGACCAGAAACGGGTCGCCATAGAGCGCCCTGGCGAGGCCGATCAATTGCCTCTGGCCTGCCGACAGGGCCCTGCCTCCCTCGCCGATGCGGGTTTGGAAACCTTCAGGCAGATGCATGATCATCGAGTAGACGCCCGCGGCCCTCGCGGCTGCGAGCACCCCTTTGGGATCGCTCTTGCCGCCGAATCTCGAGATGTTGTCGGCCACGGTTCCATCGAAAAGCTCAACATCCTGCGGCAGATAACCGATATGGGCGCCGAGCGAATGCGGGTCCCATTGATCGAGAGGGGCCCCGTCCAGCCTTACTTTGCCGTTGAGCGGCCTCCAGGCTCCGACCAAGGCCCGCACGAGCGTCGTCTTGCCGGAACCGCTCGGGCCCACGATCGCCATGCCCGCGCCGCTGGAGAGCTGGAAACTTACATCGAGCACGGTCGGCTTTGGCATTCCGGGCGGCGCGACCGTTAACCTCTCGACCGTCAGCCGCGTCTGCGGTCGGGGCAATTCCAAGGGC
Organism: Mesorhizobium sp. WSM4935; assembly: GCF_029625735.1. Classification (NCBI taxonomy): domain Bacteria; kingdom Pseudomonadati; phylum Pseudomonadota; class Alphaproteobacteria; order Hyphomicrobiales; family Phyllobacteriaceae; genus Mesorhizobium; species Mesorhizobium sp. WSM4935. The sequence continues at coordinate 67,832 of NZ_JARTVR010000016.1, read as the reverse complement.
TCGATCGGGTCTTCGAATGAATCCAACATTGCCTTGAGTTGGAAATAGCTGTGCCGCGTCGACAGAAAGCCTTTCCAGTTTGCAATCGCCGCATCGACCGGAGCAAGCGCTCGACCCAGCAATATCGATGATGCGATGATCACACCGGGGGACGCTTCGCCGCCGATGACCAGATAAGCGCCGAGGCCCAGCACTGAAGACTGCAGCGCCATCCTCAGCGCTTTCGACAATGAACCGGTTCCTCCTATGATGTCGGAGAGCCGCTCCTGATGCGTCAGGTAGCTATGAACGATGTCGCTCCAGCGCCCGGCCAGTCTGGAAGAGAGGCCCATCGCGTGGACGACCTCCGCATTGCGGCGGCCGGATTCGGCAAGGGCGCGCTGCGAGATCATGGCTTCGGACGTCAGTCTGGCAGGCCCGCGACCGAAGATCTCCGCGACCGCGGTCAGCGCCACCACGACAAGAGCGCCGATCGTCGCCAGCACGCCGAGCGACGGGTGCAGCATATAGATGATCAGCAGGTAGAAAGGAATCCAAGGCGCATCGAATATGACGGTCGGCCCGGATCCCGACAGAAAGCCGCGCAGATGGTCAAGATCCCGCAACGGATTGAGCCTGTCCGCCTCCCGTCCGGCCTTGAGCGGCAGAAGCACCGATATCGCGAATGCCCTTTGGTGAAGATTTCTATAGAGCCGGCTGGCAATGCGGACCAACAGGCGAAGCCGCACGAAGTCGAGCAGCCCGTAGGCTGCGTAAAGGCCCAGCATTCCAATCGTCAACACGACAAGGGTCGGAACGCTCTGGGAGGGCAGCACCCGATCATAGACCTGGAGCATATAGAGAGACCCTGTCAACGCCAGGAGGTTCGTCACTGCTGAAAAAATCCCAACACCGAACAAGCCCTGAGCGCAGTCCGACATTGCGATCCGTAAAAGGGAGGAGGATTCTTGCTTGCTCTTCATTGCCTTCCGATTCACGCGGATAACCGCGCGGCTTTGTTGGAGCTGCCCGAGATGGGAAACTTTGACTGGATATGCCAAGTCCGGGCGATTGCCGGACGTGAAGCGTCGCTAATGTAGCCTACTTTAATCCAAATGAAGCGAAATCGTGGCTCTGTCCCAAAACGGCGCAGTAAAATCGGTGGAAACCGGGGACAATATCAAAAGAAAATTTTCCTGATACGTTGAGTGACGAAGCGTGACTGGACTGAAAACATTTAAGTTTTTCGTGAAGAGTGGCCACGAAGGAAGGGCTGCGATCAATTATTTTGACCGGCGAAATCCGTATGTGATTTCTGTCTAATATATCTTTCGTCTAGGCAAGCGATGGGTGCAGGGGGCGTTGCCGAATCACAAAAAGGGACAAGCATGGCAACTCTGCATTACGCGTCTGGCGGCTCGGCCGCCGAGGTGGCAACGGCCGGTTTCAATCTGGTCGATGTCCAATATCTTTCCCAGGTGAACGCGCTTCCCGACGGAATGAAGGGATTGGTCTATCTCAGCGCCCATGATGGCGTCACCCAATCCTTCATCGATAAAGTCACTCCGTTCCTCAACAACCCGAAGGTTTTCGGATTCTTCCTGATGGACGAGCCGGATCCGACCGGCAGATGGGGGACTTACGCCAGCGCGGAGAATCTGAAAGCGGAATCGGACTGGATTCACTCACATTTTCCGGGCGCGAAGACCTTCATCACGATGATGAATATGGGATCTTCCACCAACCCCGATTTCACCAACACCTACAATCCCGCAAACACCGGCATCGACTACTACGGTCTTGACCCCTATCCGGTGCGCACCGGCACAACCAGCGTCGACTACGACATGATCGACAGGGCCGTGGCTGCCGCAGTCAAATCAGGTATCCCGATCGACAAGATCATTCCCGTCTACCAGACCTTTGGCGGCGGCGGCTGGGAAACCGATACGGGCGGAAAGCACGTCATGCCCACCTCGTCGCAAATGCAGACGATGATGGATCACTGGGCCAAGCTGGTGCCGTCGCCGGCGTTCGACTACGCCTATGCATGGGGCTCGCAGAACGGCGACACCGCGCTTGAGAACTCGCCGGAACTGCAGGCCGTGTTCCGGCAGCACAATGCCAGCTCGACCTCGTCAACGCCGCCGGCGACCACTGAGCCGACACCGCCGGCGACCACTGAGTCGACACCGCCGGCTACCTCCCAGCCGATACCGCCGGCCACCTCCCAGCCGACGCCGCCAACGTCAGACGCGACGCCGCCGGAGACGACCACAGACTCTTCTCACAACGATCATGTGATCAATGGCGGCAAGGGCAACGACACCTACCACATCAACAATGTGCATGACAAAGTCATGGAAGCTAGCCGTGGCGGCTTCGACAAAGTGATGGCGTCGGTCAGCTATGCCCTGTCCGCCGGCTCGCATATCGAGCAACTTTCCACCTCCAATAAGGCTGGCAAAACCGCCATCGATCTGAAAGGCAACGAGTTCGGCCAGACGATCATCGGCAACAATGGCGATAACAAGATAAATGGCGGCGGCGGGTCGGACCTGCTGAAGGGCTATGGCGGACACGATGCCTTCGTGTTCAACACAGCACTTGGAAAGTACAATATCGACAGGATCGCCGGTTTCGACGTCTCTCGAGACAAGATCCATCTCGACCACGGCATATTCGCCGGGCTTCAGAAGGGAGCGCTTGCAGCCGGCGATTTCCACATCGGCCGCAGCGCACATGATGCGAGCGATCACATAATCTACAACAGCTCGACAGGAGCGCTTTCCTTCGACAGCGACGGAGTTGGCGGCCATGCGCAGACTCAATTTGCGAGTCTGGCCCCGCATCTCCACCTGGGTGAAAACTCCTTTCTTGTAGTCTGACAAGATGCCTCACCGGCGGGAGCGACCAGCTCCTGCCGGCAAGCCCTCGAGACCGGCCTAGGTCGTTCCTGCTGGAGTTCGGCCTAAGCTGACGGTGAGCTTAGCTCCCGTCGATCGGTATTCAATCTCCTTTGTGATCTCCACTTTCCCTGGACATCCGCTCCAAAAATCGATCAACTCTTGCTTGTGCCGGGCCGCAGCCTCGCGTTTTTCGCGGCTCGCGGGAACATTTTGCCCCGATCCAGGTTGATGGGCTGGTGGTGGAGCAAGGGGCGGAGGGTGACATGCCGAATTACGAGGTCGAGGAGATCTTCGCCGGAAAGGTGATCGTCTCTCACAAGATCGTTGCGCCAACGCCCTTCCGGGCCGCAAAGCTCGCAACCAATCGGGACGTTACGCTGCGAAACTCCGAAGTCCGATGGATACGGGTCTTTGAAGAAGACCGAAGGCACCGGGCGTATGAATACACCGTCATCGAGCGACCGCAGTTTGTATCGCGCGCTGGGCCATCATAGAGCCTTGGCGTCCGTCGGCGTCGTGTTTGCGGCCGGCTTCCTCCGAAGAGCCGTGCTGTGGCTCCATTTCTACGCTCGATAGCGAGAGACTCTCATCCAGCCAGCAGTAACCATCGGGGCGTCCTGCCGAATCTGCAGCGGTTTCCGATACCCATTGCCCTGACCACTGGTCCTGTCATTCGAACAGACGAGGACAAGTCTAGGGGCCGCCCCTAGCTTTGATGGTGGACTGAACGCTTTCCTCGCAAAGACAGCGGGCCATGAAAGACTATCCAAGTTCCAGCCATTTCGGGCAGCTGGTGGACCGCAGCTTTTGGGGAGTGGTGAAATGAAGCCACACCTGGTCTGCGTTGGCGGCGAGGATCACGCGCTGCGAATTCCATTTCTCATGGAGGTGCGTGAGAGGGGCTTCCAGATCACTGCCGTTTCGACCTGCGACGGCGCCTCATTCCTAAGGCATGGGATCGCGCACAGGCGCTATGGCTTCGACCGCTTCAGCAACGGCAGCGGGAAAGCGGGCACGATTAGGGCGCTGCGCGGATTGATGGCCGAGTTGCGCCCTGACATCGTGCAGAGTTTCGACACCAAGCCCAATCTTTTGACCCCGCTCGCGGTGCGAGGGCAGGTGCCGGTTGTCCGCACGATCAACGGGCTGGGCTGGACCTTCTCGTCACGTGCGCCGCGCGCCTTGGCGCTTCGGCCGATCTTCTGCGGTCTGCAGTGGCTGGCGTCGCTTTGGACAGCGGCGACAGTGTTCCAGAACCGCGACGATCAGACTTTCTTCGAGCGATATCGGCTGCTTGGATACAGCGACAAGCGCCTCATCGCCGGTTCAGGCGTCGACATAGGCGCATTCGCGGCGGCGAGGCACCTTGGGCCGCCGCCTGCAAGGATGCGCCAGGAATTGGGGCTTCAGACGGCTGAAGTCGTGATGTTTGTCGGTCGACTGACCCGGCAGAAGGGGATTCCGACCCTCCTTAAGGCCATGCCAAAAGTTCTCGCCAAACGGCCGGACGCGCGCTTCGTGTTGATTGGACCGTGGCAATCCGAAGGCCCATTTGCCGTCGACGAAACGGAAATTCGACGCCTTGGTCCAGAGGTACTTGTGTTGGGGAAACGCCAGGACGTTCCTGCGCTTCTTGGCATGGCTGACGTCTTCGCCTTTCCAACCGAATACCGCGAGGGAGTTCCTCGCGTGCTGCTGGAAGCCGGGCTTGCGGGCCTGCCCATCGTTGCCTCGAGAATGCCAGGCTGCACCGATGTCGTCCAGGATGGATGGAACGGTTATCTGGTTGCGCCGCGGGACGCGGACGCATTGGCGGATCGCATAGTCGACCTGCTCTCGGATCGTAAGCGCGCCAAGGCTATGGGTGCTCGTAGCGCCGCGCTCGTCAGAGAGCGTTTTGCCCTACCGGGAGTGGTCGAGCAGTATTGCGATCTTTACAGGAGCGTGCTGGCGGCTCGGGCCAGGGGCGGTCTTGCGCATTCCGCGTCGGCGGGCCGTATCGCCAAGCGCCGATTGGGCGAGGCACGCCGATGATAAGGGATGCATTGCTCGCTGCGGGCGTCGTCTTGTCCTTCGCGTCGCAGATATCCGTACCGGGCTTGCCATTCGGCTACGGCGAGCTTTTCCTCGTGCTCTGGATCATGCTGTCGATCGGCCGAATCCTGGCAGGCGGCCCGATCGAAGCGACGCCAGCCTTTCTAAAATTGGCGAAGTTCTGGTTGCTTCTGTCGCTGACTTTGGCGATCGGCACCGCCGTCGGCTACTCCACCACGGTGCTCTATCTCACAGGGCTGTCGCACGACGCGATGGCCTATGCGCTCCTGGCGAGCGTCACCTGTCTTGCCGTCTTGGAACCCGACGCCGAGTCCCGTCTTCGGCGCAGCGGCTGGTGGGTGATCGCAATCGCTTTTGGCGCCTTCATGGTCCAACTCGGACTTGCCTGGGGTTGGGTCCATCAGTCGGGGGTAGATCCGTGGTATTGGGATCGCTTCCGCGGCTGGTCGGAAAATCCAAACCAACTCGCGCTTTATTGCGCCGTCTTCGGCCCGCTGGCTCTGCACCTTGCGGTGACCACCAACAACCGGTGGGCCCAGTTTTTCGCACTATCCAGCCTTATTCCGATCTTTTACGTCGGACGGCTGACCAAAAGCGACACCTATCTCTACACCACCATTCTGAGCGGCCTCGTGTTTCTTGGAATGCGGCTCGGGGCCTGGTTCGCATCCGCCGATGGCAGAGCCAGTCTTTCCCGGCAGATTGCGCTCTTGCTGATCGTCGGCGCCGTGCCGCTGGCGGTCGCGGTTGCGCCATATGCCGTCGCCGAGGAGAGCAGCGTGGCGCAGTTCGCCAAGAGCCTCACCAAGGACGGAGGTGGCGAGGCGACTGCGGAGACGTTTGACCTGCGGGTTTTTCTGTGGGGCGAAGCGATCGAGAAGGGACTGCAGTCCTGGTCGCTCGGCCTTGGTCCCGGTCCGCACCTGGAGCGGCCGCCGGTCGCGGACAGGCAATTCCTGGAGCGGCCGTTCGAAGCCCACAACACCATTCTTGATCTCTATCTGCAGGGGGGATTGGTGGCAGTCCTCGCCCTGGTTTGGATTGTCGGGTCGGCCGCCATGTCTGCTTGGCGCAGCCGGTTCGACGCGCTCTCGGTGCTTCTTGCTTCGGTGGTCGTCTTCAGCATGCCGCATCTGATCATTCGTCATCCGATCGTGTGGTTCGCGCTGACGTTCTGCCTCGTCGCAGGAATGCGTCCCGAGATTCACCTGCGGCCCCAGCAGGTAAGGGTGGCGTGATGTGCGGTATCGCTGGAATTCTGATCTCACCGGCGCAAATGGACCCGAAGTTGCTCGAGGCGATTGGGCCTATGACAAGCTCGCTTCGGCTCCGCGGTCCTGACGGCCAGGGGCTGTGGGTGGATCGCGACGCCGGGATTGCCTTCGGCCACCGGCGGCTCGCCATCGTCGACCTGTCGAGCACAGGGCGGCAGCCGATGCGCTCCGCCAGCGGCCGTTACGTGATCACCTTCAACGGCGAGATCTACAATTTCCGCGACCTGCGGCGCGAACTCGAAAGCGCGGGTCGACAGTTCCGTGGGACCGGCGATACCGAAGTCCTGTTGTGCGCCATTGAGACGTGGGGTCTTGAGTCTTCCCTGAGGCGCTGCGCGGGGATGTTTGCCTTTGCGCTATGGGATTTGGAGACCAAGACCCTTCACCTTGCCCGGGACAGGATCGGCAAAAAACCTCTCTACGTCGCATTAGCTGGGCATGCCCTGGTTTTTGCGTCGGAGCTCAAGGCAATCCGGTGCTTTCCCAGCTTCTCTCCCGAGCTCGATTTCGGCGCCGCCGGAGCCATGCTTTCGAAAGGATGGGTGCCGGATCACGCATGCATCTGGCGGAATGCGTTCAAGTTGCCGCCCGGTTCCGTGCTCTCGGTCAGGTCGACGGATATCGCACAGGCGGGCAGCGTCACATCGCTTTCCCAGCGTGTCAAGCACTGGTGGTCGCTGGCCGAAATTGCCACCAAGGGCCGCGAGGACCCGATCGCCGGCAGTGACGACGATCTCACCAACGAGCTCGACGATCTGCTGCGGCTCGCAGTTCGCGAACGCATGATCGCCGATGTGCCTTTGGGCAGCTTCCTGTCGGGCGGCATCGACAGCTCCACCGTCGTGGCTTTGATGCAGGCTCAATCCAGAAGCCCGGTGCGCACTTTCACCATCGCGTTCTCGGAGGGGGGATTTGACGAGAGCGGTTATGCGGCCGACGTGGCAAAACATCTGGGCACGGATCATACGGAGCTTCACCTTTCGCCCGAGGCGGCACGCCAGGTCATTCCGGAACTGCCCCGGATATGGGACGAGCCATTCGCCGACGAATCCCAGATACCGACGCTGCTGGTGGCACGGCTCGCTCGCCAGCATGTGACGGTCGCCCTGTCGGGCGACGGCGGCGATGAATGCTTCGCCGGCTATGGTCGTCACTTCATGGCGGACCGGCTGAAGCGTCAGCAAAGTCTTCCGTTGGCAGTGCGGCGCACGCTAGCGACCGGCCTGGACTTGCTGGCCCGCGCGGCACGCGAGGATATCCTCGACAGGCTCCCGCTTGCCGCAAATATGCGCCACATGCTGCGGAGCGACCGGCTTAATCGGTTCGCCGGCCTGCTCAGCGCAAGGCATGAAGATGATTTGTATCAGCGGTTGGTAACATCACCGACCGCCAGCCTCACGCGGCACGACCAGTCTTCATCGATCGCCGCGCCGAAACTCGACGGGCTGCTATCGCGCGTTCTCTACGACGACATGGCCGGTTATTTGCCTGGCGACATACTGGTGAAGCTGGACCGCGCCACCATGGCCAACGGACTTGAGGGGCGGTGTCCCTTGCTTGACCACCGCGTCATCGAGTTCGCCTGGCGCTTGCCGTCGGATGCAAAGGTGCGCGACGGCAGAGGCAAGTGGATCCTTCGCAATCTGCTGCGTCGCTATCTTCCAGACCGGCTGATCGACAGGCCGAAGCAAGGATTCGACGTTCCCGTTGCCGCATGGCTGAGAGGTCCTCTGCGGAGCTGGGCGACCGATCTTCTCGCCGATATCCGGCATGACGGTGAGGACGTGCTGGACAGCGCCAAGGTAGACGGTTGCTGGCGCGATCATATGCGGGGGCAGGATCGCTCGCGCGAATTGTGGTCCGCCTTGATGTTTCAGGCCTGGCGCTATGAGACAAGGCAAGCGCCAATCGCGACCGGGTCGCGTGAACTCGACATGGCAGGAGTATGAAATGGCAGGTTCCGCCGTCAGCCGAATGAAACTTCCGCAAGGCATTCCCCAACCTGCTCCAACAGTTGTCGAACAGAGGGATCGCATCCGGCAACGGCGCGAATACGAACCACCTACGCCCACGCACGAACTGATGGCTGCCCTGGCAAGAAGAAAATGGCTGATCCTTGCCTTTGCGCTTGTCGGTGGGATCCTCGTGGCGCTGGCCGGCCTGGTCCGCCCTGTGATGTTCGAGGCGACCAGCCAGTTGATAATCGATCCGCCGGCGCGCAGTTCCGTTGCTCCGGGCGGGTCGTCCGCGCAGGACCTTGTCGATTCCAGCATCGATGACCACATCACCATGCTTTCGTCTCAGGGCCATCTGCGCCGCGTAGCGGCTGCGCTGCACAAACTCGAAGGCACCACGGCGGCGCAGGGTTCGCCTACAACCGGAACGTCCGGGCCTGGTCCAGCTCCTGTGTCGATAAGGTCGCGTGCTGCCGAGATCATCGAGCGACTTTGGCCCCAGAGTGGGGAAGCCGCCATCGATCCCGACCTGAAGCTGCTGAGGAATAGGATAAGGATTGGGCAGGAGTTGCGCTCAAGGGTGATCTCCGTTGCCTTCGCGGACGAAGATCCGGTACGAGCCGCCACGGTCGCCAATACATTTTCACAAGTCTATATCGATGAGCTCGCGAAAAGGCGACAAGCCGAAGACAGGCAAGAACTCGATACAGTGGTCGCCAGTCTGCCCGCCGTGCAAAGCGACCTTGTTTCGGCGACCGATCGGCTGGAGAAATACAGGCTGAGCCATGGGGCCGTCGATCAAGGCGCGGCTGACAATGCGGCCAGGGAAAGGGCTGATCTCAGCCAGCAGATATCGATGTCCAAGGCCGATCTCGCGGCGATGGAGGCGCGCCTTCAACATATCCAGGATCTTCGCAAACAGGGTGCGCCAATCACCTCGCTGGCCGAAGCCATGGGTACTCCGGATCTGGCCGACCTTGCGGCCCGCCAGGCCAAGACGCCGGCGGACAAGGATCTGAGCGCGAGGATCGACAACGAGATCCAGCAGGGCCTGGCGAGCGCCGAGACGCAGGTGAACACTTACCGGGCTCAGGTCAAGGCGCTGGAAGATCGCAAGAATGTTCTCGATGTCGTGGTGGCCGACACCGCCAGCCGGCTTTCCGGTTTGCGCGCGCTCGAACCCCAGGTCAACCTGCTAACCCAAAGATACAACGAGCTCCTGAGCCGGCAGCAGGATCTGACGCGGCGCATCGCCGCTCCTTCAGCAGGCGTCTCGATCCTTTCCCCGGCATGGCCGCCGGCCAAACCGCAGACTTTGCCGCCGATTTTCCTGGTGCCTCCGGGGATGATCGCTTTCGCCATACTCGGTGCAGCCTTCGTGCTGTTCCGCAACAGGTTCAATCGCGCCCTGCGCGGGGAGGCCGAGACCGAGGCAGCGCTCGGAATTCCTTGCATTGGCCTCATTCCTGAGCCTGGCAAGATCGCAATGAAGCAACTGCGGCAATTGATTCTGGATCAGCCCAAATCCGCTTACAGTCGTGCCGTCACGTCGCTTCTGGTTAGCGCGGCACCAAACCAAGCAAGGTTGCGTTCCCCACGTACCATCATGGTCACGTCCAGCTTGCGCTATGAGGGTGCGAACGAGCTTGCCTGGAGTTTGGCTTTGGCCGCTATACGGTTGGGTGGCCCGGTTCTTCTGATCGATCTGGAACCCACGCGCCATCAACTAACGCAGGAGTTCGTCCGCCAGGGCGGCGGGCCGAAGGCTCACCGCTCATTCGGCGATTTTATCCGCAATCGCTGTACTCTGGAGGATGCGATCGTGAGTGTGCCCGGTGCGGGCATCGACCTGATGACCGTTGCGCCGGCCGAGGATTTGCTCGAGCTTCTCGCGCGCGCAGATAGCCTTGAATGCAGGGATGAACTGCAGGCTGAGTACAGCCTGGTCATTATCAACGGGCCATCCGGCCTCGCCGGACCGGAAGCAAGATTCCTGACGAGTTGGGCCGACGCGATCCTTCTTGCCATCCGCTGGAACAGCACGCCGCGCGACATCGCCCGCGGCGTTTTGGAGTTGCTTCAACGGGACGGCGCGAGCTCGATTCCGATCGGGAGCGTCCTTACCCGGGTCGATCTGAAACGACACGCCAAATTCCGATTCGGTGACAGCGGGGACTTGTTGCTTGCGCGGATCCCGTGAGGCCGGCCGCGAAGCGCCATGTCGAGTGTTGAACCGTGATCGTCGAGCTCTTCGGTCCGCCAGGTTCGGGCAAGACAACCTTAGCACACGTTCTTGCCATGCGGTTGCGCGAAGACGGATACCGTGCCGAGGTTGTCCGCAGCTACCGACCAGCGATCAGATCCGGAAAACTTGATCTGGGCGCCCTTCTGTTCGTATCGAGGATCGTCTCGGCGACCGTCTCCACGGCTAAGGTCATTTTTTTCCCACGCAATGGAGGGTCGAATCTATCGAAATCCCTGCTCATGCTCAGAGCGATGCCACCGAAAAAACCGATCTGGCGAGCCCGGATCTGGCAGCAAATATTGAAGCTGTCGCACGCCTGGGATCGAGCCAAGCTGGCCCACGATATTCTTATCTTCGACGAGGGTTATGTTCAGGCGGTCGGATCCCTGGCGTTGCTCAATGGAAATGCGGACAAAGCTGTTCTCAAAACGATGCTGGGCGATGTGCCGGTCGCGGATCTCACGATCAGAGTTCTGGCGCCGCGAGCGACGGTCGCGGCTCGTCTTCGCCGGCGCATGGAGCGTGAGCCACCGGCGGAGCGGCTCTTCGAGGCCGATTTCGACGTCAATATGCGTTCGCTCAGCGTCTTCAAGACGATAAGCGATATACTTGCCGTGTCGGGGCGAAACGTTGTCTGTGCGAAGACTTCAAGCCAGCGTTCCACAATGAAAAGCGCGCAGGCCGTCGAACAGGCGATCATCGCCAGATACATTCTGGGCACAACGGATGGTGAGCGCCAGCGGGTCGAGCAGCCATCCGAAGCAGTGGAGCCCCACGGGCCATAGCCGCCATCTTTGGCCATCCAACCTGCTGATCCAACTCGGAAAAACGCAGCCGACATGCTGACGGGACCGTTGGTCGACAACCGAGCTTTCTCATCCCCAATCGATGTTTTATTCCCCCACCACGGATCGAACCGGCATTTGGATGCGTGCCATCATTCAGGTGAATGATGGCGTGATGCGACAGCCTCCGTACGCTCCTATTCCAGTCGTCAGCCGTTTCTCGGAATCGCGAACCAATGTCCTACAGCGACTTTCTGAGATCCAGGGAGGGGCGGATAACAGCAAGCCCGATTGGCAAGATCGTCCGCGCGGCGGGCGGCGTTTCGGCAATGGCGATTGCAGGGCAACTCACCCTGGTCGCCACCATTCCGATACTGGCCCGTCTCTATTCCCCTGCCGACTTCGGCATCTTCACGATCTATCTCGCAACGGTAAACATCCTCGGCGCGGTCGCAGCGCTGCGCTTCGAGCCCTCGCTCTATGGGGTCAAGGAAACCGAGCAGATCTACGTCACCGTAAAGCTTATCGTGATGGCCGTGTTGACGACGGGTGTGCTCGCTTTTGCTGTAGGGCAGATGCTTTTGGGTCTGGCGCCTACCCAGCTCAGGCACCTTTTCTGGCTCGTTCCGCTTGGCATGAGCGGCGCCGCGCTCGTCGAAGCGATGAATTGCTGGGCCTTGCGTGCGGGCCTGCTGCGCGATTTCGCTCTCGGCCGGCTGATCTTGCCGGCCACCATGGCGTTGCTGCAACTGATTTTTGGCGTAGCCCATCTCGGGGGCGAGGCGATGGTGCATGCGCATGTCCTCAGCCAGTTCATTTTTCTCGCCTTTCTGGGCTCTCGGATTCTGAGTTGGGACGACCTGCGTGGCATCTATCGAGCGCCATGGAGAAGTGCCTTCAACAAGGCAGTCAGGGAATACAAGTTCCCATTGTTCGATATCCCCGCGACCCTCGGCAGCTATGCCATCAACAATCTTCCGGCAATTCTCGTAGGTTCGTTGTTCGGCGCAGCTTTCGCCGGTTATCTCGGCGTCGCGTCACGGCTGGTAACAGGGCCCATCGTGCTGATAGCCACTCCGCTGAGCAACGTGTTCGTCGCCGAGGCGAACAAGAGCAGCGATCGCGGACATATCCTTGGCGTCGCGCGTGGCCTCTTGATCCTTGTCACGGGCCTTACTGCGTTGCCCATCTTGGCGCTTGGGCTGGCTGCTCCATACCTCGTCGTCCCGCTCCTGGGCGAGGCCTGGATGCCGACTGCGCAAATTATGACTGCCTTGGCATTCATGGGCGCGGTGCAGGCCTTGTCGACACCGCTCAGTGAAATTCCTGCCCTGTTGCGGCGGCAGGAGGTGCGGCTGGTCGTCGACGCGGCGCGGATGGTGCTTGTCTTCGGTCCGCTGCTCGCCGGCGCCAAGGCTGGGTGGGAAGCTATTGACGTCATCTATCTCATGGCTATTGGCGGGATGGTTGGGTTTGCCATCAAAACCGCAGCCTCATTGTACCTTCTGAAGCGGGAAACCGAACCGGCACAGGCGACATTGTCCAGTCCGTATTCAATCGCGAGGAAACAGCACGATGAAGCTCCTGTTGAGTAGCGACACGCGTCCTGAAGGAGCCATGCCGTCGCTAGAGCCGGCGACCGGCGGCAAAAGTGAGACAAATCTGTCAGCGCTTGGCCCCGTGGCCAATGTCGCTCATGCTGCCGACACGTCACCCGCGCGCCCGTTCATTTCCGTTGCCGTTCCGACGTTTCGCCGGCCGGACACCATCAGGCGCACCATCGACAGCATTGTGGGGCAGGACTTTTCCAACTGGGAACTTGTCGTCAGCGACGACGAAGGACCAAAGGGGTCGAGTTGGCCCATCTTGGAAGAGTATGCGCGACGCGACCCGCGCATCCGGATCGTCGAAAACCGCAGGGGCCGGGGGCAGGTGGAAAACACCAACAACGCCATGCTTGCCTGCACAGGCAGATGGATCAAATTGTTGCATGACGACGATTGGCTGGCCCCGGGCGCTCTGAAGAGGTTCGCCGAGATCTCGGTCAAATATCCGTCGGCAGCGTTCATGACCTGCGCGGCGCATGTTGTTGAGGAAAACCGGATCGTGATGCGGTCGGACCCGCCGGAGCAAAACCGGGTCTCGCTCTATTCGAGCCAGCAATGCCTGACGGACCTCTATCTGGTACGGGTGACCAGGAGCCTTGGCATCATTCCGTCGACGCTGCTGATCAACGCCGCCGTGATCCACGCCGGATGCCAGATGCGCGCACACAAATCCATCCCGGCCGGCGTCGATCAATTGTTCTTTGTCGATCTGGCCCGCTACGGCGAGATGGTGGCAATCAACGAAGGGTTGATCTTCTATGATGCGACACATCATCCGAGCATAACGACGTCGAAGAGCTACGAGGACGTGGATGAGGTCACTCTTGCCGTCAAACAGCTCAATTGGGATCTGATCGAGGATAGAAGGGGCCTCCCGGAACCGGAGCCGCTTTTGCGTGCGCTGCGGGTCGCTCGCATCCCGGCCAGGTTCCGAAATCAGTCCTGGCGAACGACGATGCGAGACGCCGTGCAGATCTTTCGGCCGTCCGTGATGAAGATCGCGAACCAGTATGCCCTGGAATACCTGTTCAGGATCCGACCAAAACTCGGCGCGCTGCGGACCCGTAAACGCTGACAATACGCTCCTGATATGCCGAGGCCCGCCTGAGGAATTGTGTTGGTATTCCGCGGGACAGCTCGATACCGGCACCCTGCGCGAGCCGCTAGAGCATTTTGCAGCCAAGCGGAATCGCTTGGCGTCACACAAATGCGGCTAAACAAGGAGATAGGGCAGTTTAGTCTAGGCGTCATTGGCGTCGAGACCGCATTCGGCCGATGCCTTAGAAACAGGGCGGGCGTAGTCATTTGCACGGAGCAAATTCCAGGAAAAGGATGAGCGTTTTCCGTCCGGAATTGCATCAATACAAAAGAAAAGAGCGCTTCGCCGAACCGTGAAACGGTGAAACGCTCGAAGCAGACGTGGAGCAAACGGCGTGCTCTCGGAAAACCAAGCACGCCGGATGATCGGAGGGTTTCTGGTTCTATGGCAGCACCGAGATGCGCCCCAGAAGAGCGACCAGCTCCGCCTGACGCCTTGTCTCTGTCTTGGCGAATAGCGAGGCGAGCTGGGTGCGGATCGTGGTTCGGCTGAGCCGGTTGCGCTCGGCAATTTCCAAGGGGGCGTCGCCACTCGCCAAACGCAACGCCAGCTGTGTTTCGGCGCCGGTCAACCCAAACATTTTCCGCAGGGTCTCCGGATTGGGTCCGGTTCTCGGCTGGCGATCGAGAAGCGCGACGATGATCGACCCATCGGGGGTGACAACGCCTTCTTCGTTCATGATAACCGGCCGGTCGCCAGCGCTGCGAATGACGATCCAGGACAACGATCCGGCAGGAAAATGCGCAGGCACGCCAGCGATAAGGCTCCTTAGTGCCGCCGATAGATCGCCGGGCGAATCCAGAGAATCCGCACAGGCCTCGAGGATGGTTTCGGCGGCCGCATTCCATTCAAGCACCCTCTTTGCCTCACTCAGCACAAGCCACCCGCAGCCGATGCGCTCGAGCATGCCGGTTATGGAATTAAGGCGCGGCCGCACGCATGTGCCATTGGTGGCCGGCCTGATGGTTTTGCGTGAAGCGCTTCGCGCGAACGCGGTCGTTGTTCTGCTGCCGGCACCAGCCGCGACCATGCCAAACCTTGCGATCGACCCCGTGTCATTCCGCCCGCTGACCAGATTCATGGATCATCCATCCTTGTTTTCTGTCTCTGTTGTCCGCGCTTGACGACGGACAGCCAGACGATTGTGCTGGCTTCATAAGACCCTGATTTTTGGCGGCCTGAAAGCAACCAGTCGTACTAGCTGCACGGTCGATGATCTAACCTCGACGAACTAGACCAAAAGTTGTAGTTAATTTGGATGAAGTTGCCGAGGAGGTCCGATCCTGTCGCCAACTCACTTGGCGTCGACGGCTGTTCTGGTCGCCACGCTGCTCTTTGAGGTAACTGTTTCCGTCGCGGGTGCCACAGACCCCGCATTCCTTGAATTTATTCCGGCGATTGTTGTCATCGCCTTCCTGGAAAGCCGCCTGATTGCGGTCGGATCGACGCTTTTGATGGCGGCTGCCGGCCTGGGTGCCCGGATGGTTATGAATGGTCAGCCTCTCGCCGATGATTGGGCGCGCGCAATCCTGCTTGTGCTTGCCGGGGGCATGATCGCCTTTCTTTTCGATCGGTCCAGGCAAAGCTTACAAGCCGCGCTGGACGTCAGGCTCGCCGCGGTCGAGGCTGCGGAGTCCCGTTACCGCCGGGCTTTTGAACGAGCTGCGCTGGGCTTTGCGACTGCGAACGACAGAGGGGAATTGCTGAGGCTGAACAAACGCCTCAGTGCCTTGCTCAGCTACCCCGAAGACGAGCTTGTCGGGCGGCCCATAGATGAGCTTGTCCATCAAGACGATCGCGCGCTGCTGAAGAATTCGCTCGCCGCCTTGACCTCCGAAGCGCCGTGGTTCGGCTCGGAAATGCGTCTGATCAGAAGGGATGGCAGCACACTTTGGGCTTGGTTGACGCTCTCTCTTTCTGCGTCTGACACGGTGCCGTTGGACAGCCTGTTTGTGGTCGTAGACGACATAACCGAGCGAAGAGCCGCCCGCGAAGCGCTGATAGCTCAAAACGAATGGCTCGACCTCGCATTGTCTGCCGGCCGGTTGGGCACCTGGCGCATAGACTATAGCCAGGACGTGATCTCGGGCTCACGTCAGTTTTGGGAGATTCTAGGCTTGCCTCCGGCCGCGTTCCGCCCCCTGTCGGATCTGTCATCCATCATCCACGCCGCGGACTGGGAGAAGCTGGTGTCGCGTCCAGGAAAGGGGCAGCCCGGGGCCAACTACGACGTGGAGGTTCGCCTCCAGCGCCCTGGCGGCGAAGTCCGTTGGGTCGCCTTGCGGGGACGCGAGGAAAGCCGCAATGGCCGTGACCAGCGCATTGGCATCGCGGCGGATCTGACCGAGCGACGGCAAACCACGCTGCTGCGGGCTGCGGTAAGACGGCAAGAAAAATTGATGCTGGAGCAGCGTCACCGGTTCAGCAATCTGTTCCCCGTCATCACGGCGATAGTGAAGATGCTGGACGCGCCGGAGGGCAGTCTCGCCAAGTTCAAGGAAATGCTGGTCGAGCGAATTCGCGCGCTTGAGGCGACGCATATGCTGCTCACGCGCAGCGCGGATGGATCATCCACCATCCGTGATCTCCTGGTGCGGGAACTGAAGCCTTTCGCGGACGCTGGCAAGACAGTGATCACGGGCCCCGATGTCAGGATTTCAGGCGGGGCGGCGGAGAGTTTCGCAATGATTGTCCACGAGCTCACGACCAATTCGATCAAGCACGGCGTGCTCGGCGATGCGCAGGGCAACGTTGAGGCACGTTGGGATTTCACGTCAGCCGGGGCGGACGATGAGATTGTTTTCGAGTGGATAGAAACGGGGCGCCGGCGCGCGGCTTCGATCAAGCGCCCGGGTTTCGGATCCGTGGTTCTGGGAGTCGACGGGACACCACTTATAGGCCATTCCTCGCAATTCGAGGTGCGGGAGGATGGATTGCGATATTCCCTTCGGCTGTCGTCGAAGGAAGTGCACGCTTAGCTCACACCGTTCCAAACCAGGTCTTTATCAGAACCGCCGCCTCGGTGCGATTGCGCACTCCCAATTCCCGCATGATCGCCGCCGCATGAATCTTTGTGGTGGCCTCGGCGATATCGAGATCTCTCGCTATCTCCTTGTTCGAATATCCATCCGCCATCAGCCGCAGAACATCCTTTTGGCGGGATGTGAGTCTTTCAAGAGCGCCAGCGCCGGCGTTGCTGCCGTGACGGATTTCGAGCACCTGATCGTGGGTTCCCAAATGTCGGGAAAGGAGCGCCGGCACGTATATGCGGCCCGCGAGGATTTCCTTGACCGCGAGCACGACCTCGTCATCGCTTTGCGATTTCACGATATAGCCGTGCAGTCCCACATTGAGAGCGGTCAGGATTTCGGAGCGTGAATCGTTTCCCGAAACGATCGCAAAGCGCGTGTCTGGGTACGCGGCCAAAACATCGCCGATCACTTCTTGAGTGAAGAGCCCAGGCATGTTCAGGTCGAGCATCGCGAGGTTGACCCGCTCGTGCTCGGCAAGAAGGCCAACCACGGCATCGAAGCATGCGGCCTCGAATATCTCGACGTCCTCAATGCCGGCAGTCAGCGCCAACCGCAGGCCACGCCTATAGAGACCGTGATCATCGGCGATGACAATTTTGTACATTGTACCCCAACGCACGCACTTCCGGCCCGGAGACTACGGCACACGTCCAGAACGTCTTTGCCTACAGGACTTAATTCTGTGACGATGCGTGACTTGGTCCGCCAAGCTGGAACCCAACAGCAATCTACCCCTTCCAATAAAAAAGGCTACTCCGCGTTTACCATAATGCAAAGTCGGACCTTGGTCCCTGGCCGCGATGGAGTCCGCGCCCGCGCATGCTGCAACACCGCCTGCCCTTTCACCATCGTCCAGCTGAGCGCGCCATTCGAACGCACGACGACAGGCCTGCAGGCTGAGCGTATCTCTCGCTTAGTTCGGAGCACGTCTGGCAGATCGGGTGGCAGGAGCTGCACGGGCGAGGTTCGGACGCCGAGCTTGATTGTTGGCCTGTGTCGGCCGTGTGCGCAGGGAGTATCCTATGAAAGCTGTTATCCAATGCGGTGGAATGGGCATGCGTCTGCGTCCCTTCACATCGGTTCTGCCAAAGCCTCTGATGCCTATCGGTGCCCGGCCGGTGCTTGAGTTGCTGCTCAAATGGTTGCGGCGCAACGGCATCGAGAATGTCTACGTCACGACCGGCTACCTCGGCCATCTGATCCGCAGCGTGTGTGGCGACGGTTCGCAATGGAACCTCAAGATACGCTATACGCAGGAAATGGAACCGCTCGGGACCATCGGCCCACTCTCCCTGATTAGGGACGAATTGGATGAACCATTTCTGGTCCTCAATGGCGATGTGCTTACCGATCTGAGCCTCAGCCGGTTCGTGGCGGCGCACCGGGCCCACAAAGATCTGGTTACAATCGCGACGGCGGCGCGCGTCACCAAAATGGACTTTGGCGTCATCGACGAGGTCAATGACACTGTCCAGGTGTTTCGCGAAAAGCCTGCGCTCACTCATCTGGTGAGCATGGGAATCTACTGCATGAATCCGGCGGTTCTGCAGTTCATTCCATCCGGCATCCCCTTCGGCTTCGACGATCTCATGTTGCAAATGCTCCAGGATGGGCAGGTCGTGCACGTCTACAAGCACGAGGGGCTTTGGCTGGACATTGGCCGCGTCGAAGATTTCCAGAAGGCGCAGACGGTTTCCTGGGAGGAGCAGTCAGCTTCGATAGAGGTCGCCGCGGCCGCAGCCTGAGCGGATTTTCCAGTCGCGAGAGTCACCGGGAGGTTGGGATGCTCTTGGTTAGTGCTCCCTTGTTGGGTGTGCCGGAGAAGGCCGCTTTGTCGAAAGTAATCGACAGCGGCTGGCTGACGATGGGCGAACGCGTCAGGGCATTCGAAGAAGCGTTCGCCGCGATGCATGGCGCCGACGATTGTGTCGCCGTCAATTCCTGCACCGCAGCCCTCCACCTTATTCTGCATGGACTAGGAATCGGACCCGGCGACGAGGTTCTGGTGCCTTCGTTGACATTCGTGGCGACCGTGAACGCAGTCTTGTACGTCGGCGCCAAGCCCGTCTTCGTCGATATAGAATCCGATGACGTGCCTCTGATGTCGGTCGAGGATGCGGAGGCAAGCTGCACCTCCCGCACCAGGGCTGTAATTCTCGTCCATTTCGCAGGCTATCTCGCAAACAAGCTGGAGTGGCAGACATTCGCAAGCGCGCGAGGGCTCTACATTATCGAGGACGCCGCGCATGCTCCCGGCCTGAAGGAGGTTGGGACCTTTGGCGCGGGAGCGGCGTTCAGCTTCTACGGCAATAAGAATATGACCACCGCCGAAGGCGGCGTGGTCATTACGCGTGACCCCGACCTGCGGGAGAAGATTCGACAGGCGCGTGGCCACGGCATGACCACCGGCACGCGGCAGAGGCTGAACAGCCGCACGCCGCAATACGATGTGACCATGCTGGGCTTCAACTATCGCATGGATGAATTGCGGGCAGCCATCGGCCTGGTTCAGCTTCGCAATCTGCAGGAATGGAATGAGGTCAGGCGCGTCCTTGTCACATTGTATCGACGCCTCATCTCCATGCGCTGTCCGGCCGTTTCCATGCCGTTTGCCGAACCGCGCCGCTCTGCCTATCACATCATGCCGATCCTGTTGCCCCGTTACGTCAACCGACAAGAGGTCATCGATGAACTGCGGGCGCAGGGCATACAGACGACAATTCACTATCCGCCTGTGCATCAAATGACGCTCTACCGGGAGCTTTTCCCCGGAGTTCATCTGCCGCGCACCGAGGACTTCGCCGACCGTGAACTGACCATTCCGCTGCATCCGCAGATAACATCTCCCGTGGTGGAAGCAGTCGTGGACGCCCTGGCATCCGCCCTCAACAGCTGTGCCCGAGCAGGGACAGCGGCATGAACGCGTTGGACATGCCCATTGGCCGGCTTGCAATGCGCTGCGTGAGCCATGGACGAGGCCGGCGCGCCATCGACATCATTGCCGCGTGTCTTGGCCTCATCGTCCTGTCTCCGTTAATGCTGCTTATTGCAGCGGCACTGCTGATCGAAGGCGGCCGCCCGGTGCTCTTTGTCCAGCCGCGAATTGGCGCCGGCGGTCACCTTTTCCGTATGTACAAGTTCCGAAAATTCTACCCGCAGTGCGATACGGGGGGGCTCGCGCTGACGCTTGCCAACGACGCGCGGATGACGACGGTGGGCAGGTTTCTTGCTTTCAGCAAAATGGACGAGCTGCCGCAGCTGTGGAACGTTCTGAAAGGCGACATGGCGCTGGTCGGCCCGCGCCCGGAAAGCTTGTCATTCGCTGAGTGCTTCAGGGACGGCTACGAAGCTGTCCTGCAATACAAGCCAGGCCTGTTCGGTCCTGCTCAGATCATGTTCCGTCATGAGGCTCATTTCTATCCTCGAGATGTCGAGCCGACTGCCTTCTACAAGGAGGTTCTGTTTCCGGCAAAGGCGAAGATCGATCTTTCTTATTATGGCCGCCGGACAATCCTTTCGGACGCGGCGCTCATCATTCGAGGTGTTTTCATCGTTCTCGGCACGACTGCGGGCCGTTCGACCGGCGCATGAGCCGTTCGAATGGTCGTCGCGGCATTCGCCGGGTTAGGGCCAAGGAGTGCGAGGACTGTCAGGACATGACCTACAAGGGCAAGAGAGTATTGGTCACCGGGGCGGATGGCTTCATAGGCTCGCATCTGACTGAAGCGCTGGTTCGCGGCGGGGCCGATGTGACGGCGTTGGCTCTCTACAATTCGTTCGACAGCCACGGCTGGCTGGATGACCTGCCGGACGAGATCCGAAGCCAGCTCAAGCTCGTCCGCGGCGACGTTCGCGACAGTGCCTTCCTGAACCGGATCGTACGCGGCCAAGCCGTCGTGTTTCATCTCGCCGCATTGATCGCCATTCCTTACTCCTACGCGGCCGCCCAGTCGTATGTGGAAACCAACGTCCTGGGCACCGTGAATGTGCTCGAAGCCGCCCGTCAGTGGGATACCGAGCGCATCGTGCACACCTCGACCAGTGAGGTGTATGGCACCGCTTTGACCATGCCGATCAACGAAACCCACCCGCTGCAGGGCCAGTCGCCCTACTCGGCTTCCAAGATCGGAGCCGACATGATGGCGGAATCTTACGCCCGCTCCTTCGATGTTCCCGTCGTGGTGCTGCGTCCATTCAACACCTTCGGGCCACGGCAAAGCGAACGGGCGATTGTTCCGACCCTCATCAGGCAGGCCGTCGACCCAAAATGCCAGGCCATCATGGTAGGGGATACGAGTCCGGTCCGCGACCTTACCTTCGTCGAGGACACGGCCGCGGCGTTTCTCAGCGCAGGTTCCGCCGAGCTCGAATTCGGCCATGCCTACAATGCCGGAAGCCAGCGTGCCGTGACCATATCCGACGTGCTGGACCTGGTGCTGGAGTTGAGCGGTTCCAACAAGCCCGTCCGTCGTGACGAGAGCCGGCTGCGCCCGCAAAATTCCGAGGTCCGGGCGCTGTTGGCGGATTCATCCCGGCTTGAAAGCGCAACTGGATGGCGGGCTAAAACGGACTTGCGCGAAGGCCTTAGGCGGACCATCGCCTGGTGGCGGGCGCGCCTGAGCGAGGGGCGCGTACGTCATGAAATGAGCTACATGACATGAGGTTTTCCAAGCTTTCCGCCGCATTGCTGCTGGTTTGCGTTGCCGCATTTGTCGGCCTGCGAACGGTAGGGGGGCAGGCGAGCGACACGTTCGCCGGCTTCGTGGCTCCGGTGGCGATGAATTTGCCGGAATATCTTCGTCCCGCCACGGACCCCGCATTCGGCACGAGCATCGTCCGCATCTCCAAGCCCGGCCCTCTTGGAAATGGGGTCGTTTGCGGGCCCAAATATTGCAGCCATCGCTATTCGAGCGCTCAAGCCTGGAACGCGGACCAGACACTGCTCCTGCTCGACAATGGCTGCAATGGTATGTGCTTTCTCGACGGGCACACCTACAAGGCGCTGTTTTGGCGCAAAAGAGGGGGCGAGTGCGAGTGGCATCCCCGAAATGCCGAATTGATGATCTGCGTTCAGGACCGGGCGGTCTCAACCTGGGCGCCACGGACCAACCGCGAAGACGTCCTTTTCACATCCGCGGACTACCACGATCTGCAATTCGGTCCATCGAAGGGCAATCCCAGCCGGGACGGTAGCCGCATCGCGGTCCGCGCGATCCGCAAGGACGGCGCGGACGTCGTTTTTGCCTATGATCTGAGCCAGCGGCAGAAATTTCCGGATATCGACCTTTCTCAGGTACCTGGAAAGGCCAGTTCCTGCACAATCTCACCGCTCGGAGCGTATATCCTGTGTTTCCAAAATCTTGTGGATGGCACGGAGCAGAGAGCCATCTTCACCGTCGACGGCACCTTGCATCAGAGATGGACTGACCATCATCGTCCAGGCCATGGCGATCTGACCGTCGACGCGGACGGCAGCGAGGTTTATGTCGGCATAAGCAAATCCGACCCCGACAAGTTCCAGGTCATCAAGCGCAGGCTCTCGGACGGGAAGGTGACGTCCCTGACCGCATACGGTCAGGCGGAGCATGCATCGGCCCGGGCCGTGGCCAGGGGCGACTGGGTTTTCCTGAGCTATGGCGGTGACCCGCACGAGGTATCGGCCAATCCTGGCTGGGCTCCCTATGCGCGCGAGGTCATCGCCCTTCGCACCGACGGCAGCGGCGCCATCCGTCGTGTCGTGCAGACGCGGAATCCTCCTTCCGACTACTGGAGCGAAACGCATGCCTCGCCTTCTCCGGATGGCTCCCAGGTGATCTGGTCGAGCAACTGGGGCGTGCCGGGCGGCCCGGTCTACGAGTTCGTCGCGCGCCTCGATTGGAGCGAACGCCAAAACCCCAAGGAGGTTGTTGCCAATGACCAGCCTTAGCCGGTTCTCCTTTGCGCTTCTTGCAGTCTGTGCCACAGCGTCGATGGCCGTGGCGGCCGAGACATCGACCTACCGGATTTCGCCGGGCGACACGGTCGAGATCGGAATAACCTCCATCCCCGACCGGACGCAACGTGCCGTCGTCCAAATGGATGGCACGATCGTCCTGCCCGAGGCCGGCACGGTTTCGGTCGGCGGTCTGACGCCACCCGAATTGCAGAGCCGTATGCAAACGGTCCTGCCGACCAAGATCTTCCACATCCGCATGCCCGACGGCCGCGAACAGATGGTGGTCGTAAGGCCGAGCGACGTAACGGCGATCATCGCCGAGTATCGCCCCATCTATGTGACCGGCGATGTGCTCACCCCCGGACAGCAGGCCTACCGCCCGCTGATGACCGTGCGCCAGGCGATCGCCGTGGCCGGCGGTTTCAGCCTTTTGCGGGCGCGGACCAACCAGGCAGGCCCGGATCCGACGGATCTGCGACGCGATTACGAGATGATCTGGGGAGAATACACCAGGGACTACTTCCACAGCGCGCGCCTGCGCGCCGAGCTCGACAAGCAGGAAAGCTTCGACACGCAGCCTCCGCAAGGATCGCCGCTTTCCCCTGCGCTAGCGGCGGGCATAGCAAAGGCCGAAGCGGAAGCGCTCAAGCTCTCCCTGGATAATTTTAAGCAAGAGCAGAGCTTTGTCGAAAAGGGCGCCAAGGATGCCGCGGCGCAGATCGAGACGCTGATCAAGCGCGCACAGGATGAAGCGGATGCCGTCAAGGCCGATGAAGAGGACCTGGAGCAGGTCACCAAAGCGTTCAAGGCTGGAAACCTGACGAACAACAGGCTCGCCGATGTCCGGCGCGCCGTCCTGCTTTCGTCCAGCCGGGCGCTGGAAACATCGGTCGAGCTGATGAGAACAAAGCGCCAGCAGGAAGACTTTGCCAGGCAGCTCGAGCGCAACGAGAACCAAAGGCGCATCGGTCTGCTGAACGAATTGCGGGACACCGAGGTTCGCCTGGCCGATATCGGCACAAGACTTCGCGCCGCGAGTCAGAAGTTGCAGCCCTTGGGTGCAACCGCCGCGCCTCTTTCCATCGCCGGCGAGACCGTTCGAGCCCAGATGACAATTATTCGCAACGTCGATGGGCAATGGCGCAAGGAGGCCGCCGACGAGGATGCCGAGGTGGCGCCGGGAGATACGATCGAGGTCAGGTTCAGCAGCGAGCTGGAGAGCGCGGCGGCGCAATAGCGCCGGCGCTTCTGCACCATTCGGCGAGTGCTGGATCCGGTTGTGGAGGCAAGTCTTGAGCCAGGACATCGATGTGGCAGACGCCTATAGCAGAGGCAGCGCGGTCTTCATGGGAATGGAGATGCTTGTCGCATCCGGCGCGCTTGTGCCGAGGCCGGAGACGGAACTGCTGGGCTCGACCGCCGTCGACGTATTGCATCAAATGAACCTGCCGGCGCCGCGCGTGATCGACATGTGCTGCGGGGCCGGCAATCTCGCCTGCGCGATCTCCCACCAGGTTCCGGCGGCGCAGGTCTGGGCAAGCGATCTTACCGATGGATGTGTCGCGGTGGCGTGCCGGAATGTCGCCCACCATGGACTGGCTGATCGGGTGTCGGTCCAGCAGGGCGATCTGTTCGAAGCTCTCTCCACCCTGGTGCCTCAGGGCACGATCGATGTTGTCGTGTGCAATCCGCCCTATATCTCGGAGAAGCGGCTGGAGGGCGACCGCTCTCATCTGGTCGCGCTCGAGCCGCGCGAAGCCTTTGCGGCCGGGCCTTACGGCATCGCCATCCACATGCGCGTGGTGAGGGATGCTTTGCGGTATCTGCGGCCCGGCGGTGTGTTGTTGTTTGAAGTCGGCCTCGGCCAGGATCGCCAGGTCGCAAGCCTGTTCGAGCGGAACAGGGGTTACGAGAATGTCCGCGCCGTCACCAACCTCGCCGGCGAGGCGCGGGTCGTGCTTGGATACGCAAAAGCGCAGCCCTGAGCGCCTCGCAGAAGGCGCTCATCCCCTCTTGCGCGCGATGAACTGCGCTATGCCCTGGATGGAATCGAGATTCTCCGGGAGCAGCTCACTGTCTTCCACCATGATGCCGAAGGTTTCTTCGATGAAGCCGATGACCTCGAGCACGCCGGTGGAGTCGACGATACCCTGATCGAGCAGCGATTCCGTGGCGCTGAGCGATTTGACGTCGGCGATGTAGAAGTTCGAAGCCAGGAAATCGCGAATTTGTCTGGTGTAAATGTCGCCCGCGGGCTTCGTTGCCAAAAAATTATCCATAACCCACCCTCCGATGAAAAACCAAATACGGTCCGCGCCGCCCGACAGGGGCTACGAAAGAGCCACCTTCTTGAGTTTCCCTGTGTCCGTCCTCGGCAGGCTGGGCACGATAACGATGGACTTCGGGACCATGAAGTTTTCAAGCCTCTTCTGGCACTCCATCTGAAGCTGCCGCTCGCCGACAATGCGGCCTTGCTCGATCACGACGAAGGCCTTCACGGCTTGGCCGAGAAGCTCGTCAGGTACGCCGACCACGGCAGCCTCCTTGACGCCCGGGATGTTCACCAGCACGTTCTCGACTTCCTTGGGCGCAACTTTCTCGCCCCGGGATTTTATGATCTCGTCGCTGCGGCCGATGAAATAGAGATAGCCCTCCGCGTCCATTCGGCAGTAGTCGCCGGTGTAGAGCACCTGCTCGCCCGGCAAGGGGCCGGGCTTGAGCTTCCTGGCGGTCGCTTCCGGTTTGCCCCAGTAGCCCTTCATCACCGTCGCGCCACGGATGACAAGTTGACCGACCACCCCGGGTTCGACGCGTTGATCGTTGTCGTCGACGATCCACATCTCGGTGTTCGGGATCGCGATTCCCACGCTCAGCGGTTTTCGCTCGAGATCTTCCGGCGGCAGATACGTGCAGCGCTTGCACTCGGTGAGCCCGTACATCGAATAGATGCGGGCGCCGGCAAACAGATCCCTAAGCATGGTGATGTGCTTGAGCGGCAAGGCGGCGGCGGTGTTGGTGACATAGCGGATGCTGGAGAAGTCGTGATCTTTCAGCGACTTGAGCTCCGCCAGCGAGGCGAAGATGGTGGGCACGCCCGGGAAGCCTGTGACCCTCTCGTCCTTGATGATCTGAAGGATCTGCGCCGGGAAGGCGAAAGAGCGCTCGAGAACCAGCCGGGCGCCGGTGCGGAACGCCATCAGCATCTGATAGAGACCGTAGTCGAAGGCGAGGGGCAGGACGTTGAGGATCACCTCGTCCTCGCGAAGCTCCAGATATGACGCAATCGAGGTGCATGCGGCGGTCATATTGCGGTGCGTCAGCATCACGCCCTTGGGCTCGCCCGTTGACCCGGACGTGTAGATGATGGCCGCAAGATCGATGTCGATTGATTTGCGCGCCGGCGCGGCGGGATTTCTCTCGGCGGCCGTTTCCCAGCGCATTGCCTGCGGCAACCGGCCAAGCTCGTCGTCCTCGATCGGCCCTGACACGATCACCTGGCGTAGCGATCGGCAATTTCGCGCCGGCTCACTGAACACAGAGCGCAGATGCTGGTCGGTGATCAGCGCCGCCGGCCGGCAATCATTCAGCAGGTAATCAAGCTTGTCGCTTTTGGTGAGCGGATTGACGATGCACACGACGGCGTTTGCCTTCAGCACCGCCCAGAAGCTGACGACCGTCTCGACCGTGTTGTCGGCGAAGATCATCACCCGGTCGCCGCGTTGCACGCCGGCCGTTGCCAGACATTGAGCGACCCCGTTGGAACGCTCGTCGAGTTCGCCGTAGGTGACACGTCGTCCGTTGCAGACCAACGCCACCTTGTCGCCGAGCCGGCCGGCCGAGTGGATCAGATAATCATGCAGGAGCGGTACGGCGCCGTGGATCATGCCAACTCCCTTTCGCGATGCTCGTAATCGACATCGATGCTGAGATCCGGCCTTGTCGAGCCGGCAGGACGATTTGCGACGAATTGCTGGTGCAGAAGCTGCGTCGACAGCACGCCGACCAGGGCCATGTTGTCGGAGTTCGACATGTCGCCGTCGCCGGTTCGAGCCCGGCACTTCCCGACCAGCCGGCTCACCGACTTGGGATCGAAGACGCCGGCCGCCCGCACGGCCGTCTCGGACAAGGCGTCGCCAATGTAGGCCGGCGCGCCGTCAGCAAAGAAACTCATCGCATTCGGCGCCCGGTAGGGCTGCTTCTTCCGGGCGACGACCCGCGGCGGCAGGATCGGCGCGGCGACGCGCTTCAGCACATGCTTCTCGTCGAGACCGCGCAGCTTGTAGGCATCCGGAAGTGCGTTCGCCAACGCCACGACATTGTCATCCAGGAATGGGAAGCGGCCCTCGATGGAGTGAGCCATCAGCATCCTGTCGCCTTGCGAGGAGAGCAGGTAGCCCGACATCAAGGTTTGGATCTCGATATACTGATCCTGGGCGAGGGGGCTCCAGCGCGCAAATTCGGCCGGCAGCGTCGAGATCAGTTCGCTCACCGCATCCCGGCGTTCGGAGGCAGCCCGCATATCGGAGCAGAACAGGCGCTTGATGGCGCTGGTCGTACGCCAGCGCGTGTCATGCGCAAATCCGGCCGCGGCGTGGGCCTCGATATTGCGGCCGAAGAACTGCCGGGCCAGTGCCTGCTGATGAACCGGTGAGCGTGACAGATATGGATAGAGCCGTTCGAGCAGTCGGGCGCGCTTGGTCGAAGCCGGCTGGCGTCCCCAGAAGCGGCGCACCTTGCCCTCGCGGAACAGGTCATAACCGGCAAACATCTCGTCGGCGCCTTCGCCGGTCAGCACGACTTTGATGCCGCGTTCCCGCACGAGCCTCGACAGCAGGAACAGTGGTGCCGGCGCGGTCCTGAGGATCGGCCGCTCGGTGTGGCGGATCACCTCGGGAAAGACTGCGGCTATATCGTCGCGGGAAACGACTATTTCGTGGTGTTCGCTGCCCGTCGCGTCTGCGACGAGCCGCTGGAATTCGGTCTCGTCATATTCGGCATCGGCAAAACGCAGCGAAAAGGTCTGGAAACGCTCGCCGGCGAAGCGCCTTCCGAGCGTGGCGACAAGGGAGCTGTCGAGCCCGCCTGACAGATAGCAGCCAACCGGCACATCGGCTTGCACGATTCGCAACGCTGCGGCGCCTTCCAGCATCAGCCGCACTTCCTCCACGGCCTCGTCCAGGGAGCCGCTGAACCGGTCTTGGTCCTGATCCTGGATTTCCGGAAAGCGCGGCTGCCAGAATGGGTATTCTCGGGCCACGCCTTTCTCATAGAGGCGCACGTGTCCGGGCGGGAGTTCCCGGATGCCCTGGAACACGGTTTGTGGCGCAACGACGGTCCACATGGTGAAGGTCTGATCGATACCCGCTGGATCGAACGCGCGCGGGATAGAGACCTCGGCGGCGAAAATCGCTTTGACTTCGCTCGCAAAGAACAGGCGGCCGCCATGCTCGCAAAAATGCAGCGGGCAAATGCCGTATCGATCGCGCGACAGCACCAGCCGGCCTGCAGCCGGGTCCCAGATCGCCAGCGCCCATTGGCCGTTCATACGCTCGAAGGCTGCCTGGCCCCACTCCCGATAAGCGTGCAGGACGACTTCGGTATCGCTGCGGGTGCGAAACCGATGGCCGAGGGCGAACAGCCTGTCGCGCAGTTCGAGATAGTTGAAAATCTCGCCGTTGAAGACGATCCACGCCGGACCATCGGAGTCGGCGAGCGGCTGCTGCCCGTGTTGAAGATCGACGATCGACAACCGGGCATGCGCCAGCCCGGCGCGTCTGTCGCGGTAGAGCCCCCGTTCGTCAGGACCGCGATGCGCAAGCGCGCCGGCCATGCGCAACAATGCTTCGCGCGAAGGCGGCTCGGCGGTGGCGTTCAGCGCCAGTATCCCGGCGATCCCGCACATCGTCGTCAGTCCACATCCATCGGCACGGACGGCAAGGGCCGCGCATGCAGATAGCGTGCTGCCCGGCGCTTGGCTTCGATGTCCTTGAAGACCTTCTCGACCTGGCCGCCCGTGAGGCCCGCAGCGGCTGCGACCTCGTCGGCGCATAACCCATGGTTGACGCCATAGAGGCATAGATCCGTCAGCTGGTAAGGCAGCGCAAAGTAGAATTCCTCCTGGCTTTGAGCCATGGAAAATGTGTCGGTGGTCGGCGGCCTGCGACGGATTTCTTCGTTCACTCCGAGATATTCAGCCAACTGGTAGACCTGTGTTTTGTACAGGTGCACGATCGGCATGACGTCGGCGATACCGTCGCCTTGCTTGACGAAGAAGCCCTGGTCGTATTCGAGCCGGTTCGGCGTTCCGGCAACAGCGTAGCCGAGGCGATCCGCATGATAATATTCGGTCATCTTGCGGATGCGCTGCTTGTAATTGGTCGCGGCGACGATCTGCAGATAGGCTGCCAAGGGCAGCCGAACCGTGTTGACCTTGCCTTCCGGATCCTGAACCGTAAGACGGGTGATGTTGAGCCCTTGGCTCTCCAGGACCGAGGTCAGCACCAGCTTGCATTTCCATCCTTCGTCATACTCTGGAACGACGGAGCGGATGGCCTCGATCTGCCGGCGATAGGCGCCGATGGCATCGAGCGCCGGGGCGATATCTTCGACCAGGGTATCGATGCCGAGCTGAGCAGCGATGACGCGTCCGAGCCTCAGCGAGTCTCCCGAGGAGTCCCGCTCCGGCATGAAGAGACCCAGCACCTTGTCCTTGCCGAAGGCGCGCACGCATAAGGAGGCTACGACGGAACTGTCGATGCCGCCCGATAGGCCGACCACCACGCCGCGCCGTCGAAGCGTGACCAAAACCTGCTCGCGCGTCGACGACACGATGCGGTCCGCTTCCGCGGCTGCATCCAATGCCAGCGCTTCCTTGGTGAATCCCGAGATCACGCCCACTGGCCCTCCAATTGCAGGGTTTCGGCCGTCGAATAGGTTTGCAACACGGCCTTCTCGATCAGCGGACGGTTGGTCGCGACGTGAGGCTCCACGACGAGATCGATATGTGTGCCGACGATCGGAACCACCTGCAGGTCGCGAAACACCCGATCCCACCCGATGGCGCGGGACATCCCCGGGCGAGCGCAGCGGAACAGCGTTCCATGGATCGGAAGCGCTGGCTTGGGTTCCTCCAGCCATCGGAAAAATGCGCGAGCCCGCAAAACCTCCTGCAATTCCAGCTTGATGCGGAAACAGGCTCCGTTGAACTGGCCTTCGGTATAGCGATCGATCGCGCTGGCGAGACGGACTTCGTGCCCCAATCTGACCGCGATCTTTGCCAGCGCGCGGCAGGCGACGCGCTGGAACGAGATGCGGTTGGACCGGAGCCGGCGCATCGTGCGGATGAACGTGTCCCACAGGCGGCTGCGCTCGCCCTCCAGGCTTGTGTCGAGGATGCCGATGAACTTGACCGACCGCCCGGCCTCGAGCAGGCGCACCGCGACCTCCAGCGCGACCGCGCCGCCGAGCGAGTGGCCCAGAAGCCTGACATGCCCGGACGGCTGAGCGCGGTTGATTTGCTGGACCGCGGCGTCTGCCATGCTGGCGAGATCGCTCTGTCCGCGCAGGATGAGCGCGAGGCCGGGATATCTGATTGGAACCACTTTCGCGGTTTTCCCCATGGCGGAGGAAAAGGCGGCAAGACTTGGACCGTAGCCGACGGATCCGGGAAACAGGAAAAGCAGCGGCGGGTTGTGCTCAGGGACGGCTTTGCCGGATGCGGCTGCCTGCGCCGCGACGACAGCCCTCACCATCTCGGCCGCGCTCATTCCGACGGTGAACCCCTCGAGGCCGAGTTCCTTGCCGATGAGATTCTCGATCTCCATCACGCAGTGCAGCAGCTTCAGCGAGTCTCCTCCAGCCTCGTCCCATCTGCCTGTGGCTGCCTTGGTGTTGAGGACCTTGCTCCATGCCTTCTGCACCACCTTACCCACCGCCGAATCGGCATCCGAACCGGACGGGTCGGCCGGAACAATCGGCCTCCTGGCGAGGAGGTCCATTTTACCGAGTTTGATGAGGTCGATCTTTCCGCCATCAAGGCAGGGGATCTCGCTCACCCGGTGGAGCCGCAGGGGCCGCAGCGCTGGGGGCAGCGTGTCGGCAATCAGCCGGCGCAGGTCCTCCACAAAATCCGGACCTGCGACATCGCTTGGAATGGCGAATGCGACAAGTTCGGTTGCCTCGGTCACGATTGCGACGGCATCCTGAACCGACGGGGCGGATCGCAGCACCCTTTCGAGCTCGGCCGGCTCGATGCGTCGACCGTTGATCTTTATCTGGCGCCCCTTCCGGCCGATGATCCTCAATAGACCATCGCTGTCCAGACGCACGAGATCGCCGGTCGGAAAAACCCGTGCATGCGGATCGTCGGGGTCGGCTTCGACAGGGATGACGGCGCCATTTTCCCAATGCCCGAGCAGGACATAGGGGCTCTTGATCACGAGCTCTCCCGTTTCACCGGGCGGGACGACGCGTCCTTCCTCGTCGACGATCGAGAACGCGATCCCCGGCAAAAGGCGCCCAACCGGCACGTCGGGCTCGGCGTTCGGCGGTTCCGACGGCACGAACCACTGCGATCCTGTCGTTTCCGTGGACGAATAGCCGATCTGGATCAGGCAATGCGGCGGGACGGCTTTGCGCAGAAGGGCAATGTCGGACCACAGCACTTTCTCGCCGCCGACGCGGACGACCCTGAGCGATCTGAACGAATCAGCGCTGGCATCCGCCATCAGCGTTCGAAGCAAGGTGGGCACGATGTATGTGACGGTCGTGCCCTGGTCCTGCATCCGCGCGCGAACGCCGCGCAGCCCCACCGCCTCCAGTTCGACGAGCTGCAAGGTGGCCCCGCTGAGGACGGCCGCCAGAATCTCGCGGCAGCCGGCTATCGTGGCCAGTCCCGACAGGGGCAGAAAAACATCGTCCGAATTGATGTGACACGCCTCGACATATTGTTGCACGCGCCACAGCAAGCTGCGCTGGCTGTTAACTATGCCCTTCGGGCGCCCTGTGCTGCCCGAGGTATAGAGAATGATGGCCGGCGCATCGACGGAAGGCTGCGGCAGGGGCGTTGCCAACAGCTCCCGCTCCGATGCCGAACTTACGCTCATGTCGATCCATTGGATGTCCGCAGGCAGGTCGCTGGGCCTGTCGCCGATGCCCAGCATGGCCGAAAGCTGGGACGCCGCCACAATCTCCCTGATCCGGGGACCGGGATCTCTCGCATTGAGCGGAATCGAAATCCGTCCGGCTGCCATGGCCGCGAGCATGGCGACGACGCTCCAGACCGAGGTTGGCTGGCAGATTCCGACCGGCCTGCCTTCGGGAACGGCATTCGCAACGCGGCGCGATAGGATATCGACGGCGACGCCGAGCGCCGAATAGGAGAGTTCGTCCGCACCGTCATTGATGGCGATCTTATGCGGATGTTGCCCTACGATCATTTCCAGACGGGGACCGATCCCTATATCCGCAAAATCGGCCGGCAAAGGCGGATAGGACCGCAGGGCAGGTCCGCCCTGGTCCAGCGCATAATTGCGCACTTCTACCCATCCGGGCGGGCTTTGCGGAAGAGGAGCCTCATCAAAGTCCTGATCCGCTGCTTGTGCCTTCACATATGCCGGGAGCATGGCGTGCCTGAGCTAGAGATGAAGTTCGGTTATGGCTCTGCTCAAGAGATCTTTCATCGATCATTCTGATGATGCTTCCGGGGATAAAGAGAGGCGAGGGTGGGAACGGGTAGGAATCGGGTCACAGCTTAACGTTAGGGATATGCCGTGACATCAAATAGGCCTGTTCTTGTCACCGGGGCAGCGGGTTTCATCGGCTTTCATCTATGCCGGAGACTGCTTAGCGACGGTTGGCAAGTTCTCGGTTTCGATTCCATGAATGAATACTACGACGTCAATCTGAAGCGAGCCCGGCTCGATCAGTTGGAGGAATTTCCGCATTTCCGGTTCGAGCATGTCGATCTCGCCGATCGTGATCGCGTTTCGGGGCTATTTGCCTCGGTTGATCCGGAAATCGTCGTCAATCTCGCAGCCCAGGCCGGCGTTCGTCATTCGCTCACCAATCCCTACGCCTACGGCGAAAGCAATCTGAGCGGATTCCTCAATGTCCTGGAAGGATGCCGCCACGCCTCGGTCGGCCACCTGGTCTATGCGTCCTCGAGCTCGATCTATGGCGGCAGCACGCGAATGCCGTTCTCCGTTCACGATTCCGCCGATCACCCGCTCAGTCTCTACGCCGCCACCAAGAGGGCCAACGAGTTGATGGCCCATACCTACAGTCATCTTCTCCGACTGCCGACGACTGGTTTGCGGTTCTTTACAGTTTACGGGCCATGGGGCCGTCCGGATATGGCCCTGTTCATCTTCACCAAGGCCATACTGGCGGGTGAGCCCATCGACGTCTTCAACCACGGCAACATGCAGCGAGACTTCACCTATATCGATGACGTCATCGAGGGTTTAATCCGCATCATGCAACTGCCTGCAACGCCCAACAAGGAATGGAGCAGTGCCGCGCCTGACCCCGCGACGAGCAGCGCGCCGTTCAGGATCCACAACATCGGCGGCAGCTCGCCAGTCGAGCTGAATCACTTGATCGAACTGCTGGAAGACGCGCTGGGCAAGAAAGCGAAACGCAACTCCATGCCGCTCCAGCCGGGTGACGTGCCTGCCACCTGTGCCGATGTCAGCTCACTTGAGCAAGCGATTGGCTTCAGGCCGAGAATTCCGATCGAGATCGGCGTCCGGCGTTTCGTGGAATGGTATCGGGAATTTTATCGAGTTTGATCCGGACCGCTCCTGTATCTCCACGCAGCCGCAGTTGGCGACCCCAAAAGATACGCCTTTTCGCAGCTTCACCGCTGGCGAAGGTGAACGCCAGCGCCGCGGTTAGCGGCTCTCTAGTCTAGAAGCAGGAAATCGGAAAACCTCGCGCGCATCGGCGTCAAGGGCTTCTCATCGCTCTGACGAGCGCACGAGCGGCCCGGCCCGTGGCTAGGGCAACAAAACGAGCGCCCCGCTGGTCCTGCGGGCTTCCAGATCCCGGTGAGCGTCCGCGGCTCTGGCCAGGTCATAAGCCACGGGCTGCTCGATCCTGACGGCGCGCTGACGCAACGCCGCGAAAAAGCGGTCGACATGCGGCGCGAGCTTTTCGGGCGTGTCGGTGTAATGTGCGTAGTTGGGCCGCGAAAGGGTGATCGACCGGGAGGCGAACCGGCCGACGTCCCAGCTGCCGACCGGCCCCGATGCTTGGCCGAAGCTGACGAGATGACCGCGCACGGCAAGGGCCGCAAGCGAGCCGGCGAATGTGTCGGCGCCGACGGCATCGTAGATGACGTTGGCGCCTGCGCCGCCGGTCAGCCCCATCACCGCCTCGCTGAAATCCTCGCGGGAATAGACGACGACATGGTGCGCGCCGAGCCGCTCGACGATGCGCGCCTTGTCGTCGCTCGACACGGTTGCGATCACGGTGGCGCCGAGATGGCGCGCCCATTGCACCAGCAACTGGCCGATGCCGCCGGCGCCGGCATGGATGAGCACGACCTCGCCTGGCCGGACGGTATGGATGTCATGCAGCAGGAAGCTGGCCGTCACGCCCTTGAGCAGGCTCGCGGCGGCGGTTTCGTCCGATATGTCGTCCGACAGGCGCAC
Organism: Mesorhizobium sp. WSM4935; assembly: GCF_029625735.1. Lineage (NCBI taxonomy): Bacteria > Pseudomonadati > Pseudomonadota > Alphaproteobacteria > Hyphomicrobiales > Phyllobacteriaceae > Mesorhizobium > Mesorhizobium sp. WSM4935. The sequence continues at coordinate 33,303 of NZ_JARTVR010000016.1, read as the reverse complement.
CAAGAGCTCGGCTGTCATGTTACGGCGCTCGGCATAGGCGCCGACCGGCGGGCAGGCATAGGCGACGCGATCGCCGACCGACAGGCCTGAGATCGCCGAGCCGACAGCCTCGATGATACCTGCCGCCTCCATGCCGGGCACGCCGGGCAGCCCCAGCAGATCAAAGAAGCCGGTCCGGCAATAGACGTCGATGAAGTTGACGCCGATAACCGTATGGCGGATGCGCACCTCGTAGGGTGCCGGCGGCGGCAATGCTATCTCCTTCAGCTGCAGCACGTCCGGTCCGCCATAGCGCTCGACAAGGATCGCCCGCGTTGTTTCTTCCCTTCTCAAGGATGATGCGAGGATCGACGGTGCTGGGATCGAACGTGGTGCAATGTCTGTCGGCCCCGGCGGCATGATTGTCTTCGACGGCCTTGCCTCGGTGGGCATGGGAAAGTCCCGGCGCCTGAGCAGGTCGCGGATCGCGGCGAAGCCGGCACGATAGATGTCCTCCGCGACCAGCTTCACCAGTTCGTCGCGACGATGCGCCGGCGGATGGAATTCGGAACGCCATTCCCAGAAGGTGGCGTTGCCGTCGGTCACCGGCTTCAGCCGTATCGAGGCGACATAGCCCATCAATGGCAGCGGCGCCTCGAGCAGGCAGTAGCTCAGCCGGCGGTCCTTGTCGGAGAGCGCCAGAAGCTGCTCGCGCAGCTCGCCGCCGTCGGCCAGACGGAAATGGCGCACGGCGCCGACCACATCGGCAGGCTCGCCGCCATCGATCTCGCTCGACGCGATCGCCGGATGCCAGCGGTCGTGACCGTTGAAATCGCGCAGGATCGCCCAGACCTCCTCGATCGGGGCATCGATAATCGTGCTCTGGCGGACCTGAACCATTCGCGGCGGGTCAGCGTCCGAAGCGCTGCTTCAGCGCGGTGAACGCGGCCTGGAATACGCCCATGCCGATCTGCTGCGTCAGCGCCGCCTCGCGTCCGGGGGCACAATCGAACTCGGCCTGCCATTCGGCCAGCGTCAAATTGCCGTCGGTAATCGGCGTCAGCGACAGGGTGGCGACATAGTTCTCCACCTGCATCGGGCTTTCCAGGATCGCATAGCTGCAGGAGAGGTCGTAATCCGACAGCGCCAGCAGTTTTTCGCGGATTCGTCCGCCGTCCTTGAGCGTGAAATTACGGATGCAGCCTATCCGGTCGGCATGCGCGTTCTGCTCGATGCGGCTCTCCGTCACGAAAGGCGCCCAGCCCGGCAAGCCGTTGAAGTCACGCACGACCTTCCAGACGTCCGCGGCCGGGGCCGGGATGACCGAGGAGACATAGACCTTGGTCATGCTTGAGAGCCGGAGATGGAACTATGGAGGTCGCGCTTGGGTGTACCTCCCTTGTTGACGCCGGCACCGCCCCTCATTGTCCTGCCGGACATTTCTCTCCGTAAAGCGACGGGGAGAAAGGGGCTGGCCGCAACCTCGGTGCCGACATTGCGACGTTGGTGATTTGCGAAGCCATCAATGACCGCGTCCCTCTCCCCGTGACTATACGGGGAGAGGGTGCCAGCAGGCAGGTAAGGGGCAGCGCAGACGTTCCCGTCAATGGTCGCGGTCGTCATCATCGTCCTTGGCGGTCTTGGCCTTGCCTTTCCCTTGCACTTCTTGTCGCTTGTCGCGGGCGAGGTTGGAAATGTCCTTGGCGTCGCGCAGCACGTCGGTCATCCGTCCGAGCGAGCCGCCCTCGATGCCAATCTCCTTCATAAGATTGTCGATCATCGGGGCCTGCACCCGGTAGCGCAGCGCCGAATCGATCACCTCGTCGGTGACATTGCGGTTGCCGCCCGACCCGCCATTGATGCCATCGACATGCAGGATCTTGATCCCGTCGATCTTCTCCATCGGCTTGACGCTCTCGCGGATGATACCTTCCATGTGATCGAGCAACTTGCCGCGCAGGCGGCCGGCGCGCGCCTCGCTGGAGAGAAGGTTCTCCGCTTCGTTGATCTGCCGATGACCGGCCGCGTCGACTTCGTAACGCTGAGCGGCGGCAAGCGCGTGGATCTTTTCCGATTCCGCAGCCGCCACGGCCGCGATCTTCTGCGCTTCCGCCAGGCTCTTCGCGGCCTTCATCTCGGCCTCGGCGGCGGCGGTGACGCGAAGCGCCTCGCGCTCCGCCTCGCGGCTGGCGGCGATCAGGTCGGTCAGCTTGCGGCGCTCGGCGATCTCGCGCTCGCGGGCGGTCAGGGCCTGTTCCTCCGCTTGGATGGCCTTGGCGCGGACGGCTTCCGAAGCGGCGATCGCCGAGGAGCGTTCCTGCGTCTTCTTGGCGATGTCGATAGCCTTCTGGATTTCGGCGATCTCGACCTTCTGGTCGCGGTCGACGGCGAGCTGGCGCAGCTCGCGTTCCTTGACGAGCTTGGCTTCCTCGATGCCGCGCTCGGTGGTGATGCGCGCCCGTTCCACCTCCTCGGCCGCTGCGATCTCGGCTTCCTCGAAGGCCTGGCGCTTGGCGATCTGCAGGGCTTCGAGGTGGCGCTCCCTGGCGATCCGCACCTCGTCCAGCGCACGTTCCTGCTCGATCCGCGCGGTCTCGGTCGCCTGGGTTTCGACGATCTCGGCGCGGCGCTTCTCCGCCTCCGCCCGTGTCACTTCGAGCGCCTTTTCGGCGAGCGCGATCTGGCGTTCGAGCTCGGCGATTTCGAGCGACTTCCTGCGCTCGATCTCAAGTCCGCTCTGCGCGCCTTCGCGCTCGATGCGCGCCTTCTCCAGCGAAAGTCCGAGAGCGATCTGCTCGCGCTCGGTCAGTTCGCGCATCTTCATCTCGGCCTCGTCGAGTGCGCGGCGGCGCGCGATCTCGCGGCGCTGCGTGTCTTCCTCGCTGCGGATGCGTTCCTCGGTGATGCTGCGCTCCTGGGCGAGGCGCGATTTCTCGACCGCCTCGCGCGCGGAAAGCTGTGCCTGCTCGGCCTCCTGGTCGCGCACGGCGCGCTCCCTGGCGAGTTCGGAGCGCTGCGCGGCGCGCCGGATCTCCACTTCGCGCTCCTGTTCGAGGCGGGCGTATTCCGTGTCGCGCTCGATCTCCAGCACCTTGCGTTGCGTGTCGAGGTTCTGGTTGCGGATGTCGACCAAGGTGCGCTGCTCGATCTCATTGCGCATACGGCGCCTGGTCTCGATGGATTCGGTCAGCTGCGTCAGGCCTTCGGCATCGAAAGCGTTGGACGGATCGAAATATTCGAGGCTGGTCTGGTCGAGATCGACGATAGCGACACTCTCCAGCTCCAGCCCGTTGGCGGCCAGCGAATCCGAGGCAAGCGCCCGGACCTTCTCGGCATAGTCGCCGCGCAGCTCATGCATCTCTTCCAGCGTCATCTGCGCGGCGACGGTGCGCATGGCGCCCGCGAACTTGCCTTCCAGCAATTCACGCAGGCTGTCGGGCTGCAGCGTGCGGCGGCCGAGGGTCTGCGCCGCGGTGGCGACGAACTCGCGGCTCGCGCCGACGCGGACGAAGAACTCGGCGATGAGGTCGACGCGCATGCGGTTCCTGGTGATCAGCGCCAGCGCCTCCTCGCGGCGCACCTCGATGCGCAGCACGTTCATGTTGACGGGAGTGATCTCGTGCAGCACGGGGATGACGAACGCGCCGCCGTTCACCACCACCTTCTCGCCCAGGAAGCCGGTGCGCACGAACGCCGTCTCCTTCGTCGAACGGCGATAGAGCCACCGCAGGATATAGACGGCGATCACCACGACGACCGCGGCGACAATCAGCCACAACAGGAAAGCGCCAAAGCTCTGCGCGTCCATGATTTATTCTCCCCTACACAATCCGGTCTGCGCCAGGCGCCAATTCAAAGATCCGTCCGCCCGTCAGGTAAAGCCCAATTCGTCATGCCCGCCTCTGCAGCTTTGGGCCGATCGCGTGGAAAGCGCCGATCACCGCATCGACGAAAGGCGTATCGTTGATGTTGGCGCGCACCCGCTCGACATGGCGCAGCGGCGTCTGGCGAACCGTCTTTTCGATTGCCTCGAACAAGGCGTTGTCGGCTTCCGGGTCATGAAAGGGCTGGCCGGGCGCGTCGAGCATCGAGACGCCGCCTTCGGGCAGCAGGAAGCGTACCGGGCCATTCATAGCGTTGAGCCGAGCGCCGATCCATTCGCCGAAAGCGCGGTTCTCGTCCCGCGTCGTGCGCATCAGCGTGATATTGGGATTATGGATGACGAATTTGCGGCCGCGGAACTTCTCCGGCACGCTCTCGCGCGGACCGAAATTGACCATGTCCAGCGCACCCGTCGATCCGACATAGGGAAGTCCGCTGCGGATGGCGGCGCCGAAGCGATCCGCCGTCGCGGGAAAAACGCCGCCGACGATCATGTCGGCCACCTCGGTTGTGGTGAGGTCAAGGAAAGCCGACAGCAGGCGCGAGTCGCCCAGATTCTCCATGGCGCGCCCACCGATGCCGGTGGCGTGGAAGACGAGGCAGTCATAATCGGCTTCGAGCCGCTTCGTAACCTCCTGCACCGCCGGCGTGGTGACGCCGAACATGGTGATGCCGACAGCCGGCCGCGCAACCTTGCGCTTTGCTTCCCACGCCTCGGCATTGGGCAACTGCGCCACCATGCCCGCCATGGCATGCGCAGCATTGGCAAGCACCCGTTCGGTAATGGAGTTCAGCCCTTGAACATCGGCGACCGAATGGAACATCATGATGTCGGCGCCGCCGACATATTTGGCGACATCGCCTGCCGCCACCGTCGAGACCATCAGCTTGGGAATGCCGACCGGCAGGACCCGCATGCCGGCCGTCGCCAGCGTTGTGCCGCCGGAGCCGCCCGCCGAGATGATGCCGCCGATGCGCGGCTCTCGCTCGATCCAGCGCGCGAAGGCCTCAGCCATGGCACTGACCGAGCCGCCGCGATCGTCGGTGAACACCGCCGAGGACCCGCGAATATGCATGCCGGCCACCTGCATGGCCGGCACGTCCGTGCTCGCTGGTTTGCCCGATGTCGACAGGTCGACCGTGCGGACCGGGACGCCGAGCGACCTCAGGCGCTCGGCGATGAAGCGCAGTTCCTTGCCCTTGGTGTCGAACGTGCCAGCGACCAGCACCGTCCTGCCGATGCGCTCGGCGAACGGCATGGCAAAGACCTTCTTGGGATCTTCCTGCGGCAGCTTGTTCGAGACGGCCGCCTGCCTCAGTTCGGTGACCGGCAGGTTCCAGCGGTTGGGCAATTCGGTGACAGGCCGGTAGACGCTGTCGCCCCCCGCCGCTTCGACCGATCCGACCGCCCCGCGGTCGACGCGATAGACGGCCGCCAACTGCTCCTTTGCCTGCGCCGCTTCCGCTGGCGTGAAAGGCGCTTCCTCGGCATGGCGTCCGACGCCGAGCAGCCGTTGCTGCAGGTCGCGGTCGGCGGCAAGCGCGGCCGCATCCATCAGCCGGTTGATGCGGCCATTGACCATGATCGCGACCTGGCTGGAGACGGCCGTCGCCACCCCGATATTCTGCTCGATTACGAGCACGGCCATCTCGCCTTCCGCGGCGAGCTCGACGAGCATCTTTTCGACCTGCTCGACGATGATCGGCGCCAGGCCCTCGGTCGGCTCGTCCATCACCAGAAGCTTCGGATCGCTGAGCAGGGCGCGCGAGATGGCGAGCATCTGCTGCTCGCCGCCCGACAGCTGCGATCCGCCATTATGACGGCGCTCCGCCAGGCGTGGGAAGGTCTGGTAGACGCGCTCGACCGTCCAGCTCGCGTCGCGCCGGTTGCCGGCGGCAAGCCGCAGATGCTCGTCGACCGTCAGGCTCGGCCAAAGGCGGCGCCCTTGCGGCACATAGCCGATGCCGAGGCGATGGATCTCGTGCGGTTCCAGCGCGGTGATCTCGCGGCCGTCGAAGCGGATCGAGCCGGAGCGCGCGCGCTTCAGCCCGACGATGGTGTTGCACAGCGTCGACTTGCCCATGCCGTTGCGGCCGACGACCGAAAGCACGCCGCTCTCCAGCGTCAGCGAAATTCCCTGCAGCGCATGGCTCTCGCCATAGAAGACCTGCAGGTCTTCTATCTTCAGCACCGCCCTGGCGCTTTTGCCGGCGGAGCGGTCAGCCATGCTTGCCTCCGAGATAGATCTGCTGGACCTCCGGATCGGCCTCGATTTCCTGCGGCGTTCCTTCCTTGAACAGATGCCCGTTATGCATCATCGACACATAGTCGGCCACGCGCAGCGCGACATCGAGATCGTGCTCGATGATGATGAAGCCGATATGCTTCGGCAGCGCGTTGAGGATGGCGACGAGGTCGCGTCGCTCGGTCGGTGAAAGACCCGCCGCCGGCTCGTCGAACAGGATGAAGCGCGGCGCGCCGGCGAGTGCCAGCGCGATTTCCAGCTGCCGCTGCTGGCCGTGGCTGAGCGTCGCCACCAGGGCGTTGCGATAGGCTTCGAGATGGACCGCCTCGAGGATCGATCGCGCCTGCACCATGTTGACGTCGGCGGCGGGCGGCCTCAGCAGAGAAAACCGCCTGCGCGAGACGCCACGGCAGGCGAGAAAGATGGAATCGAGAACCGACAGCCCCTTGAACAGCTGAGAGATCTGATAGGTGCGGCGCAGCCCGCGGCGGATGCGCTCATGCGGCGGCAGGTCGGTGATGTCCTCGCCGAAGAAGCGGATGCGTCCGGCGGTCGGCAGGAAGTCGCCGGTCACGGCGTTGAAGAGCGTGGTCTTGCCGGCGCCGTTGGAGCCGAGGACCGCGCGCCGCTCGCCGGCCGCGATCCTCATGTCGATGCCCGAGAGAGCCACCAGTGCTCCGAAATGCCGCGCAACGCCATCGAGCTCCAGCGCGTAGGCGCTGGTGCTCTGCAGACGGTTCGCGGCCAGGTTTTCGGTCACTGACGATGCTCTTGGCGCGTGCCGTTACGGGCAGCTCGGATTGTCGCGGTTGACCGCCCCGAGCTTCATGAACTCGTCCTCGGGGATGCCGAGCGTCTGGTTGACCTGCGGCACCACCTTGACCAGCTTGTTCAGGAGATTGCCGTCCGAACCTTCGGTGACCTCGGTCAGGAAGATGTCGGCGACGGCGTTGCGGTTCTTGTCGAGCGACACTTTACCGGTTGGCGTGTCGAAGGACAGTTTCGACAAGGCCTCGCGGAGTTTCTTGCCGCCGTCGGAGACGTCGCCGCCGACCTGGTCGAGCGCCAGCAGCGCCGCCTTCATGTTCACATAGTAGCCATGAGCGAAGAGCGAGGGCGAGGGGAAGGCGCCCGGCTGCTTCTTGTAAGCGTCGACGAACGCCTTCCAGGCCGGCGCGTCATTGGTGTCGGCGGTCGGTCCAGCCGAGGGCGTGCCCTTGAGCACGTCGCGCAGCTTGCCTTTGGAGGTCAGCACAGTCTGGTCGACGGTGATCGAGCCGCCGATCAGCGGAGCGGTGCCGCCGGCCTGCTGGTATTGGGTCAGGAAGTTGACGGCGTCGGCGCCGCCAAGCGCGACATAGATGGCGTCGACATCCTCGGGGATCGCCGCGATGACGGAGGAAAAGTCCTTGTTGCCGATCGGCACCCAGGATTTCGACGGCACGTGCCCGCCGGCCTTGCAGAACTCGGCCATGAAGCCGAATACCTGCGTGTAGGGGAAGGAGTAATCCTCCGCGACGGTCGCGACCTTCTTGTAGCCCTTGTCGTTGAAGGCATAGGTGCCGAGGCCCGCCATCCATTGCGCGCCGTCGGTGGAGAAGCGGAAGAAGTTCTCGGCCGGATTGCGCAGCGTCGTGTCCTGCGCGGCCGAGGTGCCGTTGATGAACGTCACGTCGGGCTTCGTCTTCGCGTAGTCCTTGACGGCAAGGCCCTCATCGCCCGAAAGCGGGCCGACCAGCACCTTCACGCCGTCCTGCTCGACCAGCTTGCGCGCCGCGCGCACCGCGCTGTCGGGCGAGGCGTCGGACGAGCCCTTGACGATCTCGATCTTCTTGCCGGCGACGGTGCCGTTCGTCTCGGCGACCGCCGTCATGGCGCCGCGCTCGCCGTCCTCGCCGAGCACCGTGAACGGTCCCTCGAAGGTGGCGAGCAGGCCGATCTTGATCATGTCGTCGGCGGCGAGCGCCATCGAAGGCGCGGTCAGCCCGGTGAACAGTGCCAGGGCCAGCAGTGTACGTCTATGCATCCTCGGTTCCTCCCATTGCATTGATCTGCAGTGCTTCATCCGCGTCGGCCGCTAGGGACCGGCGCGCAATGACTCCTGGGCAAGATGTGGCTTGATCCTCCCCCACAACCCAAGAATTCCATCCGGCGAGACGAAGACGATCACCAGGAACACCAGGCCGATCAGCGTGTTGAAACGCTCGGCGCCGACGATGTCGATGGCGAAGGTCTGCATCAGTATGACGACGATCGCGCCCACGAACGGCCCGATCGGGTGGCGCAGGCCGCCGATGACGGCGATGATCAGGATGTCGATCGCCACGTCGACACCGATCGTGCCGGGCGAGACGCGTCCGTTGAACCAGACCAAAAGCACGCCGGCGAGCCCGGCGAGGATGCCGGCGAGGAACCAGGCGAAGACCTTGTGCGCGGTGACGTGGTAGCCCAGCGCCCGCATCCTGCGCGGGTTGTCGCGGATCGCCTGCAAGGTCATGCCGAAGGTGGAGCGCGAGCCGTAGAGCACCGCCGCGTAGGACAGCATCGCAAGGCCGAGACAGAGGTAATAGAAAGGTTTCGGGTCCCGCCAGTTGATGCTCCAGAACACCGGAGCGTGGATGCCGGCATAGCCGGAATGACCGTTGAAGATCGCGTAGTTCTGCTGGGCGAAATAGAAGGTCGCGGTCGCGATCGCCAGCGTGATCATGAGCGTGTAGATGCCTTCCGTGCGCACCGAGATCCAGCCGATCAGCGCCGACGACACCGCCGCCGCGGCAACCGCGAAGGGGACGACGATCCACCACGGCCAGCCGAAGCCCAGCACGTTGGAATTGTTGCTGCCGAGGATGGCGACGGCATAGGCGGCGATGCCGGCGACCGTGATCTGCGCCAGGCTGAGCATTCCGCCATAGCCGGCAAGCAGCATCAGCGACAGCGAGAGCACGCCGAAGATCATCGAATAGCCGGCGATCTGCGTCAGGAAGAAATCCGAGGCCACCAACGGATAGAGAAGGAGCGCGACGGCAAGGATGACATGACCCGCGCCGATCTTGTCCAGCCAGTTCTCCTGCGGCGCCGCGCCCTCTGCGGCTGTGGCCAGGCTCATCGCGTCTTCCCCATGATGCCTTGCGGCCGCACCGCCAGTGTCACCACCATGATGACGAAGGTGAGCACCACGCCGTAGGTCGGGAAATAGACGAGGCCGATCTGCTCGGCCAAGCCGATAAGCAGCGCCCCGATCGCCGCGCCGGTGATGGAGCCCATGCCGCCGACGATGACCACGACCAGTGAGGCAAGCAGATAGCGCACGTCTTCGCCCGGCGCGACCGAGAGCGCCGATCCGCCGACGACTCCGGCGAAACCGGCAAGTCCGGCGCCGACCGCGAAGACGATGGCGAACACCGCATGCACATTGACGCCCGAAGCCGACAGCATGGCGCGGTCGTCGACGCCGGCGCGGATCATCATGCCGACGCGCGTCTTGTTGAGCATCAGCCAGAGCCCGACCCCGATGACGATCGCTGCCGCCAGCACGACCACGCGGTAAAGCGGATAGGTGAGAAAAACCGAGACGCCGTTCGAGCGTACCGCCGTGATGACGGGCAAGGTCAGGGCGCCGTCGAGCCATTCCGGCGTGGCGATCTGGTAGGTGCCGCCGGCCCAGACCGCCAGCATCAGGTCGGCGGCGATGGTCGAGATGCCGATGGTGACCAGGGTCTGCCTGAGATCATCGCCCTCCAGGCGGCGAAAGACGAAAACCTGCATGACGACACCGATGATGGCGAGCACCGCGAAGCCGGCTGCGACGCCGAGCAGCCAGTAGCCGGTGCGGCTGGTGACCTCGTAGCCGATATAGGCGCCGAGCAGGTAGAGCGAACCATGCGCCAGGTTGATGTTGCGCATCAGGCCGAAGATCAGCGTGAACCCGCTGGCGACCAGGAAATAGAGGCCGGCCAGCGTCAGGCCGTTGAGGATGGCGCTGACGAACGCCTTCTTGGAAATGAGGATCGCGTTCAGCCAGGCGGGCCAGACGGCGAAGACCAGCCAGGCGACGATCGCCGCGGCCAGCAGGCCGACGAGGCCCCAAATCTGGCGGCGCGTCATGCCGCCGCCCGACAGCGACGAAGACGATGGCTGGTCGAGTATGCTCATGCGGTCAGCCGTCGGCGCTGCTCGTTCATGCGCGGCGCCTTGTGGAACTTGCCGTCCTTCATGATGGCAAGGATGCGGTTCTTGTCCTGCAGGATGCGCACGTCGGAAATTGGATCGCCGTCGATCAAAAGGATGTCTGCCAGATAGCCTTCCTTGATCAGGCCGAGTTCGTCGCCCATGCCCATGATCTGGCCGCCATATTTGGTGCCGGCCTGGATCGCCTCCATCGGCGAGAAGCCGAGCATCTCGACGAAGGTCTGGATGTCCTTGGCGTTGGTGCCTTGCGGCGTCCAGGCGAAGCCATAGTCGCCTCCGATGCATACGCGAATGCCGCGCCGGTGCATCTTCTTCATCGTCTCGATGCACATTTCCAGCTCACGCTCATATTCGAGCGACAGCGGCGAGCCGGGCTTGATGCCCCATTGCTCGGCATGGCGCGCGGTGTTGATCAGCCAGGCGATGCCCGGCGCGACGAAGTGCTTGTCCTTGACCGCCTCCAGCATGTCGAGCGCTTCCTCATCGGCGAAGGAGGCGTGGTAGATGTTCTGGATGCCGTGGCGGACGCATTGCTTGACCGAGCCGGAAGAGCGCGCATGCGCCGACAGCACCTTGTTGCGGCAGCGCGCCTCGGAAGCGGCCATGGCGACCTCTTCCTCGGACATCGGGGTTTCCTCCGCGCCCATGCCGGTGATGCTCTCGCCGGAGAGGTTGAGCTTGATGGAATCCACGCCGTACTTGATCAGCTGGCGCACCGTGCGGCGGATTTCCTCCGGACCCGAGACGACGATGCCGAGATTGAGGCCCTCATGCGGGATATGCGAGGGCGCGGAATCGCCGAGGCCGCCGACCGTTGTGATCTCAGGCCCGGCCGCGAGGTAACGCGGTCCGGGAAACCGGCCCTGGTTGATGAATTTCTTGGCGACGACGTCGAGCCGCGGCTTGGCGGCGGCCGCGCCGCGACCGGCGGTGAAGCCGGCATCGAGCACCAGCTTGGCCATCTCCATGGTGACCAGCATGTGCTCCTCGATCTCCATCATCTGGATGGGATCGATGCCGGGCGCGTTGTTCCAGGACAGATGCAGATGCGCATCGATCATGCCGGGCATCAGCGTCGCGCCCATGCCGTCGATCACGGTGGCGCCCCCTGGCGCGCCGCCGCTGTAGGGAGACGACGATGAGGCGCCGAAGCGGGACGAGCCCCTGGTGATCTGCTTGATGCGGTTGCCCTGCACCAGCACCTCGCCGGTGTAAGGGTATTCGCCGGTGGCGTCGAGCACGCGCACATTGGTGAAGAGCGTGCTTCCCGATCCGTTTCCGGCCCAGCTTTCGTCTGCCATAACAAGCCTCCCAACTTGCCGAGCGCGTAATTCTACGCCCGATGCGAAATCCTCACCTATCAACCCGTCTCAAAAAATCGGCGAGCTTCGAGCTGCTCTCGCGCGGACTTTCCACAGTGGCCCAGTGTCCGCACCGATCGAGCGAGGAGAATACGGCTCCCTTGATCTTGTCGGCAAGCGCCTGGGCGACGCCAGGCGGATTGACCGTGTCGGCATCGCCGGTGACGAGCAGGGTCGGCGCCGAAATCCTCCGCGCATCGACGGCGACGGCTTTCGCCAGCGCCTCACAGGTGCGGGCATAGGATTCGGGGTCCTGGCGGGTGATGGATTCCCGCACGAAGGCCGCCACCGCGGGCGACGTCTCCCTCGTATGCGCCGAGATCGCGTTGGCGACGATCTGATCGGCGATGTCGGCAATGCCGCCGGAGCGCGCGAGGCGCGCCCGGTTGCCGAGCCCCTGCCGGGTTGCCTCGCCTGGTTCGGCCAGGGCGCCGAACAGCGTCAGCGATCTTACCAGCGCGGGCTGCGTCGCGGCGATCTGCTGACACACGATGGTGCCCATCGAGTGGCCGACGAAATGCGCCGATGGAACGCCCATGCCGGCCATAGCGCGGATGACGGCTTCGCTCATCCCTTCGATGGTGAGCGGCTCGATCGGCCGCGGCGAGCGGCCCGACCCCGGCAGGTCGAGCCGGACGACGCGATAGCCGGAGAGCGCGCCCATCTGCGGCTGGAACATGTTCGAGGTCCCGCCGAGGCCATGGATCATCACTACGGCCGCGCCTTCGCCGACGACCTCCGCAACGACCTGGCCGACAGTCACGGTCGTCATTGCGGCCTCTCCACGAAACGGTTCTCCAGCGTGCCGATGCCGTCGATCTCGATGCGCACGACATCACCGGGCTTGAGATATCTGGGCGGGTCGAAACCGATGCCGACCCCGACCGGCGTGCCGGTGGCGATGATGTCGCCGGGCTTGAGCGTGATGCCTTGCGACAGCGTTGCGATAATGGTCGGGATATCGAAGATGAGCAGCGATATACGGGAGTCCTGGCGCAGGTCCTCATTGACGAAACAGCGGATGCCGGCGCTGGCGAGATCGAACTCGTCCCTGGTGACGGCCCACGGACCCATCGGACAGAACGTGTCCTGCGACTTGCCGATCAGCCACTGGCTGTATTTGCCTTGCAGGTCGCGCGCCGTGACGTCGTTGACGATCGTATATCCCCAGACGTGGTCGAGGGCATCCTCCTTCGAGATGCCGCGCCCGCCCTTGCCGATGATGACGGCAAGCTCCGCCTCATAGTCGATCGCCGTCGATACGGCGGAATCGATCAGCACGCTGGCGTGGTTGGGGACGACCGATTCCGGCACTTTGGAGAAGATGATCGGATGCTTCGGCACCGCGCCGGCGCCGGCGCTGGAATCGAAGCCTGAGCGGGCAAACTCGTGCGCGTGCTCGTGGTAGTTCTTGCCCACGCAGAAGATATTGCGGCGCGGCTGTGGAATCGGAGCTTCGATCTCTACCCCTGCCAGCGGAACCGGGGAGAGGGTGCGCGGCAGCCCGGCTCCGTCGCGTTCGATCAGCGCGAGCAACCCGGCCTCGGCGCGCTCGATGGGCAAATCGAAGGGGGCGACGGTCTGGGCGGCAAGATCGACCAGGCCGACGCGCCGTTCGCCGGCGAGCGAGAAAGTCGCGACCCGCATGAAGTTCCTCCCGTGAACCAATTTTGAGCCAATTTTCTGCTCTTTTGAAACACGCTAACCCCAATTGGCTTAGGCCGCAAGCCGGATTCTGATTGGCTTCATCAAATAATCCCGGTACCCCTACGGCGCACGAATGCAGAAGTGTTCGTGGGCTTGCCTGATGGACGGGCACATGAAAAGCTGCTATAAATGGTTCATTATTGGATCAGATAAACGCTCCCAAACATGCCCAAACTGGTTGCCAACGATATCGCCATCGCCCTGAAGAAGCGGATTTCGCTGGGCGAGTGGCTGGAGAACGGCCGCATGCCGCCGGAGCGCGACCTCGCCAGCGAGTTCGGCGTGGCGCGCAACACGGTGCGGCGTGCCGTCAGCATGCTCGAGGATGACGGCACGGTCGTACGGCACGTAGGGCGCGGGACCTTTTTGACGGCGGGCAACCCCGATTCCATGGCCGCGACCGTCGCCCGCATGGAAGGAACCAGCCCCGCCGACATGATGGAGATCAGGCAACTGCTGGAGCCGGCGGCGGCGTCCTTTGCCGCGACCAATGCAAGCGCCGGCGAATTGAACGCCGTGCGCGAGGCGCACAAGATCGCCTGTGCATCCCAGGACATGCCCACTTTCGAGCACTGGGACGCGGAATTCCACCACCGCATCTTCGCGTGCTCGCGCAACGACTTCCTCAAGGAGATCCACAATCTCATGCGCATCCTGCGCAATCAGCGGCCGTGGTTCGAGATGAAGAAGCGTTCCTTCTCGGAGGAACGCCGCGCCACCTATTGCAGCGAGCACCAACTCGTCCTGGATGCGTTGCTGGCACGCGATTCCGAAGGCGCCAGCAATGCTATGCTGACGCATCTGAGGACCGTCGAGCGCAATCTTCTGGGGAGGTAGTCGCTCGGACGACGGAGCCCGAGTCGACATTGCATGAAGATGCCACTATATAGCGCCTGCTCCGGCTGAGGCCGGGGCAGCACCGACCGGGAAACCGCGATACGGTTTGTGATACGAATGCGCTGTCAAAGTTAGAAAAAAGCAAGCAAAAACAACAAAGCGGCTTTCTATCGATCCCGGCCAACGATCCCATCATTCTCAATGATCTGAACGTGCACCTCCAACCCCTCCATTCCTTCGGCTCCGCGGACCATGGGCAAGATACCTTGTCCCATGGGCAAGTTGTCTTGTCCCACGGACAAGATGTCTTGCCGGTCGAGGCCGACTCGGCTCGAATGGGGCAGGCATCCTCTGCAGGAGCGCGGACGTTCATGGCTACCAACCGGCTTTGCCGCTAGGAAAGAAGCAGTATGAGTGAACATGCGATCGAGTTTTTGCGCGGATGGATTGGCGAGAAAGTCCAATGCCAGCATTCGCCGATCAAGATCGACAAGCAGGCGGAGACCCTCGCCAGGGAGTGCTGCGCCAAAGCCGCCGAGGCAGGCATTCTGCTCGAGGACATTCAGGAAGAGGTCGGCGACATCCAGGAGCTGATCGCGTCGCGCCTCGAGGAAGCTGCCGAAGAGGGCAGCAGCGAAGCAAGGCCCGACAAGCCGGCGGAATAATACCCGCCTGGCACAGGCCAGCAGCGGTATCTCTTAGCCGAACATCTCCTTCAGCCAATCCTTCGGCAGCGCCGGCACGAAATTGCCGTCGCGTCCCGTCATGTCCTCATTGGCGACCAAGGCGTTGAGGATCGCCTCCTCGACGCCTTGCACGACCGCGTCAAAGAACGGGTCGACGTCGACGTCCGGGATGAACTCAGCCTGTCCGATCCGCCCCGAAGCGCCTAGCGCGGCCTGCGGATTGGCGGTCGAGAACGCCAGAAAGATATCGCCCGAGCTGTGGTAGCCATAGCCGCCGGTCAGGGCGATGCCGAGCGGCACGCGCCGGGCGAGCCGCTTCATCTGATGCGGCAGGAACGGCGCGTCGGTGGCGACGACGGCGATGATCGAACCCTTCTCGGCGCGCGCCGTCGCCTCACGGATTGCCGGCTGGGCCAATTCCGGGCCGACACGCTGGCCGCGAATGGTAAAATTGTGCCTTTTGCCGAAATTCGCCTGAACGAACACGCCGAGCATGTAGCGTTTGTCCTGCCATTGGACGACGCGCGAGGCGGTGCCGGATCCGGCCTTGAAGCCGAAGCTGATCATGCCGGTGCCGCCGCCGACGCTACCTTCCTCGATGGCCCCGCCGTTGGCGCTGTCGAGTGCCGCGGCCACGTGGTCGACGCTCACATGATGGCCGTTGATGTCGTTGAGGAAGCCATCGTAGGTCTCGGCCGCCACCGGCAGACCCCAGCCGCTGTCGAGCGCGGCCGGCAACACCTTGTGCATCCAGCGCAGCGTGGCGTCGCGGGTGACGCCGCAGGAATGCGTGTTGGTGATGGTGACCGGGAAGTTGAACGCGCCGGTCTCCTCGATGATGTGCGTGCCTGTCAGCTCGCCATTGCCGTTCTGGCTGAACACGCCGGCGAATACCGGTGTCGCGAGTTCTTGAACCGGCCTTGGCAGGATCGCGGTGACGCCGGTGCGCACCGGTCCGGCGCCGACCCGCAGCGGACCATCGCCGGAAATCAGCGTCGTATAGCCCACCGACACGCCCGAAACGTCGGTGATGGCATTGAAACGGCCGGGCGTCCCGTCCAGCGCGATGCCGAAGGCGCGCAGGCGCGGCTTGCCGGACGGGGTGCGAAGATGCGGGTCGTGGTTGCTCATGGAAACCTCAGAACAACGAGCCCTGATTGCCCGGTTGCTTGGCCTTGGCGGGCGACTTCGCCGCCAGCTTCGGCCGCGCCCCGCCGGAGGTCGCGATGGCCTCGGCAGTGCCGTCCGCGAATTCCAGCTGCAGCGCCGCGCCCGGCGCCAGTTCCGCGACCCGTTTGATGACGGCGCCGTCGGCATCCTTGACCAGCGCGAAGCCGCGCGCCAGCACGGCCTTGTGCGACAGCGTCGACAAGAGCCGGTCGGCCTGGGTCAGCGCCGCGCGCAGCCGGTCGAGCCGCCGTGCCAAGGCCTGGTCTTGCCTGCGCGACAGTCCGGCCAATGCGTCGGCCTGCAGCTTCTGCCGCCGGGCGATCGGGGCCGGCGACAGGCGCGTCGAATTGCGCTGGAAGCGCGCGCGCCGCTCGCGCACGATGGCGAAGAACGCCGCGCGGGCACGCGCGATGTCGCGACCGGTCAGCAGGCGCGCTTCGTTCAAGCGCCGCGACAGGGTCGCGGGCGTCAGCCTTTGCCGCTCCAGTGTCGCTCGCTTGCGCTCGATATTCACCGTCAGCCCGCGGCCGAGGCGGCTGGTCGCATCGTCGAAACGGCGGCGCGGCAGCGCCAGCAACTGGTCGGGCGAGGGGAGCGCGCGCCCCGCCGCGCGCACCGCTTGGCGCTTGCGCTCCAGATGCCGCGAGGCGCAGGCGTTGAGTCGCGCGCCGAGGCTGGCCAAGGTTGCCTCCAGATCCGCCCTGACCGGCACGGCGATCTCGGCCGCGCCGGTGGGTGTCGGCGCGCGCATATCGGCGACGAAGTCGATCAGGGTCGTATCGGTCTCGTGCCCGACGGCCGAGATCACCGGGATGCCGGACGCCGCCACCGCTCGCGCCAGCCCTTCGTCGTTGAAGCCCCAGAGGTCCTCGAGGCTGCCGCCGCCGCGCGCCACGATCAGAAGATCGGGCTGGCGGATGGGCCCGTCCCATGTCAGCGCGTTGAAACCATTGACGGCTGCGGTCACTTCCTTGGCGGTCGTCTCGCCCTGGACCCGCACCGGCCAGACCAGCACATGGAGCGGGAACCGGTCCTTGATGCGGTGGATGATGTCGCGGATCACCGAGCCGGTCGGCGAGGTGACCACGCCGATGACCCGTGGCATGAACGGCAGCCGCCGCTTGCGGCCGGCGTCGAACAGGCCTTCTGCCTGGAGCCGGCGCTTGCGTTCTTCGAGCAGCGCCATCAACGCGCCGGCGCCCGCCGGCTCCAGATTGTCGATGACGATCTGGTAATTGGATTTGCCGGGGTAGGTCGTCAGCCTACCGCTGGCGATCACCTCCATACCTTCCTCGGGGCGGAATTTCAGCCGCGCTATGGTGGTCTTCCAGACCACGGCGTCGATCCGCGCGCGGTCGTCCTTCAGTGCGAAGTAGGCATGGCCGGACGAATGCGGGCCGCGATAGCCGGAAATCTCGCCACGCACCCGCACATTGCCGAAGGCGTCCTCGACCGTGCGCTTCAGCGCGCCGGAAATCTCGCTCACCGTGTATTCGGTGGCGTTGCTGCGTGATTCGGTTGCTGTTTCACTCATCTGGCGATTGGGGAGCGCTTATCGGCCCGCGTCAAGCGCGGAGAAACCTCGCTAATATTATAACGCGATCTTAAGCCCGGTTTGCTTTGACTGGCGGCAGGAGAGCCGGCCAGGGACGCGATGAGCGCACGCCACAACAGCAGCCCTTTGACGCGTCAGGTCACGCTGACCGTGCTGACGCTCGCGGCTTTCGCTTTGGCCATCGTCGTCGGCTTCGGCTTCTACGCCGCCAGCCAGGCGGACGATGCCTCGCTCGAACGGCAGAAGATGTTCATTGCCGACGGCCTGCAGGACAAGATCGCGGCCGTTGAGCGGGAGCAGGAAAGCATCTCGGTCTGGGACGATTCCGTCATCAATGCAAAGGCCGGCAACCAGCTTTGGATGGCCGAGAACCTCAGCGTCTGGATGTACACTTATTACGGCCACAACCGGGTCTACGTTCTCGACAGCGCCAACCATCCGATCCACGCCATGCGCGAGGGCAAGCTGGTCGAAGTTTCCGCCTATGGCGAGGACCAACCCACGCTTCTTCCCATCATCGAAAAGCTGCGTCGCATGCTGGCTGGGCCGCCGCAAACCGATGCGCACGGCCAGCCTATGAAGATGGTGGCCGAGGATCTGGTGTCGCTCGACGGCGCGCTGGCGATCGTCAGCGTCGCGCCGCTGGTGCCGAGCTCGGACAGGGTCAGCCAGGCGCAAGGCACCGAATATCTGCATGTATCGGTCAAATTCATCAGCGACGCCGTGGTGCACAAGATCGCCGGGAAATATCTGCTCGAGGGAGCGCGTCTGGTGCCCTTGTCCGAGCCGGTTGGCCCGGCCGCCGTGCCGCTGGTCGATTCGCGCGGCGTGATCCTCGGTTATGTCGGCTGGGACCAATTGCGGCCTGGCCTCGCTTTGGTGCGTAAGATCGCTCCTGCCCTGGCGATCGCGCTGCTCCTGGCGGGCGGCGTGCTGGTGTTCCTTTTGAGCAGGTTGCGTCGCGCCTCGGCGGCGTTGCAGACCAGCCAGGACCAGGCGCAATATCTTGCCTTCCACGACACGCTCACCGGCCTGCCCAACCGGGCGCTGTTCGAGGACCGCTTGCGGCGCACGCTGCTCTTCGCCAGCAAGGACGGAACGCGCGTGGCGCTGCTTTACCTCGATCTCGATCGCTTCAAGCACATCAACGACACGTTGGGCCATCCGGCCGGTGACGAGCTCGTGCGTCAGACGGCGGCGCGGCTCAAGCACACGATCCGCGACGTCGATACCGTCGCCCGGCTCGGCGGCGACGAGTTCGCCATCATCCTGCTCGACGTTCCTCATGTCGGGAGCGCCGAGGACATCGCCGACAGGCTGCTCATGAAGCTGCGCGAGCCGTTCCGGCTGATCGACGACCAGGTGTTCGTCAGCGCGAGCGTCGGCATCGCGCTGTCGTCCGGATCGGAGACGGATGCGGACGACCTGCTGCGAAAGGCCGACATCGCGCTTTACGAGGCCAAGAAGAACGGTCGCGGCCGCTATCAGGTGTTCGCCGGCGACATGGACGATCTGTTGCTGCGCAAGCGCAAGGTCGAATCCGAACTCCGCAAGGCGCTTGAGGGCGACGGCGGCATAAAGCTCGCCTATCAGCCGGTCTTCGCTGCCGACGGCCGCCGGATTCTCGGGGCCGAGGCGCTGATCCGCTGGGGGCATGAGGTGCATGGCGCCTTGCCCGCGGCGCAGTTCATCGCCATCGCCGAGGAGCGCGGTCTCATCGGCGATTTGGGCAAATGGGCGCTGAACGAGGCCTGCCGCTTTGCCGCCGGGACCGAATTGCCCTGGATCGCGGTCAACATCTCGCCGATGCAGTTGCGCGATATCGGTTTTGCCGGACAGGTCGCCGCAATCTTGGAGGAAACCGGGCTCGATCCGTCCCGCCTGCAGCTCGAGACCACCGAAAGCGTTCTGCTCGAGCACAATGACACGATCGGCACGGTGATTGCCGCGCTGCGCCAGTCCGGCGTGCGCATCGTGCTCGACGATTTCGGCACCGGCTATTCCTCGCTGAGCTATCTGCGGCGCCAGGCGATCGACGAGTTGAAGATCGACCGCTCCTTCGTGCATCTGCTCGACGAGGACGAAAGCGCCCGCGCGATCGCCAAGACGCTGATCGAGCTGGCGCTGGCGCTTAAGGTTGAGGTGACCGCCGAAGGCGTCGAGACAGACGCGCAAAAAAACCTGCTGGTCGGCATGGGCTGCCGGCAATTGCAGGGTTATCTCCTGTCGCCGCCGCTGGAGCCCGGCCGGCTGCTTGCGCTGCCGGGTATCTCGTCAGCCGATCAGGAGCGTTCCGCCGCTCGAGCTTGATCTACCATCCAGGCATGATCTGGTTCGGCTTGACCCGCTTCATCTTGGCGAAGGCGAGCGCGGCGAAGTCGAAGCTTCCTGCCTCTTCGCTCACCGGCACGGAAATATTGTCGAGGCTTTCGGCGATGTGGCGGGCCAAAGCGTCGACGATCTCCGGCTGCGAGGTCTGGCCGCGCATGATGCCGATGCGGCAATCCGGCAGCTGGCCAAACCCGTCGGCCTCGCCGAGCACGCGCATGCCGGGCCGAAGCGCGCATTCCGGCAGCACCGAGACCGCCAGGCCGGAAAGCACGGCGGCGGTGATCACCGTGGCCGAGAAGCTGGAGAACAGCACACGGTAGTCGCGGTTCTGCCGGTCGAGCACGTCGACGGCGGCACGCCGCCAGATGCAGTTCGGCCGGCCGAACGCCATAGGCAGGATTTCCTGCTCATGCGTGGCGTGGTTGGCCGAGGTGACCCACAAAAGCGGCTCGCGCCGCACCACTTCCGACTGGCCGCGCGTGTCGTTATGCGTCACCAGCGCAAGATCGAGATTGCCGCGCTTGATGTGCTCGACCAGTCCCGGCGTCGGCTCGCAGACCACCGTCAGCTCGACGCGCGGGTTGGAGCGCGAGAAGCGCGCCATGATCTCGGGCAGGAAGCGGTCGGCATAGTCGTCCGGGGTGCCGATGCGGATCGTGCCTTCGAGCCGCTGGTCGTCGAAGGCGGCGAGCGTCTCGCGGTTGAGGTAGATCAGCCGCCGCGCATAGGAAAGCAGCCGGTCGCCCTCCTCGGTCAGCTTGTTGGTGCGGCCGTCCTTTTCGAACAGCGGCTTGCCGATCCGCTCCTCCAGCCGCCGCATCTGCATCGACACGGCCGACTGTGTCCGGTGCACCTCTTCGGCGGCGCGGGTGAAGCTTCCCGTGTCTGCAATCGAGATGAAGGTTTGCAACTGATCGAGGTCGAGCGGCGCTTTCATCGGTCCAACCTATCATTGATGTTGATGCTAGAGATTAAAAACATTCGTTGGATTAATCAATCGCGCGATGGCAAATTGGCATCGTCCACATGACAGCATGTGAATGGAAACCGGAACGGCGCTTCTCCCAAGGCGCCGATTGCCTGGTTTCGTCCGCTCGGCTCTGCAGGAGAGACTGACATGACCACGATTGAATTCGCTTCCGAGACCCCGCGCATCACCACGCGTCCGGCCGTTGCGACGCGCGTGCTCAATGCTCTCGCCAACGCCTATGTCGCCTGGAAAAACCGCCGCGCCTTCTATCGCCTGGGCGAGATGACAGATGCCGAGCTTGCCGATATCGGCCTGACACGCGCGGACCTCCATGTCGCCGTCGCCGTGCCGTTCGGCCGCGATCCGACCGTGAAGCTGCGCGCCATTGCCAGCGAGCGCGCCGACACGATCGAGGATTTCGCTCGTCAGGTGGCCTGAACGGCCGCGTTGCCTGGATTTCCGGTCGCGTTGAACCTTTTCACGGCTCGGCGCGACCAGCTTCAAGCAGGCTCCCACACTCCCTGCCGGTTCCCCGCCGGCCAGCCTGCACATTGCCCGGTTCTCCTCCAGGACCGGGCATTTTTTTTAAGATGTACCGACCTTCAGGTGAGGCCGGCCTGCAAACGGCGGCTTCCTGCGCTTCCGGTGCTCACGTCCTTAAGTACGCTCCGCTCCGGTTCTCGGAAACCACCATTTTCGGCTCGGCCTGACCTGAATCTCGGCACACCTTTGGGCTGCGCGGATCTACCGCCGATCCATGTCGCGCTTGAACTGGTCGAAGATCGTGCCGACGCTCTTCTCATATTCGTCGCGCTGCTGAGCGCCGGTCTCGAACATCTTGCCGAAGATGTCGTCGAACGGGTTTCGCGGCCGGCCGCTCGGGTTGGTCTGCGGCTGTTGCGGCGCGCTCTGTTGCGGTTGCGGCGCCGGCTGCCCGCCGGGCAGGCCGAAGCCGCCGCCGCCCTGGCGCAGCATCTCTTCGAAGATCTTGCCGAGCGGGTTGTCGCCATAGGGGCTTTGCGTCTCTGGTCGAGTTTGCTGCGGCTGCTGCGCCACGCCGCCGCCGAACATATCCTGCAGCACCTTGCCCAGCGGGTTTTCGCCGTAAGGGTTAGGCGATGGTTGCGGTTGGGACTGGGACGCACCGCCGCCGAACATATCCTGCAGCACTTTGCCGAGCGGGTTCTCGCCATAAGGGTTGGGCGCCGGCTGCGGCGCAGGCGCGACGCCGCTTTGCCGCATCATCTCCTCGATGATCTCGCCGAGCGGGTTGCCGCTGCCGCCGAAACCGCCGGCGGCCTGCATCTGCCCCCCACTCAATTGATTGTTGGTCTGCTTGAAGAGGCCACCCATCATCATCGAGGCCATGGCCGGCAGCATCTGCTGCAGCACCTGCTGGCTGAGCCCCGTCGCTTGCGCGGCTTGGGCTGCCACGGCGCGCGACAGATCCTTCGAGCCGAACAGATGGCCGAGAATGCCGTTGCCCTCATCGATGCCTTGCGGCGAAAAGGCCCTCGTGGCGTCCTCGAAATATTTCGCGTGCTGGCCGCTCGCCATCGCCGTCATGAAGGCGCCGAGACCGTAAGGATCGGCGGTGTTGCGCTGCAACCCTTGCGAGAACGCGGGCAGCAGCGCCTGAACCGCGGCCTGGGTCTGCTGCATCGAAAGCCCGTATTGCTGCGCCAGCGCCTGCATGCCGGCACCGTTCTGGGCCTGGGTGAAAATGTCGAACAGGGAAGCCATTTGGGTTCTCCTCCGAGAATATCCTCGTCGAGGAGCCTAGTTCGTTTCCATCACCGATTGAAGCAGCTTTTGGTGCCCAACCGCTCGGCGCAGGCCGGACGGTTAATAGGCATATTCCATGAAGACCGGCTCGATCGAGCCGCCCCAGCGCGTGTGGTAGGCCGACAGCATCTCCTCGGCGCTGGTGGTGCCGCGCGCCACGACCTCGTCCAGCGTGTTGAGGAATGACGTCTCGTCATAGCCGTCGCGGTTCTTCTTAGCCCGATTCTTCAGTCCCATACGGGAAATGGCGAGCACGTCGCGGGCGACGTCGCGCAAGGTGGCGTTGCGGAACGGTGCGGCAATGCCCAACTCCGGCACGGCATTGCGCATCGCCAGCGCTTCCGCATAGGTCCAGCTCGACGTCAGCGCCTCGGCGGCATCCAGCGCCTGCTCGTCATAGAGCAGCCCGACCCAGAAGGCGGGCAGGGCGCAGATGCGCCGCCACGGGCCGCCATCGGCGCCGCGCATCTCAAGAAAGCGCTTCAGCCGAACGTCGGGGAACAAAGTGGAGAGATGGTTCGCCCAGTCGCCCATCGTCGGCAGGCCATCGGGCACTTCGCTGCGCGCCGCACCCGCCATGAACTGGCGGAACGTGTAGCGCGTCATGTCGTGATAGTGGCCGTCGCGGATGACGAAATACATCGGCACGTCGAGCGCCCATTCGACATAATCGGCAAAGCCGAAATCCGGGGCGAAGCAGAATTCGAGCATGCCGGAACGCTGGTTGTCGGTATCGCGCCAGATGTCGCCGCGCCAGCTCTGGAGGCCGTTCGGCCGGCTCTCGGTAAAAGGCGAGTTGGCAAACAGCGCCGTCGACAGCGGCTGCAGCTTGAGCGACACCTGCATCTTGCGGCGCATGTCGGCTTCGCTCTCGAAGTCGAGATTCACCTGGATCGTGCAGGTGCGGTACATCATGTCGAGGCCCTTGGTGCCGACCTTCGGCATGTAGCGCGTCATGATCTCGTAGCGCGATTTCGGCATTTTCGGCGTGTCGGCCAGCGACCATTTCGGGCTGCCGCCGAGGCCGAGGAAGCGGATGCCGAGCGGCTCGGCGATCTCGCGCACCTGCGCCAGATGCGCGTTTCCCTCACGGCAGGTCTGGTGGATCGACTCCAGCGGCGCGCCGGAAAGCTCGAACTGGCCGCCGGGCTCCAGCGAGATCGCGCCCTGGCCGGTCGGCTCGACAAGGCCGATGATGCGGCCGGCATCCATGATCGGATCCCAGCCGAGCTTTTCCTGCATGCCTTCCAGGATTGCGCGGATGCCGCGCTCGCCGCCATAGGGCACAGGCGCGTTGCCGTCGACATAGAAGGGGAATTTTTCGTGCTCGGTGCCGATGCGCCATTTGTCGCGCGGCTTGTTGCCAGCGGCCAGGTAGCCGACCAGTTCGTCGATGCCTTCGATGGGCTGGGTATCGGTTGTGTCGCGCGCCATAAGGAAGCCCTCCCACCGCATGACCCCGAAAATCGGCTTCGATTTTCGGAAAGGATCATGCGGCCAAACAAAGTGCTACAGCGTCCTTTGCGCGTCCGAAGGACGCGCGGCGCTGTAGGCGGTCAGCTGGCCGCCGGGCGCTAGATGGACGAAATGTCAGCAGCCGATCAAGCGAAAAATCCTGAGCCACGGCTCAACTGGGCTTGATCTGCGTGGCTCGCCTTCCCTTCTCCCACGGGATAAAGGAAGATCCTACCAGTCGCCGATCGTCGCCTGCATCACCGCTAATGCCGCCACCGCCGCGGTGTCGGCGCGCAGGATGCGAGGCCCGAGCGGGATGGCGGTGACGAAAGGCAAGGCCCGCAGCATCTTGCGCTCTTCGTCGGAAAAGCCGCCTTCCGGCCCGACCAGAAGCGCAAATTTCTTCTCGCTCACCGCTTGCAGGGCAGGCAGCGGATTGTTGGTGGAGGCATCCTCGTCGCAGAAGATCAGCCGCCGTTCCTTGTTCCAATTGGCGAGAAGCCGCTGCAGCCTTTCCGCCTCGCGCACTTCCGGCACCGCCAGTATGCCGCATTGCTCGGCCGCCTCGACGACATTGGCGCGCAGCCGGTCGATACCGGGCTTTGCCACCTGCGTGTGCTGGGTGATGACCGGCTGCAGGGTGCCGGCGCCCATCTCGACGGCTTTTTGCACCAGGTAGTCGAGCCGGCCCTGCTTCAGCGGTGCAAAGCAGTAGACGAGATCGGGCAGCGTCGGCTGCGGCCGCTGCGGCTCCAGCACCTTCAGCCGGACCGCCTTCTTGGACTTCGCGGCGATCGACGCCGACCATTCGCCGTCGCGGCCGTTGAAAAGCAGCACCTCGGCGCCTTCGCCCAGCCGCAGCACATGGGCGAGATAATGGCTCTGCTGCTGTCCGGCGTCGAATTCGAGGCCAGGCCCAAGATCGTCCGGCACGAACAGCCGCTGCATTTTATAGTTGGCGCGCATGGCTGAGGAATGGGCGAGGCATTGACTGTCGTCAAGTATCGCCGCTGTGATGCCAGACCGGCGTGAAACCATACTTCAATACCGAAACAGTGCTCGCCGGCGTCAGCATCCGCAGCTTCTGTCCTGCCAGGCGCTCGAAGGGAAGGGGAGCGGCATAGCCCGCGAACGACCATTCGAGTGCCTTGCCGGCGCGGATCGCATAGGCAGTATCGCCACTGGCAATCATCGAGCCGTCAGGCAAGCTGGTGAGGCCTTCCACGAGCACGCTAGGCGGCTGTCCGCCTGAAGCCAGCCGTTCCTCGTGCAGTCTTTTATCGACCATCGGCACCCGCGGTTCGGCGATGCCGAAGGCGCGACCGAATCGGTCGAGGAAATCGGTCGCTCGTTCGCGGCGGCAGAAGAAACAGGGCCGGTGGCCGGCAGCCAAGGCTGTCACCTCGTCGAGGAAGAACAGTTCCGTCCAGCCTGCCTTGCCACCCGGCCTGTTGCGGCCCATCGGCTCGCGCCGCACGTCGCGGAACCGGCAAACGCAGATGATCCAAGCCTGCAAGGCCCAGCGCTTCTTGAGCAGCGTCCTGGTCTCCGGATCATGGATGATGCCGCGATTGCCGGTGAACAGGCCGCGTTCCGGCACGGCATGGATGACGCCGAAAGGATCGACCCGGTTCTGCAGTGGCATAGCTTTCTCTCCGGCACGCATCTTGGCTGAAATGCGGGCCGCATGATATCGCTCGCCCCAGCATTTTCATGTCAGCAGGATTCTCGATGCGCGTGCTGGTGGTCCAGAACTACGACAACACCGGCCTCGGTCAGGTCGGTGCCGCTCTGGCCGAAGCGGGCGCCGATCTCGACCTGCGGCGCCCCTACCAAGGCGATCCGTTGCCACAGGATGCAGGCGGGTATGATGCGATGGTCTTGCTGGGCGGCGGGCAGAATGCGCTGGCCGACGAAGACTATCCCTATTTCCCGGCGCTCCTCGAGCTGACGCGTGATTTCGCCGACAAGGACCGCTCGGTGCTCGGCATCTGCCTTGGCAGCCAACTCCTTGCCCGCGCGTTCGGCGGCGACAACCACATCGGCGGCGCCACCGAGTTCGGCTGGCACAAAGTCTCGCTGACGCCGGCCGCCAAGTCGGATCCGGTGCTGGCGGCGCTGCCTGAGAAATTTCCGATCTTCGAATGGCATGACGACACGTTCGGCCTGCCGGAAAACGCCGTGCGGCTCGCCGGCAGCGCGGTCGCCGAAAACCAGGCCTTCCGCCTCGGCCGCGCCGTCTATGGTTTCCAGTTCCACTTCGAGGCGGACACGCCGATGGTGCGCGACTGGAGCACGTCCTTCGCGGCAACGATCGCCGAGCGCCATCCCGACTGGAACGACCGCCTCGGCGACGAACTGGCCCGCAATGGCGCCGACGCCGACGCGGCCGGGCTGGCGATAGCCCGCGCCTGGGTGGCTACCATCTGAGCATCCAACGCCGATCGGGCGAAGCGTGGCATAATTGGCACGCCCGCACGCTTCCGCCTGGGGACAACATTCTTCTTCCTTGGTTTGTGTCCGGCCGCTCGCCTAGAGCAATTCCAGGAAAAGTGCGAAGCGGTTTTCCGTCCGGAATTGCACCGGGACAGAAGAAAGCGGGCGCGCTTTGTATCGTCGGTGCAACCGCTATGAACCTTTTGTGTGATCCAGCCGACACACCGGCGATACAGAATCTGCTTAGAAGCGCGAAATCGTCGAAACATTGAGACGCATTTTATCGTTTCAACGCATTGGTAACCGCCTCGTGCCCAGATGCAGAAAGCTTAACCAGAGATGACGTCCGTGAAAGCAGCTCTCCTGTCTTTTGTCATGCTGTCTGCCATCGTGCTCTGCGGCCTGGGCATTTATGCCGCCGATGCAGCGACCAATCACCGGGCCGTCGACGGCTATGGCGTCACCGCCTCGCTGAACTAAGCCTCGACAAAAAATCGCAAGCACGCCCGCGCCCGGGATCGCGCTTAGAGCGCTTTGCCTTGCACGTCGATGATCTGCTTGTCGCCACCGTTGATGGCGAGCGCGCTCAGCGTCCCCGATTTCCAGGCGAGCGTGTCGACATTGACGCGGTTGGCCTTCACCTCGGCTTCCGGGACTGGCGTGTGCCCGTGCACGATCACCTTTGAAAAAAGCTCCTGGTGGTCGTGGAAGGCATCGCGGATCCAGATCAGGTCCTGCTGGTTCTGACGGTCGAGCGGCGCGCCCGGCCTTATCCCGGCATGGCAGAAGAAGAAGTCGCCGAAACTGGCCGAAAACGTCAGCGATTGCAGGAAATCGATATGGCTGCGCGGCACCGCTTTCACCAGCGCGGCGTGTCCTCTCGCGATGGCCTCCGCCTTGCCGACCCAATGCATGTCCCGCGTGAAATCCACGCCATAGGATTGCGCCGTCTGCACGCCGCCATAATTCATGAACAAGCCGTCCGGCTCGCCATCGGCCAGGAATTCGAGCATGCCGATGTCGTGGTTGCCGGCGAGCATGATGTTGCGCGCATCGCGCTTTTGCGCCTCGATCAGCATGTCAATGACACCTTTGGAGTCCGGACCGCGGTCGACATAGTCGCCGAGATGGATGATGCGCCAGTCGGACCCGGGCGCATATTCCAGTTCGCTCGCGATGCGCCGGTGCATGGCGGCGAGCAGGTCTTGGCGGCCATGCACATCGCCGATGGCGTAGAGCCGCATGCCGTCCGGCCCGCGCGCGTCGAGATAATGGATGCCGGTGTCGGTCAAGGCGAGCGTCTTCCCGTTTCGTTCATCACGGGAAACTAGGGCGGATCGGTGAATAAGGACTAGCGCCGCAACTGGTCCTTGCCCATGTCGGTTACCAGACGCTTACCGCAGAGCGCCAGCGTGATGTCCATCTCCTTGCGGATGATCTCCAGCGCCTTGGTGACGCCGTCCTTGCCCATCGCGCCGAGGCCGTAGAGGAACGGCCTGCCGATATAGGTGCCCTTGGCGCCGAGGCAGAGCGCCTTAAGCACGTCCTGGCCGGAGCGGATGCCGCCGTCCATATGGACTTCGATCCGGTCGCCGACCGCATCGGCGATTTCTTCCAGCACCGAAATCGAGGAGGCGGCGCCGTCGAGCTGACGCCCGCCATGGTTCGAGACCACGATCGCGTCCGCTCCGGTCTCGGCCGCCATCAGAGCGTCCTCCTTGTCGAGGATACCCTTCAGGATCAGCTTGCCGCCCCAGCGCTCCTTGATCCAGGCGACGTCCTTCCACGACAAGTGCGGATCGAACTGCTCCGTCGTCCAGGAGGACAGCGAGGAGACGTCTCCGACACCCTTGGCGTGGCCGACGATGTTACGGAAGGTGCGGCGCGGCGTGCCGGCGATCCCCAGGCACCAGCGAGGCTTCAGCGCCAGGTCGAGGATATTGGCAAGCGTCATCTTGGGCGGCGCCGAGAGACCGTTGCGGACGTCCTTGTGGCGCTGCCCCAGGATCTGCAGGTCGAGCGTCAGCACCAGCGCTGAGCATTTCGCCGCCTTGGCCCTGTCGATCAGGTTGAGCACGAAATCCTTGTCGCGCAGCACATAGAGCTGGAACCAGAACGGTTTTTTGGTCGCCGAGGCAACATCCTCGATCGAGCAGATGCTCATGGTGGAAAGCGTGAACGGCACGCCGAATTCTTCCGCTGCCTGCGCCGCCAGCATCTCGCCGTCGGCATGCTGCATGCCCGTCAGTCCGGTCGGCGCCAACGCCACCGGCATCGCCACCTTCTCACCGATCATGGTCGATTCCAGCGAACGGTTGCTCATGTCGACCAGCACGCGCTGGCGGAATTTTATCTTGCCGAAGTCTTCTTCGTTGGCCCGGTAGGTGCTCTCCGTCCAGGCGCCTGAATCGGCATAATCGAAGAACATCTTCGGCACCCTGCGGCGTGCCAAGTCCTTGAGGTCGGCGATGGTGAGGATGTCGCTCATGGTGGTCCCCGCTAAATTTGCTTAGGAGCGTTTTCGTGTGGGTTCGATGTCGCCGGCCTCCGAGCGTTGCCTGAGGCGCAACCTGGACACCCGCTGCCAGTCGCCGCTGCGCTCGGCTTCCGCCATCGAGCGCTCGACATAGGTGATGTGGTCCATCGCCGCCTTGCGCGCCGCTATTGGATCGCCGGCTTTGATCGCGGTATGGATCGCCCGGTGCTGCTCAAGCAGCGCCTCGCGCGCGCCGGGCACGCCGAACACCAGAAGCCGGTTCTGGAAAACGCCTTCCGACAGCAGCCGGTAGCAGGAGCGCAGCGTGTGCAGCAGGATGATGTTGTGCGCGCATTCGCACACCGCATGATGGAACTCGACGTCGATTTCCGCCTCGTCGTCGAAATCGCCGGTCCGGTGCGCCTCGTCCATGCGCGCCATGATGCGATCGAGCAGCGCCAGATCCTCCGGCGTCGCGCGGCGCGCCGCGTATTCGGCCGCCACCGCCTCGATCTCGCGCCGGTATTCCAGATAGTCGGTCACCGCCTTGCGGTGCGTGGAGATCAGGTCCGTCACCGGCTTGGTGAAGAGTTGCCCGATAACGTCGGCGACATGCGTGCCGCCGCCGGCCTTGGTCGTCAGCAGCCCGCGGCCTTCCAGCGCCTTCAGCGCGTCGCGCAGGATCGGCCGCGACACGTCGAACTGACGCGCCAGCTCGCGCTCGCCGGGCAGCCGGTCGCCGGTGCGCAGCACGCCTTCGAGGATCAGGCTCTCGATTTGCTGCACCACCTCGTCGGCGGTGCGCGAATGCTCGATCCTGGAAAAAATGTCGCTCAAAGGGACGCCTGGAGAACGGGACGGAGGTCACTCAGATTAAAGCGTCTGTCGCCAACTGGTCAAATTATTTATCCAATTTGTCCAGTCCGGTTGCATCGCCTGCCCCGCGTCGCATTGCCTGGACGCCAATATTTGCTGTTTACGCGTCCCGCCGATTGCCGCAAGACGACCGGATTGCACGATCGGTCGAAGTCAGGGGGACCAGCCGTGTCGGACGAGACGTCCAAGCTCGAATTTCAGCCGCGCGCGCAAGGCAGTGTGATGGGCTTCCCGGCGCATGAGGGGCGACCTGGCGCGCTGGGCGAGGTCCATGCGCGTCCGCACCCGCTGATCGAAAAACCGCGCGTGCTCATCCAGCTTTCCTTCATGACCGAGGGTGGCGCCGCGGTCGACCATGCCGTGCTCTCGGAATTGTCGCGGCGGCTGGGCATCGCCGCGCCCGAGCGCAACGCGCGCCATCATGCCATGAAATGGGGCAAGGGCACGCTGCGCTGGGAGCGGCATACGGAATTCTCGACCTATCTCTGGGAAGGGCCGCTGGCCGAGAATGGCCGCGGGCAGGAGGATTCGCCCTTCGGCAACGGCTTCTCGCCGCCGGGAACGGTGATCTCCGGAATCCGGCTCGAGATCCGCAAATGGACGCAAGCAAGCGAAAGGCTGATTGCCGGCTTCGATCCGACCAGCCTGTGCTATTCGCTGGTCGAGCGGGGTGCCGCCGCCATCATCACCGATTTTCGCCAGGACGGCGACGGCCTGACCCGCATGCTGGTGCTTGATCGCGGCCTGACGCCGGCCAGCACCGGCGCCTTGTCGCAGCGGCTGATCGATATCGAGACCTACCGGACGCTGGCCATGCTCGGCCTGCCGCTGGCGCTGACGCTGTCCGGCCGTGCCCGCCGCATTGAGGACCGCCTGGCGCAGACCACGTTGGAGATGAAGGCGGTTGAGACCCGCGACAGCCAGACGCTGCTCGCCGATCTCACCGAACTCGCCGCCGAGCTCGAGGCCGATGCTGCGTCCAGCCTTTACCGCTTCGGCGCCAGCCGCGCCTATGACGGCATAGTCACCGAACGCCTTGAGGCGCTCGACGAGGAACCGGTGCAGGGTTACGACACATGGGCGGGCTTCTTGCAGCGTCGCATGGCGCCGGCCATGCGCACCTGCCGCTCGGTCGAGGAGCGCCAGGCCAATCTATCGCGAAAACTCACCCGCGCGACGACGCTCTTACGGACCTGGGTCGATGTCGACGTCGAGAAGCAGAACCGCGACTTGCTGGCCTCGATGAACAACCGCGCCCGGCTGCAACTACGCCTGCAGCAGACCGTCGAAGGCCTGTCGGTCGCCGCCGTGTCCTATTATGTCGTCGGTCTCATCGGTTATGTCGCCAAGGGCGCCTCGATCTTCGGTCACGCCTTCGCGCCCGAGGTCGTCACCGCGGCCTCCGTCCCGGTCGCCGTCCTGCTGGTCTGGTGGGGCGTGCGCCGTGTGCGGAAAATGCATTCCGAGCCGGCGAAGCATCCGGGCGAGTAGGGCAGCTCTTTTACCCTCCCCCTTCGTGGGGGGTCGATCTGCAGAGCGGATCGGGAATGGGCTCGTAAAGCGCCTCGCCGGCGCGGCCCACCCGCTCACTTCGTTCGCGACCCTTCCCATAAAGGGGAGGGTAGAGCGCCAGCGGCAGATTGCCGCTGCGGAAGCCTGGCGTCACGCTCGTCGCCCGATGCGATCAAAGCAGCGTTTGCAACAAAACGGTCAGGCTGGTAAAAGATTTTGACCAGTCAAGCGAGATGACCGATGTCCGGCCTAGCCATGCCCAAGCCAGATGCCGAGACGATGCGCCGGCGCGCCGAGATCGTCGCCGACATGCGCATCATCGTGCCGGGCGAGGGGGTGGTCGACGCGGCCAATGAAATGCGCGCCTTCGAAAGCGACGGCCTCACCGCCTACCGGCAATTGCCGCTGGTGGTGGTGCTGCCGGAAACGGTCGCCCAGGTTTCCCGCGTGCTGAAATACTGCAACGAGCGCAACATCCGCGTCGTGCCGCGCGGCTCCGGCACTTCGCTGTCTGGTGGCGCGCTGCCGCTCGAGGACGCGGTGCTGCTGGTGATGAGCCGCTTCAACCGCATCCTCGCGATCGATTACCCGAATCGCGTGGTCGTTGCCCAACCCGGCGTCACCAATCTCGGCATCACCACCGCCGTCGAGCAGGAGGGCTTCTACTACGCCCCCGATCCTTCCTCCCAGATCGCCTGCTCGATCGGCGGCAACGTCGCGGAGAATTCCGGCGGCGTCCACTGCCTGAAATACGGGCTCACCGCAAACAATGTGCTGGGCATCGAGATGGTGCTGATGAATGGCGAGGTGGTGCGGCTCGGCGGCAGCCATCTCGACCAGGAAGGTTACGACCTGCTCGGCGTGATGACCGGCTCGGAAGGCCTGCTCGGCGTCGTCACCGAGGTCACCGTGCGTATCCTCAAGAAGCCTGAGACGGCGCGCGCGCTTTTGATCGGCTTTCCGACCAGCGAACAGGGCGGTCAATGCGTCGCCGACATCATCGGCGCCGGCATCATCCCAGGCGGCATGGAGATGATGGATCGCCCGGCGATCCACGCGGCGGAGGATTTCGTCCACGCCGGCTACCCGCTCGATGTCGAGGCGCTCTTGATCGTCGAGCTCGACGGCCCGAGCGTCGAGGTCGACCACCTGATCGGCCTTGTCGAGGCAATCGCCTACAGGAACGGCTCGACCATTTGCCGCATCTCGCAATCCGAACAGGAGCGGCTGAGCTTCTGGGCCGGCCGCAAGGCGGCTTTCCCGGCCGTCGGCCGCATCTCGCCGGATTATTACTGCATGGACGGCACCATCCCGCGCAAGGAACTTCCGCGCGTGCTTGCCGGCATGCGCGATCTCTCCGAGAAATATGGATTGGGAGTCGCCAATGTCTTCCACGCCGGCGACGGCAATCTGCATCCGCTGATCCTCTACGACGCCAACGTGCCGGGCGAGCTCGACAAGGCCGAAAGCTTCGGCGCCGACATCCTTCGCCTTTGCGTCGAGGTCGGCGGCGTCTTGACCGGCGAGCACGGCGTCGGCGTCGAGAAGCGCGACCTGATGCCGGAAATGTTCAACCAGATCGACCTCGACCAGCAGATGCGCGTCAAATGCGCCTTCGATCCCAACCATCTGCTCAACCCCGGCAAGGTGTTTCCGCAGCTGCGCCGCTGCGCGGAGCTGGGACGGATGCATGTGCATCGCGGGCAGATGGCGTTTCCGGACATTCCGAGGTTTTGATGGGGGCTAGGGATCAAAGTTCCTCGCCCCCGCAAAGCGGGGGAGAGCGACTGTCTGGGCTGTCAAGTTGCATTTGCGAACTCGGTTCTCGCGTCGCGTGCTTTTGCGTTGAGG
>NZ_JARTVR010000015.1:31776-149675 GCF_029625735.1 Mesorhizobium sp. WSM4935 | reverse complement strand
GTAGGGGAGTAGGGGAGTAGGGGAGTAGGGGAGTAGGGGAGTAGGGGAGTAGGGGAGTAGGGGAGTAGCCCTCGTTCGCCCTACTGCCCTATTCCTTACTCCCCTACTCCCTTTCTTTTGGTGCAATGCACAAAACGCATTGCGGCCATGCAAAAGCGTCCGTTCAATTTGTGGGCAGGCGTGCCTATTTACGCGGCATCAAACGATTTGACCAACGACTGGAGAACCATCATGAACCCGATCCGTGCTTTCCGTAAGTGGCGCATGTACAACGAGACCGTGCGCGAGCTGAACAAGCTCAACGCCCGCCAGCTGAGCGACCTCGGCATCAACCGCGCCGACATCGAGCGCATCGCCCGTCAGGCGGTGTAATCAGACGAAGCTCGACCGCCGAAGGCCGGGCTGGGACTTGCAAGCCAGAGCCGTCGAGACGCTTGCTTCGTTTCCGGTTCCGAACCCGCTGGACCCCGTCCAGCGGGTTTTGTCTTTTCAGCGTCGTGAATCGAGCTCTTCCCAAAAACATTGCGAAAATCGGAGGGAGCGTTTATACAGGCCGCGAATTTCCCATTTTGGTGGCTCTAAAACCACCGCCCGCGCGGGAACGCGGGCGAACGAGAAGGATTTTTGATATGGCCAATACGCTGCTGATGCCCAAGGCGACCGCCGTCTGGCTGGTCGACAACACCGCACTCTCCTTCGAGCAGATCGCGCAGTTCTGCGGGCTGCATCCGCTCGAGGTCAAGGCGATCGCCGACGGCGAGTCTGCGCAGGGCATCAAGGGCATGGACCCGATCATCACTGGGCAGCTGACCCGCGACGAGATCGCGCGCGGCGAGAAGGACGTCAATTACCGGCTGAAGCTGTCGGAGCCGAAGGTGCGGGTGCCGGAATCGAAGCGCAAGGGTCCGCGCTACACGCCGCTGTCGAAGCGTCAGGACCGGCCGAACGCCATCCTGTGGCTGGTGCGCAACCATCCCGAACTCAAGGACGCGCAGATCGCCCGTCTCGTGGGCACCACCAAGTCGACCATCGAGCAGATCCGCGAACGCAAGCACTGGAACTCGGCCAATCTGCAGCCGATGGATCCGGTGACGCTCGGCCTCACCTCGCAGATCGACCTCGACCTCGAAGTCAACCGCGCCTCGCGCGGCCGCGAGCAGCCGCAGCCCGTGGGCGACACGCTGCTGCCCGCCGCACTCACCGAACGGCTGGTGCCGGCGCCGGAGAAGCCGAAGGACGAGGACCAGGAGCTCGACGCCAACGCCGTCTTCGCCAAGCTTTCCGCGCTCAAGTCGAAGGACAAGGGCGAGGACGACGACCAGGAGTAGGCCTTCCGACGCGCTCAACAAAAAAGCCCGCTTCGAGCGGGCTTTTTCGTTGGACAATGGCTTGGGAGGAAGTCACGTCCGCGCGGCGCGGTCGGGCGCCATGCCGTAGTCCTCTGAGCGCTCGACGGCGCGGTAGAAATCGGCGAGCTGCTTGCCGCGCTCCGGCTTGAAGATGCGGCCGGCGATCACGACCGAGGCGATGCGGTCGATGCGGAAGGCACGGAAGTCGTCGCGCATCTCGCACCAGGCGACCAGGGTCCAGACCTTGCCCCAGAACCACAGCCCCAACGGCCTGATGTCGCGGGCGGTGCCGCGTCCGGCTTCGTCCGAATAGTCGATGGTCAGCACCTGGCGCTTCTCAATGGCACGCTCGATCAGGTCGATCGCCTCACGCGCGGCATCGCTCACCACCCACATCGGCGTATGGATCTCGGTGCGGGCGATGCGGTCCTTCTCGGTATCGGGCAGCACGGCGCCGATCTTGACCAGCGCCTCGTCGGCGGCCCTTGCCATCGCCGCCCCGCCAAAGGCGCGCACCATCCGCGCGCCGGCAACCAGCGCCACGATCTCGTCACGCGTGAACATCAGCGGCGGAAGATCGAAACCCTCCCTCATCATGTAGCCGACGCCCGCTTCGCCGTCGATCGGCACGCCGGTCGACTGCAGGTCGGCTATGTCGCGGTAAATGGTACGCTCGGAAACCTCGAGCCACGTGCCGAGCTTCTGCGCGGTGACCAGCCGGCCACCCCGCAAATGCTGGACGATCTGGAAAAGCCTGTCGGCACGGCGCATCGATCTCTCCCCCGGGAGTTATGGCTTCAGCCCTTCGCGCTTGCGCTGCGCGGCAACGAATTTCGTCCCGAAAGACAGTCTGCCCGTGGTCGGCGTCTTTGCACCCAGCACACGCCAGAACGGCGCGACGTCGCTCAGCGCCATGCCGCGCTCGAGATCCTCATGGGCGGCCTCGGCAACGGTGCGAAGATGATAGCCGATCGTCACCGGGCATGTCACTTCGGCGCCGTGCTCGATGGCCAGAGCGGTGCGCAGCGCACGAACGTCCATCTCCACTCCTTCGGGAATCGAGCGGATGAAGTCGTCGACCTGGCGCGCGGTCGGCACCAGCATCGACTGGCCTTCAACGACATCGCCGACCGTGCGCGGCGACGGCTTGATGCCGTTGATGCCCGGCGTGTTCAGCCTGTCGTTCCAGCTCTTCACCATGCGCGGATCACTCCGGATCGTCGGCTCGTGTTCATCACTGTCAGGATCAAGCCGTTCCAATTACCGCAGCCCTCCTGACAACATCCTGTCAGGAGGCTGCGGCGAAATCATCGGCAAGGCTTCTTCCCTGAACTCAACATCACTGGCCGCATTACATCTGGGCGCGACAGCGCCACAATCCAAGTTGCGGCGACAAATTTCAGTTTTCGCGCACGCGGCCCTGGTAAAGGTCCGGCCAGCCGATGTCCTTGCGAATGTCCGCCGGCAATGTGTTCAGGAAACGCTGGGTGCGGATCTCGTTGCGCACGGTGCGGATCCTGCCGACATAGTGCTGCACGCTGCGCAGAATGGTAAAACCGTTCATGACCTCACTCCTCTCTTTTTGATGGGAAGAGTATCGCACACTCCTCCTGACAGCAGTCTGTCAGGAGCTTGGCAGGTGGCCGAAGAAGGCGGTGCGGCGCCCTCTCGCAGGGTCGGGATGAGCCCGATTTCTGTCAGGAATGCCTGGCCCCGAAGATGCCTTAAGAACAGCTTTGACAGGCGCCATCGATGTTGCTCAAAGGCGGCATGACGAAACTGCTCGCCCTTGTCATCATCGGCATCATGCTGATCCAGGTCATCAAGCCGCTCGGATGGCCAGGGCTGAAGCGGCGCGGCGATTTCTGGAAGCTGGCGCTGCTTGTGATGGCCGCGATATCGCTTGCCGCGGTGCTTGGGCTTGGACTTAAGCCCAGCCGACTCGGCCAGGTTGCTCAATGCCAAGCACGAAATCCACCAGATGCTCCGCCCAGCCGCGGTAACCCGCTTCGGAGGCGTGGAAGCCGTCGGAGGCGAAGCCCGGCCTCGGGATTGGTGATCGGCAGGCGCGCTGCAGCAATGGCGCCGCGTTCGCTGCAGACAGCACGCTCACCCGGTTCATTTCCGTGGCGCGGATCTCGAGGAGGGCGCCGAGCAATGGCGGCATTGCCGGCGCGCGGGTGAATTCCAGCACCGGCGACCACACCACGCGCGCTTCCGGCCATTTGGTACGCAGTGCGTAAGGCAGGCCGCCGGTGAACCATGCCGTTCACGCGCAGCAGTCCGGCCGCTCGGCCTTGTCCTGATACTCGTCGTGCAGGCGCACCCAGTCCATCAGGCCATGGTAGGGTCCGGTCTCGTTGCGGCCCTTCGGCGTCATGTCGAGATAGTGATAGGCGCCGATCAGCGCGTCGCCGCCGCGGGCGCGCGACACGAAGGTGAGGAAGATGTCGCCGCACTCGTCGCGATAGAAGATGCTGGTGCCGGGCAGGTCCTTCGACCGCAGCGGGCGCTTCTCGAAATTATAGATGGTTTCGCCCGCCGCGATCTGCTTGTCGGTGAAGGAGACCTGAAGGTCGAAATTGAAGTCGGAGGCGTAGGACGACATCCAGTCGAACTTCCAGCCCATGCGCCGCTTGTAAGGCAGGATCTCGGCCAACGGCGCGCGTGAGACGACGACCAGCGACACGTCATGATGCTTCAGGTGCTGGTTGGCGCCGTCGATGTGGTCGGCAAGGAACGAGCAGCCCTCGCAGCGGTGGTCGGAGCCCGGCGTCATCATGAAATGATAAACGATGAGCTGGCTCTTGCCCGCGAACAGCTCGGCGAGGCGTTTCGGCCCCGTTTCGCTCTCGAAGACATAATCCTTACGCAGCTTGAACCAGGGCAGTTGCCGCCTCTCGGCGGCAACAAGGTCGCGGAAGCGTGTCAGCTCCTTCTCGCGCTCGAGGTGCCTTCGATGCGCCTCGAACCAGTCCTCGCGCGAAACGACGGCATTGCGTTGCATGACCATCTCCTGTCCTCTCCTGCCAAGGACGTTCGACATCGGCTCAACCCGACACAGCCGCCGCTGTTTCGCTGCATCAGGTAGGAATGCGGCGTATAAAAACAAAACCCGGGCCAGCGGCCCGGGTTTTCGCTGTGGAGTGGAAGGGCTGGCTTCAGGCGGCCTTTTCCAGCGCCGGCTGCCATTTCCCGAGCGCAGCCAGATGGTTCATATGGGCGCGGTGGGTGAAGGCGGCCTGGCCGGCGGCGACGTTCGAGGCCTTGCCGCTCCACGCCTTCTGCGGTGCGGCCTGCAGCGCCCGGCCATAGGAGAAGGTGAGCTTCCAGGGGTGCGGGCCGATGGCGTTGATGGCGTTGAGGTTGGCGGTCGCCTCCTCGTCTTCCTGGCCGCCGGAGAGGAAGGCAATGCCCGGCACCGCCGCCGGCACCACTTCGCGGAACAGCTTTATCGTCTTTTCGGCGATTTCCTCGGGGCTGTCGGTCTTGCCTGACTTCTTGCCCGAGATGACCATGTTCGGCTTCAGGATCGAGCCTTCCAAGACGACGCGCGCGGCGTAGAGCTCGTCATAGAGCTTGACCAGCGTCGCCCTGGAGACGTCGTAGCAGGTGTCGATCGAATGAGCGCCGTCCATCAGCACTTCCGGCTCGACGATCGGCACGATGCCGGCTTCCTGGCAAAGTGCTGCATAGCGGGCCAGCGCATG
Organism: Mesorhizobium sp. WSM4935; assembly: GCF_029625735.1. Lineage (NCBI taxonomy): Bacteria > Pseudomonadati > Pseudomonadota > Alphaproteobacteria > Hyphomicrobiales > Phyllobacteriaceae > Mesorhizobium > Mesorhizobium sp. WSM4935. Next base: position 144,616 of record NZ_JARTVR010000015.1, on the reverse strand, counting down.
GGTGTTGGAGGCGATCGAATTGGCGGACGGCACGCCCTTGGCAGTGTCGATGTCGATCACCGCGCGCCATTTGGCGAAGCGGGCGCCGAGCTTGTAATAGTCGGCAAGCCGCTCGCGCAGCCCGTCCAGGCCCTCGGTGATGGTCTCGCCGGGAAAGCCGGCCAGAGGCTTGGCGCCGAGATCGACCTTGATGCCGGGAATGGCGCCGGACGCCTTGATGATGTCGACAAGCGGCGTACCGTCGGCGGCCTTCTGGCGGATGGTCTCGTCATAGAGGATGACGCCGGAGATGTATTTGGTCATCGCCTCCCTGGACCGGAACATCATCTCGCGATAGTCGCGCCGGTTGTCGGCGGTCGACTCCACGCCGATGACGTCAAAACGCTTCTTGATGGTGCCGGAGCTCTCATCGGCGGCCAAAAGGCCCTTGCCACCGCTCACCATCGCGGCGGCGATATCTTCGAGACGTTCGCTCATGGGTGCTCTCCTACGCTGCGTTTGTTCCGCGCTAGCAGAACACTACCGCCAAAGGAATAACCCCGGAAAGCTAGAATCGATTGAAAGCCGCGCGGCCTTGCCTCGTCTCGGACTGTTTACCGCTTCAGCACCTCGACGCCGGGCAGCGGCTTGCCTTCCATCCATTCCAGGAAGGCGCCGCCGGCAGTCGAGACATAGGTAAAGTCGTCGGCGACACCGGCATGGTTGAGCGCGGCCACCGTGTCGCCGCCGCCGGCGACCGAGACGAGCTTGCCCTGCTTGGTGCGGGTCGCGGCATGCTTTGCCGCCGCGACCGTGGCACGGTCGAAGGGCTCGATCTCGAAGGCGCCGAGCGGACCGTTCCAGACCAGCGTCGCGGCCCGGTCGATCCAGTCGTTGACGCTCTGCACGGTTTTTGCGCCGACGTCGAGGATCATGCCGTCGGCCGGCACGTCCGAGATGGCAACGGTTTCGCTCGCCGCACCCGCCTTGAATTCCCTGGCGACCACGCCGTCGGCGGGCAGGATGATGGCGCAGCCGGCTTGCGCGGCCTCGATCATGATCTGTTTGGCGGTGCCGGCGAGGTCATGCTCGCAGAGCGACTTGCCGACATCGGTGCCGCGCGCGGCCAGGAAGGTGTTCGCCATGCCGCCGCCGATCACCAGCGCGTCGACCTTCTTCACGAGATTCGTCAAAAGGTCGATCTTGGTCGAGACCTTGGCGCCGCCGACGATGGCCACCACCGGCCGGACCGGATTGCCGAGGCCCTTTTCCAGCGCGTCGAGCTCGGCCTGCATGGTGCGGCCGGCATAGGCCGGCAAGTGGCGCGCCAGGCCTTCGGTCGAGGCATGCGCCCGATGCGCGGCCGAAAAGGCGTCGTTGACATAGATGTCGCCATTGGCGGCGAGCTTTTCGGTGAAGGCCGGCTCGTTCTTTTCCTCGGCTTTGTGGAAGCGGGTGTTCTCGAGCAGCAGCACGTCGCCGTCCTTCATGGCGGCGACGGCCTCGGCAGCCTTGTCGCCAATGCAGTCGGCGGCGAAGCCGACCGGACGGCCGAGCACTTCCGCCGTGGCGCGGGCGATCGGCTCCAGCGAGAACTCGTCCGAAGGTCCGTCCTTCGGCCGGCCGAAATGCGCCAGCAGGATAACCTTGGCGCCCTTTTTCGAGAGCTCGGCGATGGTCGGCGCGATGCGCTCGATACGGGTCGCGTCGGTGACCTTGCCGTCGGCGACAGGCACGTTGAGGTCGACGCGCACCAAGACGCGCTTGCCGCTGACGGCACCGATATCGTCGAGTGTCTTGAAGCCGGCCATGATCCGTTCCTTTCGCGAAAACGCGGCGACCTTACCCGGCGCGAACCACGATGCAAGCGCTGCGTTGACGGCGGGGGCGCAAAAATGATGTCGGCGTGAGACATCAGCCTTCGCCGGCTGTCTTCCGCCCGTCCGGTGCCGGCGCCGCAGTGTCGCTCGGCACGTCCTCGGCCGGCTGTTGTTCCGCGGGCTTGCGCCAGCTGCGGATCATGGCGGCTATACGATCCGCGATCTCGCCGGCGCTCAGGAAAACCGGCACGCGCGCCACCGGCGCGGTCGGCTCGAAGGACAGGCCGAGCCCGGTGATCCTGCCTTTCTCGTCGACGTCGCGCACGATGAGCTCGATCGGGCCGATCATCACACGGTCGGCATATTCGGGATGACCGCCGAGCCGCTCGGTAACGAGCGCGGCGACCGTGAGCTTCTGTTCGGCCTCGGTCAGGCCCGGCGCATAGGCTGCCTCGAGTTCCGCCGCCGGGCGGGCAGGATCGACGGCGAAGGCGCCAAAGAAATCGGCATCCTCCGGATCGACCACGGCGCGGCTGGCGAAAAGCTTGTCGAGCAGGCGCGGATAGCGGTCCGGCACGAAGATGTAGACCTGATCGCCGGCCGCCAGCCGGCCCATGTCCTGGAAGCGCATGGATCGGCCGTCACGCAGCACCAGCGACGGCCTTGCCCAGCGGGGAATGCGCTCGCCGCGCGCCACCGGGCTGCCGGGTGCTACGCGATAGGCAAGCAGCTCATGATGCGCCGAGCCCGGCAGTTCGAGCTCCACCTTGTCGAGCGGCCCGAGACGCGCGGGGACGATAAGGCCCAGGCGCCGCGCCAGCGGCCCGACCGTCCAGCCCTGCACCACCAGCGATACGAGCACGATGATGAAGGCGGCGTTGAAGATCAGCCGGCCATGCTCGAGCCCGCCGAGCAGCGGCGTGATGGCAAGCAGGATCGAAACCGCGCCGCGCAGGCCGACCCAGGAGACGAAGGCGACCTCGGGGCGCGGCAGGCGGAACGGCATCAGGCAGAGCCAGACGGCCAAAGGCCGCGCCACGAAGATCAGGAACAGACCGAGCAGGACCGCCGGCACCAGGATCTCGGGGAATTGCGAGGGCGTTGCGAACAGGCCGAGGATCAGGAACATGATGATCTGCGCCAGCCACGACATGCCGTCCTGGAAGCGCTTCAGGATGGTGACGGCGCGGATGTCCGAATTGCCGGCGATCAGCCCGGCAAGGTAGACGGCGAGGAAGCCGGAGCCGCCGATGGCGCCGGCCGCCGCGAACACCATCAGCGACAGCGTCAGCACGAAGATCGGCAGCAGGCCGTGGTCGAGGTTGAGCCGCTCGACGAGGCGCACGATGCCGAAGCCGCCGAGCACGCCAACAATGGCACCGACCCCCATATTGGCGAGGAAGCCGAGCAAAAGGTTGGTGACCAGCACATTGGCTTCTGGGTCGGCGTGCGCGGCGATGATCTCGACGAGCGTGATGGTGAGGAAGATTGCGATCGGGTCGTTGGTGCCGGATTCCACTTCGAGCGTCGAACGCACGCGCTCGCGCAGATGGATTTCCCCGGCGCGCAGCAGGAAGAACACGGCCGCCGCATCCGTCGAGGCGACAGCCGCGCCAAGCAGCGAGGATTCGAGCCAGTTGAGATCGAGCAGATAATAGGCGGCCACGCCAAAAATGCCGGTGGTCAGGATGACGCCGACCGTGGCCAGCGACAACGCCGGCCCGGCCGCCTGGCGCAGCGCGTTGAGCGGCGTGCCGAAACCGGAATCGAACAGGATGATGGCCAAGGCCAGTGAGCCGGCAAAATAAGCCAGCCGCGCATTGTCGAATTCGATGCCGAGACCGTCGACGCCGGTGGCAAGGCCGATGCAGAGGAAGAGGAGCAGCAAAGGAGCGCCGAAGCGGAAGGCGATCAGGCTCGAAAACGCGGCGGCGACGATGAGCGCCGTGCCGACCAGCGTCACGAGATAGATCGCATGCTCCATCCGCCAGTGCCCCTCAAGTCCCTCTCATTTGTCGATTTACGGGAGAGTGGGGCGAAGACATGACCAGTGCAAGGCAACAGCATGTTTTTTGGCTCAGCCGGCCAATAAAAAACGCCCGGCCAAGCCGGGCGTTTCAAAACCTGAAGCGAGCCTACAATCAGGCGATGGTCTTGCCGAAGGCGACGGCGGTGTCGCCCATGCGGTTCGAGAAGCCCCATTCGTTGTCGTACCAGGACAGGACCGAAACGAAGTTGCCGTCCATCACCTTGGTCTGGTCGAGCGCCACGATCGAGGAATGCGGATCGTGGTTGAAGTCGATCGACACGTTCGGGTGATGGGTGACCGACAGCACGCCCTTCAGCTTGCCCTTGGACGCGGCGATGACCGCTTCGTTGATCTCCTGCGCGGTGGTCGAGCGCTTGGCGATGAATTTGAAGTCGACGAGCGAGACGTTCGGGGTCGGCACGCGGATCGAGATGCCGTCGAGCTTGCCCTTGAGATCGGGCAGCACGAGGCCGATCGCCTTGGCGGCGCCCGTCGAGGTCGGGATCTGCGACAGCGCCGCGGCGCGGGCGCGGTAGAGGTCCTTGTGCATGGTGTCCAGCGTCGGCTGGTCGCCGGTATAGGAGTGGATCGTCGTCATCATGCCCTTCTCGATGCCTACGGTCTCGTGCAGCACGGCCGCCAGCGGCGCCAGGCAGTTGGTGGTGCAGGAGGCGTTGGAGATGACGATGTGGTCCTTGGTCAGCTTGTCGTGGTTGATGCCGTAGACGACGGTGAGGTCGGCGCCTTCGGCCGGGGCCGAGACGATGACGCGCTTGGCGCCGGCGGTCAGGTGCGCGGCGGCCTTGTCGCGGGCGGTGAAGATGCCCGTGCATTCGAGCGCGATGTCGACGCCGAGGTCCTTCCACGGCAGCTGGGTCGGATCCTTGATCGCAGTGACCTTGAACTTCTCCTTGCCGACCGAGATCTGGTCGCCGTCGACGGTCACCTCATGCGGGAAGCGGCCATGCACGCTGTCGAAGCGCAAGAGGTGCGCGTTGGTCTCGACCGGGCCGAGGTCGTTGACGGCGACAACCTCGATGTCCTTGCGGCCGGATTCATGGATGGCGCGCAGGATGTTGCGGCCGATCCGGCCAAATCCGTTGATGGCAACTCTGACGGTCATTGTTCTCTCCCTTGGGGGCTGGAAAGCGGATGGGTCCGCAGTTTCATAACGGCGGAAGGCGCAAGAATCCAGCCGCAGAAGGTCGCATCTAAATCGATTAGGTTGGTCCAGCCCGGCGGAGCCGTCGATCGGAGCTGCCGGGCCCGAGCCAATTCCTACTTGCCGTGCAGGCGGGCTTCGACCGCCTTGGCCGCGGCCTCGGCGGTGATGCCGAAATGCGGATAGAGCTGCTCGATCGAGCCGGAGGCGCCAAAACCGTGCATGCCGACGAAAATGCCGTCGGTGCCGATCAGGTGATCCCAGCCCTGGCGGATGCCGGCCTCGATCGCGACCTTCACCTTGGCGTTGCCGATGGTCTTCTTGCGATAATCGTCGCTCTGCCGGTCGAACAGTTCGAAGCAGGGCACCGAGACGACGCGGGTCGGATGGCCGTGCTTTTCCAGCAGGTCGCGCGCGCCGAGAGCCACCTCGACTTCTGAGCCGGTGGCGAAGATCGTCACCACGGCCTCGCCGCTGGCGGCGGCAAGCTCATAGGCGCCCTGGCTGGAAAGGTTCTTCGCCGAATGCTCGGTGCGCACGGTCGGCAGGTTCTGGCGGGTCAGCGCCAGGGTCGAGGGCGTCTTTTCCGATTCCAGCGCGATCTGCCAGCATTCGGCGGTTTCGACCGCGTCGGCCGGACGGAAGACATTGTGGTTCGGAATGGCGCGCAGCGCGGCCAGGTGCTCGACCGGCTGGTGGGTCGGGCCGTCCTCGCCGAGGCCGATCGAGTCATGCGTCATGACGAAGATCGAGCGGATGCCCATCAGCGAGGCAAGGCGCATCGAGGGGCGGGCATAGTCGGAGAAGCACAGGAAGGTGCCGCCATAGGCGATCAGGCCGCCATGCAGCGTGAGACCATTGATGGCGGCCGCCATGCCGTGCTCGCGGATGCCGTAATGGACATAACGCTGGCCGTAGTCGTCCGGGGTGATGTTCTTGGTCTGGCTGGTCTTGGTGTTGTTGGAGCCGGTGAGGTCGGCCGAGCCGCCGATCGTCTCCGGCACCGCGCCGTTGATGACCTCCAGCGCCATTTCCGACGACTTGCGGGTGGCGACCTTCGGCTTATCGGCCGACAGCTTCTTCTTGTAGTCGGCGATGATGGCGTCGAAATTGGAGGGCAGCTTGCCGGCGAGACGGCGCTCGAACTCGGCCTTGAGCTTCGGCTCGGCCTTGGCCAGGCGGCCTTCCCAGTCGGCGCGGGCCTCAGCGCCCTTCTGGCCCACGGCGCGCCAGGCGTCGAGGATGTCGGCCGGAATTTCGAAGGGCGGCGAGTCCCAGTTGAAGAATTTGCGTGCACCGGCGATTTCCTCGGCGCCCAGCGGCGAGCCATGCGCCTTGTTGGTGCCGGCCTTGGTCGGGGCGCCGAAGCCGATGGTGGTCTTGCAGGCGATCATCGTCGGCTTGTCGGAATGGCGCGCCGCCTCGATGGCGTAGGCGATCGCTTCCGGATCGGTGCCGTCGATGTGGCTGGCGTTCCAGCCGCTGGCCTGGAAGCGGGCGACCTGGTCGGTGTTGTCGGCAAGCGAGACCGGGCCGTCGATCGAGATGTTGTTGTTGTCCCAGAAGACGATCAGCTTGTTCAGCTTCAGATGACCGGCCAGCGCGATGGCTTCCTGGGAGACGCCTTCCATCAGGCAGCCGTCGCCGGCCAGCACATAGGTATAATGGTTGACGAGGTCGTTGCCGAAGGCGGCGTTCATGATGCGCTCGCCGAGCGCGAAGCCGACCGAATTGGCAAGGCCCTGGCCGAGCGGACCGGTGGTGGTCTCGATGCCGGCGGCATGGCCGTATTCGGGATGGCCGGCGGTCTTGGAGCCGAGCTGGCGGAAATTCTTGATCTGGTCGATCGTCATGTCCTCATAGCCGGTGAGGTAGAGGAGCGAATAGAGCAGCATCGAGCCGTGGCCGGCCGACAGGATGAAGCGGTCCCGGTCGGCCCAATGCGGCGCCTTGGCGTCGAATTTCAGAAAGCGGCTGAACAGAACCGTGGCGATGTCGGCGCAGCCCATGGGCAGGCCGGGGTGACCGGAGTTCGCCTTCTCGACGGCGTCCATGGAAAGGAAACGGATCGCGTTGGCCATCCGATCATGTTGTTCACGCGAGGTCATGCTTCCTCCGGAAGTGGGTTGGAGCCTGGGGAGAACCCTTGGAAAAGGATGCCGCGACACATAGCAGGCGCGGCCTTTTAGTCAACAAATCGGGGCGGATTTTGCCGGGCTTGTGATGGGATCGGGCGCCTTACATTAGCGATAGCGGGGGACAGTCGCGAGAGCTTTGTTGACGCGCCCTTCACCCGGTGCCTAATCTTTCCGAGGTAACGCGTTCTGAACGCGTGCGATTCGGTGATGGGCAGGGCATAGGACGAAGGCCATGACCGGGGAAACGACCCTCAAGGAAGTCATCGCCAGGCTGGGCAAGGCCATGGAAGGGCTGGAAAACGCCGTGGCGGCGAAGCTCGAGCATGAGCGCGATTATTCGGAAGCCGAGGCCGAGGTGCAGCGCATGAACGCCGACCGTTCGCGCCTGGCGCAGGAGCTCGACAATTCCGAAGCGCGCGCCGAGCGTCTGGAAGACGCCAACAAGGAAGTGTCGCGGCGGCTAGTGACTGCCATGGAAACCATCCGCGCGGTTCTGGACAGGTAGGGCAATGGCACAGGTCACCGTTTCGATCGACGGCAAGCAGTACCGGATGGCCTGCGACGAGGGCCAGGAAGAGCATCTGATCGACCTTGCCGAGCGTTTCGACCGCTATGTCTCGCACCTGAAGGATTCCTTCGGCGAGATCGGCGACCAGCGGCTTACCGTCATGGCGGGCATCATGGTGATGGACGAGCTCTCGGAGCTCACCAAGCGCGTCAAAGGCATGGAGAGCGAGGTGCTCACCTTGCGCAAGACGCGCGACGAGGCGCTTACCAAGGCCGACAAAAGCGACAGCGTGCTCACCACCGCGCTCGCGGCGCTCGCGCAACGCATGGAAGATCTCACGGCGACGCTGGCGATAAAGAAAGGCTGAGCGGCGCTCCCTTCTCTCAGATGCGGAATCCAGCCGCTTCTTGCCCGGCGGCGAAAAAAATCGCCTTGCAAGGCCTCGGCTGCGCCTCCAGACGTTTGACCGGCACCGCGATAGTGCTAGCTTAGGCCCGCGCCGGCCAGGCCGGCCACCGTTTCTCAAAAAGGGTAGGGATAGGCTATGAGTCTTCGTATCAACGATGTCGCGCCGGATTTCACGGCCGAGACCACGCAGGGCACCATCAACTTCCACGACTGGATCGGCGACGGCTGGGCGGTGCTGTTCAGCCACCCGAAGAACTTCACGCCGGTCTGCACCACCGAGCTAGGCACGATGGCCGGCCTGGAAGGCGAGTTCAAAAAGCGCAACGTCAAGATCATCGGCATCTCGGTCGATCCGGTATCGAGCCACGACAAGTGGCAGGCCGACATCAAGACTGCTACCGGCCAGACGGTGAACTATCCGCTGATCGGCGATAAGGACCTCAAGGTCGCCAAGCTTTACGAGATGCTTCCGGCGGGCGCCGGCGAGAGCTCGGAGGGCCGTACGCCGGCCGACAACGCCACGGTGCGTTCGGTCTATGTCATCGGCCCGGACAAGAAGATCAAGCTGGTGCTGACCTATCCGATGACGACGGGCCGCAACTTCGACGAGATCCTGCGCGTCATCGATTCCATCCAACTGACGGCCAAGCACCAGGTGGCGACGCCGGCGAACTGGAAGCAGGGCGAGGACGTCATCATCACTGCCGCGGTCTCCAACGAGGACGCAGTCAAGCGCTTCGGGGCGTATGAGACGGTGCTGCCGTACCTAAGGAAGACGAAGCAACCGACGGCCTGAGCTTTCCTTCTCCCCGTGTAGTAAGGGGGAGAAAGGGCTGGTCCGCTATTTTCGCAATCGCAGACGTTGCAAAACAAAAAGGCGGCGCCGAAACGCCGCCTTTATTCATTGATGCCTTGAGCTTTAAGCCGCGGGCTGCGCCTCGATGGTGCGCAGCGCCTGGGTCTGGCGCTTGGCGGCGGCCTTGACCGCGTCCTGCACCTTCTCGAAGGCGCGCACCTCGATCTGGCGCACGCGCTCGCGGCTGATGTCGAACTCTGCCGACAGCTCTTCCAGCGTCAGCGGCTCTTCGGCGAGGCGGCGCGCCTCGAAGATGCGCCGCTCGCGGTCGTTGAGGACCGACAGAGCGCCCGACAGCATGGCGCGCCGGTTTTCCAGCTCGTCCTGCTCGATCAGCATCTCTTCCTGGCTTTCGTGGTCGTCGACCAGCCAGTCCTGCCATTCGCCGGACTCGCCTTCGCTCGCCCGGATCGGGGCGTTGAGCGAAGCGTCGCCCGAAAGGCGGCGGTTCATCGAGATCACCTCAGCCTCGGAAACATTGAGGCGGGTGGCGATCTCGGCGATCTGGTCGGGCTTCAAGTCGCCTTCATCGAGCGCCTGGATCTTGCCCTTCACCTTGCGCAGGTTGAAGAACAGACGCTTCTGGTTGGCGGTGGTGCCCATCTTGACCAGGCTCCACGAGCGCAGGATATATTCCTGGATCGAGGCCTTGATCCACCACATGGCATAGGTGGCGAGCCGGAAACCACGCTCCGGCTCGAATTTCTTCACGGCCTGCATGAGGCCGACATTGCCTTCCGAGATCACCTCACCGATCGGCAGGCCGTAGCCGCGATAGCCCATGGCGATCTTGGCGACGAGCCGCAAATGGCTGGTGACGAGCTTGTGGGCAGCCGAAGTGTCCTGATGCTCGGCGTAGCGTTTCGCGAGCATGTACTCTTCCTGCGGCTGAAGCATCGGAAAGCGGCGGATTTCTTCCAGGTAACGGGCGAGACCGCCTTCACCGGAAACAATACTGGGTAATGATTGGGCCATGATAGCGCCCCCTCTCTTGGAGTGAATTGCCCCCGAAACTCGGCGGGCATGCGACGCGGATGCCAAAGGCTCACCCGCGACAACCTGTATATATAGGAACAAAACCAGAAAAGACAGGCATTTGTTCAACGCTAAACAGTCTGTCACGCTGAAGTGAACAACGCCAGTCAGGTTTTTTGATGGCTGGTTTGCAGCTTGTTCGTGGCGGGCAGGGTTCAAAGTTTGCGGAAGCCGCCGACGAGTTCCTCCATGTCTCCCGGTATCGGCGCTTCGAACCTCATCGTTAGATGGGTGGTCGGGTGCCGGAATTCAAGGAGCCAGGCGTGCAGGGCCTGTCGGGGAAAGGCGTTGACCTTGGTTTTCAAGGGTTCCGGCAGCCGGTTGGCCTTGGTGCGGAAGGCCTGCCCGTAATCCGGGTCGCCGACTACCGGGTGGCCGATATGGGCCATGTGGACGCGGATCTGGTGGGTGCGGCCGGTCTCCAGCCGGCATTCGAGGAGGCTGGCGGTGGCGAAAGCCTGCTGTGCCTCGCCGAAACGCTCGACGACGCTGAAATGCGTGACGGCATGGCGGGCATCGTCACGGTTTTCCGGCACCACCGCACGGCGCACGCGATCGGCGGCACGGCCCAAGGCAGCATCGACCGTGCCGGTCGGCCGCTGCGGGATGCCCCACACCAGCGCCAGATAGGCGCGTTCGAGGTCGCCCGTGCGGCCGTGGTCGGCAAAGGCTTCCGACAGGGCCTTGTGGGCGGGGTCAGTCTTGGCCACGACCATGACGCCGCTAGTTTCCTTGTCCAGCCGGTGGACGATGCCCGGCCGCCTGACACCGCCTATGCCGGAGAGGCTGTCGCCGCAATGATGGATCAGCGCATTGACCAGCGTGCCGGTCCAGTTGCCGGCGCCGGGATGGACGACCAGTCCCGCCGGCTTGTTGATGACGATCAGCTCGTCGTCTTCGTAGAGGATGTCGAGGGGGATGTCCTCGCCCTGCGGCTCGGCCGGCTCGGGCGCGGGCACCAGGACTTCGACACGCTCACCGGCCGTCAGCTTGCGCTTGGCCTCCAGCACCGCCTTGCCGGCGATGGAGACCGCGCCTTGGCGGATCAGCGCCTGCACGCGGCTGCGCGAGAGCTCCGGCCCGAGCCTGGCGGCGAGCCACTGGTCGAGGCGCTGGCCGACGGCGTCCGCACCGGCTTCGAGCACGACGGCCTCGCCGGTTTCCTCGTCCGCCAATTCGTCCTCTATCAATATCGGGGTCTCTTCGTTATGAGCGCTCATCGAAACCCGTTGCGGATTGTTTAGCCATGGCCCGGCCGATCGCCGAAGAAGATGAGGAAAAGCCGCTCGACCCCGCGGCCGAAAAAGTGCGCCGCAAGCTCGTCCGCTTCATGATCGTCAATCTCGGCCTTCTGTTCCTCGCCCTTATGGTGGTGATCGGCGCGCTTGTCTACAAAGCCCGCAATGCGCCGGCGGCCGGCCCTGCGCCTGCCGGCGATGTCCAGGCCCCGGCCGGCACGCCGCTGTCGGGCGACATCGTGCTCCCCGTTGGCGCCAAGGTGATCAGCCAGTCGCTCTCCGGCAACCGCCTGTCGATCGGTGCCGAGCTTACCGACGGCAGCCATTCGATCTTCGTCTACGACATCGCCGAGCGCCGCATCATCGGCCAATTCGCGATTCGCAACAAATGAGCGGCTTTGCCGAACGCCGCAGCGTCGCGACCGTCGCGCTCGTCGTCGCCGATTACGACGAGGCGGTTCGCTGGTATGTCGAGCGGCTCGGCTTCGTGCTCACCGAGGATGTCGATCTCGGCGGCGGCAAGCGCTGGGTCACCGTCGCGCCGGCGAAGAGCCAGGGTGCGCGGCTGCTCCTGGCGCAGGCATCCGGCGAAGAGCAGGCAAGCCGCATCGGCAATCAGACCGGCGGCCGGGTCTTCCTGTTCCTCGAGACCGACGATTTTTCCCGCGACCATCAGGCGATGCTCGCCAAGGGCGTCGAGTTCCGCGAGACGCCGCGCCATGAGGCTTACGGCACGGTCGCCGTTTTCGCAGATCTCTACGGCAATCTCTGGGACCTGATCGAGCCGAAACGATAGGGCTGAACAAGTTACTCGTTAAGCACGGGAAGCAGTCGAAACCCCAGTTGCTTTTTCCCCGCCGCCAGCCTATGTAGCCGGTTCTTGAGCGCGCCCATCGTCTAGCGGTCAGGACACCGCCCTCTCACGGCGGGAACAGGGGTTCGATTCCCCTTGGGCGTACCAAGCTTCTTCCCGCTCACCGACCGCTGAGGGCACTGTGCTTCTGGCGCATCGCCGCGGATTGAATTAGCATCTCTTCATGAATGCGCATGCCGCAATCGAACATAGTGCGGAACAAGAAGCGCAGGGGAAACGGGCGGCGGTCGCGCCGAGCGCTAACCCAATGGCGGCTAGGCATCCGAATTCCTGCCGGCCGGCAAAAGCAGGCGGGAGAAGCCAATGCGGAAACTGCAGTCGCAAGGCGTTCATCACATCACGCTGGTCGGCGCCGGGCGCCAGACCTCGATCGACTTCTGGGAGGGCGTGCTCGGCATGCCTTTCATTTTCGAGCAGCCCAATCTCGACAAGGCGAGCGAAAGCCATCTCTATTTCGATCCGGGCGACGGGCGTCTGATCACCGTCTTCACCGACGAGAGCCGCACCCCGGTCAAGCGGCGGACGCCGACCGATATCGGCTGCGTCCATCACATCGCGTTCTCGGTGTCGCGGGTCACCTTCCTGCAGGCCGTCGCGCGGCTCGACGAGCGCGAAATCAAGCACAGCGGCGTCAAGGACCGCGGCTTCATGGACTCGATCTATTTCGAGGACCCGCTGGGGCTGTTGATCGAACTTGCTTCCTACCGCTTCGAGCCGCCGGCCGGCTTCACCCATCCCGACGTGCTGATGGAAGCGCACAAGATCCGTGTGGCGCGCGGCGACTACAACATCGCCGAAGTCCATCTCGCGGATGCCATCCAGGCGCTGGTCGAGCGGTCGCGGGAAACCCTGTCGGAAAACAGGGCGGCAAAAAATCCTTATTAACCGGGTCAGAGGGAGGACCGACATGGCGAAGCCTGCAACGAAGAGCGCGAAGAAACCCGCGGCCAAGGCCGCGGCAAAAACCGCCGCGAAGATGAATACGAAAGCCGCGACCAAGGAGACGGCAAAAACCGGGCCCAAAGCGACCGCAAAAGGCGCGCCTGAAGCGACGGCAAAGGCCGCGCCTAAAGCGATGGCAAAGGCCCCTCCCAAAGCTAAAGCGAAGCCGGCCAGGAAGCCCGGCCTGAACCTCAGCATGCTGAGGCCGAGCGTCAACAACATGACGGTGCGGGTGTTCGCGCGCGCGGCCGGACTCGATCATGCGGAAACCGATGCCTGGGGCCACACGCGTTCGCCCGAGTTCCTGGCGCGCAATCCCGCGCATCTGACGCCGATGATCGAGGACAAGGGCCTGCCGCGCGGCGTGCTGTGGGAAAGCTGCGCCATCATGCAGTATCTCGCCAACAAGCATGGGCTGGAGAAATTCTATCCAAAGGCGCCGGCAAAGCGAGCGATGATCGACAGCGCCATGTTCTACCTGATCGGCACGCTTTATCCTTATGTCGCCCGCGCGACCTATCCGGCGCTCGGCTTTCCGCAATATGCCGGCGAGGTCGGCCACAGCGACGCACATCCTGACAAGAAGTCGGAAGCGCAAAAGGCGGCGATGGCCGCGATCGCCGAGCCGCTCGAGGTGTTTCACTCCTTCTTCCGCAACGGCAAACCATTCATCGGCGGCAACAACCCGTCGATCGCCGATATAAGGCTGGCGGCAACTCTCGAATTCCTCGCCGTCGTCGACTACGTACTGCCCAACTGGGCGAAGGAATACATGGCGGCCATGGAGAAGAAGCTCGGCAAGGCCTATTCGGAGCCGGCAGGCGACGTGCGCGCCTACATCGCGCATGTGAAATCGCAGGCCAGTGCATAGCCCGCCCTCGCGTTAAGGTTTCGTTTACCTAAGATCTGTCTACTGGTTCCAGTCCTCGCCGCGACCACGGATGTACTGGCGCCATGACGAGGCAAGGGAAAGGTCGGCTGCGTGCCGGCCTTTTGCTTTTGCGGCCGTCGCGCCGAAATCACGACAGTATGATTGCGTCGCCGACGGGCGGACTGAAACCCTATTGTCATCCTCGTCATGGATCGTACGATACCGTGAGGGGGCAGAGCGACGGCGACGAGGACCTGCGATGAACACGGCAAGATTTTTGATGATAGCGGGCGTGCTATCGGTTGTGCCCTTTCCATCGGTAGCCGCATCGCTCAACAGCATGAATGACGTCGGCGCCGCCCTGCTCGCCTGCTGGACGCCGCCGGCCAATTCCGACAATTCCTCGGTCACGCTCAGCTTCAGCTTCAAACGCGACGGCACGCTGATCGGACCGCCGAAAACAACCGCCATTCATGTCAGTGGCGACGACAAAGCGCGCAAAGCCTATGTCGACGCGGCGACCAAGGCCATGCAGGACTGTCTGCCGCTCAGCTTCTCGCCCTCGCTGGCGCAAGGCATTGCCGGAAACGTCTTTACACTGCAGTTCAACTCGCCGAAGAAGTAGGCGGCAGCCTGACTATTATTTGGAGGCAATTCCGGACGGAAAGCCACGGTGCAGGCGCCGAGCCTAGAGCGCGTCGCACTTTCCTGGAATTGCGTTCAGGTTAACCGCGTGTGCGCCTGATCTGGGCGTGCTTTTCCAGTTCCGGCATCTCGAAGACGTAGTCGCTCCAGGCGGAGTCCGGGATCTGCCCGGCCAGATAACAATCCAGCAGAAGGCTTTGCTCGGGGGTAAGGGGTCTCGGCGCGCGCTCATGATCCAGGCCAAGCGAATGGATCAGGTTCCTGGTCAGGCCAGAGACGGTGAAGTGAAGGGACATCTTCGGTCTCCTCTTCGCTGCGCGGTCACATCAACGCCAACAACGTCCATCACCGGTCAAAGGTTTCATCGGCGATGCGTGGTCGCGCCGCGGCCTGGCCACGCCCAGATGGTTTTTCGCCTACTGCCTCAATCTTGAGGTGAAAGCGTAATTTTTGCTTCACAAAATCGAGCATAATACTTAAGAGAGCTTCTGGCTAACCTTTCTATACATGAGAATTTTCTCATTTAGCCAGCGGCAATTAAGTCGAACTCGTTTTTCGAACAGGGGTGGCGCCCGATGACGAGGTTACGGTTTCTTAAGGCACCAATTCTGGTGTCCATGGCGATCTTGGCGATGACGCAGGTTTCTTACGCCGATTCTTGCTCGACGCTGAGAAGGCAGATGCTGTCCAGCGGTCGCGACGCGGCAAGCCCCGAGCTTGCGCAACTGCGGCGCCAGCTTGCCGCGATCCAAGGGCTGGAGAGGCAGCGCAAATGCACCGCCAGCAGCGCTGTCGGGGGCTTCTTCAATGCCTGCGCGGATCTCATCCGGAGCCGCACCGAGGTGCAGCGCCGGATCGCCAGCATCGGCAATTCCGGCCGCGATTCCTCCGGGTTGCAGGCAAGATACGTCGCCCTCGGTCGTCAGGCGGCTCCCAAGCGCCAGCCGGCGCCCCAGCAGCAGGCATCCAACACGGAGGCGTTCGGCGGGAACGCGATGCTGTTTTGCGTCCGCCTCTCGGACGGCTATTTCTTCCCCGCGCCGAACTCGCAATTCGCGCGGGCCAGGGACCTCAAGGATATGGTCGATCAATGCCGCTACATCTGCGACGATGCGGGCGTCGATCTCTATACGCTGAGCGATCCGAGCCTCGAGACCGACCAGATGGTGGCGGTCGAGACGCGCAAGCCCTATACCGAGCTGTCAACCGCCTTCCGCTATCGCGATGCCGCCGAGTTCAAGGCCTGCGACCTCAAGCGCTACTCCGAGCGTGTGGCCGAGCTCAGGGCACGCACGGTGACGCCGGGCAACATGGAAAACGCCATCATTCCCTTGCCGACATCGAGGCCGGACCTGGGCACAGTCTCGGATATTCCGTCGGGCAATGCTCATGGCGCGGAAGCGAATGCCACCAACTCGATCGAACGGTCCGGGGCGGTTGCTCCGGCAGGCGCGAAGTCGGTGCGCATCGTTGGGCCGGCCTTCTTCCCGGCGAATTGATCCGGCCGCCATTCCCGGTCTGAGGCATCGGCTTTGAGGCAGGCTGTCGAGCCGGCATCGATCGGCGGATTTAGGGCCAGTTACTCGCAGACGACGCGGTAGCGCTTGCCGCTTTCGCCGACATTCCTGCAGGTGAGGGGGTTCTGCGCGTCGGAAGACTGATCGGGCGGATCCTGGTTGTAGGAGGGCCGCGCCGGAGCGGATCTGGAATGGCGCCGCACCGCAGGGGTCTGCGGCGGGCCCGGCGGCAGAGGAAACACGTCCGAGACGATCTGCCGCGATGCGGTCGTTCCGGGCGGCGCCTCGTCCCAGACACGCCTGACATCCATCCGGCTCGGAACGATGACCGTGCCGTCGTCGCTGCGCGCGCAGCCACCCGCCGCAAGCAGCGCCGGGCACAGGATGAAAGCCGCGATTCGATCAAACATTAGCAACACCTCAGACACCTTATAATGTGTCGTTGCCTTGATCGCCAACGGGCGGATTACCGCAGCCGGCGCGACGATGGGAATCTGCTCAACGGCACCGACGGCAGGCGGTTGCAATCATTATGGTTAGCGGATCGTTAATGCTTGTCGGGCACATTCCGCCGATGAACCGGCACGGTTCGGCCTTGGGGGTAGGAATGGCGGATACGGACGGAATTGTCGGGGCGGACAGCGCGCGGAATTTCGACAAGGCGGATATGCGCGGCAACGGGACCTTTCCCGGCGACATGGCCGGAACCTCGGAGGCGCTCGCCAATCTGAGCCTGATGGTCGATTCGATGCCGATCGGCGTCATCGTTCTCGATGCCGAATTGCGGGCGGAGGTGGTCAACCGGGCATTCTACGACTTCTGGAAGATCGATCCGCGGCGCGCTCCGGCCGGCAGCCGCTTTCGCGACTTTATGGAAGCCAGCCGTGAGGTCGATCCGCTCGGCGGCGAGGAACAGGCCTGGCAAAACCATGTGGCCGAACGAGAGGCCGAAATCCGGGCCGGTGCCGCGGGATCCAGGCAATTGCCGCGAAAGGACGGCCGCACGCTGATCGCCTCGCTGGCGCCCCTTCCCGGCGGCAAGCGGCTGATTTCCTATGTCGACATCACCGACATGAAGCAACGCGAGACCGAGGCCGAGGATGCGCGCAGGAATCTCGCCACCGTGCTGGAGTCGCTGCCGGCGGGCGTCATCATCTACGATCGCGACGACCGCTTCGCCTTCGCCAACCGCAAGCTGCAGGACACGCTGCCGGCGTTGAAGCCGGCCTGGCAGCCGGGCCGCACATTCCGCGAGGCATTGGCTCTCGGCCATTCGGTCGGCTATTTCCGCTCGAGCGGAGATACCAAAATCGACGATCTGTATGGCGTCGACACCGAGCGCTGGCTCGACGCCATGCTGAAGCGGTACCATTTGCCGAACTCTTCCTACGAGCGCCTCAATCCGGACGGGCGTTGGTACCAGGTCTACGACATGCGCACCGACGACGGCACGTTCATCGGCGTGCGCGTCGATATCACCGACATCAAGGTCCGCGAGAAGGCGCTGCGCGACTCCATGCGCCAGATCGACCTCTACCGGCACGTCATGGACGAGCTGCCGGTGGCCGCTTTCATCAAGGCCGACGATCTCAGCATCGAATTCGTCAACAAGGCTTGGTGCGCGCTGACCGGGCTCGCCAAGGACGAGGTGCTCGGCAAGACGGATCGCGAGCTTTTCGCGACGGAAGAGGCCGACGGCTTCAGCAATGACGACATCGAAGTCGTGACGACCGGTGTAGGGCGCGAGGTCGAGGAAGCCGTCACGCACCGCGACGGCACGGTACGGCAGCTGATGACGCGCAAGAGCCGACTGGTGGCGACCGACGGCTCGGTGCATCTGGTCGGCTCCAGCACCGACATCACCGACGTGAAAGCGCGCGAACAGGCGCTCAAGCAAAGTATGAGCGAGAACGAGGTGTTCCGCAGCCTCATCGACAATGTGCCGGTGTCGATCTACGCCAAGCGCTCGGATCTCAGGCAATTCTACGTGAACAAGGGCTGGTGCGATCTCACCGGCTTCAGCAAGGAAGAAGCGGTCGGCAAGACCGACGTCGAGATCTTCGGCGCGGACGGTGAAGCTTTCGTGGCGGGCGACCTCGCCGTGCTGCGCACCGGCGAAACGCAGGAGATCGAGGAGACGGTGACGCTGCCGGACGGCAGCGTCAGGCACCAGTTCGCGCGCAAGGGCGCGATGATCGCCTCGGACGGTTCGCTCTACCTCATCGGTTCCACCACCGACATCACCGAGCTCAAGCAGCGCGAGGCCGAGCTGAGCGAAGCGCGGCGGCGTGCCGTGCTCGCCGATCGGGCCAAGTCGGAATTCCTCGCCAATATGAGCCACGAGATACGCACGCCCATGAACGGGGTCCTTGGAATGGCGGAACTGCTGGCAAAATCGGACCTCGATCCAAAGCAGAAGACGTTCACCGACATCATCGTCAAATCCGGCAACGCGCTGCTCACCATTATCAACGACATCCTCGACTTCTCCAAGATCGACGCCGGCCAGTTGGTGCTCGATCCCGCGCCCTTCAACCTCGCCGAGGCGATCGAGGATGTGGCGACGCTGGTATCGACACGCGCCAAAGAGAAGGATCTCGAGCTCATCGTTCGCATCCAGCCGGGGCTCGAGGGCCAGTTCGTGGGCGATGTCGGCCGCGTCAGGCAGATCGTCACCAACCTGCTCGGCAACGCCGTGAAATTCACCGACGAGGGCCATGTGCTGGTCGACGTCACGGGGGAGCGGGTTCCGGCGGGAACAAGGCTCACCATCTCGGTCACCGACACCGGCATCGGCATCCCGGAAGAGAAGCTGAAGCTGGTGTTCGAAAAATTCAGCCAGGTCGACACATCCTCGACCAGGCGGCATGAAGGCACCGGACTTGGCCTCGCCATCACCTCGCGGCTGGTCGAGATGATGGGCGGCGAGATCGGCGTCGACAGCGCCGAGGGCAAGGGCTCGACCTTCTGGTTCACGGTCACGCTGCCCCGGGCAGAGCAGGGCGGACAGCGCATCATGCCGGTCGACGTCACCGGCGCGCGCGTGCTCATCGTCGACGACAACGCCGTCAACCGCTCGATCCTGAGCGAGCAGATGGCGTCGTGGACGTTCGATTCCTGCGCGGCCGAAAGCGGCGCCGAGGGGTTGAAGGTGCTGATTGCCGCCGCCGCCTATGGCGTGCCGGTCGACTGCGTGGTGCTCGACTACCAGATGCCCGGCATGACCGGCGCCGAGATGGCGCGCATCGTGCGCAACACGGCGGGCCTGGCGCATACGCCCATCATCATGCTGACCTCGGTCGACCAGTCGCTTGCCAACACGACCTATCGCGACCTCGGCATCGATGCGCAGCTTATCAAGCCGGCGCGCTCCTCCATCCTCCTGGAAACGCTGGTTGCGACCATCCAGCGTCATCGCCACAGCAGCGCCGCTGCGCAACCTGCCGCCGGCTCCGGAACCCCGCCGGCCGCGCCGGAGCCAGCGGCGGCATCGGAGCGCGCCATGCTGCAGCCGCCGCCGGTGCGGGCGCGGCCACGCCCAACCGATGCGGAGCGCGGGCTCGACATCCTCGTCGCCGAGGACAATGAGGTGAACCAGCTGGTGTTCACCCAGATCCTGGGCGAGACCGGCTACCGCTTCGAGATCGTCGGCAACGGCCGCAAGGCGCTCGACGCCTTCGGCAGGCTCAATCCGCGGATGATCCTGATGGATGTGTCGATGCCGGAAATGAACGGTCTGGAGGCGACGGGCGCCATCCGCCGGCTCGAGGAAGACATGGGCACGCATGTGCCGATCGTCGGCGTCACCGCGCACGCGCTGAAGGGCGACCGCGAACGCTGCCTGGAAGCCGGGATGGACGATTACCTGCCGAAGCCGATCAGTCCGCGGGCACTGCTCGAAAAGCTCGAGCGCTGGCTGGGATCGGACGTCGAGAGCCGGCGCAATGCCGGTTAGAGCGGATTCGGCGGGCAAGACGGCGGCAAGAGACTGACGCATGCGTATGGTGCGATCGCACCATACCAAAGCAAAAGCCATGCACGGACAATGTGGTCATTGATTCCGCTCTTCGGTTACGGGCGGGAGCAGCGACCGCCAACAAGAAACAGCGTCGACTCTACCCCAACGGACCCTGTTTTCGGCGATGGCCAAGCCATGATCCGCTCTGGCGTTCGGGCAACGCGCTCTCGTCCGGATTTTATTTCCCGGCGGCCGCGACCCGGCCGCCGGGATAATTTTTTATTCAAAAGTCAGACAAGTTACTGATTCCCGGGGCAAACTCCGGCCGGTCTCTCGGGGCCGCCGCGGATCTCCCCGGACATCCCCTTTTCAGGCGTTACCAGGCTGACACGAAACTGTCATGCGACTGTAATAATCGAGGGCTATTGCGCTCACCGGGCGCCGATAGAACGGGTGCCGAAAGACCATCTTCCGAACAGGAGCAGGCCACATGAGACATTTCATCCGCTCGGCGGCCGTTGCGATTGCAATGGCTGCGGCATCAACCCTTAGCATGGCGGCCGCAATGGCTGCCGACATCTCCGGCGCCGGCGCCACCTTCCCCTATCCGATCTATGCGAAGTGGGCCGATGCCTACAAGAAGGAGACCGGCATCGGTCTCAATTACCAGTCGATCGGCTCCGGCGGCGGCATCAAGCAGATCAAGGCCAAGACCGTGACCTTCGGCGCTTCCGACGCGCCGCTGAAGGGCGAGGATCTCAACTCCACCGGGCTCGCGCAGTTCCCGATGGTGATGGGCGGCATCGTTCCGGTCGTTAACCTCGAAGGCGTCAAGCCGGGCGAACTGGTGCTCGACGGTCCGACGCTGGCCGACATCTTCTCCGGCAAGATCACCAACTGGAACGACGAAGCGATCAAGAAGCTCAACCCCGACGTCAAGCTGCCCGACCAGGCGATCGCGGTCGTCCACCGTTCGGACGGCTCGGGCACCACGTTCAACTTCAGCTACTACCTGGCCGACGTCAGCGCCGACTGGAAGTCGAAGGTCGGTGTCAACACCGCGCTCGAATGGCCGGTGGGCATCGGCGCCAAGGGCAATGAAGGCGTCGCCAACAACGTCTCGCAGACCGGTGGCGCGATCGGTTATGTCGAATACGCCTATGCCAAGCAGAACAAGCTCACCTATACCGACCTGATCAACAAGGACGGCAAGAAGGTCGAGCCGACC
This sequence comes from Mesorhizobium sp. WSM4935, assembly GCF_029625735.1. Lineage (NCBI taxonomy): Bacteria > Pseudomonadati > Pseudomonadota > Alphaproteobacteria > Hyphomicrobiales > Phyllobacteriaceae > Mesorhizobium > Mesorhizobium sp. WSM4935. The sequence continues at coordinate 123,408 of NZ_JARTVR010000015.1, read as the reverse complement.
GCCGCCGCGTTCTCTGCGGCCGCTGCCAATGCCGACTGGAGCTCGCAGCCGGGCTACGGCGTCATCCTCGCCAATCAGGCCGGCGCCGAATCCTGGCCGATGACGTCGGCCACCTGGATCCTCGTCTATAAGAAGCCCGACGACGCGGCGGCCACGACCGAAGCGCTCAAATTCTTCGCCTGGTCCTATGCCAAGGGCGACGAGCTGGCCGCCAGCCTGGACTACGTTCCGATGCCCGACTCCGTCGTGAAGAGCGTCGAGGAAATGTGGGGCAAGGACATCGTCGACGCGAACGGCAAGCCGCTCTACTCCGGCATGTAATTCTTGGCGAATAAGGAGGGCGCTTTTGGCGCCCTCCTGTCTCTTTCGAATGCGAGGGGCTCAATGACGGCCGTTTCCGAAGCTGCGACATCATCCGCCATGCGGACCAGGGAAGCGACAGTGCGCCGCTTCGCCGTCACCGACATGGTCTTCCGGGCAGCCACGCGCGCTTCCGCCATCCTCGTGCTGGTTCTCCTCGGCGGCGTCGCGATCTCGCTGGTCGCCGGATCCTGGGAGGCGCTGTCGAAGTTCGGCTTCTCCTTCCTGACCACCGAATCCTGGAATCCGGTCACCGAGAATTTCGGCGCGCTCGCGCCCATCTACGGCACCATCGTCACCTCGGCCATCGCCATCCTCATCGCCGTGCCGATCGGCATCGGCATCGCCGTCTTCCTGACCGAGCTTTGCCCGCGCCCGCTCAGGCGTCCGATCGGCATCGCGGTCGAGCTGCTCGCCGGCATTCCCTCGATCATCTACGGCATCTGGGGCCTGTTCGTCTTCGCGCCGTTCCTGCAGACGACGATTCAGCCCTTCATCATCAGCATTTTCCACGGCATACCGGGGCTTTCCAGCCTGTTTGCCGGCCCGCCCTACGGCATCGGCCTGCTGACCTCGTCGCTGATCCTGGCCATCATGGTGCTGCCTTTCATCACCTCGATCACGAAGGACGTGTTCGACACGGTTCCCGCCGTGCTCAAGGAGTCGGCCTACGGCATCGGCTGCACGACCTGGGAGGTGACGCGGCGCGTCGTCATCCCCTATACCCGCGTCGGCATCATGGGCGGCGTCATGCTCGGCCTCGGCCGCGCGCTCGGCGAGACGATGGCCGTCACCTTCGTCATCGGCAACGCGCATCGCATCAGCGCCTCGCTGTTCGCGCCGGGCACGACCATCTCGGCGACCATCGCCAACGAATTCACCGAGGCTGACGGCGCGCTCTATACGTCCTCGCTGGTGGCGCTCGGCCTGATCCTGTTCATTATCACCTTCATCATCCTCGCGCTCGCACGCTACATGCTGTTGCGCATCGATAGCCGCACGGGAGCCTGACCGATGTCGACTGCCCAATCGCTTCACCAAAGCCGCAAACGCAAGAATGCCGTGATGATGGCGCTGTGCATCATCGCGGCGGGCATTGGCCTCGCCTGGCTGGCGCTGATCCTCGGGGCCCTGCTCTATAAGGGCCTTTCCGGGGTGAACCTGGCGGTGTTCACGGAAATGACGCCGCCGCCCGGCGATGCAGGCGGCCTGCTCAACGCCATCTATGGCAGCATCATCATGACGATCATCGGTATCGTCGTCGGCACGCCGATCGGCGTGCTGGCCGGCACCTACATGGCCGAGTATGGACGCTTCTCGCGGCTCACGACGGTGGTGCGCTTCATCAACGATATCCTGTTGTCGGCGCCGTCGATCATCGTCGGCCTGTTCGTCTATGAGCTGATGGTGCGGCCGATGGGGCACTTCTCGGCGATCGCCGGCGCCGTCGCGCTGTCGATCCTGGTGATCCCCGTCGTGGTGCGCACCACCGAGGACATGTTGAACCTCGTGCCCAACGCGCTGCGCGAGGCCGGCACCGCCATCGGCGCGCCGCGCTGGGTGGTGATCCGCTCGGTTGCCTACCGCGCGGCGCTGTCCGGCATCGTCACCGGCATCCTTTTGGCGATCGCCCGCATCTCGGGCGAGACGGCGCCGTTGCTTTTCACCGCGCTCAACAACCAGTTCTGGTCGAGCAATCTCAATGCCCCGATGGCCAGCCTGCCGGTGACCATCTTCCAGTTCGCTCTCAGCCCTTACGAGGAATGGCAGCAGCTGGCCTGGACGGGCGCACTCATAATCACCCTGACGGTTCTCGGGCTGAGCATCTTCGCCCGCAGCCTGACCGGACGCAGAGAGGACAGATGAAACCGATGTTGTCCACCGACCTGAACGCACCCGACACCACCGTCGAGAAGGCCAAGATCGAGGTCAAGAACCTCAACTTCTACTATGGCCAGTCGAAGGCGCTGAAGGACATCAACCTGTCCCTGCCCGAGCGCAGCGTGACGGCCTTCATCGGCCCTTCCGGCTGCGGGAAGTCGACGCTGCTGCGCGTCTTGAACCGCATCTACGAGCTCTATCCGAAGCAGAGCGCCGAGGGCCAGGTGCTGCTCGACGGCAAGAACATCCTCGACCGTTCGCAGGACCTCAACCTGTTGCGCACGAAAATCGGCATGGTGTTCCAGAAGCCGACGCCGTTCCCGATGTCGATCTATGAGAACATCGCCTTCGGCGTCAGGCTCTATGAGAAGATCAGCAAGGCCGAGATGGACAACCGGGTCGAGTCGGCGCTGAAGCGCGCCGCGCTCTGGAGCGAAGTCAAGGACAAGCTCAATGCCAGCGGCCAGAGCCTCTCCGGCGGCCAGCAGCAGCGGCTCTGCATCGCCCGCACCGTGGCGGTGAAGCCCGAGGTCATCCTGCTCGACGAGCCGGCCTCGGCGCTGGATCCGCTGTCGACGGCCAAGATCGAGGAACTGATCGACGAATTGCAGGCCGACTACACGATCGTCATCGTCACCCACAACATGCAGCAGGCGGCGCGCGTGTCACGGCAGACGGCGTTCATGTATCTGGGCGAGCTGGTGGAGTTCGACCGGACCGAGAAGATCTTCACCTCGCCCCGCGAGAAGCGCACGCAGGACTATATCACCGGCCGCTTCGGCTGAGCTCATACGAGGACATCATCATGGCCGAACATACCGTCGCCGCCTTCGACGAGGATCTGAGGCAGATCAGCCGGCTCATCAACGACATGGGCGACCTTGCCGGCTCAATGGTCGGCGCCTCGACCAAAGCGCTGCTCGAAAGCGACAATGCGCTGGCGCAGCGCGTCGTCTCCGACGACGCCATCATGGACGCAAGGCAGCGCGAGCTCGACGACCGTGCCATCACGTTGATCGCCAAGCGCCAGCCGATGGCGGACGATCTTCGCAACGTGGTCGGCTCGATCCGCATGGCGGGCGACCTCGAGCGCATCGGCGATCTCGCCAAGAACATCGCCAAGCGCGTCGGCTCGGTCGGCGTCAGCGCCGCGCCGCGGGACCTCACCCACTCGATCGATTCCATGGCGCAGATGGTGCTGATCCAGGTTCAGGGCGTGATCCAGGAATATACGGTGGGCGACGCTACGGCGCTGGCCAAGCTTCGCAACGACGACGAACGCATCGACGTCAAATACACGTCCGTCTTCCGCGAGCTGTTGACCTACATGATGGAGGATCCGCGCAACATCACCGCTTGCACGCATCTTCTGTTCTGCGCCAAGAATCTGGAGCGCATCGGCGATCATGTGACCAACATCGCCGAGAACGCCTACTATGTGCTGACCGGCACGCAATTGCCCGCCAATCGTCCGAAGCAGGACGAGACCGCAATGTCGGCGCCGGCGGCCTGACGAAAAGGTTACCCCGATGATCGCGCCACGCATCATGGTGGTGGAGGACGAGGAGCCGCTGGGGGTGCTGCTCCGCTACAACCTCGAATCCGAGGGTTACCAAGTCGAAGTGGTGACCCGCGGCGACGAGGCCGAAATCCGCCTCCAGGAAAACGTTCCCGACCTGCTCGTGCTCGACTGGATGGTGCCGGCGGTTTCCGGCATCGAGCTCTGCCGTCGCCTCAGGATGCGGCCCGAAACCGAGCGGCTGCCGATCATCATGCTGACGGCGCGGGGCGAGGAAAGCGACCGCGTGCGCGGCCTTTCGACCGGCGCCGACGACTATCTGGTCAAGCCGTTCTCGACGCCGGAGTTCATGGCGCGCGTCAAGGCGCTGCTGCGCCGCGCCAAGCCGGAGGTGCTGTCCAGCGTGCTCAAGGTCGGCGACATCGTGCTCGACCGCGAATCGCACCGCGTCTACCGCAAGAAGAGCGAGATCAGGCTCGGCCCGACCGAGTTCCGGCTGCTCGAATTCATGATGCGGCATCCCGGCCGCGTGTTCTCGCGCAGCCAGCTGCTCGACAATGTCTGGGGCGAGACGATCTATATCGACGAGCGCACCGTGGACGTCCATGTCGGGCGCCTGCGCAAGGCGGTCAACAACGGCCGCATGCCGGACGTCATACGTACCATTCGGGGGGCGGGCTACGCGATCCGCGAGGACTAGGGATATGCTGATATTCAGGTGATGCCGGCCTGCGAATGGCGGCTTCCTGCGCTTCCGGTACTCACGTACCCAAAAGTACGCTCCGTTCCGGTTCTCGGAATCCACCATTCTCGACTCGGCCTGACCTGAATCTCAGGATATCCCAGCGCTCGCATTTTTCGGTCCTACTTAGGCCACGTTCTTCCCGACGGTGCCGGCTCTTGCCTGGCCTCCCGGCGCGAAAATCTCCTGGTCGACGAAGGTCAGCGCGCGCATGGCGCAGCCTTCGCGGATCAGCGGCAGCTCGTTCGGCTCGGTGTCGAAGGAGATCGATTCGGAATGCTGGCCGCCGGCGGTCTGTGCGATCGCCTTCCTCAGCGCGGGCTCGATCAGGTCGAAGGCGGCCGCGCTGACGCCCACCATGGCGACGGGCGCCGGGTCGATCAGGGCGAACAGGCTGCCGAGGCCGAAGCCCAGCGCCTCGCCGGCCCGGCGATAGGCCTCGCGCTCGGGGCCGTCCTGTTGCCGGGCCTTTGCGGCAAGCGCGCGCATGTCGGCGTCGCCGACATCCGTCGGCGCGGCATCCTCGCTTATGCCCATGGCGCTGCGCCAGATGGCGTAATTGCCGGCATAGGCCTCGACGCAACCGCGCCGGCCGCAGCGGCAAAGCGCGCCGCCGGGCCGATGGATCATGTGCCCGAACTCGCCGCCCGAGGAATGTGTGCCGGTGAACAGCGCGCCCTTCAGCACCAGACCCATGCCGATACCGTGCGAGAGCAGGATGGCGATGAAGTCGTCGCGATAGCGTTCAGGATCGCGCCATTGCAGGGCGACCGCCATCATGTTGCAGTCGTTCTCCGTTGTGGCGGGGATGCCGAATTCCTTCTCAAGGATGTCGGCAAAGGGGATGTCGGTCAGCGGCGTGATCGGCGACCACAGCATGGCGCGTGAATGGGTATCGGTGATGCCCTGAATGCCCATGGCGATGCGGGCGACGCTGCCGACGTCAAGGTCGGGATCATGCAGCCGGCGCCGGACGATCGCCAGGCATTCGCCGATCAGCTCGTCGCGGGGCATGACGAGCGTGTCCAGGCGCAGCTGCTCCTCGGCAACCACCTGGCCGGCATAGTCGATCACAGCGACTGACAGGAAGTTCAGCGACAGCACTACTGTCAGCACTGCAGCGGCTTCGGGATTCAGCGCCAAGCCGATCTGCGGCCGGCCGCGTTTCAACGCCGTCGGCTCGCTGGCCTTGCTTTCGCTGAGAATGCCCTCCTGGATCAGGTCGGCGGAGATCGCCGAAATGGTTGAGTGGCTAAGCCCGGTGGTGGCGGCAATCTCCGTGCGCGACGGCTGGCCGGCGCGGCGCACCGCCGAAATCACCATGGCGCGGTTGCGCCGGCGCAAATCGTCGTGGCGGATTCCCACCGACATTGTCTCGCACGTCCTCCCGAGTCACCGCGGCCTTGTGATGATGCCATGGCCTGTCGCTGACACGCTACACGGTTCACCATTTACCGAAAACGGCGAACCGTCTGTCTTTTTGTTCCGACGCAATTCCGGGCGGAAAACCACTGCGTACTTTTCCTGGGATTGCTTGTCGATTGTGGCAGAACCCCGGGTCCATGTCATTATTTATTGCGGACGCCGAAAAAAATACCTGAACCCATCAAAACCCATCAAGATCGCGGTTGACAGCGTCGTTTTACTGGACCACTATTTTTTTGAGGCTCGAAAAAAAGCCTCTGTGCCGGCCTTCGGGCCAGTCTGGGTCGCGCCATACGGAGCGCAGGGAGGATATCATGAAGAAATTCGCAGCCGCCATCCTGGCGGGCGTTGCCATGTCGCTGACGCTGGCGTCGGTCGCCGAGGCGAAGGACAAGGTGATCGGCGTGTCGTGGTCGAATTTCCAGGAAGAGCGCTGGAAGACCGACGAAGCGGCTATGAAGGCCGCCATCGAGGCCGCCGGCGACAAGTATATTTCGGCCGACGCGCAGTCCAATCCGGGCAAGCAACTGACCGATGTCGAAAGCCTGATCTCGCAGGGCGCCAATGCGCTGATCATCCTGGCGCAGGATGCCTCGGCGATCGGCCCGGCGGTGCAGAAGGCGCTCGACGAAGGCATCCCGGTCGTCGGCTACGACCGCCTGATCGAGAACAAGGACGTGTTCTACCTGACCTTCGACAACAAGGAAGTCGGCCGCATGCAGGCCCGCGAGGTGTTCAAGGTGAAACCCGAAGGCAACTACGTCTTCATCAAGGGCTCGGGCGCCGATCCGAACGCCGACTTCCTGTTCTCGGGTTCCATGGAAGTTCTGAAGGACGCGATAGACAGCGGCAAGATTAAGAATGTCGGCGAGGCCTATACCGACGGCTGGCTGCCGGCCAACGCGCAGAAGAACATGGAGCAGTTCCTGACCGCCAACGACAACAAGGTCGACGCGGTCGTGGCGGCCAATGACGGCACCGCCGGCGGTGTCGTCGCTGCGCTGACGGCTCAAGGGTTGGCCGGCACCGTTCCGGTCTCCGGCCAGGACGGCGACCACGCGGCGCTCAACCGCATCGCGCTCGGCACGCAGACAGTGTCGGTGTGGAAGGACGCGCGCGAGCTCGGCAAGAACGCCGCCGAGATCGCCTCGCAGCTCGCCGATGGCAAGAAAATGGGCGACATCGCGGGCGCCAAGGACTTCACGACGCCTGGCGGCAACACCGTCAAGTCGCTGTTCCTGACGCCGGTCGCGATCACCAAGGACAATCTCAACGTCGTCATCGACGCCGGCTGGATCAAGAAGGACGAAGTCTGCGCGGGCGTGGCCGCCGGCAGCGTCAACGTCTGCAACTGAGTTTGCCGACTTTCGACCGACATACCTGCGCCGCAGGCTGGAGCGGTTCAATGAACCGCTCCAGCTCTTTGCTGCCGCAATCCCGGACGGAACCCGCTTACGCGCCTTTCCCGGAATTGCTTTAAAGCCGCGGCCTTTTCTAAAAAGATTTGTGTTTCCGCCTCTGGCGGATAGCTTCTAGACTTGCCAGGCATCCGCGCCAGCCGGCGGGAGGAAATCATGACCGACACGACGTCCATGCAACCGGCGGACACCGCGCGCGCCTCGGAACTCGGCGCCGTCGCCAGGTTCCTGAAGGCGACCGAGCTCGACACCCGCATGCTCGGCATGATCGGCGCGCTGCTCCTGATCTGGATCGGGCTGCATGTGATCTCCAGCCTGCGGCTTGGCGTCAATCCGCTCGACTTCGACAGCCGCACCTTTCTCACGCCGCGAAATCTCTGGAACCTGTCGGTGCAGACGTCGGCCGTGGCGATCATGGCCTCCGGCATGGTTCTGGTCATCGTTATGCGCAACATCGACCTGTCCGTCGGATCGGCCGAAGGCGTGATCGGCATGGTGATGGGCTTTGCCCAGGCGCATTTCCTGGTTCGCTTCGTCGGGCTCGAGCTCGGCAACCCGTGGATCTGGGTGCTGGCATTGCTGATCGGCCTGGCGCTCGGCCTCATCATCGGCGCCTTCCAGGGCTTCATCATTGCCTATCTCGAAGTGCCGGCCTTCATCGTCACGCTAGGCGGACTGCTGGTATGGCGAGGCGCTGCCTGGTGGGTCACCAGCGGCCAGACCGTTGCGCCGCTCGACGCTACCTTCCAGCTGATGGGCGGCGGCCCGGCGGGCTCGATCGGCGCCAAATGGAGCTGGGTCGTCGGCATCGTCGCCTGCCTGGCTGTCATCTTCATGCATTTCAACGGCCGCGTGCAGCGCAAGCGCTTCCGCTTCCCCCTGCGCCCGGTCTGGGCCGAGACGCTGCTTGCCACGGTCACCTGCGCGATCATCCTGGGCGCGGTGTGGCTCGCCAACTCCTATCCGTGGCCGGTCGGCATCGTGAACCGCTACGCCGCCGCCAACAACATCACCGTCCCCGAAGGCGGGCTGTTCATCGCGCATGGCATCGCCATTCCGGTGCTGATGGCGGTCGCAGTCGGCCTGATCATGACCTTCGTCACCAAGCGCACGCGCTTCGGCCGCTATGTCTTCGCCATCGGCGGCAATCCGGAAGCGGCCAACCTCGCCGGCATCAACACGCGCTGGATCACCATGAAGGTGTTCATGATCATGGGCGTTCTGGCGACGATCGCGGCGGCGATCTCGTCGGCCAGGCAGAATTCGGCCACCAATGCGCTTGGAACGCTGGACGAGTTGCTGGTCATCGCCGCGGCCGTTATCGGCGGCACTTCGCTCGCCGGCGGTTCGGGCACCGTGCTCGGCGCCATGCTCGGCGCGCTTCTGATGCAGTCGCTGCAGTCCGGCATGGTGCTGCTCGGCGTGGACTCGCCGCTGCAGAGCATCGTCGTGGGCGCCGTGCTGGTCGTCGCGGTGTGGCTCGACACCCTCTATCGCAAGCGCGTCTGAGCAGGGAGGAAGATGATCATGGCTGACAAGACCGCTCCCGCCGGCGTTCCGCTAGTCGACATGCGCAACATTTCGATCGCCTTCGGCGGCATCCGCGCCGTCGACGATGCCTCCGTCAATCTTTTCCCCGGCGAAGTGATGGCGCTGCTCGGTCACAATGGCGCCGGCAAGTCGACACTGATCAAGATCCTGTCCGGCGCCTATAAGCGCGACGGCGGACAGATCTTCATCAATGGCGAAGAGGCTTCGATCTCCAACCCGCGCGACGCCAAGAAATACGGCATCGAGACGATCTACCAGACGCTGGCGCTGGCCGATAATGTCGATGCCGCCGCCAACCTCTTTCTCGGCCGCGAGCTGATGACCGGCTGGGGCACGCTGGACGACGCGGCCATGGAAGCCGAGGCGCGCAAGGTGATGGGCCGGCTCAATCCGCGCTTCCAGCGTTTCAAGGAGCCGGTCATCAAGCTGTCGGGCGGACAGCGGCAGTCGGTGGCGATAGCGCGCGCGATTCTGTTCAACGCCCGCATCCTGATCATGGACGAGCCGACGGCGGCGCTCGGCCCGCAGGAGACGGCGCAAGTCGGCGAGCTGGTCAAGCAGCTCAAGGCCGACGGCATCGGCATCTTCCTGATCAGCCACGACATCCACGACGTGTTCGAGCTCGCCGACCGGGTCTGCGTGATGAAGAACGGCCAGGTGGTCGGCACCGCCCGCACGACCGATGTCACCCAGGACGAGGTGCTCGGCATGATCATCCTCGGCAAATGCCCGCCCGGCGCGATTCCTGGTCCCGGAGCGCTGAAAATAGCGGCATAAGCCGCATGGATAGCCGGCTAATTGACGGTCGCGTGATGGACCAGCCGGGGTGATGATTTGACCGCGCCATTGTGTTGGCGCGGAGACTTGCCCATAAAGATCGTCGACCGTCCACGGGCCGCATCCTTGATTTGAAGAAGCTTTTTCCCATCGTCGCCTTTGTCGCCGTCGCGCTGATCAGCCTGACGATGGCGGGGTTCGCTTATTTCGCGACGCAGGAGGCGGCTCGGATCAAGTTCGAGGGTATCGCTGATGACGCGCTCAACCGAATCGAGAGCCGCATCGACCTCAATCTGTCGCTGCTGCGCTCGACGCAGGCGCTGTTCGATGCCCGCAACGGCGATATCACGCGCGGCGAATTCAAGGCTTTCTTCAGCGCGCTCGACATCGACGACGATTTCGCGGGGCTTCGCGGCATCGGCTTCCTGAGGCTCGCAAAGGCAGGCGATGAGGCGGCGGTCGAACGCGATATCCTGCACGACCTCGGGTCGGCGCACCCGATCTACCCCGCGACGACCCAGCAATGGCGCACGCCGATCGTGCTGTTCGAGCCGCTCGATACGTCCAACCAGTCGATCATCGGCTTCGACATGTTCACTGAGCCGGTACGGCGCGCGGCGATCGAAAAGGCCATGGCCGACGACCAGCAGCATGCGAGCGGCATCGTCCAACTCGGTCAGGGCGCCGGTGTGGCGCAGACCTTCACCGGTTTCCTGGTTTTCGTGCGGCTGAACGTCGAAACCGCGCCCGAGGTGATCAATGCAAGCCGCTCCTCCACAGCCGGTTTTCTCTACGCTGCCTTCCGCGCGCAGGATCTGTTCCAGGTCGCGCTCAGCCATTCGCCGCTGCTGCCGGTCAATGTCGAGGTCTATGACGGCAAGCCCGAGGACGGCAATCTTCTGTTCCGTTCGGAAGCGCCGCCGGCAGAACGCATCGGAGCGAAGCTTCTGGCGCGTCGCGATATCGTTGTCGCGGGCCGGCCCTGGACCGTGCTGTTCAGGCCGACAAGCGCCTTCGACCCGCCGTCCTCGCGCGCCATTCCGGTAATGCTCGGGCTGTTCGGCCTTCTGCTCGCCGGTGCCATCGCGCTGGTGGCGCGCTACCAGGAACGCGCCTATGAGGCGAAATCGGCGCTGCACGAGGCGACCCAAAAGAGCCTGCTGGAAAAGGACCTGATCCTGCAGGAGATGAAGCACCGCATCAAGAATTCGATCACCCGCGTGCTGGCGATCGCGCGGCAGACCGCCTCGCAAGCCTCCGACGTCAACGAGTTCTCTGCTTCGTTCTCGGCGCGCCTCCAGGCCATGGCGGCATCGCAGGACATGCTGACGCGCTCGCGCTGGCAGAAGGCCGATCTTGGCGACCTGCTGCGCACCGAACTCGGGCAGGTGTTCGGCAAGGATCTTCCCGACGGGGTGCTGTCGGGGCCGGAGGCGCTGCTCGACGAGACGACGACGCAAGCGCTCGGGCTGACCTTCCACGAACTCGCTACCAACGCGCTGAAATATGGCGAAGCCGGCAGTTCGGTAGGCGCCCTCAAGGTCGACTGGAGCATCGAAGGGCACGGTTGCGAGCGGACGCTGGTCTTGAACTGGCGCGAAACGGGTCAGAAGAACCTGGAAGCGCCGGCCAAGACCGGCTTCGGCACCAAGCTGATAGACCTCAATGTCACGCGCGAATTGCGCGGCACGATCGCGCGCGACTATCGCGACGATGGACTGAAGGTGGAAATCAGGATTCCGCTGGCCGGGTGAGCGGGCCAAAAGTCCTCGGCTGGCGAATCAGCCATTTGAATTCAAAGAGAACCGGAGGCCGGCAGCCGGCCTCCGGTCCTTTCAGGCGCTGAATTAGTTGCAGCGAGCCGTGTAGATCCGGCCGCGATGATCGCGATACTGGCAATAGCCGTTGCGCAGGTTGCGAACCAGGAGGCCCGACCCGGCGCCGACGGCCGCGCCGATCAGCGCACCCTTGCCGCCGCCGACCAGGCCGCCCACACCGGCGCCGATCAGGCCGCCGCCGACGACGTCCTGCTCGGTCGTGGTGCAGCCGCTGACGGCGACCACGGCAACCATGGCAATGATCATCTTCCGCATAAATTGCTCCTCACTTTTGTCCTCACTTTCGGCAGTGCCAGCAGCCGTCTAGCATGAAAAAACATGCTTTGCTCTGCCCGATTTCACTGTTGCCTAACGTAGTCTTTTTCGGAACGCTCACCGTTCGAGGCGACGAGCATGCCGGAAACCTCCAGGGATGCGACGAGCGTGCCGTCGGGCCGCACGTTCCAGGCGATCTGGTCGTAGTCGTCCTCCAGCGCCGGATCGACAGTGAGGCATTCGCCGACAATATGAGGGGCCTTGCCCAGCAGGTCGCCGAGGGCGAATGGCCTTTCGGCGATGCAGGCCTGCGCGGTCTCGAAGACGCTGACGGGCACTTCGAGTTCTCGGCAATCGGTCATCGTGCTCGAACAGCCGACGACGAAAAGCAGTGCGGCGATGTGTTCCATGGCTCCAAACCTCTCGCCGCAGACAACGATTGTCGGCGAACGAAAGTTCCGGGCCCGGAGCGTCGAACGGATTACAGGCGACGCTGCAAAGTTTTACTTGATCCCGCACGGGTCAGAACAATTGCCAGGCTGCGGTCAACGCCATGGCGGCCAGAAGCGCGATCGCGCTCAGGCGGAGCGGAAGATGCGACGATCGCGGCACCGGCGGCGGCTCGGCATCCTGGAAGCCGCTCATCGAGACGCGGGCGGCCTGCTCCAGCCTGTTCATGTCGGCGATCATCGTGTTGTCAGTCTCCCAGGTCGCGGTGGGGCGCGGATGGGTCCGGCGCATCTAGCCGGGAGCACAGGATCGGACTTTATGGTGAACAGCCGGTTAAAGACCATTGCCGGCAAGGCTCCGTTTTGCCGTAATTCACACGGAAACCACTACGCACTTTTCCTGGACTTGCTCTCGCGCCATCGGCGGCACGATCAATCCGTCTCGAAATTCCCATGCGGGACGGTGAGGCGGTATTCCATGCGGTCTTTGCCGATTTCCAGGGTCGCGGAGCCATTCAGCGACATCGGCACGACGCGTTCCAGCGCCACGCTGCCGAAGCGCTTCTCATTGCGCGTCGCGTCGCCGATCGCCTCGGTCCAGGTCAGCAAAAGGTTGGGCGGGGTTCCGTTTTCGGGATCAAGCCTGGCGCGCACTTCGACATGGCCGTCCGGCCGGGACAATGCGCCGTAGCTCACCGAATTCACAGCCAGCTCATGAATCGCCAGGCCGATATGCAGGGCGGCGTTGGGATTGAGATAAGGATTTTCGCCTGTGAACCGCAGGCTTTTGGCCAGATCACCGCTGTAGCGGCCGACCTGGCCGGACACGAGCTCCCGCAGCGCGGCTCCGCGCCAGTTGGAGGATGTGACCAGATCCTGCGAGGAAGCAAGCGATTGCAGCCGGCCGCGGAACCGCGCCAGGAAGTCGCCAAGCGTCTCCGTATAGCGCCCCGTCTGCGTGGCGATGCTCTGGATGATGGCCAGGAGATTTTTCGATCGATGACTGACTTCGCGCAGCAATGCCTTCAGCGTCTGCTCGCGGCGTTTCTGCTCCGTCGTCTCCACCATCGTCGTGACGACGCCGAGGACGTCGCCGGCTTCCCCGCGGTCGGCGTCGATCCAAAGCTGGAACCACCGGACGCCCTGGCTTCCCGGAATGCTGAGCTCGAGCTGATCCGCGTTGCCGGATTCGATCACCCTGAGTTTGGCGGCTTCTATTCGCTCGGCCTGCGCGGGCGAAAGCAAATCCTTTCCGTCGGCCGTTTCGGACGCCCAGGGCGCGCTCATGTTACGCGCCCAGACCGTCTTCATCTGCCGGTCCTGGTAGAGAACCGAGATCCCGGCATTGTGGAGGGCATGAAGCAAAGCCCGCCCCAACTGCATCCCGCTTTCCGAGGGATGCATCGCGATCACTTCGCCGTTCTGCTTTTTACCCCTGTCTTTCGTGGGACCCTCGGAAGGCATCGGAAATTATCCCGCGCTCGGTCTTTGAACGGATCAATTTGCAAGTGGTTCCGCGAGTTACCGCAACCGCAGGGCTCTCCAAAAAACGGTCCGCCGGACGGTGCTCTTTCGAGGCGCCGTCCGGCGGGGGCTGGAAACCGTTTGAGGGGTGCGGCTTCCAGTGTTGCGTCAGGCTCTCCTAATGAGACCGGCGATGAGCGAAATCACCAGGAAGGCGAGAAAGACAAAGAACAGAATCTGCGCGATGCCCGCCGATGTACCGGCGATGCCGCCGAACCCAAGCGCGCCGGCGATGATCGCAACTACGAGAAATACGAGCGCCCAGTACAGCATGATGCGTCTCCTTCTTCTGTCGGGGAAAGAACGTGGCTCGGTGTGGTTTGTTCCACCATTTGCCGAAAAAGACGATCCCCCTGGAAGGCTTTTCAAATCGGAAACAGGCAGTCGTCACGCGTGGCAAAAAAACTCGCGTGGCGCTCCAAGAGATTGGGTCCCGCCGGTTCAGGCGGCGGCTTTGGCCTGGCGGTCGAAGAACAGGGCCTGGCTGATCAAAGCCTTGACCATGTCGGGATTGAAGGGCTTTGTGACCAGAAAGGCCGGCTCCGGTCGCTCGCCGGTCAGCAGCCGTTCCGGGAAGGCGGTGATGAAGATCACCGGCACCGGCGTCGAGGATAAAATTTCGTTGACGGCTTCGATGCCCGAGCTGCCGTCGGCGAGCTGGATGTCGGCCAAGACCATTTTCGGCCGCGTCTTGCCGAACAGGGCCACGGCCTCGGCATGCGTGCGCGCCGTACCCACCACGCGGTGGCCGAGACTTTCGACCATCTCCTCGATATCCATGGCGATCAGAGGCTCATCCTCGATGATCAGCACGTCGGTCGCCACCTGGCGGGAAATCTCGTTGCTCGCCTGGGCAAGCAACTCCGAGAACTCTTCCTCGTCGACATCGAGGATCTCCGCTGCCTCATCCTCGCTGAAGCCCTCGACGGCAACCAGAAGAAAAGCCTGCCGGGGACGGGGGGCGAGCGCATTCAGATTGGCCGCGGCCCGCTGCTCCCAGGCGGTCTGTGCCTGTTCCTGCGGCACGCGGATGGCTACCGAGGTGAACAATCTGGCGAAAACCTTGTAGAGCGCGATGCGGTCGCTCGAGGCTTCAGGGAAGATATCGGTGTCGGCGATGATGGCTTCCAGCATCGCGGCGACCAGCGCGTCACCGCTCTCCTGCGATCCCGATACCGCCCGCGAGAAGCGGCGCAGGAACGGGAGATGCGGAGCGATGGTAGCTGACAAACTCATTATTGACGTCTCCCTCAGATGACGTTGGAGGTTCAAGGCCACACTGATTGCAAGCCCCGCGACGTCAAACGCCGGCTTCCGGAAAAAGTTCCGCCAACCGTGGAACTAAATTAGGAAGCAAGCGTTTCGGGGGTTCGGGATGGGCAACCAGACGAGGGTTCCGCTTGCGTTGTGGTTTGCAGTCGAAGAGCGGCTCGGGTGCTGGAAATTAGGGCTATTATGAAAGAAATGTCAAAAAAGCAGATGGCCGATGCCGCAAGCAGGCATCGGAACGGGGACGGCAATCCGTTGGGGGCAAACTCGGAAATCGCGCGCAAGCTCAAGCAGTATTATGACGAGCTGGTCTCGGACCAGGTGCCGGACCGCTTCGCTCAGTTGCTCAGCCAGCTGGAACAGGCCGAACCCGCCCAGAAAAAGGACTGAGGCATGGCGGCGGTATCCCAGAGCTTCAAGACCGAGCTGCTCGGCGCCATCCCGAGTCTGCGCGCTTTCGCCGTGTCGCTGACGCAGAATGCCGACCGAGCCGACGACCTCGTCCAGGAAACGCTGGTCAAGGCGTGGGACAAGCATGAAAGCTTCCAGCCGGGCACCAATCTCAAGGCATGGCTGTTCACCATTCTGCGCAACGAATTCTATTCGCAGATGCGCAAGCGCGGCCGCGAAGTGCAGGACAGCGACGGCATCATGACCGCCCGGCTTGCCGTCCATCCCGCCCAGCACGGCCAGCTCGACCTCAAGGATTTCCGCGGCGCGCTCGAGCAACTGCCCGAGGACCAGCGCGAAGCCATCATCCTGATCGGCGCTTCAGGCTTCTCCTATGAAGAAGCCGCCGAGATCTGCGGCTGCGCGGTCGGCACGATCAAGAGCCGCGTCAGCCGGGCGCGCGCCAGGCTGCAGGAGATCCTCAAGATTTCAGGAGAGGACGAGTTCGGGCCCGACGCGATCTCGGCGCAGGTCACAGGTTCGAACGCGGCTTGAGCCGACCCTTGCCTTGCCGATTGCAAGGATGGCGTCAGGCCCCCTTTGCGCGGCCACAGGCCATGGCCACGGCTTCGATCAGATCATCGCCCGAGTAGGGCTTGGTGACCAGCTGGATGTCCGGGAACGCGTCCTTGACCTCGTCCGAATCCGAATAGCCGGAGGCAAATACGAAGGGTATGCCCTCGCGGCGCAGACGGGCGGCGAAATCCAGGGTCGAAACGTCGCCGAGCATCAGGTCGACCACCGCCGCGTCGAAGCGCGCGGGCAGCGCCTCTCCATCGATCTCGCCGAGCTCGCGCACGATCGTCACATCCGCCGCGCCGTGGTCGCGGCAAAGCTGCTCGACGTCCATCGCGATCAGGAACTCGTCTTCCAGGACGAGGATACGCAGTCCGTCAAGCAGTTCTGGCACTTATCGGTGTCTCCTCGGCAGGGCCGCACTCATGCGCGGAATTCATCGCCATGTCATTTAAAAAAGACGTGGCTAAAAAGACAGGGGCCTTAGCCTCGCGGAACCCTTGACGGTCTCGAGCGTTTCTTTGCGCCTGTATGGGCAGGGTTTCGAAGAGGGGTCGAAATGTCCGGTCTAGTCGCACATCCGGGTGCGAGTCGCCAATATCCTTGCGAAGCGTGCCCATTGCGGCCATTGCCTGCCTTTCGCGCATTTGAAAAGCAGGAGCTGGCGTTCGTAAGCGCTTTCAAGCGCGGAGAACTCGCGGTCGACAAGGGGGCGACAGTTCTGGTGGAAGGCAGCCACAGCGCGCATCTCTACACCATTCTGTCGGGCTGGGCGTTCCGTTACAAGCTCTTGCCCGACGGACGCCGGCAGATCCTCAATTACTCCATGCCTGGCGATCTCATCGGCCTGCAGGGAAGCCTGATGGGCGAGATGCAGCATTCCGTCGAAGCCTTGTCACCGATGCTGCTGTGCCTCTTCGAGCGCGAACAGCTGCAGGAACTCTATCGTAACCATCCTGGCCTTGCCTATGACATCACCTGGATCGCGTCGCGCGAGGAACGCATGCTGGATGAGAACCTGCTCAGCATCGGTCGCCGCACCGCGCTTGAACGGGCGGCCTACCTCATCGCCTTCATCGCCAGTCGTGCGCGCGCCGCCGGACTGAACGGCAAGACATCGGTGGGGATTCCGATCACGCAACAGCACATCGCCGACACGCTCGGTCTTTCGCTTGTCCATACCAACAAGACCATCCGCAAGCTGATGGACCGCAAGCTCGTCATGTGGCGAGACGGTGGCTGCGAAGTGATCGACTATGACGGACTGAAGAAGCTTGCCCGCTGGGAGGGGCTGGGCGAGGAGTGCAGGCCGCTGATCTAGGCCGCCTCGAGCCATTGGATCGGGAACTTTGACGCAGAACGAACGTTGAAATCCAAGCAAACGCAAGGAGTTAGAGATGGCAACCGGCGCAGGCAAATCCGCAACCGATCAAGCGACCACCGCCGACCTGGAAGCTGATATCGAGCAGCTGAAAGCGGATATCCGGAATCTGACGGAGCAACTCGCCAAGACCGGTCAACACGGTTATGGCGCGGCCCGTCGCGTTGCCGCGGACAGCGTCGAACAATTGCGCGCGCAAGGCGAAGCTGCCTTAGAGAGCGTGCGGGGCAGCGCCGAGGACATCGAAGCGCAGTTGATCGCCAAAGTACGCGAGAAGCCGGTGACATCGCTGGCGGTCGCAGCGGGTGTCGGCTTTCTCTTCGCCCTGCTTTCCCGCCGCTAGCCTCAGATGGGGGCGCTTGTCTCGCTGATCTCGGCCCTTGCCTCGGGCGAGGCAATGGCCGCTTTGCAAAGAGCGCGGATGACGGCAATCCTTTACGGACTTGCCGCCATTTTTGCGCTGTGCGGTGTCGGCTTTCTCATCGGCGCCGTCTATATCTGGCTGGCGGCGCGCTATGGACCGCTGGCGACCAGCCTCGGCTTCGGCATAGGGTTCCTGGTGATTGCCGGGCTCATCCTTGTCGTTCATAAGCTGACCAAGAACATGCGCAGCAGGCGGCGCGCGCGGCGGCGGCAGGCCGACATGACCGCGCTGGGCGTCACCGCGGCACTTGCCTTGCTTCCGGCGCTGGCCAAGAGCAAGGGCGGATTGGGAGCCGTCATCGCTCCGGCCCTGGCGGTCGTCGCCTATGCCATCTATCGCGAGAACGCCAAGCCCAAGCCGCGCGAATCGGACCCGGAAGACATGCATTAGGCCTGTCGACAGGCCGGTGTCCGCTTTCAGCATCTGCCTTGACGGTCTGCTCGCCAGCTTCAAACGCATGCTCTGGCCTCATTCGGCCAATGATCGCGAAAAGCGATGCCACGCGGTCGGGAACCTTCACGCAAAGGACCCGTTACCCGACGGTGCCGTGCCTGAAATGCCCGCCGCCGCGTAACATGGAGGCCAATCATGACCAAGACCGTTCCTGAAGACAAAGCCCGTCAGGGACATTGGGGCTGGCACGCTTTGAGGATACTCATCGCCGGCCTGTTGCTGGTGTTCATTGCGTGGGGTGCGGTGGAGATTTACGGGGAATTGATAAAGTCGCCGGATTCTGGCGCGCAGCATGTACCGCAGCCGCCCGGCACCGAGCAGGGTCCCGCTCCCGCCCAACCGACCTCGCAACCCTGAAGAAGCGCTTTCCGTTCAAGCCGCCTTTGCGCTGACGCCGCGCGACGGAACTAGGACGTTCAGAGCGCCGGGGTGAATTTGGATCGTTGTCTCACGCGCCACCTGGATCAACTCGCCGTCCATGACGGCGCGGACCTTTTTGATCGGAGAGTGGATTTTCAGCACCGCCCTGGCAGCCTGATGCACCTCGACATGCGCGCTCTGGCGCCATCTGCCGCGCAGCATGTCCAGCAAAAGCTTTGCCAGATGATGACGACGGCGCGCGACGCTGACATAGATGCCCAGCACGCCGCCGGCCGGATTGTCGGCATAGGGCAGGTGGCCTTCGCCGAACAGGTTGTTGGAAATGCCGATGCCGGTCGTGCGGGTGACGATCTCCGCCTTGCCGACGCTCAGGCTCACTTTGAGCGCCGGCGGGTTCTTGATCGCCTCCCATGCGGCGCGCACGGAGGCTTGCATCTTGCCAAGGCGCGAGCCGAAATCCATTTTTTCGCGCAACTGAACCATCTTGGCATGCATGCCGACAGAGAACTGATGCACGAAAGGCTGGCCGTTGGCGCTGGCCATATCGACGGCGATCACCTCGCCATCGGCAAAGGATCGCAACGCCCCTTCCAAAGTCTGCGGAATACCCAGCCCGCGCGCGAAGAGGTTCATCGTGCCAGCTGGCAGGATGGCTAGGGCCTTCTTCTTATTCATGAGAAGGGACGCCGCGGTGGAAATCGTGCCGTCGCCGCCTCCGGCAAGGACGACATCGATATCGTGCCTGGCGATTGCCTTTTCCAGGGCCTCGGCGAGGTCGCAGCCGGCGACGATGTCGAGCTCGACCGAATGCCCCGCTGCTTCGAGTATCCGACGCAGCTCTTCGGAGAATGCTTCAATGTCGATGGTGCGGAGCGTGCCGCCGTCCTGGTTCAGCACCGCAGCAAACCGCATACACCACTCCGCATTAGCCTCAGGTCACTTTGAGCCGGGCAGACCCCTCAGCCGCAGGCTGAAACGAGATGCGGCCGCAAAAGGTTCCGCCGCGAGCTTAGGCCCCGGCGAGCGCGAACGTGGTGTGGTTGGAACAACACCCCGGTCACAACGTTGTGACCATGTCGACACTGCCGCTCCAGACCCGCCGTTCGGCGGCTGGTCGACATGCGGCATGCACAAATCAGGCACGAGGAGAGACTATGATGATCCGCACTCTTTTTGCGACCACCGCGATCGCGACGCTGCTCGCGACCGGGGCTTTGGCACAGACGACGCCCGCCCCGGCCCAACCGGCCCCGGCAGCCGAAAGCACAGCTCCGGTTCCGCGCGCCGAAGGCGCGCTGATGACCAACATCATAGGCGAATCCGTCTATAATGGCACCGGCGACGACGCCCAGGATATCGGCAAAGTCGATGATGTGGTCTTCGATTCCAGCGGCAATGCCAAATCCGCCATTATCGGGGTTGGCGGGTTCCTAGGCGTCGGCAAGAAGGACGTCGCTTTTGACTACAGCAAGCTGGAATGGGCCGAGAAGAACGGCGACCGCTGGCTCGTAGCGAAGACGACCAAAGACGAGCTGAACGCGCAGGCGGCCTTCGATCGCAAGGCCTATGATCCGGCCCCGGCGCAAACGACCGATGCCACGCAGCCTGCGACCACCGACACCGGAACGGCGCAGGCGCCCGCGCAGCCGGCCCAGCCGGTTAAGAAGGCCGAAGGCAATCTCGCCACCAACATCATGGGCGAGTCGGTCTATAACGGCACCGCCGACGACGCCCAAAAGATCGGCGACGTCAACGACATCGTTCTTGCCAAGGACGGCAAGGCTGAATCCCTCGTGATCGGCGTCGGAGGCTTCCTCGGCATTGGCGAGAAGAATGTTACCTTCGACTTCGCCAAGGCCAAATGGGCAGAAAAGAATGGCGATCGCTGGTTGATCGCCGAAACGACGAAGGAAGAGCTGCAGGCCCAGCCGGACTTCAACCGCAAGGCTTACGATCCGGCGCCGGCCGCAGCCACCGCGGCTTCGAACAATGCTCCGGCGACGACCACTCCCGCCGTGGCCTCGTCCGATACCACGGCCGATAAGGAGGCCAAACCAGCTCAGCCGGCCCAGACGACGGCCGAGAACAAGCCTGCGGCGCCGGCTGCAAATACGACGGCTGAGAACAAGCCGGCCGATACCGGCACAGCCGCCACCGATACGACCAAGACAGCCTCGATCGACAAGTCGACGCTGACCGAGATGCCGATGGGCAACATGCGCGTCGACGACCTCAAGGGCACGACGGTTTATGGCGCCAACGATGCCGAGATCGGTTCGATCGGCGACGTCGTGCTGACGCCGGACAACAAGCCCGACGCGGTCATCGTCGATGTCGGCGGCTTCCTCGGCATCGGCGCCAAGGAAGTGGCGATCGGCATGGACAAGCTCAAATTCATGACCGACAAGAATGGTAAGAAATATCTCTACACCAACTTCACCAAGGAACAGCTGCAGGCGCAGACGGCATATGACAAGAGCAGCTATGCCGCCAACCGCGACCAGCAGCGGATGATGTTGAAGTAAAGTAATGAGTAGGCAGTAGGCAGTAGGCGAAAGAGGAGTTGGCAAACCACAAGGCGTCGGGGATATTCTACTGCCTACTGCCTACTGCCTACTGCCTACTGCCTACTGCCTACTGCCTACTGCCTACTGCCTACTGCCTACTGCCTACTCACGTACCCGACCACGCCATCTTCCGTCAGCTCCGCCAAGGCCAGAGACTGGTCGAGGTGAGCGGCGCGCCAGGCGAGCATCTTTTCCGCGAGCTCCAGCCGTACCGGCAGATAGGCCGGATCGTTTGCCACGTTGTTCAGCTCTCCGGGGTCTTTCGACAGGTGGAACAGAAGCGGCGGCAGGCCGCCGCCAAAATGGACATATTTGAAGTCCGCCGTGCGGATGGCCGCAAGGTTGCAGGCGCGCGATTCGATACCGAAATGGCGTTCGGCCTCGCCTTCGGCGACCGTGCGGAAATCGAACTCCCAATGCGCGGCATCGCGCCAGCTCTCCGGCTCCTTGCGGTCGATCCAGGGCGCGAGCGAGCGGCCGTCGAGATGGAGCTGCGGCGCTGCGCCGATCAGGTCGAGCAAGGTCGGGAAGATATCGACGGCCTCGGTGAAGCGATCGACGGATAGGCCGGCTGTCGCTTTCCGCCGCGGATCGCGGATGATCAGCGGAATGTGGTAGCTGGCGTCGAAGAAGCCGCCTTTGCCGAGCATGAAATGATCGCCCATCATCTCGGCGTGATCGGAGGTCAGCACGATGATGGTGTCCTTCCAGGCGCCCGCCGACTTGATCGCTTGCCAGACGCGGCCGAGCTGGGCGTCGACCTCGGAGATCATGCCGTAATAGATCGCGCGGATGCGGCGGAAGTTCTCCTCGCTCCACTCCGCCACCTTGCCCTCGATGCCGGGGACGAATTTCGTCCGCTTCTGACCGGCGAGATCGTAGGCGAGATAGGGATGGCTTCCGGCTTCGGCTTGCGGATTTGCCGCGCGCCTGAAGGCGGGACCTGCAGCCGGATCGTACATGCTGTTGTAGGGTTCGGGCACGATGAAGGGTGGGTGGGGGCTGATGAAGGAAATATGCGCGAACCATGGCGCGCCCTCCTCCTGCTCGCCAAGCCAGCGAATAAATTCGCCGGCGAGGAAAGCGCTCGGGGTCTGGTCCTTGGAGTAGACCGGCGGCGCATTCGTCACGCCGCCTTGGTCCTGGCCGCTGGCCGGACGGTGGATGCCGGGACTTCCGGCGCCCGTGTCGACGCCTTGTGCCCGCAGCCATGACAGCCACTGCTTCTGATGCTCGGGCAGGGCCTGGCGCACGGTGAAGCCCGGCAGCACGCCCTCATAGCTGCGCAGGCTAGGATCTCCAGCCGCAAGCCGGCGCGGGTCGAGCGAGACATCGGTATAGCCGAACAGGGTCGGGTCGTAGCCCGCCGCGCGCGCAGAAAGCGCGATATTGCCGTGGCGCACATCGAGCGGCGTGCCGTTGCGGCAGACGCGATTGTTCATCTGATAGAGCCCGGTATAGAGGCAGGCGCGAGCAGGAGAACAAGGTGCGGCCCCGCCATAGTGGCGGCGGAAAAGCACACCTTCTGCGGCGAGCGCGTCCACATTCGGCGTCTTCACCACCGGATGGCCGGCGGCCGACAGGCAATCGCCACGCCATTGGTCGCAGGTGATGAGGAGAACATTCGGGCGGCTCATCGGATTGTCCAAGATCGTCTCCCTTGTGGAAGCGCTCAGATGGAATGGAAATCACCGGCATTGCAAGCCTATGTCGGTGATGGTCTGGTGAACATATTTCGAACGGCCGTTCACTTTTATGACACAGTCCATTCTGTGTTTGCCCGCTTTGCCGTCGGCTCGCCCATCTTCATATTGGCGTGGACAGCGGCGAGGGCCGCACAAGAACAAGGGAAGGAGCACGCTCATGCTCAATCAGATCCAGGGGCTGCATCACGTCACCTCGATGGCGAGCGACGCACGCCACAACAATGAGTTCTTCACGAAGAAGCTCGGCCTGCGCCGGGTCAAGAAGACCGTCAATTTCGACGCGCCGGACGTCTATCATCTCTATTATGCAGACGAGGTCGGCACGCCGGGTTCGGTGATGACCTATTTCCCGTTCCCCGATATCGCCAAGGGCAGACACGGCGTCGGCGAGGTCGGCACGACGGTGTTCTCGGTACCGGAAGGCACGCTGGCCTATTGGGAAAAGCGCTTCGCCGACGAAGGCGTGGGCAATGTTGCCCGCACCGAAAGCTTCGGCGAAAAGCGGCTCACCTTTACCGGCCCGGACGGCGACAGTTTTGCCCTTGTCGAGGACAAGGCCGACAGCAGAGCGCCCTGGGTCAAGGGCGGCGTTCCCGCGGACGAGGCGATCCGCGGCTTTCACTCGGTCTCGCTGCGGCTGAAGGATGGCGGCGCCACCGAGGAACTGCTGAAGTTCATGGGCTATGAGGAGGTCGACAAGTCCGGCAATATCCGCCGGCTGGCGATCAAGAACGGCAATGGCGCCGATGTCGTCGACATCGAATCGCTGCCCACTGCCGGCTTCGCCAATCTCGGCGCCGGCTCGGTGCACCATGTCGCCTTCGCGGTCGAGGATCGCGCCAAGCAGCTCGAAGTGCGCAAGGCGCTGGTCGACACGGGCTATGGCGTGACGCCGGTCATCGACCGCGACTATTTCTGGGCGATCTATTTCCGCACGCCGGGCGGCGTGCTGTTCGAGGTGGCCACCAACGAGCCAGGCTTCAACCGCGACGAGGATACCGCGCACCTCGGCGAGGCACTGAAGCTGCCGACGCAGCATCAGCATCTGAGGCCTTACCTCGAAGAGCACCTGCAGAAGCTGGAAGACTGAGCCATGAGCAAGGACGCTTACATCCACAAGGTGCTGCCCGGTTCGCCGGGCGGCCCACTGCTCTTCGTCTTCCACGGCACCGGCGCGGACGAGAACCAGCTTCTCGGTTTCGGCCGTGAGTTATTGCCCGGCGCGACGGTCGTTTCGCCGCGCGGCGATGTGTCGGAGCACGGTGCCCCGCGCTTCTTCCGCCGCACCGGCGAGGGCGTCTACGACATGGACGACCTGGCGCGCGCGACATCGAAGATGGCGGGATTCGCCAAGGCCCATGTCGAAGCGGCGAAACCTTCGGCGGTGTTCGGCCTCGGCTACTCCAACGGCGCCAACATCCTGGCTTCGGTCGTGTTTGCCGAGCCCGGCCTGTTCGACGCCACGGCGTTGATGCATCCACTGATCCCGTTCGAACCCAATGTCCAGGGCAGCCTTGCCGGCCGCCGCATCCTGATCACGGCCGGCAGGCACGATCCGATCTGTCCGCCCAATTTGACATCGCGGCTCGAGGCCTATTTGCGCGCCGACGGCGCCGATGTCACAGTGGAATGGCATGACGGCGGGCATGAGGTTCGGCCGAACGAAAATGAAGCGGTGCGGCGGCTTTTCGCGCCGGCGCCCGTTGCCGAAGGAGGCGAACAAAATGGCTGACCAACTGCCCGAGATCGAACTGGAGGACCACGGTTCCAAGGGGCGCTATGTGCTGCGTGGCCCTGGCGGCGCCGAGGCCGAGATGACCTTCACCAAGATCGGCGAGCACCAGCTGATCATCGACCATACCGAGGTGCCGGACGTCTTTCGCGGCCAGGGCGCCGGGCTTCGGCTCGTCACCCGCGCGGTCGAGGATGCGCGCGCCGCCGGCAAGAAAATCATCCCGCTCTGCCCCTTCGCCAACGCCCAGTTCCGCCGCCACCCGGAATGGGCTGATGTGCTGAAGCAGTAGTGTCGTCTTTCCCTTCTCACCACAAGGGGAAGGGAAGCTTTGGCATTTGCACGGCCCGGTCATCTTGCCTAAGTTGACGGTTCGCTTCGGACGAAACCTGTCGTCCCGCCCGTCACCGATTTGAATGGCTTCCCCGATGACCGATACCGACCTGATCCCCGTTTTCGACGGACATAACGACACGCTGCTTCGGCTCTACCAGTCGAAGGAAGCCGATGTCGAAAAGCTGTTCGTCGAGGGGACGCCGGGCGGGCATATCGACCTGCCGCGCGCCAGGAAGGGGGGCTTTGTCGGCGGCATGTTCGCTATCTTTCCGCCACCGGTCGAAAAGTCGAAGCGCAGCGCGGTGCCGCCGGCACCGAGCGACAACGAGCCGCTGCCGCCGGAGCTGCCGCAGGCCGAGGCGATCACCTCGACCATCGGCATGGCTTCGATCCTGTTTAGGCTGGAGCGCGCTGGCGCGCTCACCGTCTGCCGCAGCGCCGGCGATGTGCGCGATGCGATGGCGAAGGGCTCGATCGCGGCCGTGTTCCATATCGAAGGCGTCGAGGCGATCGACCCCGGGCTTGCCATGCTCGACGTGCTGCATGCCGCCGGCCTGCGTTCGCTGGGCATCGTCTGGAGCCGTCCCAACGCCTTCGGCAATGGCGTGCCGTTCCGCTTTCCGTCCTCGCCCGACACCGGGCCGGGCCTCACCGATGCCGGCAAGGCGCTGATCAAGGTCTGCAACCAGCTCAGGATCATGATCGACCTGTCGCATCTCAACGAGAAGGGTTTTCGCGATGTCGCGGGCTTGAGCGACGCGCCGCTGGTCGCGACCCATTCGAACGTGCATGCGATCTGCGGTCATTCGCGCAACCTGACCGACTGGCAGCTCGGCGCGATCCGCGAGTCGGGCGGCATGGTCGGCCTCAACTTCGCCACCGGCTTCCTGCGCGAGGATGGCCGCATGAATGCCGACACCGGCCTCGACATCATGGTGCGCCACATCGATTCGCTCTTACAGGCGCTTGGCGAGGACGGTGTCGGCCTTGGCTCCGATTTCGACGGCGCCATGATCCCGGCCGTCATCGGCGACGTCGCCGGCCTGCCCAAGCTGATCGACGCGCTCGCGGCGCGTGGTTTCGGGCGCACGCTGATCGAGAAGATCGCCTATCGGAATTGGCTGAGCGTGCTTGAAAGAACGATAGGTTGAGACCCTGTCGATATTCGGGTGATGCCGGCCTGCAAACAGCGGCTCTCTGCGCTTCCGGTGCACGTGCTTTAAGTACGCTCCGCTTCGGTTCTCGAGAGCCACTGTTTTCCACTCGGCCTGACCTGAATCTCGGCAGGGTCTTAGTGCGCGATCAGCCGTAGCCCATGCGCTTCAGCCAGTCCTTGCCGACGCCGCGGTCGCGGATGATCGACAGAGGGTCCTCGTGGTCGAGCCGGGCGCAGATGCGATAGACCTCGAGCGTCTCGGCATTCATCTCGCCGCGTTTGAAGAAGAACATGGCCGCCGCGTAGCGGGTGCGGCCGGACCACATCTCGCCGAGCGGCGTGTTGACGAGCCGCCATTGCTCGGCGGCTTCCGCCTCCAGGTCTTCCGCCTCGCTTGTCATGTCAGAAATCCGCTGGCGGGTTGGCTGTGCGGCGGTCGAGCTTGATGAAGGGCCGCGGCACCACCTTAGCCTTCTTCATCAGCTTCTGGTACTGCAGCTCGCGCCTGGCGTAAATCTCGACCCAGAGGTCGTCGACGATCGTGTCGCCATAGGGTCGCTGCAGCGAGGCGAGAGCTATGTTGCGCTTGGCCATGGGCGACCACATCGCCGCGCTCACCAGCCCGACCTCCTGGCTCTTCTTGTAGTAGACGATGGCATGCTCGGCCGGGATGTTGCCTTCGATCTCCAGCCCGACCAGCACGTGGCGCAGCTTCTTTTTCGACCGGGCTTCGAGGATGGCGCGGCGGCCGTTGAAATGTCCCTTGTCGGGATCGATCATGAAGCCGAGGCCGATCTCGTCGGGCATGCGCAGGCGGTCGGCCCGGATGGCGTGCTCGGACGTGGTGAAGTCGGCATTGGCGACGATCAGCCCAGCTTCCAGCCGGGCGCGGTTCAGCGCCGTATAGCCGATGGCGCGGATGCCGCGCAGCTCGCCCGCCGCCATCAGCCGGTCCCACAGGCTCAGCGCCTTGTCCGCCGGCACGAACAATTCGTAGCCGAGATCACCGGTGAAGCCGGTGCGGGAAATCGTGACGGTTCCGCCGTCATGCGCGAATTCGGCGAGGTCGAAGACCTTCAGCCGCTCGACGCCGGCAAAGCCCGCGTCGCGCAGGACGGCGAAGGACGTCGGGCCTTGCAGCGCCAGGCCGGCGACCGCTTCGGTTTCTTCCGCTACGCTCACCTCATAGCCGATCGCGCTGTCCAGCAGCCAGGGCAGATGCCGCTCCTGCGAGCACAGCCGGAAGCGGGTCGGCGAGAGCCGGAACAACGTGCCGTCGTCGAGCACGAAGCCCTCATCGTCGCACCAGGCGGTGTAATGGACGCGGCCGGGTTTAAGCCTGGTCACGTCGCGCAGCGTGAGGCGGTCGAGATAGGCCTCGGCGTCCGGCCCCTCGATCCGGTACTTGGTCATCGGCGAGATGTCGAAGAGTGCTGCCTGGCTGCGGATGGCGAAATATTCCAGCTCCTCGTCCCACAGCGAATGCGGTGCGCGGTAGCCGGCCCAATTGTACCAATCCTGCTTCAGTCCCAGCGCGTCGATGCGCGGCTGGAAGGGTGTGCCGGGCCTGAGCGTGCGGAAATGCGATTGGGCGAGGGCGCGGGCGTCGGTTGACGGCTTTATGGTGGGATGATGGTTCATGACGGCGTTCCTTCGCCGTAGAGCGCTGCGTTTGTGAATAGCGAAATCATCCTCATGCCCTCATCGCGATGATGCGGCGTGCGGCGTTGAGGCCGGGCGCGCCGGAGATACCGCCGCCCGGATGCGAGCCGGCGCCGGCAAGGAACAGACCTTCGAGCGGCGTGTGGTAGCCCGACCAGCCGGAGACCGGCCGCGACATCAGCATCTGGTCGGCTTGCAATTCACCGTGGTGCCAGTGGCCGCCGGGCATGCGGTAGCGCGCCTCGATGTCGGCGGGCGTCAAAAGCTCGGCGTGGCGGACCGTTGCGCCGATCCCCGGCGCATGGGCTTCGAGCTGCGCCATAACCGCCCCGAGGAAGCGCGGCTTGCCGGCGGTCCAGCCCTCTCTCAGCGCATAGGGCGCGTATTGCACCACCGCCGACAGCACGCAGGCGCCGGAGGGCGCGAGCGATGGATCGACGAGGCTGGGCAGCGTGATCTCCATCACCGGCTCGGGCGAGAACTCGCCATATTTCGACGGGTTGAAAGCGCGCTCGACATGGTCAGGCGAAGGGGCGATGACGAGGCGGCCCTTGTGGCCGGCTGTATCGAGGCCGGTGAATTGCGGCGGCCGGTCGAGCGCAAGATGGAGCTTGGCCGCATCGCCTTTCATACGGATATTCTTCACCTTGCGCACGAAGCCGGTATCGACCTCGCGCGGTCCGACGAGATCGAGGATCGTGGTCGCCGGGTTGATGGCGGAAACGACGGTTCTGGCGCGCAGCGTCTCGCCGCTCTGCGTGACGACACCGGCGGCGCGGCCTTTCTCGACGATGACCCTGGCGACCGGCGATGCCGGGCGTATCGAAACGCCGGCTTTTTCCGCCGCCGCGCGGATGGCGGCGACGACGGCGCCCATGCCGCCTTTCGGCTGCATCTGCGCCCCTGCAAGACCGCCGATCTCGCCGGCAAGCCGATAGTAGAGGCCAAGCAGCGAGGTCGGCGAACGCGGCCCAAGATGCGAGCCGAGCGTCGCGTCGAAGGCGAGCAGGCCCTTCAGCCGGTCGTCCGAAAGCTGCTCGTCGAGCAGGTCGTAGACGTTCATCAGAAGAACGCGCAGGAAATCGCGCATGTCTTCCTTGCCGAGCCGCTTCAGCGCCAGCGCGGTCTGGCCAAGCCCCATCATCTCGGCGAGCGAGATGTTGCCGAGGTCCGGCGGCCGGCGCGACAGGAAAGGTTTCAAGACGCCGGCATAGCGCAGCAGCTGCGCGCGAAGCTCCTTCCAGGCGGACTGTTCAGATGCGCTGGCGCCCGTCAGCACCTCGCCATAGGCGCCGTGCAGCACCAGCGGACCGTCCTTCGACAGCGCCACCGACGGCACGAAATCGCCGCGCTCGATCCTCAGCCCGTGATGTTCCAGCTCCAGCGTCTTCACCACATCGGGATGAAGGCGGTTGAGCAGATGGGCGACAGCGGAAACGCGAAAGCCCGGCGCGAACTCCTCGGTTCGCGCGGCGCCACCGATTTCGTTGCCGGCCTCGAGCAGCAGCACCTTGCGGCCGGACTTGGCCAGCGTCGCGGCGGCGACAAGGCCGTTATGGCCGCCGCCGATGACGATGGTGTCCCAGTTCAGATCAGATGACGTCATGGGCCGGGCTCATATGCAAGATTGGCTTGGCGAGGTCGCGCAGGATCTCGGCGGCGGCGTTGCGCCCCGGCGCGCCCATCACCCCGCCGCCCGGATGGGTGGAGGAGCCGCACATATAGAGCCCGCCGACCGGCGAGCGGTATTGCGCGTAGCCCGGCACCGGGCGGTTGAAGAGCAACTGGTCGAAGGTGAGCTCGCCCTGGAAGATGTTGCCTTCGGTCAGGCCGACCTCGGCCTCGATCTCGCGCGGCGTGCGCACCTCCATGTGGACGATGCGGTCGCGGAAGCCGGGCGAATATTGCGCGATCTGGGAAATCACGCTTTCGGCGAAGCCGTCGCGGTCGGCGTCCGTCCAGTCGCGGCCATTTATCTTGGGCGGCGCATATTGCACGAAGCAGCTCATGAAGTGCTTGCCGGGAGGCGCCATGGTCGGGTCGAGCGTGGTCGGGATCACCATGTCGAGGAAGGGATCGGCCGACCTGCGCCCGGCCTTCCAATCGTCATAGGCGCGCTCCATGCGTTCGATGGAATCAGTGAAGTGCATGTCGGCGCGGTAGACCGATGAGTCCTTGGGCAGAGCCGGGAATTCGGGGAGCGAATCCAGCGCGATGTTGACCTTGCCGGACGAGCCGCGGATTTTGAAATTCCTGACGCGCCTCAGGAAGATGTCGGGCAGTTCCTTCGCCTCGACCAGCTTTAGGAAGGTGCGCCTGACGTCGGCGTTGGAGATGACGAGCTTGCCGTAGATCTCCTCGCCGCCGGCGAGCACCACGCCTTTGGCCTTGCCGTTCCCGATCAGCACATGATCGACCTCGGCGCCGGTGCGGATGGTGCCGCCTGAAGCTTTGAAGGAGGAGGCCAGCGCCTTGGTGATGGTGCCCATGCCGCCGCGCGCGTAACCCCAGGCACCGGCCGAGCCGTCGACCTCCCCCATATAATGATGCAGCAGCACATAGGCCGTCCCGGGCGACATCGGGCCGAGCGCCGTGCCGATGATGCCGGAAAGCGCGAAGTTGGCCTTGATGACGTCGGTCTCGAAATATTCGTCGAGGAAGTCCGAGATCGACATCGTCCAGAAGCGCAAGGTCAGCGCCATTTCTTCGGCGGTGAGACCGGTAAACTTCTTGCCGAGATAGAGCAGCTCGCCGAGGTCGCGCGGCCTGAAGCTGGTCGGGTCGGGCGCGGTGCGCATCAGGAGCGGCTGAATGAAGCGGCACTGCCTCGTGACGTCGCGCGAATAGCGGTCATAGGCTTCGGCGTCGCGCTTCGAAAAACGGGCGAACTCGCGGCGATGCGCGTCGTGATCGCGGTAGTTGGCGAGATAGTCGCCGTCGCGCGTGAACACCGCGCCGCCTTCATAGGAGATCACCTGCAGGCCGAAGCGGGGCAGTTCCAGGTCGCGCATGATCTCGGGCCGGAACAGCGAGCAGACATAGGAGCAGTTGGAATAGAGGAAGCCCGGGGTCAGCTCGCGGCTGGTGGCGGCGCCGCCTACCCAGTCGTTCTTCTCGACCACCAGCACGTCCAGTCCGGCGCGCTGCAGATAACAGGCGTTGACCAGGCCGTTATGGCCGCCGCCGATGACGATCGCGTCCCATGCCTTCATGCGCGCAGAACCTCCATCCGGTTGCCCTATCTTCTTGTTTTTAGCAATTCCGGGACGGAAACCGCTTCACGCTTTTCCTGGAATTGCCCGGTGCGTTTTGTTCCCTGATTGCCCGAATTTGACATGGATCACAGTTTTTTGTCCAGTCATTTTGAATGAATGTTCAACAAATGATGTTGCGTTTTCCTGTTGATGCGCTAGGCTTTGTCTTGATTTCTGGACTGGCCCACATCGGCATTTGGGGTTGAAGATCCGATGATCGAAACGGCTGACGCCGAGCCGGAATATGACGACACCGCCATCCGCTTCCTCGAAGCGCTGTGGGGCGAGGGCTATCTGTCGCCGGGCGGTCCGGACGAGGTCGACCGCGTGGTCGAAGGCCTCTCGCTCAGGGGCAAGACGATCCTCGATGTCGGCTGTGGCGCCGGCGGCGTCACGCTGCATCTGGCGGCAGCGCATGGCGCGGCTCGAGCCACCGGCTTCGACGTCGAAAAGCCGGTGATCGAGGCGGCGAGGCGAGGGGCGATCAGGCACGGCCTCGATGACCGCGTCTGCTTCGTCCAGGCGCCGCCGGGGCCATTGCCTTTCGCGGACGCTTCCTTCGACGTCGTCTTCTCCAAGGACGCGCTGCTGCATGTGCCGGACAAGGACGCGCTGTTCGCCGAGATCTTTCGTGTACTGAAGCCGGGCGGGGTGTTTGCCGCGTCGAACTGGATGATCGGGCATGACGGCGAGCCGTCGCCTCAGATGAAGGCCTATATCGCGGCCGAAGGGCTCTCCTTCGCCATGGCCTCACCGGCGCGCTATGCCGAGGCGATGCGGCGCGCCGGCTTTAACGATATTACGGTGCGCGACCGCAACCCATGGTATCGGGAGGTCGCGCGCCAAGAGCTTTCGCGGCTCAAGGGGCCGCTCTACGCGCAGGCCGTGGCAGCGGTCGGTGCGGCCTATGTCGACAAGAACATCAAGACCTGGGAGGCGATGCAGAAGGTGCTTGACAGTGGCGAGCACCGCCCCACTCATCTGCGCGGTTGGAAGCCGGTCGGATAGCCGGCGATGCTGGAGACCGTCACACCCATGAAGACTGCAGAGGCGAGCGATGCTCTCCCCGAAACGGCGCGAAAGGGCGATGCCGACAAGCGCGGCCGCAAGGCTTCGAAAGAGGTCAGGCAGCTGCAGCTGATCGAGGCGACGATCGATTCACTTGCCAAGCGCGGCTATGCCGAAACGACGATGGCTGACGTGGCCGACGGCGCGGGCCTGTCGCGCGGCATCGTCAACTTCCATTTCGAGAGCAAGGAAAAGCTGCTCATCGCCACGCTGCAGCATATGTATGACGAGTACTCGGCGCATTGGCGCACCGCCCTGCAGAAGGCGGGCGACGATCCGGCGCGACAGCTGCAGCAGCTGGTGTGGGCCGATTTCGACCGCTCGATCTGCAACAAGCGCAAGCTCGCCGCTTGGCTCGCCTTCTGGGGCGAGGCCAAGTCGCGGCCGACCTACCAGGCGCTGAGCAGCTCGCGCGACGCCTATTACCAGCAGGTCTTCATCGATCTTTGCACGACGCTCAAAGAGAGCGGCGGCTACACCTACGACCCTCAGGCCATCGCCCTGGCGCTCAGCGCCATGCTCGAGGGCCTGTGGCTGCGGCTGATGATGGGAACCGAGGACACCACGCGAGAGACCGCATTGCAGGCCGCGAATGCGTTTTTGGCCGCCGCCTTCCCCAAACACTATGGTTAGCGAGAACTGGGGCTAGCAAAAGCCGGGATTAGCAACAGCCGGCCAACAAGACCGGCAAAAACAAAAGAGGATGGAACAGCATGAGGAAATTCAGCCGACGCCTGACACTGACCTTGGCGCTTGGGAGCGCGATCGTGGCTTCGGCGGCCGCGTTCGCCGTCGCCGCCGACAAGGACCTGATCGTGTTCGACTGGTCCGGCTACGAGGATCCGAGCTTCCATGGCAAATATGTCGAGAAGAACGGCGATTCGCCGACCTTCGCCTTCTTCGGCGACGAGGACGAGGCGTTCGAAAAGATCCGCTCCGGCTTCAAATCCGATCTCGGCCATCCCTGCTCGCAGAGCGTCGTGAAGTGGCGTGAGGCGGGGCTGCTGCAGCCGCTCGACACCTCGAAGATCACCGGCTGGAAGGACCTCAATCCCGGCATCATGGCGATGAAGGATCTCGCCACGACGTCCGATGGCAAGGCCTGGTTCATGCCCTGGGACTGGGGCGATACCCAGCTCACCTACAATTCCGATAAGATCGCCGAAAAGGACGTCCAGTCGCTGAAAGCATTCGCCGATCCGAAATATAAGGGCAGGGTTTCGATCGGCGACAATGTCGACGACGCCTATGCTCTGGCCAGCCTCGCCATCGGGCTCAAGGATTGGACCAAGATGACGGACGACCAGTTCAAGCAGGCATCCGATTTCCTGCGCCAGGTGCACAAGAATGTGCGTTCCTACTGGACCGACACCACCGATATCGTGCAACTGCTCAGCGGCGGCGAAGTCGACCTCGCCTGGGCCTGGAACGACGCGACGGTGCAGTCCGTCAAGGCCGGTGTGCCGATCAAATCCAAGAAGGACACCGACGAGGGCATGTCGACCTGGGTCTGCGGTTACGTGCTGTTCAAGGACGCGCCGGGCAACATCGACAAGGCCTATGACTATCTCAACGCCGTCAACGATCCCGAGGTCGCCAAGACGCTGGTCAAGGACTGGGGCTACGGCCAGGCCAATGCCAAGGGCATGGCCGGCGTCGACCCGGCGATCCTGAAGGAAAAGGGCTACGACAGTGTGGAAAAGTGGGTCGACAAGACGCTGTTCCAGCAGCCGCTGCCTTCGGAGCTGAAGTTGAAGATGATCGCCGAGTTCGAGAAGATCAAGGCCGGCTATTGAAGAGCAGCGTTGAAAGAACCGACGTCGTCATCGTCGGCGCCGGCTTTACCGGGTTATGCGCCGCGCTCGACCTTCAGCGCGCCGGCGTCGATTTCCTTGTCCTTGAGGCACGCGATCGCGTCGGCGGCAGGGTGGAGGCTGTCCGCAATGGGCTCGGCGAGCGTATCGACAGCGGCGGCCAGTTTCTATGTGTGGACATGCCCGAAGTGATGGCGCTGGCCAAGGCCTACGGCAAG
Organism: Mesorhizobium sp. WSM4935; assembly: GCF_029625735.1. Taxonomy (NCBI): domain Bacteria; kingdom Pseudomonadati; phylum Pseudomonadota; class Alphaproteobacteria; order Hyphomicrobiales; family Phyllobacteriaceae; genus Mesorhizobium; species Mesorhizobium sp. WSM4935. The sequence goes on along the minus strand of NZ_JARTVR010000015.1, from coordinate 89,282 downwards.
AGCTTTGTCGAGACCTATGTCGAGGGCGAATTCATCACCTATCCGTCAATGACGCCGGCGCGGGCGGAGCGGACCTATCATGTCTCGCTGGCGATCCGCGAGCGCATGAACCGGATTAATCCGGACGACCCGGCGATTGCCGGGTTGACCGTCGCCGACTGGCTGGAACGCCAGCACGATGAGCCCGATGCCAAGGCCGCTTTCCGCTCGCTGGTCGAGGGTCTGTGGTGCCTGGCGGCGGACAAGGTGCCGCTCTGGTACCTGATCGACAATGATCGCCGCATCACCAACGAGGTGTTCGAGCTGCAGTATTTTCTGGGCGATACCATGCAATCGCTGGCCGACGATCTTGCCGCCGAGCTCGGCGACCGGCTGCGCCTGAACGAAGCGGTGACGCGTGTCGAGCGCGCCCCGCAAGGCGTTCGCGTCAGCACCGGCGCGACCACGATCGAAGCGCGCGAGGTCCTGATCGCACTGCCGCCGGCGACGGCCGCGAAGCTCAGTTTCGCGCCGGCTTTGCCGGCGGAACTCGGAAGCGCGCTCGGCGTCTGGAAAAGCGGCGCGGTGATCAAGATCCTGGTGCGCTACGCAACGCCGTTCTGGCGCGAACGAGGCCTGTGCGGCATGGTGATGTGGCGCGATCAGGCGGGGCTGTTTGCCTGCGACGCCAGCAAGGATATCGACCATGCCGCGCTTGTGGTCTTTGTCGGCGGGCCGCTCGCATTGCGCTGGCATCCGCTCGGCGAGGCGGCATTGCAGGCGGAAATCACCGCGAGGCTCGTCCAGGCACTCGGCCCGCAGGCCGCCGACATCGTCGATTTCAGCGCGCGCGACTGGACGCATGACCGCTGGAGCGGCGGCGCCTATAGCGACCTCATTGTCGATGTGACGGCGCGCGATGCCGAGCGCGTGATCCTCGCCGGCGCGCCGCCGGTCTATTTCGCCGCTTCGGAAATGTCGCCGTCTTTCCCGGGTTATGTCGAGGGCGCGATCGTCGCCGGCCGCATCGCTGCCGCAAAGATTCAGTCGGCCATCGCCACCAGCGCCTCGGGGTCGTAGGCGAGGCGGATCGGCGCGCCGACCGGAATGTCGTCGGCGCCGAAATCGTTGGTCTCGGTCACGGAGAGCGGCTTTTCGAGCCCTGGTATCTCGACGATCAGATGCGTGATCTCGCCGAAATAGTGGCGCTCGACGACCTTGCCGGCGACCTCGAATTTGGCCGTCGCATTGTCCCACAAAACGCGCAGGCGCTCGGGCCGGATGCCAAGCGTCGCCGCGCCGCCATTGCGCACGAAAGCCTTCGGCTTGTCGGTCCTGACGCGGCCGAAGCCAAGCGTGTCGAGCACCAGCGAAGTGCCATTCTCCTCGACGATTTCGGCCTTGACGAAATTCATGCCGCCGAGGAAATCGGCGACTTGGCGGTTGACCGGGCGCTGGTAGATTTCCTTCGGCGAGGCGACCTGCGCGATGCGGCCGCCGAACATCACCGCAATGCGGTCCGACATCGCCAGAGCCTCGTACTGGTCGTGCGTGACCAGCACGAAGGTGATGCCGACGGCCTGCTGCAGGCGGCGCAACTCGACCTGCATCTGCTCGCGCAGCTTTTTGTCGAGCGCCGAGAGCGGCTCGTCGAGCAGCAGCACCTTGGGCCGCATAACCAGCGCCCGGGCTAGAGCCACGCGTTGGCGCTGGCCGCCGGAAAGCTCCGTGGCGCGGCGCTTGCCGAGGCCGGTGAGTGAGACCTGCACCAGCGCTTCCTCGACGCGGCGCCTCTCCTCGCCGGCGTCGAGCTTCAGCCGCTTCAGCCCATAGGCGACATTCTGCTCCACATTGAGATGCGGAAAGATCGCATAGCTCTGGAAGACCATGTTGGTCGGCCGACGGTTGGCGGGGATGCCGTCCATCGGCTGGCCGTCGACGGCGATGGAGCCGCTGGTCGGCGCGTCGAAGCCGGCGATCATGCGCAACAGCGTAGTCTTGCCGCAGCCGGAAGGCCCGAGCAGCGAGAAGAATTCGCCCTCACGGATCGCCAGCGAGGCGTTGTCCAGCGCCTTGAACGATCCGTAGCTGCGGGTGACGTCGCGGATCTCGATGATGGTTCGATCCGATTGGGATTGGACCCGCTCAAGCATGGAGGCCTCCCTCGTTCTGGGTGCGTCTCGCCGCGCGGCGGCGCAGGATTTCGGCCATCGTCATCAGCACGAAGGACGCGAGGAGCAGCAAGGTGCCGAGCGCCAGCACGCCGGGGAGTTTGGCCGCGAAGCGCAACTGGCCCCAGATGTAGATCGGCAGCGTCGCCTCGGTTCCGGTGAGGAAAAAGGCGATGATGAATTCGTCCAGCGAAATGGTGAAGCAGACGAGCAGGCTGGAGATGATCGCCGGCGCAACCATCGGCAGCGTCACCCGCCGGAAAGTGCCGAAGGCAGATTCGCCCAGGTCGGCGGAGGCTTCCTCGAGACTGCGGTCGAAGCCTTCGAAGCCGGAGGTCAGCACGGTCATCGAATAGGGGATGCAGACCAGCACATGGCCGAGCACGACGGTGAAGAGCGACAGGCTGAGGCCCAGCTGCAGCATGACCAAAAGCATGGAGATGGCGACGATCACTTCGGGCAACACCAGCGGCGCCATGATCAGGCCGTTGATGGCTCGGCGGCCCGGATAGCGGTAGCGGGTGATCGAGCGGGCGGCGAGGATGCCCAGCACCGTCGACAGGATCGAGGCGGAGACCCCGACCATCAGGCTGTTCCAGGTGGCGTCGATCAGCGCCGGCGTGTGCGGCAGGTCCTCGTACCAGTGCAGCGTGACGCCAGAGAGCGGAAATTTGGGCGTCGCCGCCGTGTTGATCGAGAAGATCGGCAGGAAGATCACCGGCAGATATAGGAACAGCAGATAGAGGACGGCGTAGCTCGACAGCCAGCCGGGCAGCAAGCGTCTTATCGCCGTCATCGCGCCAGCCTCTGCAGGGCGCGAATAACCAGCACGGTGGCGCCGGCCATCAGCGAGACGATGATCATGGTGGTGACGGAGAGCGCGGCACCCAGCGGCCAGTTCGACGCCTTGCCGAACTGCGCCTGGATGGCATTGGCGATCATGACGCCGTCCTTGCCGCCCACCAGCTTCGGCGTGACATAGTCGCCGACGGTGGGGATCATGACGATGAGCGCCGCCGAGATGATGCCGGGCGCCGAGAGCGGCAACGTCACGCGCAGAAAGGAGCGCAGCGGCCCGTCGCCGAGGTCGGTCGCGGCTTCGACCAGGGTGCGGTCGACCTTCTCCAGCGAAACGAAGATCGGCAGGATGGCGAAAGTCGCCCAGGCATGGGTGAGCGTGATGATGACGGCGCTGGAATTGTAGAGGAGCGCCGTCGAGGGCTCGTCGATGATGCCGAGGCCCATTAGGCCGGAATTGAGCACGCCGTTGTAGCCGAGGATCACCTTCCACGACATCACGCGCAGCAGGTAGCTCGTCCAGAACGGGATGGTGATGAGGAACAGCCACAGGCTCTTATGCCGGCCGCCATGGAAGGAAATGAAATAGGCGATCGGGTAGGCAAGCGCCACGGTGAGCAGGCTGACCGTCAGCGAGATATAGAGCGAGCGCCAGAGCAGGTCGCGATAGATCGGCTCAGTCAGCGCGATCCGGTAGTTCTCCAGCGTGAAGGTGTGGTCGATGGTGAGATAGTCCTGCGTCCAGAAGGAATGGGCGATGACGACCAGGATCGGCAGGACAAGCAGAATAAGGGCATAGACGAAGGTGGGACTGATCAGGGCAAAGCCCTGGACGGCTTCCGATTGCAGAAGGGAACTTCGTCTCGATCGCGCCATGCGCAACGGGGGCGACCCTTCCGCGGCAACCGTCATTGCAGCGCTCCGGGCGTGATTTCGGTAGCTGGCTCGGACTGTCCCGCCATGCGGTCTTCCCATTCGTGGCGCCGGCCGCCTGTTCCCGAATTATGTCTGGAGCGCGATCGCTCCTGGCTTGCCGGCTTTCTTTCATCATGAGCGTATCCGCCGATTGAAATCAAGCGCTATTTCTGCGATATTGATTGAACGGATATTCAAAATGAAGTGAGGAAAGGCCGAATTTCCATGGTTTTCCGCGTCGTTTGATACCCGACAAGAATTCGACAATCTGGCAATGCGAGGCGAAAATGGCGGCTCAAAGCAAGATCAAGGCAAGCGAACTCATCGACGCCGACGATGACGACGCGGTCGAGCTCGCCAAGCGTCATCTCGTACAGCCCTGGCCCTATGCCGGCTCGGTCGGCAACGAGGCCCGCGCGCTGATCGGCGAGGGCGACGGCATCTACATCACCGACGGCTCCGGCAAGCGGCTGATCGACGGGCCGGCCGGCATGTGGTGCATCAATGTCGGCCATCGCCGCGAGGAACTGGCCAAGGTCATGTACGACCAGGCAATGGCGCTCTCCTACAACACGCCCTGGTATACGATGAATGCGCCTTCGGCCGAGCTTGCCCGGCGCATCGCCGATGCCGCACCCGGCGACCTCAATTACACCTTCTTCACCACCGGCGGCTCGTCGGCGGTGGAGACGGCGCTGCGCTTCATGCAGTTCTACAACAACGTCCGCGGTCGGCCGGAGAAGAAGCTGATCCTGAGCCGCGGCGGCGCCTATCATGGCTCGACCTATCTCTCGGCCTCGCTCAACGGCCGCCCGCGCGACCGCGACTGGATGGACGGCGCCGACGATCTGGTGGTGAAGCTGTCCTCGCCCGATCCGTTCCGGCGGCCGAAGGAGATGAGCATCGCCGCCTTCACCGATTTCCTCGTCGACCAGTTCCGCGGCACCGTCGCGCGTATCGGCGCGGAGCGCATCGGCGCCTTTGTCGGCGAGCCGGTGCAGGCTTCAGGAGGCGTCGTCGTGCCGCCGGACGGGTACCTGAAGCGCATCCGCGAGATCTGCCGCGAGAACGACATCCTCTATGTCTCGGACGAGGTGGTGACCGGCTTTGGGCGGCTCGGCCATGTCTTCGCCTCCGGCGACGTGTTCGGCATCGATCCGGACATGATCACCTTCGCCAAGGGCGTCACGTCGGGCTATTTCCCGCTCGGCGGCGTCATCATCTCCGAGCGGCTGCTCGAAGAGCTGCGCCGCTCCAATCATCCCGACGCGCTGTTCGGTCACGGCCTTACCTACACCAGCCATCCGATCGGCTGCGCGGTGGCGCTGAAGAATCTCGACCTGCTGGAAGAGGGCGTGCTTGCCCACACGCGCGAGATCGCACCCTATTTCCAGGCAAAACTGAAGACGCTGGAAGAGCTGCCGCTGGTCGGCGAAGTGCGCGGCGTCGGCCTGATGGCTTGCGTCGAATGCGTGGCCGATCGCGAGAGCAAAGATCCGCTGCAGCTCGACAAGGATGTCGGAAAACGCATCGACGCGCATTGCCACCAACTCGGCCTTCTGGTGCGGCCGCTGATCAATATGTGCGTGATGTCGCCGCCGCTGATCATCAGCCGCGAGCAGGTCGACGACATGGTGGCGATCCTGCGCGAGGGTATCTCGCGGACCATGGATGATCTGAGGAAGGAAGGGCTGTGGCGAGGGTAATTAGCTCTTTCCTTCTCCCCGTGGAACGTGGAACGGGGAGAAGGAAGAGTTACCCCCTCGACCGCAGCGCGTCGTTCAATCCCCACATGTCCTTTTCCTCGGGCGCCGTTTCAAGATTGAGCACCGGGACCTGCTTGCGCAAGTGATCATGGTGGGTGCGCACGCCATATTCGAGGTCGGAGAGGTAAAAGCCCTCGAAGGCTTCCGAAAGCATGGATTCGTTCGACCACACCGAGAGCTGGACGTCCTCGTTCATCGTGTCGCGATCGATGCGGTAGGCGAGATAGCGCGCCGCGGCCTGCTCCCTTGTCTCGTCCTTGTAGCGATAGATTGCGCCGCGCAGCAGAGTCTCCCCGGTCGACAGCGGGAACTCCTGATAGAACTGGACGGATTCCGGCATGATCGACAGCGCGTTGTTGGGGAAAATGCCGTAATAGATCCAGGCCTTGCGCAGATGCTCCGGCAGATGCGTGGCCTCGGGCGCGAGCTTGATATACTCGCGCACGCTCCAGCGCCGCCCTGCATGCGGGTTATAAGTGGCGAAGGACCGTGACACCCCGTTGACGAAAGGCTCGTCGACATAGGTCGCGCCATAGAGGTCCTGCAGCGCCGGATGTGCCATGGCGACGTGATAGCCTTCATTGTCGACGTCGCGCACCGACTTCCAGTTGACCGGCGATTTCTGCGTCCAGATGCCCCAGGATGGCACCATGTCGGCGATGTTGTAATGCGCGATCTCGGCTTCGATCGGCTTGAGCAGCTCGGCCACCGAAGGCTGCGGGCCGCCCTTGCGGAAGCGGATGAAGATGAAGCCCATCCAGATTTCGAGGTCGAGCGGCATCAGGCCGAACTCGGTCTTGTCGAGCTCGGGGAAGGAGCGCGGACGGGCAGCACCCCTCAGCGTGCCGTCGAGATTGTAGACCCAGCCATGGAACGGGCACACCAGCGCGTTCTTGCAGGTGCCCTGGCTATCGGCGACGACCCGGCTGCCGCGGTGGCGGCACATATTGTTGAAGGCGCGCACGATGCCGTCCTTGCCGCGCAGGATCAGCGCGCGCTCGCCGATGACATCCATGGTCAGATAATCGCCCGGATTCGGCACGTCGGAGACATGGCCGGCAATCTGCCAGTGATTGCGGAAGACATATTCCTTCTCAAGCTCGAGAAGGGCATTGGAATGGTAGCTCCACCCCGGCAAACCCCGCCGGTCCCAACCGTTGGGAATCGCCACGTCACGGAGGTGCGGGTTCATGAAAGTGCTCTTCTTTGTTGAATACTCATTCAATATATGCATATTTTTCATTTAAATGCAATGGCTTGTCGGAATATGGAACTTCCTTGGCGGCAGCTTTGAGGCGGCGCCAAGCCAGAAAAATCCCGGAAAATCCGCGCCTTAACCCGCAGCCGGCGCACTCGGCATGTCTGCCACGACGTTCGACAGGTTCGCGGCCATCCCGGGGAACTTCAGACCGATGCGGCGGAGGCTGAAGCCCGACAGGTGCGCAGCTAACAAACGTATCTTTCTGGTCGCCCTAAAGCGCATTGTGCCTTCGTCGTCTGTTATCGAGTAAGTAGAGGCGCGCGGACGCTGGCAGCTTTCCTGTCAGTGGCAATCAGAAAGTGAGTTTAACAAATGTTATTCAACACGGCGGACCTGCATGCTATCTTTTAGCTGCGGGTAGAAGCCACCTTACGGTTCGGCTTCTGCAACTTCGGCTCGCTCTTCGGAGCGAGCCTTTTTAGTTTCTTGGCGTTGCACAGACATCGTAGATTCTGGCCAAGATTCCTGCAGCATCGCCGCCAACGCACACCAGCTGCATCCGACGCCGATCCCATTCGCTCGGAGAATAGCGGGCAGCGCCCAACCTCTGCAGGGTCAAACCCGCTGCGGGCCCCTCCTTGATCACCACGACCGAACCAGGCCGGGTGGTGAATAAATCGGGGTCGGTCAAAAACACAGCGGCACTGCAGTCGTGCACCAGCATCCCCGCTTCGCCCCATTGCAGGTAGAAGTCGATATATCCTTGGGACAGTGCGGCAACCATCTGCATTTCGGGATTGGCATCTGCCGATATCGTCGCGAGAGCCTCACGCGTGATCACAGTCCGACCTGTGAGATTGAGCGGAACCGCGGTCACTTTCCAGGAGGCTGCAAACACTCGATCGGCTGCGTGCGGATCGGCATAGATATTAGCCTCCGCGACTGGCGACACATTGCCGGGGATCTCGAACGCTCCACCCATGACGACGACATCTTGCACCAGGTCTGCTATCGCCGGATCGGCCTCCAGTGCCCGCGCCAAGTTGGTCAGGCCACCGACCGCCAGCAGCCGCACCTGACCCGGGTTCTGCCGAATGCTATCCACGATAAATCGAGCGGCGGTATCCATTTCCTCCCGCGGTTCTTGGGCTATGGGATAGTCCCCCAGCCCATTTGCGCCATGAACATGGACAGGATAGGGATGGGGCGCCCCAGACCAGTTTAGCGGAACGGCCGCGCCAGCATGAACGGGAGCCTTGATTCCCCATGCCTCGGCGAGGAACCTGGCATTGCGCGTTGTGACCGAGATGGGCGCGTTGCCGAAGACGGTTGTAATGCCGAGCAGATCGATGTTCGGATGGCGGTGCAGATAAAGAAGTGCGAGGGCGTCATCCACGCCAGGGTCAGTATCGAAAAGAATCTTCTGCTTTGTCATGCGTGTGCGTTTCAGGCTTCCCAACCGTCAGTCAATGACCAGGGCTGGATTGTCACCACTGGAGCGTATCCTGAATATGTCGCCCAAACCGGCGTGCGTTGGCGGCTGACACCCGCCCGGGGGTCGACGCACAGCTGTTGTGGGCAAACCGCCCCAGTGTTGCAGCCGAACAAGTTCCTTGCGGGCGCGAGTGTCGTGGTGTCGTCCTGGCGCCGGGAGGCCGTTGCCTGGAAATAGCGTTGATACTAGCCGAGGCAGTTGAAACAGCGGTTCGGACTCCAGATCGCAGGTTGCGAGACGCCGTCCTCGCGACCGCATGCCAAACCGGCCCGTGTGTGAGGTCGCTTACAGTCTCCTGCATCCGCGAGGGGTATTTCCCGCAAACCAGTCGCGGTGGACGCCCGCTGGCGGCAAGCAGGGCGGAAGGTAGCGATCCAACCCTGTTTCAATCCTGTTACAGGGGAAATTGCCGTCGACCATCGGGCCGTTACGTGGCGCGGTTAGGTTCGTTTAATGGGAATAAGAAAGATACCGAAGGGACAAGCGATGTTTGCGAAAGTCCAGACCGCCGAAGCCAGTCGCCGCGCACACGGCCCGGAGCGCAACGACCGCCGGCCGAAGCTGGCGCTGCGCCAGCGCGCCAGCGACCATCCGATGGCGATGTTCATGGCGATCGGCGCCTGCGCCTTCGTCGGCATGCTGGCGGCACCTGCCTCAGGCCCGGCATTCGCTTCGATCAATCCGCCAGCCAATGTCATCCAGGGCGCGCAGACTACGCTCAAGACCGCCCGCCTGCCGGAATCCGCGGTCGACTTTGCCTGCAAGGGCCAGAACTGGGGCGCCGAGAGCCTCGATTGCCTGCGCGCCATCGCCGAGCAGTCCGGCCGGTACCGGGAGCGCCCGGTGCGCATGATCGCCAACGCCGCGCCGCTCACCAACACGCCGAACGTTTTTTAAGAGCTCCCCTGAGCGCACCCTCCTGCGCTCCAGTCAGGCTCCCGCCGCTGAAGTCGGTCGGGAGCCTCTTTTTTGGGGTCTGTCCATATTCAGGTGAGGCCGGTCTGCAAATGCGGCTTCCTGCGCTTCCGGTGCTCACATAGGTCAAGTACGCTCCGCTCCGGTTCTCGGAATCCATCATTTTCGACTCGGCTTGACCTGAATCTCGGCAGATCCTGCGGCGGCGCAAGTTCAGGCCGGATCACGCATCCGCTTCCGAACCCCGCTCAAAGGTGGGCGCCGTTGTCGGCCGCGGCCTCGTCGGCGACGGTCGACAGGATGCCGCGCACGTCGAGGGTCGAGAAGGGCTTTTCCAGGATGTGCGGCCGCTGATGCGGCGGGAGCGCCTCGATCTCTGCCTTGGCGCCGATCAAGTCGCCGGTGACCAGCACGAAGCGCTGCGCCAGGTCCGGGCGTTCGGCCAGCAATTCGCGGTAGATCGAAATACCGCTGGTACCTGGCATCCGCAGATCTGAAAAGACGATGTCGGGCGGCATGTGCCCGCTCAGTGCCTCGCCGGCAGAGGTCCAGCTTGCAACGACCCGCGACTTCACCCCCATCAGCTCCAATATGTCAGAGAGCGAGCCCGCGACGTCCGGCTCGTCGTCGATCACCAGCGCATGACGCAGCCCGCTCGACCGCACCGGACCTTCGCCGGGCGCGGCGCTGCCGCCCGCGATCGCCGGCAATTGCACGACGAAGCGCGCGCCATTCGGCTGCACTTCCTCGAACCGGATGCTGCCGTTGTGGCGCTCGACGATCGATTTCGAGATCGACAGGCCGATGCCGGTGCCGACGCCGACCGGCTTGGTGGTGAAATAGGACTCGAAGATACGCGCGCGGATCGCTTCGGGAATGCCCGGGCCGTTGTCCTCGACGGAGAAGCCCGGATCGCCGCGCTCGTTGCGGAAGGTCCGCACCTTGATGTGCCGCTCGCCCGTGACGCCGGCCAGCGCATGCTGGCTGTTGATGAGGAAATTGGCCACCACCTGCGTGATGTGGTCGGCGTCGGCCATGGCAAGCAGCGGCCCGTCGGCAAAGTCGGTGTCGATGATGATGCCGCTCGAGCGCGCGCCATAGGCGGTGACTTCGAGCGCCGAGCGCATCACCTGGTTGAGATCCGTCTCGGCCTGCTCGGTCGGGTGCAGCCGCACCATCGACAGGAAGCTCTTGACGATGCGGCCGCATCGTTCGGCGGCCGCGCGCACCTTCTCGGCGCGCACCTTGGTCTGCGGGTCGCCGGCGAATTCATGCAGCAGCGTCGACTGCGCCACCACCACCGCGAGCGGGTTGTTGAGCTCATGCGAGACGCCGGCAAGCAGCGAGCCCATCGCCGCCATCTTCTCGTTCTGGTGCAGCTTCTCGCGCTGGCGGTTGATCTCCTCCTCGGCCTGCAGCTTCTCGCGCAGGTCGCGGATCGAGCCGAAGATCAGGCGACGGTCGGCAACACGCATCTCGGTCGCCGTCAGCTCGATCGGGAAAATCTCGCCTGCAGCGTTCTGCGTGACGGTCTCCAACCGCTGGCCGACCATCGGCGCGCCACGGCCGGCCATGTATTCGGCGCCCGAGGCATAGCCCTTGCGGTAGTATACCGGAACGATGGTATCGAGCAGGTCCTTGCCGAGGATGGCGCTGCGCTGGAAGCCGAACATCTTCTCGGCCGCCGGATTGAACTCGATGATCGAACCCGTCTCGTCGATGACGATGATGGCGTCGAGCGAGGCCTGTAGCATGGTGCGGCGGATCACTTCGCTGGCATGCGCCTCGGACGGCGAGCGCTCGATGGCGTCGCCGATGGCCAAGGCGATGATGTGCAGGGTCGCTTCCTCTTCATCCGTCCATTCCCGCTCGGCGACGCAGTCGTTGATGGCCAGCGTGCCCCAAAGGTGGCCATGCGCGAAAACGGAGACGGACAGAAACGACTTGATGTTCTGCTTCTCGAAGTCGGCCCGCAGGAAACCCTCGAGGTCGCGCGTGTGGCCGGAGAAGATCTTGCCTTGCCGCTCGTCCTCCTGCAGCCGCTCCAGAAGCGAATCCGAGTTGATGATCGACTGCATGATCACGGTGGGCGAGGCCAGCTCGCCGCCGAAGTCCGGGTCGATCCAATAGGCGGCGACGGACTGGGCGAAGCCTTCGCCCGGCAACTCACGCAGACGGAAGAGAATGCCGCGCTGGCAATCCATCTTGCGGCACATGGTTCCCAATATGTCGTCCATCTCGCGCTGCCAGTCGCCTGCCTCGCGCAGGCGGCGCACGACATGGACGGCCGCCATCGCGGCGCCGCCCGGACGCGAGCCTTGCATATCGGTGCGTGCTGCATCAGCTGTCATGGTCATTCCAGGCCCGGACATCGGTCGTTCAGAGCGTCCCTCCGTTGCACGGAAAGCGCTCCATCGCTCTGTTTTGACGCAATTCCGGACGGAAGGCTATGGCGAAGACGCCGAGCCTAACCGCTCACACTTTTCCTCGAATTGCCCTAATTGGCCTCGCCGCTCGGCAGCGAGAAGATATAGCCTTCGCCGCGCACCGTGCGCAGGAATTTCGGATTGGCGGGGTCGGCCTCGATCTTCTTTCGCAACCGCATGATGCGGATGTCGACCGCGCGCGAGGATTCCGGATCCTCGACGAAGCCGATCGCCTCCGAAATCGCCGCTCGCGTCAGAAGCCGGTTGGCGCGGGTGAGGAAAACCTCGAGCACGTCGAACTCGCTCTTGGCCATCTCGATCACCGCACCATTGGCGGCAGTGACCAGCCTGCCGTCGAAATCGGCCTGGAAGCCGCCGAAATTCATGAAGCGGCGATTGCCGGCTTCGGCCTTCTGCGCCTGCGGCTCGGCCGGCTGCGGCACGCGGCGCAGCACGCTGCGCACCCGCGCCAGCACCTCGCGCAGTTCATATGGCTTGACGATGTAATCGTCGGCGCCCAGCTCCAGCCCGACGATGCGGTCGAGCGCGGTGCCGGCGGCCGTAGCATAGATGATGCCGATCTGGGTTTTGGAGCGCAGCCAGCGGCCGAGCGACAGTCCGTCCTCGCCGGGCATCGCGATGTCGAGGATGGCGAGGTGGAAGGGCTGCGCTTCGAAGAGCGCGCGCGCCGCCACGGCATTCTCGGCCGTCACGACGTCATAGCCGCTGGCGCCGAGATACTCGGCCACGGCTTCCCTCAGATCCAGTTCGTCTTCGACGACGATGATGCGTGCCTTCACGACGCGCTCGCTCCCGCTTTCAGCAGAAAGTAGATTGGGTATAAACATGATGTCCAGCACTCATCTCGAGTTGTCTGTGGCGGGGTGAAGAAAAATGGCCGCACGATCCGTCATTGCGCTTGTGTCCGTCGCCGAGGTGGTGGCGGGCGATCTCGCTGACCATCTCGAACGGCGCGGGCACGACGTGCGCCAGGCGCGCCAGCCCTGGGAAGCGGAGACGCTGCTTTCGGCCGGCGGCATTGATGTCGTTGTGGTCGGCGACGAAGTGACCCAGGCCGAGAGCCGCGAACTGCTCAGGCGTTACAGCAGCGAGGGCGGCGGTGGCGAGGGCGGTCCTGATTTCATCCTGATCTGCCGGCCGCGCGATCTCGTCGACAAGGTGCTGGCGCTCGAGCTCGGTGCCGCCGATGTCATCGAAAGTCCGCTCAACGTGCGCGAGCTTGCCGCGCGCATCGGCGGCCTGCTGATGAGACGCGGCAGAGCCCCCGGGGAACTCATCGTGCTGGAAAACGCTACCGTCGATCTGCGGTCGGCCATCGTAATGCATCGCTCGGGCGCGGAGGAGCAGCTTTCTCCCGGGCAGGTGGCGCTGCTCAAGCTGTTCCTGGCCAGCCCGCGCAAGGTGCTGACGCGCGATGACATCATTGCCGCGGCACCGGCCGAGAATGCCGACGCTTTCGACCGGTCGATCGATTCGCGCATCGTGCGGCTGCGCCGCAAGCTCGACACCGAGACCATCACCACCATCCGCGGCGCCGGCTATCGTTTCGATCCCCCGCTCTCGCGCAACGAGTGAGTTCAGGTCGGCGAGGTTGTCGAGCATCGGAGTCCCCAAGGCGGCGGTCATTTGGGCCGGTGCCCGGCGTTCAGCGCACCACGACGACCGAGGGTCCAGTTGGAACGTTGGCGCTGACGGTTATCTCGGCCGGGGCGCGCTCCTTCAGCAGCACCGTCGCCAGCGCGGCGAAGCCGAGCAGGCCTTGCGCGTAGAGGAGCGCGGAAAGCACCGAGGCGGCAATATTCGTCTTCATGTCCTATCCCCAATCTCGATATCGTCGCGCTTCAGGAAACTCCCGAAGCGCCCGCGCCGCTGACGGAGCCCCCCGCTGCGGCGCGGGCCTTCGGTCCTCTCGGCAGCAAGTAGCCGGAGGGGCCGCGCGTCCTCGTCAGCCGACGGCCGACCCGCCAGAGGGCCTTCAGCCGGTGGACGCGCAGGCTGGAAACAATCCAGACCGTGGCGATGAACAGAGCCATGTGCAGGGTCGAAATCTCGCCGGTACTCATCGCCGCCAGCGTCGTCGCCGGGTTGCCGGCCACTGAGCCGGCACCGCCGAGCACCGCCGAGACGCTAATCCCGAGAAGCCAGTTTCGATTTCCTGCCCATTTTCGTTTGCAGATGTCTGTTCCCGTTGCGTCAAATCTGCCGCCGGCCTGTATCCAGATCATGCCGCCGTGGCCGCACTTTGTTGCAGATTGGTTTCGACAACGGCTCTATGTCTTTCATATAAAGGCAAAATGAACTTTCGTTTCCGGGTGAAGCTCATTGTACGGCGCCTGACCGTCACGTCCCGAAAAGACTTCCGGTGTCATTCAGCCGGCCTTTGCCGTTAACTTGCAGAAACGAATTCGAAACAGAAACGAGCATCAAGCGAAATAGGTCGGAAACCGACGATCTCGATAAGAGCCCATCGAAATTGAAGCCGGCGCGACCGGCAAAAAACAGAGAGGGATCGTCATGCATACCGCCATTTCCGCCAAGCTCATCCATATCACCGCCGCCGCGCTCACCGGCGCGGCGCTGCTGTTCGGCACCGGCAACGCCGCCCACGCCAACCAGATCGTCGCCAAGGTCTCGCTGTCGCAGCAGATCATGGAAGTCACGGTCGATGGCCGTCCGACTTACATTTGGAAGGTGTCGACCGGCGCCAGGGGGCACATCACGCCGACCGGTTCGTTCAAGCCGACCCGCATGCATGAGATGTGGTATTCGAAGAAATACGACAACGCGCCGATGCCCCATTCGGTGTTCTTCAGCGGCGGCTATGCCGTTCACGCCACCTACGCCATCAGCCGTCTCGGCCGTCCCGCCTCGCATGGCTGCGTGCGGCTGCATCCCGATGCGGCTGCCGATTTCTATCAGCTGGTCGAGGTCTTCGGGCCCTCCAACACCAGCATCGTCATCGTCAAATAACAAGCTGGGTCAAGTAACGCACTGGGATAAAGTAGCAGGCCGGTTGCCGCCTTCCGTTGATCGCGAAGCCGTGAGGCAGCCGCCAAAAAAGAGGCCGGAATTTTTCCGGCCTCTTTTGTTTTTCGCTTTGGTCGCCGTCTCAGCTCGGCAGCGCCGGCATCAGCTTCGGATCGGGCTTTTCGGCGAGATGCGGCAGGTCCTTGCTGGCGATGAAGGTGTAGAACATCGGCACGACGAAGAGCGTGAACATGGTGCCGACCAGGATGCCGGTGAAGATGACCAGGCCCATCGAATAGCGCGCGGCCGCACCGGCGCCGCTGGAGATGATCAGCGGCACGACGCCGAGCGCCATGGCCGCCGTGGTCATCAGGATCGGCCGCAGGCGCACCTTGGCCGAGGCGATGATGGCATCGCGGCGGCGCATACCGTGGATCTCACGCTGCTGGTTGGCGAACTCGACCAGCAGAATGCCGTGCTTGGTGATGAGGCCGATCAGCGTTATCAGGCCGACTTGGGTGTAGATGTTGAGCGTGCCCAGGCCGATGTTGAGCGGCACGATCGCGCCGAAGATCGACAGCGGCACCGCCATCATGATGATCAGCGGATCGCGGAAGCTCTCGAACTGGGCCGCCAGCACCAGATAGATCACGATCACGGCCGCCGCGAAGGCGATCAGGATGGTGTTGCCCTGTTCCTTCTCCTGCCGCGACTGGCCCGAATAGTCGATGAAAAAGGTGTCGGGCAGCGTCTCCCTGGCGAGATCCTCCAGCACCTTGAGGCCGTCGCCGGTGGTCACGCCGGGCAGAGGCAGGGCCGAGATCGTCGAGGAATTCAACTGGTTGAACTGCTCGATAGCCGCCGGCGAGGCATTGGTCGAAATCTTCACGACCGCCGACAGCGGCACCATCTTGCCGTCGACGCTGCGAACGAAATATTCGCCGAGCTTCTCGGGATTGTCGCGAAATTCCTGCGGCACCTGCGGGATGATGTCGTAGCTGTTGGAGTCACGGTCGAACTGCGCCACCTCGGCGCCGCCGACCAGCAGCGTCAACGTGTTGCCGATATCGGCGATCGGCAGGTTCAACGCCGCCGCGCGTTCGCGGTCGATGGTGACGGTCACCTGGGGCGCATCGTACGCCATCGAGTTCTGGACGACGATGAAGCGACCCGAGGCCTGCGCCTTGTTCTTGATCTTCTCCGCTTGCTCGAAGACTTCAGAAGGGTCGCCGGTGGAGCGCACGACCATGGAAATCGGCAGGCCGCCGCCGGAACCCGGCAGCGTTGGCGGCGCAAAGACGAAAGCCTGAACGCCGGCGACCTTGGCGAGCCGTGCGGTGATATCGGCCTGCAGTTCCTTCGAATTGCGCTTGCGGTCCGCCCAGTCCTTGAAGGCGAAGCCGACAAAGGCGCTGTTGGTGGCGCCGCCAAAGGCAACGGCCGAGAACTGCGCCCGGGTCTCGGGAATGTCCTTCACAAGGCCGAGGATCTGGTTGACGTAGGTCTCGGTGTAATCCGACGTCGCATAGCGCGGCGCGGTCACCAACGACAGGAGGAAGCCCTGATCTTCTTCCGGCGCGAGCTCGGTCGAGGTCTTGGTGAACATGAAGCCGGTGAGGGCGACAAGCGCGACGACGATGATCAGCGTCACCGGCCGGTTCCTGAGCGAGGCGGTGACCGCCCGCTCATAGACACGCTCGACACGGCTGAAGGTCCCATCGACGATGCGCTGGAAGCGGCCGTGCTGGCCCGGTTTCAGCAGGCGGGCGGACATCATCGGCGTGATCGTCATGGCGATCAGGCCCGATAGCACCACGGAGCCGGCCAGCGTCACCGCGAATTCGCGGAACAGCGCGCCGGTCAGGCCGCCGGTGAAGGCAAGCGGGGCGAACACGGCAGCCAGCGTGATGGTCATCGCCACGATGGCGGTCGCGATCTCGCGCATGCCGTTGAAGGCCGCCTGCATCGGCGACATGTGATCCTCCTCCATGTGGCGGTGGATGTTCTCCACCACCACGATGGCGTCGTCGACGACAAGGCCGATCGCCAGCACCATGGCCAGCAGCGACAGAAGGTTGATCGAGTAACCGACTGCGAACAGGATGAAGCAGACGCCGATCAGCGACAGCGGGATGGTGACGATCGGCATCATCACCGAGCGGAACGAGCCCAGGAATAGAAGGATCACCACGATGACGATGGCGACGGCCTCGCCGATGGTCTTGAACACTTCCTCGATCGAGGCGCTGATCTGGCCGGTGGCGTCGTAGACGATCTCGATCGTCATGCCTTTCGGCAGCGTTTCCTGGATTTGCGGCACGAGCTTGGTGAGGGCAGCCGCCGTCGTCAGCGGGTTCGCCGCCGGCGTCGGGAAAATGGCCAGGAAGGTTCCCGGCTTGCCGTTGAAGCTCACCCTGGTGTCGGTGTTCTCCGCGCCGAGCTCGACACGCGCGACATCGCGCAGGCGCACAACCTCGCCGTTCGTCGAGCGGATCGGCAGCTCGGCGAAGGCCTCGGGCGTCTGCAAGGTCGAGTGCACGGTGATCGAGGACACCACATATTCGTTCTGGGTATTGCCGGGGGCCGACAGAAAGTTCGAATTGTTGATGGCGGTGAGCACGTCCACCGCCGTGGCGCCGCGCGCGGCGAGCCGGACCGGGTCGATCCAGATGCGCATGGAATATTCCTGGGCCCCGAAGATCTGGACGTCGGCGACACCTTCCACGGTCGAGATGCGAGGCCGGATGACGCGCTCGATATATTCGGTGAGCTGCTCCTTCGTCATGTTCGGATTCTGCATCGAGATGTACATCATCGCGAACTGCTGCCCGGTGCCCTTGACGATAACCGGGTCCTTGGAGGCCTCCGGCAGGGTGCCGCGCACGCCCTGGACCTTGGACAACACCTCGGCGAGCGCGACGTCCGGATTGGAGCCGAGCTTCATCTGCACCGTGACCGTGCTCGAAGACGGACGGCTGGACGAGGTGACGTAGTCGATGTTTTCGGTCGAGGCGACGGCGCGCGCGATCGGCGCCGATATGAAGCCCTGGATCAGATCGGCGCTGGCGCCGGGATAGGCTGTGGTGATGGTGATCGCCGTCTCGTCGACCTTCGGATACTGGCGGATCGACAAGCCGAAGATGCCCTGGAAGCCCAGAAGCAGGATCATGCATGCCAGCACCGTCGAGAGCACCGGCCGGCGAATGAAGAGATCGGAAAAGCTCATTGCTGAACCTGCTTGTTCGCCGATTTGCTGGGGTCGACGGTGTTGTCGACGGCAACGGACATGCCGTTGAAGAGCCGGTTCTGACCCGCCGTCACGACCTGGTCGCCATCCTTGAGGCCCTGGACGATCTCGACCATGCCGTTGTTGCGGCGGCCGAGCTTCACGAAGACCTGCGAGATGGTGAGCGCCGGCTGCTGCGCGGCCTCGGCCGGCTTGGCGGCGGCGTCGGCCGGTTTCGCCACATTGTCCGCAGGCTTGGAGGCGTCGGCCTGCGGCTTGGCGGCATCGCCGGCCGCCTTGTCGGCGCCGGCCTTCTGCTCATCCGGTTTTGCCGGAGCCGGAGCCGCGCCCTCGGCGGGCTTCGCCGGCTGAACCACGAAGACATAATCACCGTAGAGGCTCGTCGTCACCGCGGTCTGCGGCACGGAGATGACGTTATTTTCCTGCGGCAGCTCGACACGGATCTGGACGAACTGGCCGGGCGTCAGCTTGCCTTCCGGATTGGCGACCTCGCCGCGGATCGAGACCAGCCGGCTTGCCGGGTCGATCTTGGGGTCGATGCCGCGGATGGAGCCGGCAAAGGGCATGTCGGCGAGGCTGCTGCCAAGCTTGACGGTCTGGCCGATCTTGAGCAGCGGCAGCTGTTGCTCGGGAACCGTGAAGTCGACCCGCATCGTGTCCAGGTCCTGGATCGTCACCACCGAGTTGCCGGGGGCCAGATACTGGCCGATATCGATCTTCGGAATGCCGACCGTGCCGCCGAAGGGCGCGGACAGCTGCTTCTGGTCGAGCACCGCCTGCAGCTTATTGACCTGCGCGGCCGAGGCGTCTGCAGCGGCGCGCGCGGCGTCGAGCGTCGCGTCCGTGCCGACGCCGCGCCGCTGCAATTCGACCGCGCGGGTCAGCGCGGCCTGGTCCGAGGCGGCCTGCGCCTTCTGCGCCACCAGGTCGGCTTTCTCCACCGCGTCATCCAGTTGCAGGAGCACCGCGTTGGCGGCAACCTTCTGGTTGGCGTGGAAGAGGATGTCCTTGACGATGCCGCTGGTCTCGACGGTAAGGTCGACGCCGCGCACGGCATTGACGGTGCCGATCGCCTCGACGCCGGGGGTCCATTCCGACGGCTTGACCGTCACTGTCGAAACCGTCGCGGCCGGCGGCTTCATGGTGGCGAAATATTGCTTGATGCCGGCGTCGCGCATGAAATTGAAGCCAACGATGCCGACGCACACCAAGGCGAGCAGCAGCAAGAATCCGGCGATGATAAAAAAGCGCTTCACGGATGGTCCCCTCGAGCCGGCAACAGGCAAATCGATCGATGCCGGGACACATATCGACGACAGGTCCCGATTTCAAATGGCGCGCCTTACTGTACCGGCTGGACGGTCTTGTCAATTCCGCCTAGGCTAATGTAGGGGAAGCGCGATGAGAGTACCCAGGGCAAACTCACGCGAAAAGATACTTGCCGCCGCCGCCGACGTTGCACGCGAGGCAGGCCCGGGAAGCCTGTCGCTCGACGCGGTCGCCAGCCGCGCCGGAGTGTCGAAAGGCGGCCTGCTCTACAATTTCCCGACCAAGGCCAAGCTGATGCAGGGGCTGGTCGAGAACTATCTCAGCGATTTCCAGAAGGCGCTGGAGGCCCGTGCCGCCGAGGCCGGCCACGAAAGCGTGCTCTCGGCCTATATCAAGCTGTCGGCCGACGACTGCGAGCGGCCGAAACCCTCGGCGTCCTGGATGTTCTCGGCCATCGCGGAGGATCCCGATTTCCTGACACCGATAAAAGCCTTCAAGCACCAGCTGTTCGAGCGGCTGAAGGGGGAGACGGCGGACCTCGGCTCGCTGTTGGTCTGCTTTCTGGCCATTGAGGGGATGCGCAGCATGAATCTGTTCGATTCAGACGTGCTTTCCGAAGACGAGCGCAAGCTCTTGGTATCCTCACTCCTGAAGATAGCGGGATAGGTGGCCAAACTGTTTGGTGGTGACCAACCGGTTTGGTGGTGACCAAACGGTTAAGAGCGTCACACCAGCTTCATCCTGGGGACATACCGTCCTTCCCGGTTCTTTGCTGCAATGCAAAAGGAGTGGGACAATGGTGGACGTAGTTTCCAGTGAGGCGGGAATCCCGAAACCGGATCATCCCCTGGAACAATCGGGCGGGGCCAAATGGTTCCTGCCGGCTTTCGGCGTGCTGGTGCTCGCCGGCATCATCTATGTCGGCTATGCGCTCAGCCAGGATCTGGCCATCGCCAAGACGGTGCCGTGGATCCTGCTCGGCATCGCGCTTCTGATTGCCCTGGGCTTCGAGTTCGTCAACGGCTTCCACGACACCGCCAACGCTGTCGCCACCGTCATCTACACGCGTTCGCTGCCGGCCGAATTCGCCGTCATGTGGTCGGGCGTCTTCAACTTCCTCGGCGTGTTGACCTCGAGCGGCGCGGTGGCGTTCGGCATCCTGTCACTGCTGCCGGTCGAGCTCATCCTCCAGGTCGGGTCGTCGTCCGGTTTCGCCATGGTGTTCGCGCTTTTGGTCGCCGCCATCCTGTGGAACCTGGGCACCTGGTTCCTCGGCCTGCCGGCCTCGAGCTCGCACACGATGGTCGGCTCGATCATCGGCGTCGGCCTTGCCAACCAGTTCATGGCTCCGGCCGGCAGCGCCACCAGCGGCGTCGACTGGGGTCAGGCGACCAATGTCGGCACCACCTTGCTGGTTTCGCCGATCGTCGGCTTCTTCGCCGCCGCGGCGCTGCTCTATGCAATGAAGCTCCTGGTGCGCAACCCGGCTCTCTACGAGGCGCCGAAGGGCAACACGCCGCCGCCATGGTGGATCCGCGCGCTGCTGATCTTCACCTGCACCGGCGTCAGCTTCGCGCACGGCTCCAATGACGGCCAGAAGGGCATGGGCCTGATCATGCTGATCCTGATCGGCGTGGTGCCGACGGCTTACGCCCTCAACCGCACGCCCGACATCAACTATCTGGACGCCTACAAGTCGGCATCGGTGTCTGTCGAGCAGGCGCTTGGCAAATACGTTAAGCCCGGCGTCACGGTCGCGGATGCCAATGCCGCCAAGGCAGCCGTGCAGGAAGCCGTGCGCAGCAAGTCGTGGAACGACCAGACGACGCTCGCTCTCCAGACCTATATCCACAACACCACTGCCGGGCTGCAGCCCTACGCCACGGTCGACAAGGTTCCGACCGATCTGGTCAGCAACGCGCGCAACGACATCTACCTGATCGGCGAAGCGCTGAAGCTGATCGACAAGAAGCAGCTGCTGCCGATGCAGGCCGACGACCTCAAAGCGGTCACCGACTATCACAAGGCGGTAGACAACGCGACGAAGTTCATCCCGCTGTGGGTGAAGATCGCCGTGGCGCTGGCGCTCGGGCTCGGCACCATGGTCGGCTGGAAGCGCATCGTCGTCACCGTCGGCGAGAAGATCGGCAAAAGCCACCTGACCTACGGCCAGGGCGCCGCCGCCGAGCTGGTGGCGATGATCACCATCGGCATGGCCGACCGCCTCGGCCTGCCGGTGTCCACCACCCATGTGCTGTCGTCCGGCGTCGCCGGCACGATGGCGGCCAACGGCTCCGGTCTGCAGTGGTCGACCGTGCGCAACCTTCTGCTGGCCTGGGTGCTCACGCTGCCCTGCTCGATCGCGCTGGCCTTTGTGCTGTTCGTGATCTTCCGCCACGTCTTCTGAGCGGCGCAAGCGTCCTCCCAAAAAGGCAGCGCCGGTCGCCGGCGCTGCCTTTTTTTGGGCAAAACCCATGTTCGGGACACGAGTTGCGAGGGATGTATTTGTTGCGTCGACGTAGCGCTGGGGATAGCCGAGGCGCCCCTCACGTCGTCATTCTATGGCGGAGCAAGGAGCGAGGCGACGCGGCGTAGACCAGCGACGCGGCGTAGACCATAGAATCCATTCCGTTACCTATGAGCGTCACGGCGGTGCAGAACGACCTCTGTTCTGCGCCGTCTTTACCATTCGCGCCAGGTCACGGAATGGATCCTCGGGTCTCCGCGAGGCCGCTTCGCGGCTGCTCCGCCCGTGGATGACGACGCGAGGAGGGTTTCGACAATCTCGTAGGGCCGATCCGCTCGATCGAACGACTGGATTCTCACCACCAACAGATACGATGCCCACTGAAAGGCCGCCGCGCAGGACTGATCAGGTCGGGTCTTCGCGGTGCAGGTCGTGGATGGTGACGCCTTCGGCATTGTCGGGCAGCATCAGCCATTTCTTGTGGCGCAGCGTGCGCTCTGTGTCTTCCAGGCCCATCTCCCAGTGCTCGCGCATCGAGGTGCCGGAAAACTCGTAGTCCTTGGCGTGGCCTTCATAGCCTTTGTGCTGGTAGATCAGATGGACGATGTTGACCACGCCGGCGTCGGAATAGTCGGCCATCAGTTCCTTCTCGCCATCCTTGAGCTGCTCCGGCGGCACACGCTTCAGCGCGTCGAGCAGCTTCATCTTGAGCGCGTGGATGCGCTGGAAGTTGTCGGTGTTCTGGCGCGTGCGGCTGGAATACATGATGTCCTTGTGGCGCGACAGGACGTCGGCCATGCCGCGCGGCAGCACGCCGCGGGCGCTGAACAGGTCGACCTGGAACACCAGCGAGGAGCGGTCCTCCTCCTGGTCGAGCAGATATTGCAGCGGCGTGTTGGAGACGATGCCGCCGTCCCAGTAATATTCGCCCTCGATGCGGATCGACGGAAAGGCCGGCGGCAGCGCGCCGCTCGCCATGATGTGCTCCGGCCCGATGCGCACCTTGTCGGTGTCGAAATAGACGAAATTGCCGGTCCTGACATTGACCGCACCGACGCTCAAGCGCTTCTTGCCGTCGTTCAGCACGTCGAAGTCGATCAGGCTTTCCAGCGTGTCCTTGAGCTCGGCGGTGTCGTAGAAACTGGTGGCGCCTTCCGCTCCCGAGAGCTGGAACCAGGGGTTGGGGCTGCGCGGCTTGAAGAAGCCGGGCTGGCCCATGGTCATCGTCATCCATGACGAGGTCTGGTTGCGGATGTCGCGATAGATGTCGCCTTCGGGCGTATAGGCCCAGATCTTGCGGCCCGAGATCGTCTGCCAGAACTGCTCCAGCCGCTGCAGGCGGCGGCTCGGCTCGTTGCCGGCGATGATCGAGGCGTTGATGGCGCCGATCGAGACGCCGGACAGCCAGGTCGGCTCGCAGCCGGCGTCGGCAAGCGCCTGATAGACTCCCGCCTGATAGGCGCCGAGCGCGCCGCCGCCCTGGAAGACCAGGGCGATGCGATCATATTGTGCGGTGATCTCCTGGATAGTGGCGGCGGCCGCCTTGTTATGGGTACGCTCAAGCACCGGCTTTCTCCAGCTCCTTCGCGCCGGCGGCCGATCGGCCATTGTCGGCGAGATAATCGTGCACGACTTCGCCGAGGCCGAGCGTCAGGTCGGCGGTGAAGTGAACGGCCGAGACGATGTCGAGCACGGGCAGCTTGGCGACGTCGGCCATCACATGAGGGCGCAGGTCGAGCGCGGCGGGCGCCGTCCAGGCTTCCTTCAGCGTGATTTCGGTCAGGTAATAGCGGACCAGCTCGCAGATGCGTGGGCTGCCGTCGACATGCGGGATGATCTTGATGAGGAAATTGGGCGCGGCGAGCGAGGCCAGAACCTGGTCGTGGTCGGCCTCGCGGTGCTTGTAGCCCATGGTGCCGGTGGCGCAGAGCACGCTGCCGTAATGGAGGGTGCCGACCACCACTTCGCCCTCATGCACGATCTTGGGGTTGGCGAGCTTTTTCGGGAAACCCCAGAGCTCGCGCCCGCCGGCGATCGGTGCGTCGTCGTCGAGATACATGGAATGCACATAGCCGCCATGCTGGCCCTTGTAGCGCACCGGGATGACCTGGCCGGTCTCGGTGTAGTCACCGAATCCGGTCGAGTCCGGCATGCGGATGAACTCGTATTTGACCAGCGGCTCGTCGATCTCGAGCGGCGCCGGCACGACCGCCTCGAGGGTTTCGCGCGTCGTGCGGTAGGTGATGATGATGTATTCGCGGTCGAAGAACCGATAGGGGCCGGGCGGGAAGGACGGGTTGGTGAGCGGCATCGCATAGGCGCGCTTCACGACATCGGCGATTTCCATGGCTGGTGCCCCAAAGAGGTTTGAAATGACCCCGCGCGAATGCGCTGGCAAGTATGTTGCACGGCAGCATGACAGTGCCGTGTCAATGCCGAGACGGCGCTTCCCCAAAGCCGGCAAATGCCGTCGCGAAGCTGTAACAGCGCCGACATGTGGGTGTGGCATTGTGATGCTGCGGCGCACAAATCATGTGCCTTACCGGTCGTCTGCCTTCATACTCTTCCCTCCTGTCCTCCTGTCGCGAGATCTCCCATGGGTTCCCTGTCTTCGAAGAATGCGCTCGTCACCGGCTCGACCAGCGGCATCGGCCTTGCAATCGCGCGTGCCTTCGCCGCCGAGGGCGCCAACGTTACCATCAACGGCCTGGGCGACGCCGCGGCGATCGAGCAGGAGCGGGCCGGCATCGAGAAGGATTTCGGCGTCAAGTGCCGCTATTCGGGCGCCAACATGATGGACGGCGCCGCCGTCACCGCCATGGTCCACGAGGCCGAGGAGGCGTTCGGCAGCCTCGATATCCTGGTCAACAATGCCGGCATCCAGCACGTCGCGCCGATCGAGGAATTTCCCGACGACAAATGGGAAGCCATCATCCGCATCAATCTTCTGTCAGCCTTCTACGCCATCAAGGCGGCGGTGCCCGGCATGAAGAGCCGCAAATGGGGCCGCATCATCAACACGGCCTCGGCGCATGCGCTGGTCGCCTCGCCGTTCAAGTCGGCCTATGTCTCGGCCAAGCACGGCATCGCCGGCCTGACCAAGACGGTGGCGCTGGAGTTGGCGCAAGACGGCATCACTGTCAACGCGATCGCGCCCGGCTATGTCTGGACGCCGCTGGTCGAAAAGCAGATCCCCGACACGATGAAGGCGCGCGGCATGACCGAGGAGCAAGTCAAGCACGACGTGCTTCTGGCCGCGCAGCCGACCAAGGAATTCGTCACCGTCGAGGAGCTTGCCGCGCTGACGCTGTTCCTGTGCTCGGACGCCGCCAAGCAGATGACCGGCACGACCCTGCCGATGGATGGCGGCTGGACGGCGCAGTAAGGGCAACGGCCGCCTCGGTAAAGCGCGGGGCGGAGTACCCGCCCGGGCAATTTGAATTCTTGACAATCGCGGGGGACCGTTCCAGCATTCTCGCAAGGGGTTTCTCGCGATGACCCCGTGAGGCGTCAGCCCAACGATCGCGTCCAGGCTCTCTTGTTCAGGAGGTGGACGCCATGCCATCAACAACCGCAATCACCGTTCCGCAACTTTCCCGTCTCGTCGGCCTGCCCGACGCGCCTTGCCTGATCGATGTGCGCACCGACGAGGATTACGAAGCCGACCCGCGCCTGTTGCCGGCGTCATGCCGGCGCGATTTCAGGACCGTCTCGACCTGGGCTGCGGAATTTTCCAGGCGCAAAGTCGTCGTGATCTGTCAGAGAGGGCAGAAGCTCTCGCAAGGCGTTGCCGCATGGCTGCGTCATGAAGGCATTCCGGCGGAGTCGCTTGAAGGCGGCTTCGAGGCCTGGGCCGGCGCCAAGGCGCCGCTGGTCAACGCCGGCGCGATCCCGCCGCGCGACGAAAAGGGACGTACGGTATGGGTCACACGGTCGCGGCCGAAGGTCGACCGCATCGCCTGCCCCTGGTTGGTCCGCCGCTTCGTCGATCCCAAGGCGGTTTTCCTGTTCGTCGATCCGGCCGAGGTGCCTCTGGTCGCAGACCGCTTCGGCGCGGTTCCGTTCGATATCGAAGGCGTGTTCTGGAGCCACCGCGGCGATCGCTGCAGCTTCGACACGATGATCGAGGAATTCGGCCTGCGCGTCGATGCGCTTGACCGCCTGGCGCTGATCGTGCGCGGCGCCGACACGGCGCGCCTCGACCTCGTGCCGCAGGCGGCCGGGTTCCTCGCCGCCTCGCTCGGCCTGTCGCGCATGTTCCGCGACGATCTCGAGCAGCTCGACGCCGGCATGCTCCTCTATGACGCCTTCTTCCGCTGGTGCCGCGATGCCACCGACGAGACGCATAACTGGCCGGTCGGGGGCAAGGCACAATGACATCCCTCACCAAGGACGGCACCGTGCCGACGGTCGATGTCGCGGCCGTGCCGAGCTTCCGCGAGGCGACGCGGCTCTGGGCCAAGATCGGTCTGCTGTCCTTCGGCGGGCCTGCCGGGCAGATCGCGTTGATGCACAAGGAACTGGTCGAGGAACGCCGCTGGATCGGCGAGGAGCGTTTCCTGCACGCGCTCAACTATTGCATGCTTCTGCCTGGGCCCGAGGCGCAGCAGCTTGCCGTCTATGTCGGCTGGCTGCTGCACCGCACCGCAGGCGGGCTCGTCGCGGGCATCCTGTTCGTGCTACCCGGCGCGCTGGTCATGCTTGGCCTGAGCACCTTCTACATGCTCTACAACGACGCGCCGGTGGTCGCGGCGCTGTTCTTCGGCGTCAAGGCGGCGGTGCTCGCCGTCGTCGTCGAGGCGGTGATCCGTATCGGCAAGCGGGCGTTGAAGAACCGCGCCATGGTGGCGATCGCCGTGGCGGCCTTCCTCGCCATCTATGTCGCCAAGGTGCCGTTCCCCCTGATCGTACTCGCAGCCGGGGTCATCGGCTGGACCGGCAACCGCTTCGCGCCGGGGCTGTTTTCGGGCTCGGCGCATGGCAAGGGCAAAACCGCCGACACCCGGGGCGTGGTCGACCTGATGTTCGAGCGAGGCGAACTCGGCCACACCATGCCGAAGCGAGGGCACGCCATCCGCACCGTCGCCATCTGGCTGCCGGTCTGGCTGGGGCCGGTGGCGCTAATCGCCTTGCTGGGGGGGGCAGGCAGCGTGTGGGCGCAGATCGGCGGTTTCTTCAGCCTGATGGCCGTCGTCACCTTCGGCGGCGCCTATGCCGTGCTCGCCTATGTGGCGCAGGCAGCGGTGACCTCGTTCGGCTGGCTTTCGCCTGGACAAATGGTCGACGGGCTGGGACTTGCCGAAACGACGCCCGGGCCGCTGATCCTGGTGCTGCAATTCGTCGGCTTCGCCGCTGCCTATCGCCATGCCGGCATGGCCAGCCCGCTACTTGCCGGATCGCTCGGTGCGGCGCTGACGCTCTGGACCACCTTCGTCCCCTGCTTCTTCTGGATATTTCTGGGCGCGCCCTACATCGAGCAGCTCAGGCAGAACAAGGCGTTGGCGGCGGCGCTGGGCGCGATCACCGCGGCGGTCGTCGGCGTCATCATGAATCTTGCGCTGTGGTTCGCGCTGCATGTCGTGTTCGGCAAGGTCGCAAGCGTCGGCTGGGGCGTGGAGGTGCCGGTCCTGTCCTCGCTCGACTGGCGCGCCGCGCTGCTCTCTGCGGCGGCGATGGTCGCCGTGTTCAGGTTGAAACTCGGCATGCTGCCGACGCTGGCGGCCTCGGCGCTGGCCGGGCTTGCGCTGCTGGCGCTGTAGGGCCATCCGCCTCCGATCACATTAGCGTGAACGAAAAGGCCGACCGGCCGGGAATAAACGGCCCGGTCCGCCGGTCTCCAGGGTATGCGCCCTTGTGCGCAACAGCAGGAGACCGTCATGAAGCGGCACGAAGACAAATACGCACGCGCTGAAGAGGGCGAAGGCCTCAGCCGCCGTCGTTCCTTGGAGCGTTGCGGTTGCGCGTACCTGTTCCGGCCGGTACCGCCCCGCGGCCGGCCCTGATCCGTGCCGATCGCAACCGTCGAGATCCACGACCATGATGGCG
The DNA here is from genome assembly GCF_029625735.1 of Mesorhizobium sp. WSM4935. Classification (NCBI taxonomy): domain Bacteria; kingdom Pseudomonadati; phylum Pseudomonadota; class Alphaproteobacteria; order Hyphomicrobiales; family Phyllobacteriaceae; genus Mesorhizobium; species Mesorhizobium sp. WSM4935. Next base: position 61,600 of record NZ_JARTVR010000015.1, on the reverse strand, counting down.
AGCATCCCGTTGCAGCCAGCGATGCGCCGTCCCCTTCCGAGGCGCCCCTTGCTTCCGAGACCCTTGACTCCGGTGACACCAATGCCTTCTCCTCCCTCGAAGCAGGCGCCATCGCCTGCGGTCGCGATCTTTTCCCGCACGAGCAGGGACAGATCGTCGCCTCCCGCTGAGGACGGCGGCAGACCCATGGCGGGAGAGCCCGGCGGCGGAACGGTGTTGAGCGAAAAGATGCTGGCCGCGCGTTTCGCCGAAGTGGTGCTGCCGCATCTTGGCGATGCGCTGTCGCTCGCCCGCTGGCTGACCGGCAATCAGGCCGATGCCGAGGATGTCGTGCAGGAGGCCTGTCTCAAGGCGCATGCGGGCATTGCCGGGTTCGCTGGGGGAAACCCCCGCGCGTGGCTGCTCACCATCGTGCGCAACGCCTCCTATACATGGATGGCGAAGAACCGTCCGCGCAGCGTGGTCGCCGTCGGCGACCTCGCCGATCTCGACGATGTGTCGCCGCCGCCGGACAATGACGACGGCCCGGAGGCGGCGCTGATCGCCAAGGCGAATTCGGCGGCTGTGGAGGCGGCGATGGCCGGGCTGCCGCAATCCTTCCGCGAAACGCTGGTGCTGCGCGACATAAACGGCCTCAGCTACCGCGAAATCGCCGCCATGCTCGGCGTGCCGCAAGGCACGGTGATGTCGCGGCTGGCACGGGCTCGTGGCCTCTTGATGACGGAACTTGGAGGGCGCCACCATGAGCCCGCATGAAAATCGCCCGCGTGAGGATGGATTGCCGCAAGACCCGCAGGATATGAAGCTGATGATCCACGCCCTTGTCGATGGCGAGCTCGATGCCGCGGCCGCTTTGGCGGTCGAGCGGCGCATGGCCGCCGATCCGGAGCTTGCTGCCGAGCATGCGCGGCTGGTGGCGCTGCGCGGCGCTCTCGCCAGCGTGCCGCGCCCGACGGTCAGCGACGATTTCCTGACGCGCATCGCGGCGATCGGCGCGGCAAAAGACGCAGAGGATGTGGAAGCCGCACGGGCTGGGCCCGTAAAGGCGGAAGTGCCGCCCTCCGTTCAGCCGCAACAGCAGAGCAACGTCGTCGAGATGCGGCCGCGCGCGGCACGCTGGTTCAACTCTTTCGACTGGCGCCAGATGGCGGCCTCGATCGTGCTGACGGCGTTCCTCGCCAGCGGCGCGACGCAGTGGCTGGCGACGGCGGACAATGGCGCCGAGAGCTTTGCGGTCGCCGTCGCCAATGGCCATCGCCGCAGCCTGCTCGCGGCGAGCCCGGTCGACATCGTCTCGTCCGACCGCCACACGGTGAAGCCGTGGCTCGACGGGCGCATCGGCGTGTCGCCGCCGGCACCTGACATGGCCAAGGATGGCTACGCGCTGCTCGGCGGACGTGTCGAGGTGATCGGCGACAGGCCGATGCCGGCGCTGGTCTACCGCCATCACGAGCACCTGATCACGCTGGTGGCCGCGCCCCGGCAGAACGAGGCCAAATCGGTGCCGGTGGCGGACGATCTCTCAGCCGGCGGCTTCCTTCTGGTCCACTGGACCGACGATGCCTTCGCCTACTGGGCGATTTCGGATGCCGAACGCCCGGCGCTGGACGATTTCGTCACCCGCTTCCGGGCGGCGATCATCGCCAATCCGGCGGCCGGCAGCCCGGGCTAGCTCGACTTGCGTGTGTCCTCATGCACGCCGGATCGCCCGAGTTGAATTCTGGCGCGGCTTGCAGCAGAGTGGCGCGGCAGCCGGTGATCTTTGCGGGAAGATCGAATGCGTTCCATTGTGGCTTTTGCAACGGTCGTGCTCTCGAGCAGTTCGGCACTCGCTTGCGATATCGGTCCTCAGGCAAATGTGGCACTCGAGCCGAAGGACCAGACGGTCTTGATATCGCTGGGGAAAGCCATCGACGCGCAAGAGCTGCTGAAAGGCGCGCATGTCGCCGCGCTGTTTTTCGAGCCCCCGGGCGCGCTGACGCTCAATGGGTCCGAAGCGCAAACATTGTCGCAGGCCCTGGTGGGCTTACACAAGGCAACGGCCTGTCACGCCGACGGGGTCATGATGGAAAGAATCCTCGAAGATGACACCCCTGGCATCAGATTTCTAAAGCACATCGAGGGATGCTGGCTGACGCCTGCGTCGACAATCAGTAACACCAGCGGCCGGTTGGCAAGCCGATGAGGCGACCCAACGCTTCGCAGGCCGATCCGGTCACCCTGCATGACAGGTGTGGGAGCCCCGTAGCTGCGCTCCGTGCAAAGATCGTCCGTCGCGCGGCGTGGCGCGGCCACTCGCATCGATGGTCGAGGGGAATGCTGCGGCTGCGCGTCATCATGCCTGCGGCAGAAAGCTATCGGCTTGCAGGGCGCATGGCGGCCAGCGGGAGCGCGATCGCGATTTGCGCAAATCTCGTGGAGAAGCGTGTCGTTTGGCGGGACGAACGAAGGCAGATGCCTGTCCGTCCGCGACAACCGCGCCAAAGCACTTGCCCCGTGGCGCCTTGCGGCCCCCGGCGCGCAAGTAGGTAGGTCAAGGTCGACTTAGGTGTGTTATACACGCTGCGTTCTCGGGGCGGATACGAGTCGATGGATCAGGAGAGACTTCTAGCCGCAGTCCTCTTGGCTGACGTCGTGGGCAGCACGCCGCTCTATGAGCGCATCGGCGACGATGCCGCTCTGCAGCAAATCTCGAATTGCCTCGACGCGATACGCGCGATCGTCGCCTGGCACGGCGGTGATTTCATTTACTCGAAGGGCGATGACGTGCTCAGCCTGTTCGATAGGCCGGAGGCGGCGCTGAAGGCCGTCTGCGAAATCAGCAGCCAACTGACGAAAGGGCCATTGCGATCCCGGATCGGATTGCATTTCGGGGCGGTGATTCGCGCGCGGGGCGCGGTATTCGGCGATGTTGTCAATGTCACCGCAAGGTTGTCCGCCACGGCCAACCCCGGGGAGGTCTTGATCAGCCAGAGCTTCTTCGAAGCCCTTTCCGCGGGCAGCCGCGGTGCCTTGCGGCTCCTCGACAAAATGGCCTTCAAGGGGAAGCAAGAACTCTTCGATGTCTATACGTTGGGGAGCGACGATGGCGCCCTCACCACACACATCGCCAGGCGGGGCACCTTTGTCGACAGGCGCTCCGCCTTATCGCGTCAGATCAATCTGGTCATCCGCTATGGCGATCTGTTGCAATCCTGCCGAAACAACGAATTCGTGACGATCGGCCGATCTCCGGAATGCGATATCGTCGTCCAGCGGCCCTGGGTCTCGCGGCACCATGCGACCTTCACCATTTCGAATGGCAAGGCCTGGCTTATCGAGCGAAGCTCGTCGGGCACATTTGTGTCGATGGGGACCAACCAAGAAGTATTCGTACGCCGCGAAGATATTCTCCTCTTCGGCTCCGGCATCATCTCGCCTGGACGCAGATCCTCCCTCGGCGATGCCCAGAACCTTCATTACGAAATTATCTCAGGATGACCGGCTGAGCCATCTGACTACGATTCTGCCTCCTCAGGGCAGATCTCTCGCTTGCGACCCGTATATGCCGCTTCGCGTCGGTCCATCCAATAACGGATTGGAGTAGCTGGAGACAGCTGCAGGGAAACGACGCGTCATGACATCAGCCAATATTCTGATCTGCGATTTTGTCGGGCTGCGCTTTGGCGCGGACGGCAATCCCGACCACAGTGAGGTCAAGGCCTATATCGAAGCCAAGGGTGGCGTGTTCCACCAGACGGGCATCGCCAAGGCCGGCGTCCTCGACCCCGGCAGACTGCATTTCTTCTACCAACCGCAATTGAGCACGCGCGACGAATTGTTGGCCGAGGCCAGCGACGGCCGCTACGACGCTGTCATCGCCGCCGCGACCTTCATTCCGGCCGAGGCCAGGTTTCGCCTCGGCGGCGTACGCATCGGCGCCGGCACCGGCAATATGGGGTCGGCATCGTGGGGCGGAGGCAGCGGAGAAGGCGGCGAAGCGCCGTTGATGAACACGCCGGGCATCAACAGCCGCGCCACAGCGCAAATGGCCATGAAGGCGCTGCTGAAAGTCAGGCCGGATCTTCCCGTGGACAAGCTCAACAGCCTGGTCGCCAGTGGGCAGTTCGATACGGGAAAGGACCTGCGCCATTATCCGACCGAGAAGCTCGAAGGCAAAAGGCTGGCGGTGGTCGGCTATGGCAATATCGGCCGGGAATTCGCCAGGCTCGGCCAGGCCTTCGGCATGCGGGTCACCATTTATGCGCGGCCCCGCCACCGGAAGTGGATCGAGCTGGAAGGCTTCGATTATGCCGCAACCATGGTGGACGCGGCGCGCGACGCGGACGCGCTTTCGGTCCACCTCGGCCTGGGAGCCTTCGATGCCGGCCGGCAACGATACGCCAATGCCGGACTGATCGGAGACGAGGTGCTTTCCGTTCTCAACCACGGCGCCGTGCTCATCAACTATGACCGCGGCGAGCTGGTCGACGTGGCGGCGCTGGAGCGCGCGCTGGCGTCGGGGCGCATCTCCCATGCGGCGATCGATGCGGATCTGTTCAATGACGGCGGTACGGTTTCGGGACCGATGCTGCCCTATCTCAAGCTGGTCGAAGCCTATGGCCAGCGTTTGGAACTTCTCCCCCATGCCGCGGCCGATACCGATCATCCCTCCCGCGTCGCGGGCGCCAAGCAGGCCGTCGATCAGATCTACGCCGCCATCGTCGAGCACCGCGTTCACAATCTGAAAGGGTCGCTGCCTCCGGGCTTCGTCGACATGGGAGCGAAAGTCCCGCCCGGCATCGGCGGCGTCACATCTCGGCATTTGGCGGCGCTGGCCGATGATCAGGCCGTGGCCGCCGATCTCGCCCGGTCGAGCGCTGCTGTCGCCGCTTTCTGGGAACGCATGCTGGCTGCGTCCGAGCAGGAACGACCGGCATTGATCGCTTCCGGAGGCGAAGCGTTCGCCGAGGCCGCGAACCGCCTCTCCACACTTATGCGGACGCATCATCTTTCGGGGCCGTTCAGTTCAGGATCGCTCTGACGCCCATCGTGCGGCGATCTGCTCGCCAACCCCTTGAGAAGCTTGGTGATCCCGACAGGAATCGAACCTGTGACCTACAGATTAGGAATCTGCCGCTCTATCCTACTGAGCTACGGGACCACGCGGCCCGACACATAAACGCTTCGGGCCGGTTCGCCAAGGGGCATGCTGACCCCCTCAGGCTGTAACTCATCTCGGCAAGGCCGAGCGGTACGGCGGACGCTTGCCGCCTTCGCGCGCAGGCGCTCAGGCGGCCAGAGCGGTTTCGGCCAGCTTCACCCAGTAGCTCATGCCGTGCGGGATGACCTCGTCGTTGAAGTCGTAGGCCGGGTGATGCAGACCGGCCGAGTCGCCGTTGCCGATGAAGATGAAGGCGCCGGGACGGGCTTCCAGCATATAGGAGAAATCCTCGCCGCCCATCACCGGCTGGATGGCGCGGTGGACATGGCTGTCGCCGGCGATGTCGGCGGCGACATCGCCCGCAAACGCGGTTTCCTCGGCATGGTTGAAGGTGACGGGATAATTGGCGTCGTAATCGACGTCGATGGTGGCGCCGAAGGCCGCGGCGAGGCCGGCGCAGAGCGCGCGAATGCGCTCTTCCGACTTCTTGGCCACTTCCTTCTTCAGCGTGCGCACGGTGCCGGCGATCTCGGCGCTTTCGGGAATGACGTTATAGGCGTCGCCGGCGTGGAACTTCGTCACCGACACCACAACGGCCTCGACCGGATCGGTGCTGCGCGAGGCGATGGTCTGCAGCGCGCCAACCAGCTGGCTGGCGATGACGATTGGGTCGATCGTGCCGTGCGGCATCGCGGCATGGCCGCCGCGGCCCCTGACCGTGATGGTGAATTCGGCCGTCGCGGCCATGATCGGGCCGGGCTTGATGGCGAACTGGCCGACCGGCAGGCCCGGCATATTGTGCATGCCGAACACTTTCTCGATGCCGAAGCGCTCCATCATGCCGTCCTTGACCATCTCATTGCCGCCGCCGCCGCCTTCCTCGGCCGGCTGGAAGATCACGGCCACGGTGCCGGCGAAGTTGCGCGTCTCGGCAAGATATTTGGCGGCGCCCAAGAGCATCGCGGTATGGCCGTCATGGCCACAGGCATGCATCTTGCCGCGCACGGTCGAGGCCCATGGCTTGCCGGTGATCTCGTCGATCGGCAGCGCGTCCATGTCGGCGCGCAGCCCGATCGTCGGGCCATCGCCCTTGCGGCCGCGGATGATGCCGACGACGCCGGTCTTGCCCAGCCCCGTCACCACGTCGTCGCAGCCGAAGGCCTTCAGCTTCTCAGTGACGAAGGCGGCGGTCTGGAACACGTCGAAATTCAGCTCCGGTGTCTGGTGCAGATGCCGTCGCCAGCCGGCGACTTCTTCCTGCATTTGCGCGGCTCGGTTCAGAATCGGCATGATCGTTCCATCTCTTGATTGATTGGCGGCAGTCGGTTCAGAGCCGATGCTCAGCAATCGTGATTGTCAATCGTGATGTCTAGCACTTTGCCATTTTGGCGACACATAGGGTAAATAGCACCGCAACAATGCGGTCCGGGATGAGGGTCGGCCGCATTATGCTGGCGATGAGTAACGAAATCTTACGGAGCCAGCGGCGATTACGGCAAGAGGCGATTTCGGATTTGATCATGCGGCAAAGGCATTTCCTCAACCTGTTGCTGACAGGCGCGCTGGCGATTGCGGCCTTTGCCGGTGCGGCTCGAGCCAACCCGGTCGTGCTTTTCGACCTCAAAAGCGGGTCCATTCTGGAGCATCAGGACGCGTTCAAGCGCTGGTATCCGGCTTCTCTCAGCAAGCTGATGACGGCCTATGTCGCCTTTCGCGCGATCCAGGCCGGCGAGGTAGCGCTCGATTCGCCGATCAAGGTGACGAAGCATTCGGCCGGCGAGCCGCCGAGCAAGATGGGTTTCAAGCCCGGCTCGGTGATGCGGCTCGACAATGCGCTGAAGATGATGCTGGTCAAGTCGGCCAACGACATCGCCATGGCCGTCGGCGAGAATATCGGCGGATCGCAGGCCGCGTTTGCCGACCGCATGAACGCCGAGGCGGCGCGGCTCGGCATGGTCGGCACGCATTTCGTCAACCCGAACGGGCTTTTCTCGCCCGAGCAGTATACGACCGCCCGCGACCTCGCCGTGCTGGTGACGGCGCTGCGCAATGATTTTCCGCAATATGCCCCGTGGTTCTCGATCGAAGGCCTCGCCGTCGGCAAGAAGGCGCTCCCGAATTACAACCTGCTGATCGGGCGCTATCCGGGCGCCGACGGCATGAAGACCGGTTTCGTCTGCTCGTCGGGCTTCAACATGATCGGTTCGGCAACGCGCAACGGGCGCACCCTGGTGGCCGTGGTGCTTGGCGAGAGGTCGGCGATTAGCCGCGCCGAAGCGGCGGCAAAGCTGCTCGACAAGGGTTTCGACATGCCCGCCGCCACTTCGACCACGCTTGCGGCGCTCAAGCCCTATGGCGACACGCTGTCGCCCAACGACATGCATGACGAGATCTGCAAGAAGAAGCCGAAGGAGGAGCAGTCCGAGGCTGCTCCCGAGGTCGCGGCCAAGGGCAAGCCGAAATCGCCCTATCAGGTAAAGCTTGAGCACCCGACGCTCATCGCCGTCGGCCTGGGTGGCGCCACAGGGCCGGCGCCCAAGGCGTTCGTCGATCAGGCCGATCAGAACTATGCCGATGTGCCGCTGCCGAGCTGGCGGCCAGACAGGCCGGCGCCGGCCGGCGCCGAGCCGGTGGCAACCGCCGCCGCAGGGGCGCAGGGCGACCAACCAGCCAAGGCCAACTGAGCTGCGTCATGGGTAGCGGCTTTCCCATTCCCGTTTCGGTGCTCACCGGTTTTCTCGGCGCCGGCAAGACGACGCTGCTCAACCGGCTGCTCAAGGATCCGGCGCTTGCCGACACGGCGGTGATCATCAACGAGTTCGGCGAGGTGGCGATCGACCATCTTTTGGTCGAGCAGGCGTCCGACGGCATCATCCAGCTTTCCGACGGCTGCCTGTGCTGCACGGTGCGCGGCGACCTCGTCGACACGCTCGCCGACATCGTCGACCGGCTGCAGACCGGCCGTATCGCGAAACTGGCCCGTGTCGTCGTCGAGACGACAGGCTTGGCCGATCCGGCGCCGGTGCTGCAGTCGATCATGGCGCACCCGGCGCTGGTGCAGGCTTTCCGGCTCGACGGCGTCATCACGCTGGTCGACGCCGTCAATGGCGAGGCAACCCTCGATGCCCATGTCGAGGCGGTGAAACAGGCGGCGGTGGCCGACCGCATCGTGCTGACCAAGACCGACCTTGCCGACGCGGCCGAGGTCGAGGCGTTGCGGGCGAGGCTGAGGCAGATCAATCCGGGCGCCCTCCTGCTCGACGTCAACGAGGCCGGCACGGGCGCCGCGGCGCTGTTCAATTGCGGTCTCTATGACCCCCAGACCAAGTCCGCCGACGTGCGGCGCTGGCTTGGTGAAGAGGCGGCGCATGATCATCACCATGATCATCATCACCATGACGGCGATCATGATCATGGTGCTGATCATCATCATGAGCATCGCCACGATACGCGCGTGCGCACGCACTCGCTCGTCCATGACGGCCCGGTGCCGTTCTCGGCGATCGAGATGTTCCTCGATCTTCTGCGCTCGACGCATGGCGAAAAGCTCTTGCGCATGAAGGGCGTCATCGAGCTCGCGGAGGATCCGTCGCGGCCGCTGGTCATCCACGGCGTGCAGAAGATCCTGCATCCCCCGGCGAGGCTGCCGGCCTGGCCGGACGGCCAGCGCGGCACCAGGCTGGTGCTGATCACGCTCGACATGCCGGACGATTACATCCAGCGGCTGTTCGCCGCCTTCACCAACAAGCCGTCAATCGACACGCCGGACCGGGCGGCACTCGAAGCCAATCCGCTGGCAATAGCCGGGTTGTAGGCCGACAACGACGCCGGCTCAGGCCGCGCTGCCGCGCTCGACCAGGAAACGATGGCCGCCCGTCACCGCGGCCGTTTCGACCAACTGGTGACCGGCATCGGCGCAGAAGGCCGGGATATCGATGACCGCGAGCGGATCGGTGGTTTCCAGCCAAAGCCGGCTACCGGGCCGCATTGCAGCAAGCCGCTTGCGGGCTTTCAGCACCGGCAGCGGGCAGTTCAGCCCCTTGAGATCGTAGATGGCCGGCGGCTTCGCCTTTTGTTCAGGCATGTCCTGATCCCAAACCGCCTTAGGTCAATGCCCGGGGGCATGCTTTGGGCGGCATGCATAAAGGTCTCAGCCGCCGAACATGCCGAGCAGCTTCTTCTTCAGTTTCGACACGGTGCCCTGATCGGCGTCGGCGGCCTGCACTTCCTGCGCCGGCTGGGCGGGCGCGGTTTCGACTCCGGCCGTGACGACCGGCTGCTGCGCCGCTTGTTTGGCGGCTTCCTTCTCGGCCACGGCCTGCGCCTTAGCCTGTTCCTTGGCGGCCTTGGCCGCCGCGATCGCCGCCAGACGCTGCTCCTCGGCCTTGCGCTTGGCTTCCTTCTCCGCGTCGAGGGCGGCCATCTTGCGGCCAAGCGGGGAATCGATACGGCCCATGCGGGTCGTCTCGGTCACCGAGCCGTCGGCGTTCATGGACGGCGGTTCGATCGGCACGCGCTCGCCGCGGGCCCGGCGCTTCGACCAGTCGGAAACGAGGCTGGCTTCCTTGATGCCGGCAATGGTCGGCTTCGGCGGCGGCGTGCTGGAATTGACAGCTGCCTTGAAGGCCGCGTCGTAGCGCTTTTCGTAGTCGGCATAGGCCGTTTTCAGCGAGTCAGGCTGCGTCGTCGCGGGGCAGGGGCCGGTCGGATCGAAGGTCGTGCCCTCCGGCGCCACCTGGTTGAAGACGTAGCGCTTCTCGCAGACGTCGACCTTCGGCGGCACCTTGGTGATCTCGAAATTATCGTAGCCGACCTTCAGCATCTTCCAGAACTCGTAGTTCGGGTCGTTGCGGTAGCGCGCCATGTTGGCGGCGGTCATGCGAAACGGAAAGGCCTGGATCTGGAACTCCGTCTGGCCACCCTCGAAGGCGTCGCGGCCGAAGGCGTAGATCTGCTCGATCTGCGCGTCCGTCATCGAGTAGCAGCCGGACGACGAGCAGGCGCCGTGCACCATCAGGTTCTGGCCGGTACGGCCGTTGGCGCGGTCGTAGGCGTTGGGGAAGCCGATGTTGAAGGACAAATGGTAGTGCGAGCGCGGATTCATCTGCGAAGGACGAACCGTGTAGAAGCCTTCCGGCGCCTGGCGGTCACCCTCGGTGTATTTGGGGCCGAGCTTGCCCGACCATTTGCAGATGTCGTAGGTGGCGACGAGATCGTAGCGGCCATTGGTCTTGGCCTTCCAGATCTCGAGCTTGCCTTCCTCCTTGAAGATGCGGGCCATCACCGAGGAGGTGCGCACCATGCCCTTGGCCTTCATGTCGGCCAGGATCTTGTCCGGCAGCGGCTTGTTGGCCTCCGGCGCGAAATCCTTCATCGAGGAATCGTTGCAGCCGGCGACGCCGATGGCGGCGATCAGGGCTCCGGTGCGGGCAAGCTTGGCAAACATCGATGCGGCTACGTCTCTTCTCTCGGGCCAACGGCTCTCGGCATGGCCGGGCCCGCAGGCTGAACACCAGTAGACCGTAAGCCCGTTAACCTTGAAAATTCCTTACCGCAAGCCTTCGCAAACCCCTCACGGCAAATCCCATTGAGCCGAATCCGGCGGCATTTTTGTGGCAAAAATGCTCATCTTGGCCACAGTTGAACGTTGGCGGGTCAGAGACTGCGCCCCATCGCCAGGTATTTCTCGCGGCGCTGCTCGCGGAAATCGGTATTGGCGCCGGCAAAATCCTTCATCGTCCGGGCGATAAGATCGCCTGTGGAGGCAATCACCGTTTCTGGCGCGCGCTGGGCGCCGCCGATCGGCTCGGGAATGATGGCGTCGATGATCTTCATCTCGAGAAGATCCTGCGCGGTGATCTTCATGTTCGTCGCCGCGTCCTTCGAGCGGGTGGTGTCCCGCCACAGGATCGACGCCGCGCCCTCGGGCGAGATCACCGAATAGATGGCGTGCTCCAGCATGTAGACGCGATTGGCGGTGGCGATCGCGATGGCGCCGCCGGAGCCGCCTTCGCCGATAACCACCGAGATCGACGGCACCTTCAGCGAAAGGCAGGCCGAGGTCGAACGCGCGATCGCCTCGGCCTGGCCGCGCTCCTCGGCGCCGACGCCGGGATAGGCACCGGCCGTGTCGACCAGCGTCAAAAGTGGGATATTGAACCTGTCGGCCAGCTCCATCAGGCGCACCGCCTTGCGGTAGCCCTCCGGCCGCACCGAGCCGAAATTGTGCTTGATGCGGCTTGCCGTGTCGGAGCCCTTCTCCTGGCCGATGACGGCCACCGGCTCGCCGCGGAAGCGGGCGAAGCCGCCGACGATCGCCTGGTCGTCGCCGAAATTGCGGTCGCCGGCCAAAGGCGTGAAATCGGTGAAGAGCCCTTTGATGTAGTCGACGCAATGCGGGCGGTCTGGATGACGCGCGACCTGCACCTTCTGCCAGGGGGTCAGCGCCTTATAGAGGTCGCGCAACGCGTCGCGCGAGCGCTTTTCCAGTCTGCTGATCTCTTCGCCGACATCGACCGCCTCGCCGTTCTCGGCAAGCTTCTTCAGCTCAAGGATCTTGAGCTCCAGATCCTGCACCGGCTTTTCGAAGTCGAGGTAGTTGTACATGCTTGAGCGGACCGATCCGTCGGAAGGCAAATGGCTGGCGGAACCGCTGAAATGCCGGCTCCGGGCGGGGGAACGTCGCCCTCACATAGCGATATGAGGCCTAGTCGGCAAGCGGATGATGATCGTTGACCAGCCGCACCAGCCGCTCCTCCAGCACGTGGGTGTAGATCTGAGTGGTCGAGATATCGGCATGGCCGAGCAGTTGCTGAACGGCTCTGAGATCGGCGCCGTTCTGCAGCAGATGACTTGCAAAAGCATGGCGAAGCACATGCGGCGAGATCTCGGCTGCAGCTATCCCCGACCGCGCGGCCAAGCCCTTGAGATCGCGGGCGAAAACCTGCCGCGAGAGATGGCCGCTGTCGGAAGAGGCCGGAAACAGGAACGGACTCTCGGCGAAGGCCGGCCGCCCGGCCCTGGCCGCAAGCCAGGCGCGCATGGCGGCGCGCGCCTTGGCCGAGAGCGGCACTATGCGTTCCTTGTCGCCCTTGCCGCGCACCATGAAGAAACGGTCGTCGCGCAGCGCCACCGTCACCGGCAGTCCGACCAGCTCCGACACGCGCAGCCCGGTGGCGTAAAGCACCTCGACCAGCGCGTGCAGGCGCAACGCCGCCAACCGGTCACCATCCGGTCCGGCTTCGGCCGCCTCCTGCGCCGCCCGGTCGAGCAGGCGGCCGGTCTCGGCCTCGCTCATTGTCTTCGGCAACGGACGGCCCTTGCGTGGGCTGTCCAGTGTGCCGGTCGGGTCATCGCCGCGCAGGCCTTCGGCATAGAGGAATTTGAAGAACTGTCGGATCGCCGACAATTTGCGCGCTTGCGAGGTCGGCGCGAAGCCCCGCGCTGCAATGTCGTCGAGATAGGCGCGGATGTCGGCCGATCCCGCGCCGGCAAGCCCGCCTTCGATCGCCTCGGAAGCGTCCTCCAGATCGCGGCGGTAGGACGAAAGCGTGTTCTCGGCCGCGCCCCGCTCGGCGCTCATCATTTCGAGGAAGGCTTCGATGCGGGCGGCGCTGCTCATCGGGCCGGGATTAGTGCTTCGTCGGTTTTCTTGGGGTTTAGTTTTTCGGCCGGAATACGGATGCTCATTTCCGCCTTTCTCGGCTCCACGAACATCGCCAAGGCGAACATCACGCCATAGGCAATGCCTGCTAGAACCGCCAGCGTCACGACGAAGCGAAACAAAGTCGGCATTCAATTTTCGCCCGTCTTGTTGTTCTGCGTTTCCAAAGCCCTGTGCCCTTATGGGACGCCAATCCAGGCAATTCAAGGACGAAGGATTCCGGTCGCTGCAGGTTTTCCCGGAAAAGCTTCCTGGACCTTTGTCCGGCTGTGCTTGACGCAAACAGGCTTTTGATGTCGATACGGCGCAAAGAGGCCCCGATGAACGCTTTGTCACCCAATCCGACGGACGAAGGCCGTGCCGCGCTGATCGAAGCGCTCGGCAGCCGTTCGATCGTCTTCGTCGGGCTGATGGGGGCCGGCAAGACGGCGATCGGGCGCAAGGTGGCGACGATGCTTTCGCTGCCTTTCATGGACAGCGACCAGGAGATCGAAAGCGTTTCGCGCATGACGGTGCCGGAGCTGTTCGAGCGCTATGGCGAGCCGGAATTCCGGGCGCTGGAGCAGCGCGTGATCCTGCGTCTGCTGGAGAACGGACCGCAAGTGCTGTCGACCGGCGGCGGCGCCTTCATGAACGCGCAGACGCGCGAGGCGATTTCCGCGCATGGCGTATCGGTCTGGCTGAAGGCCGATCTGGACCTGTTGATGGAGCGCGTCTCCAAGAAACAGAACCGGCCGCTGCTCAAGAATCCCGATCCGCGCGGCGTGCTGGAGAAGCTGATGGGCGAGCGCTATCCGGTCTATGCCACGGCCGACCTGACCGTGCCGACGCGCGACGACCGCAAGGAGATCATCGCTGGCGAAGTCGTCGCGGCGCTTTGCGCCCATCTCGGCGTTGAGGCGATCGCGACGGGCGCTACGGGCGCCACAACCGACGAGGTGCAGTCGTGAGCCATGCCGAACCGGTAAAGGTCGAGGTCGGGCTCGCCGACCGCGCCTATGACATCCTCATCGGCTCGGGGCTACTTGCGCGCTCCGGCGAAGAGATCGCGCGCCGCCTTCCCGGCATCCGGGCGGCCATCGTCACCGACGAGAACGTCGCCGCCGCGCATCTCGACGCGCTGAAGGCAGGGCTGGGGAAAGGCGGCATCCAGTCCGCCGTCATCACATTGCCGGCGGGCGAAAAGACCAAGAGTTTCGCCCATCTCGAGGAGGTGGTCGACGGCGTGCTGGCCGCAAAGCTCGAACGCCGCGACGTGGTGATCGCGCTCGGCGGCGGCGTCATCGGCGACCTTGCCGGCTTCGCTTCCGGCATCGTGCGGCGCGGCATGAATTTCGTGCAAATTCCGACCTCGCTCTTGGCGCAGGTCGATTCCTCGGTCGGCGGCAAGACCGGCATCAACAGCACGCGCGGCAAGAACCTTGTCGGCGTCTTCCACCAGCCCAGGCTGGTGCTCGCCGACACGGATGTGCTCGATACCCTGCCGATCCGCGAGTTCCGCGCCGGCTATGCCGAGCTCGCCAAATACGGGCTGATCGATCGCCCGGCCTTCTTCGCCTGGCTGGAACAGAACTGGCGGGAGGTTTTTTCGGGCGGTCCGGCGCGGGTCGAGGCGATCGCCGAGGCCTGCCGCGCCAAGGCCGACGTCGTCGCCCGCGACGAGTTCGAGACCGGCGACCGCGCGCTGCTCAATCTCGGCCACACATTCGGCCATGCGCTGGAAGCCGCCACCCAATATGACGGCGCGCGCCTCGTCCATGGCGAGGGCGTCGCCATCGGCATGGCGCTGGCGCATCGTTTTTCAGCGCGGCTCAACCTGGCGAGCCCGGACGACGCGGAACGCGTGGAGGCGCATTTGCGCGCCGTCGGCCTGCCCTGGCGGATGGCCGATATTCCGGGCGGGCTGCCCGACGCCGAGGCGCTGCTCGGCTTCATCACCCAGGACAAGAAAGTCTCGCGCGGCGCGCTGACCTTCATCCTGACGCGCGGCATCGGCCAGTCGTTCATTGCCAAGGACGTGCCGCCCTCGGAAGTGCTCTCCTTCCTCAAGCTGAGCCATCCCGGAAGGCTCAAAGTGAGCCATCCTAGATGACCGGCGCCGGCTGGATCGTCGCCGCCGTCCTCGCCGCCATCGTGCTTTTGGCGCTTCTGTTCCGCGCCCGCTTGCTTGCCGCTTGCGGCTACGCGCTGCGGCCGATCGAGCCGCCGCAGCGATCCGAGCGCAACGGCAAGGATGAAGACGGCGACGATGCCCGCCGCGAGGGCGCGGCTGCCGGCGAGGAGCGCAACCGGCTCGAGGGCCTCTTCGAACTCGATGAGCTCGAAGTATCGGACGTCATGGTCCACCGCACCAATATGCGCTCGGTCAATGCCGACAATGCGCCCGAAGCGGTGGTGCGCGAGATCCTGCAGAGCCCGCACACCCGCATGCCGCTGTGGAAGGGCTCGCTCGACAACATCGTCGGCGTGCTGCATGCGAAGGATCTGCTGAGAGCCCTCAACGAGGTCGGCAACGACTTTTCGCGGATCGACGTCATGAAGATCGCGGCGAAGCCGTGGTTCGTGCCGGATACCACCACCTTGCAGGAACAGCTTAACGCCTTCCTGCGTCGCAAGGCGCATTTCGCCATCGTCGTCGACGAGTATGGCGAGGTCGAAGGACTGGTGACGCTTGAAGACATTATCGAAGAGATCGTCGGCGAGATCGCCGACGAGCACGATATCGACATGCAGGGCGTAAAGAAGGAAGCCGACGGCTCGGTCGTCGTCGACGGCACGGTGCCGATTCGCGACCTGAACCGCGCGCTCGACTGGGACTTGCCCGACGAGGAGGCGACGACGATTGCCGGTCTCGTCATCCATGAGACGCAGTCGATCCCGGAGGAGAAGCAGGCTTTCACCTTCCACGGCAAGCGTTTCGTGGTGATGAAGCGCGACAAGAACCGCATTGCGAGGTTGAGGATCAGGCCCGCCGGCGAGGGCTGAGGCGACCTGAGCTACGAACAATCTCGCTCAAAGTTCCTTGGTCCAGCGCTCGCTGAGCATCGCGCCGGTTCCACCGTCGATAGCGGCCAGGCTGACGTCGTAGCCCCAGAGGTTGCGGACATGGCGCAATGTCGCGTCGCGGCTTTCGCCCTCGAGCATGACGCCGTCCTTCACCGTGTGCTGGAGCCGCAGGTGGCGGTCGCCCAGAAGGTCGACATCGACCACCTGGATGTCGGGACGGCTGGCTCCGATGTCGTAGCTTTGCGCCAGAGCCGACCGTATCTTGGCATAGCCACGCTCATTGTGGATGGAGGCGACTTCGTAATGCGGCTCGTCGGCGCCGTCGGCCAGCACGAAGAGCCGCCATTTGCGGATCAGCGCCGGGCTCAGATACTGGCGGATGAAAGATTCGTCGCGGTGATTTGCCCAGGCGTCGAGCAGCGTGTCGCGCCAGTCGCCGCGGCCGGCGATGTCGGGAAACCAGTCGCGGTCCTCGGCGGTCGGCGCGGTAGAGATGCGCTGGATGTCCTGCATCATGTCGAGACCGAGCGCATAGGGATTGATGCCGGAAAAGCGAGGATCGTCATAAGACGGCTGAAAGACCACGTTCGAGTGGTTGCGCAAGATCTCGAGCATGGCGCCTTCGCTGATGCGGCCACGATCGAAAAGCGTGTTCATGAGCGTGTAGTGGACGAAGGTGGCGCAGCCTTCGTTCATCACCTGGGTTTGCCGCTGGGGGTAGAAATATTGCGCGATGACACGCACGATCCTGACGATCTCGCGCTGCCAGGGCTCAAGGACGAGGCTGTTCTTCTCAAGGAAATAGAGCAGGTTTTCCTCCGGCAGATTGAGCGATTTCTTCCTCTCGGCAAGGTTGTCTTCCCCTGCATCAGGCTTGCTCTTTCCCTGCGAGGGCGGCAGCGTCCGCCACAGATCGTTGAAAGAGCGCTCCTCATATTCGAGGCGCTCGCGCAGCCCTTCGCGCTGTTGCTCCGATGACAGTTTCGGCGGCCGATGGTAGCGGAACACGCCCTGCTCCATCAGCGCGTGGGCCGAATCCAGAATCGCCTCGACAGCGGCCAGGCCGTGCCTTTCCTCGCATCGGGCGATGTAGCTCTTGGCAAAATCCAGATAGCTCAAAATGCCGCCGGCGTCGGTCCATTGCTGGAAGAGATGATTGTTCTTGAAGAAATGGTTGTGCCCAAGCGCGGCATGGGCGGTCACCAGGGCCTGCAGAGCCATGGTGTTCTCTTCCATGAGATAGACGATGCAGGGGTTGGAATTGATGACGAGCTCATAGGCCAGACCGCGCGCGCCCTTGCGGTAGAGAAGCTCATCGTAGAGGAAGCGCTTGCCGAATGACCAGTGCCGGTACATCAGCGGCATGCCGACCGAGGAATAGGCGTCGAGCATCTGCTCTGAAGAGATGACCTCCATCTGCACCGGATAGATGTCGAGGCGAAGCTCCTCGAGGCCGATCGCCTCGATCTCTTCATAGGCCCGGGACAGTTTCTTGAAATCCCAGTCCGACCCGGAAAACAGCAGTTCGGACTTGCGCGCCTGGTTGACCATTTCCGAGGCCCTCAAGCGCTCTTGCGCAGATCAGGCTGCCTGGCGAAGAGCTGTCGGAAGACCGGGTATATGTCGGCCGGCGCGGCGATGCGCCTCATCTGGAAGTTCGGCCATTTCCCGTCGACGGCATTGTAGGCGCGCCAGAGCGACGTCCCGTTCTCGGTCGAGCCGAAAATATGGCTTTCCCGCTCGTCGATGATCTCCACATAGGCGAAATACTGGCAAAGCCGCATGAGCTTGCGGTCGAGCAGTTCTATGCAGCGCTCGGAGTCGGTGGCGAAATTGTCGCCGTCCGAGGCCTGGGCGGCGTAAATGTTCCATTCGGCCACCGGATAGCGTTCTTCGATGATGCGATGCATTTCCTCGAGCGCGGTTGAGACGACCGTGCCGCCGCTTTCCGTGTGATAGAAGAATGTATGCTCGTCCACCTCCTTGGCTTCGTGGGTATGGCGGATGAAGACCACCTCGATGCGTTCGTAGCGGCGCGTCAGGAACAGATGCAGCAGCACGAAGAAGCGTTTGGCCAGGTCCTTCTCGCGCTCTCCCATCGAGCCGGAGACGTCCATCAGGCAGAACATGACCGCGTTCGCATTGGGCACGGGCTGGGGATCGAAGCGATTGAAGCGGATGTCGACCGGGTCGACATAGGCAATGCGCCTGCGCCGGCGCTCAAGCCGCTCGAACGCCTCGCGCAGGGCGGCGATGCGTTCGCTCACTGCAGCACTTGCCGGCTTTGCTTCCAGCTCGGCAATTTGGCGGGCGATCGCGTCGAGCTCCTCCTGTTTGGGGCGTCTCAGCGCAATGCGCCGCCCATGGCTGTTGCGCATCGTGCGGCCGACATTGATGTTGGTCGGCGCCCCGCTTGCCGTGAAACCTGCCCGTCGCGGCTTAAAGCTCAATATCTGCTTGAGATTGAGCTTGACCAGATCGGGCAGTTCGAGATCCTCGAAGAAGAGGTCGAGCACTTCCTCGCGCGACAGCACGAAACGGAAGTCGTCTTCGGATTCCTTGGTACCCGGGGCCGACCCGTAGCCTCCCCCGCCGCCCGGCTTGGAGATCAGATCGCCGGGACTGAACGTCCTGTTGCCCGGCAGGATGTGCTGGCGCCGGCCACTTGCCTTGTCGTCGCCGAAGGTCGGCTCGCCGGTGCCTTTGCGAGGCATGGGCACGGCATGCTCGCGGTCGACTTCGGCGATGCCGCCGGTGCGGACCTGGTCGCGGATGCTGCGCTTGAGCTCCTCGCGGGCACGCCTGAGGAAGCGCTGGCGGTTGCCCAGGCTTTTGTCCTTCGGGTTCAGGCGGCGGTCGATGAAGATCGGCATGGAACCGTCCGCTTTGCTCATCCCGCCTTGTTCACGCGCATGTACCAGTCGACCAGCCGTCGCACCTGCCGTTGGGTATAGCCGCGCTCCACCATGCGCTGCACGAATTCATTGTGCCGCTTCTCCGTGACGCTGTCCTGCTTGGAGCCGAAGCTGATCACCGGCAACAGGTCCTCGACCTGGCCGAACATGCGCTTCTCGATGACCTCGCGAAGCTTTTCATAGCTCGTCCAGGAGGGGTTGCGGCCATGGTTGCGCGCCCGCGCGCGCAAGGTGAATTTGACCACCTCGTTGCGGAAGTCCTTGGGATTGGCGATGCCGGCGGGTTTCTCGACCTGCGACAATTCCTTGTCCAGCACCTCGCGGTTGAGGATCTGGCCGGTGTCGGGGTCCTTGTAGTCCTGATCCTCGATCCAGGCATCGGCGTAGGCGATGTAGCGGTCGAAGAGGTTCTGGCCGTACTCGCTGTAGGATTCCAGATAGGCCTTCTGGATCTCGTGGCCGATGAACTCGGCATAGCGCGTCGCGAGTTCCGACTTGATGAACTCCAGATAGGCGGCTTCCGTTTCCTTCGGGAATTGCTCGCGCTTGATCGCCTCCTCGAGGATGTACATCAGGTGCACCGGGTCGGCGGCGACCTCCTTGGTATCGTAGTTGAAGGTCTGCGACAGGATCTTGAAGGCGAAGCGGGTGCTGACCCCGGTCATGCCTTCGTCGACGCCGGCGGCGTCGCGATATTCCTGGACCGACTTCGCCTTCGGATCGACCTCCTTGAGGTTCTCGCCGTCATACGCGCGCATCTTCGTGTAAAGCGGCGAGTTCTCGTGCTCGGCAAGGCGGGTCGAGACGGTGAAGCGGCTGAGGATGTCCAGCACCTCCGGCGCGCAAGGGCTGTTCGCCAGCTCGCTCTCGCGCAGCAGCTTCTCGTAGATATGCCGTTCCTCGGTGACGCGCAGACAATAGGGAACCTTGACCACGAGGATGCGGTCGAGGAAGGCCTCGTTGTTCTTGTTGTTCTTGAACTGCTGCCATTCCGATTCGTTGGAATGGGCGACGACGATGCCCTGGTAGGGAAAGGCGCCGAAATTTTCGGTGCCGTTGTAGCTGCCTTCCTGGGTTGCGGTCAGCAACGGATGCAGGACCTTGATCGGCGCCTTGAACATCTCGACGAATTCGAGCAGCCCTTGCGTCGTCCGGTTGAGGCCGCCGCTGTAGGAATAAGCGTCCGGGTCGGACTGGCTGAAATTCTCCAATTGCCTGATGTCGACCTTGCCGACCAGGGCCGAGACGTCCTGATTGTTCTCGTCGCCGGGCTCGGTCTTGGCGATGGCGATCTGGCGCAGCCGCGACGGCATCAGCCTGACCACGCTGAATTTGGAGATGTCGCCCGACAGTTCGTCGAGACGCTTGGCCGCCCAGGGCGAGATCAACCCGTTCAGGCGGCGGCGGGCGATGCCGTATTTGTCTTCCAGCAGATCGCCCATGCGATCGGGATGGAAAAGACCAAGCGGCGATTCGAAGATCGGGCTGATCTGGTTGCCGACCTTGAGCGTGTAGATCGGGCGCTCTTCCATCAGCTTCTTCAGCCGTTCGGCGAGCGAGGACTTGCCGCCGCCGACCGGGCCAAGAAGATAGAGGATCTGCTTACGCTCCTCGAGCCCTTGCGAGGCATAGCGGAAATATCCGGCGATGCGCTCGATCGTGTCCTCCATTCCGTAGAAGTCGGAGAAAGAGGGATAGATCTTGATGGTGCGGTTGGAGAAAATGCGGCCGAGCCGCTCGTCCTTGCTGGTATCGATGAGATTCGGCTCGCCGATCGCCTCGACCATGCGTTCGGGCGCCGAAGCGTACATGGATTTGTCTTCGCGGCAGGCCAGCAGATATTGCTGCAGGCTGATCTCTTCCTGGGCCGCGTTGGAATAAATCTCCGAAAAAAGGTCGAAGACGTCTGATTGGTTCTCGCGCATGATGCTTTGCCTCGGAGCCGATGGGCTGCCAATCGGCTCATCGCTGCATCAACTGCCGGAAAGCACTGTTGGTTCCCTCACTGTGAAGGATAGCGCATGCAATCTGGCATTGACCTCGGTTGATACCCCGACGCGGCCGAAAGTGCTCGCCTGTGAACATACGTGGTGATTGCCAGCGGACGGTCAAGGAGTGGATTTGTTTTCGCACCGAAAGTTATCATTTTTGGTCCGTAACGAGGCACGGCTGGCATCCGTGCCCCTCGCGGCGCAACCTGTCCGGAGACGGCGATGATCGATCGACGCAGCTTCATCGTGGCATCCTTGGTGGCGCTTTTGCCGGCAGGTGCGTCAGCCGCTGGGCGTCCAAGCCAGCCGGAACCGCAAACCCGCGACTACGGTCCGGCCAAGCTCGACATCTATGCCGCGGACGGCGCGAAGAACCTGCCGGTGGTCTTCTTCGTCCATGGCGGCGCCTGGCGGTTCGGCGACCGCAGCCAGGTCGGCGCCAAGCCGGGCTTCCTGCTTGCCAACGGTTTCCTCTTCGTCTCGATCGATTACCGCATGTTGCCGCAAGCCGATGTCGCGACCCAGGCCAGCGACGTCGAAAAGGCCTATGCCTATGTGCGCGCCAATATCGCCCGGTATGGCGGCGACCCGAACCGCATCGTCGGCATGGGCCATTCGGCCGGCTGCCATCTGGTTGCGCTGACCGGCATGCGGGGAGGACTGCCTGGCGTCGCAGGGCTGATCCTCGACGACACCCGAGCCTATGATCTTACCGCGCTTTCCAGGAGTGGCGGCATGGTTCGCGCCTATGCGCGCGCCTTCTCCGATCCCGCGCAATGGACCGCGCTGTCGCCGGCGAGCTATGTCGACGGCAGGAAGCATCCGCCGACCTTCATCGCCTATTCGCGTGCACCCGGGCGAGGCGAAGAGTCGCAAGCTTTCGCGAAACGCCTGCGCGCCACGGGAACCAAGGTCACGCTGTTCGACGGCAGCGCCTATACGCACATGTCGATCAATGGCGATTTCGGCAAGGACGGCGACGCCTTGACCGCGGCAGCGATGGCGTTTCTCAGGGCGACCGTCGGGTGAGCGCTTACCAGCGCGTCTTCTCGCCGGGCGCGGCCGGCTCGATCGCCAGCGCATGCACGCCGGCTTTCAATTCGTCGGCAAGCAGTTCGTTGACGGCGCGGTGACGGTCGACGCGGCTCATGCCGGCAAAGGCGGCCGAGACGACCCGGACGCGGAAATGCGTCTCGCCGGTGCCGTCGAAGTGGGCCTCGTGGCCGTGCTCGACATGGTGATGGCCGGCGTGAAGGTGGCTTTCATTGATGACGGCGAGCCTTTCTGGCGAAAACGCCGCTTTCAGCTTGTTTTCCATCGTCGACTGTATGGACATCCGGGCTTCCTTTTCCCACATGACGGTGTAGCCGCAACCTATCTGCGGCACAGCCGCAAAATCTTGAATTCGACCGCTTTTTAAGCCGCGATTCAGCGGTTAGGGCGATCATCGGCGAAATGTCAATTCTTGTTTCGCACATGCGAACGGCCCATAAATGGGGGAGATGAAAGCGTATCCCAAATATTTCGAGAAAATTCGAATCCGGCCGGAGAAGGACGCGGAGCTGAAGTCGCGCGCCCCGATCTGCCAGTGGGACGGCTGCAACGAGGCCGGTACGCACCGCGCGCCGGTCGGGCGCCTCAAGGAGGGCGAGTATTTCCGCTTCTGCTTCGAGCATGTGCGCGAATACAACAAGGGCTTCAACTACTTCTCCGGCGTGTCGGACAGCGAGATCGCGCGCTTCCAGAAAGAGGCGCTGACCGGCCACAGGCCGACATGGCGCATGGGCGCCAATGGCGGCGGAACGCGCTCGGCGCCGGATTTCGCCCAGCAGCGTTCGGGTCGTGCCGGCTACTACAACCGCATGCGCGATCCCTTCAATCTGTTCGGCTCAGGGGCGCGCGAGCCGCGCGAGCGCAAGGCAAAGCCGCTTGAGGCCAAAGCGCTGGAAACGCTTGGCCTTGACACAAAGGCGACTGGCCAGGACATCAAGGCGCGTTATAAGGAACTCGTTAAGCGCCACCATCCGGATGCGAATGGCGGCGACAGAGGTTCGGAAGACCGGTTCCGCGATGTGCTGCAGGCCTATCGCGTGCTCAAGCAGGCAGGATTGTGCTGAGCGGCCCTACGGTCCGTGTCGTTTTCCAACTTTCATAAGGTTGGAAAAGGCTCTAAGACCGCCCCCGGACAAAATCGATTGCCGGCGAAACGCGGCGTTTCGCCCGTGGAGACGTTGATAGAGATGAACAAGGTCGATCGCGACATCGCCAACCTGCCCGACACGACGGTGTCGGTGAAGGAGAAATTCGGCTTCGAGTCCAAGATGGTCGTCCCTGCCTATTCGGCGGCGACCGAGCACGTGCCGGACATCGACCCGGATTATCTGTTCGACAAGGCGACGACGCTGGCGATCCTCGCGGGCTTTGCCTACAACCGCCGCGTCATGGTGTCGGGCTATCACGGCACCGGCAAGTCGACCCATATCGAGCAGGTGGCAGCGCGGCTCAACTGGCCCTGCGTGCGCGTCAACCTCGACAGCCATGTCAGCCGCATCGACCTCGTGGGCAAGGACGCCATCGTCGTCAAGGAAGGCCTGCAGGTCACCGAATTCCGCGACGGCATCCTGCCCTGGGCCTATCAGCACAATGTCGCGCTCTGCTTCGACGAATATGATGCCGGCCGTCCGGACGTGATGTTCGTCATCCAGCGCGTGCTGGAATCGTCGGGGCGGCTCACGCTGCTCGACCAGAGCCGCGTCATTCGTCCGCATCCGGCCTTCCGCCTGTTCGCCACCGCCAACACGGTCGGTCTCGGCGACACCACCGGCCTCTATCACGGCACGCAGCAGATCAACCAGGCGCAGATGGACCGCTGGTCGATCGTCACCACGCTGAATTACCTGCCGCACGACAATGAAGTGAACATCGTGCTGGCCAAGGCCAAGCACTATCGCGACAACAAGGGCAAGGACATCGTCAACAAGATGGTGCGCGTCGCCGACATGACGCGCTCGGCCTTCATCAACGGCGACCTGTCGACCGTGATGAGCCCGCGTACCGTCATCACCTGGGCCGAGAACGCCGAGATCTTCGGCGATATCGGCATGGCGTTCCGGCTGACCTTCCTCAACAAGTGCGACGAGCTGGAGCGTTCGGTGGTGGCCGAGTTCTACCAGCGCGCCTTCGGCGAGGATTTGCCGGAAAGCGCCGCCAACGTGGTGCTGGGCTAGGCGCGCAGCTGAAAGGCCTCCAGCCTTCCAGCATGAACGCGCAGGGAATGATCAATGGCGGGTCCGGGCGACAACACGCGCAACAAGCCGAAGACGGGTTCTGAAGCCGACAGCTTCAAGCGCGCCGTGACGGTGTGCATGCGCGCCGTCGCCGGCGACAAGGACCTCGAGGTCGGCTTCGCCAAGGACCGGCCGGCTCTGGCGGGAAATCGCGCGCGCCTGCCCGAACTGCCCAAGAAAGCGTCCCGCAACGACATCGCGATCACACGCGGCATCGGCGATTCCATGGCGCTGAAGCGCGCCTGCCACGATCAGCGCATCCACAACAAGCTGGCGCCGGAGGGCAAGCTCGCGCGGTCCATCTTCGATGCCGTCGAGCAGGCCCGGGTCGAGGCGATCGGCAGCCGCGCCATGCAGGGCGTGGCCGACAATATCGGCTCGATGCTCGAGGACAAATACGCCAAGGCGAACCTTGTCGATGTCAGGGACAAGGCGGACGCGCCGCTCGAAGAGGCGGTCGCGCTGATGGTGCGCGAAAAGCTCACCGGACGTCCCGCGCCCAAGAGCGGCGAGCGGCTGGTCGACCTCTGGCGTCCCTGGATCGAGGAGAAGGCCAGCGCCGATCTCGACGGCCTGTCGGCCAAGCTCGAGGATCAGCAGGCCTTTGCCCGCGTCGTGCGCGACATGCTGGTTTCCATGGAAATGGCCGAGGAGCTCGGCGATGACCAGGAAACCGACGATTCCGAGGAAAACGAAGAGAACGAGCAGCAGGGCGAGGAACAGAGCGAGGAAGGCGGCGAGGAGGATTCAGGCTCCGAGCAGTCGCAGTCGGAAGACGCCGAAGCCTCCGCTGACGAGGAAGAGTCGGCCGAGACGGAAGCGACCGACGCCACCTCGGACGACCTGTCCGACGAGGATGATTCCGACGCCGAGACGCCGGGCGAGGCCAAGCGCAACGACAATCCGTTCCTCAACCTGCCAAAGGAGATCGACTACAAGGTCTTCACCACCGTCTTCGACGAGACGGTCGGCGCCGAGGACCTTTGCGAGGAAGAGGAACTCGACCGGCTGCGCGCCTTCCTCGACAAGCAACTCGCCAATCTTTCCGGCGTCGTCGGGCGGCTCGCCAACCGGCTGCAGCGCCGGCTGATGGCGCAGCAGAACCGCTCCTGGGATTTCGACCTCGAGGAAGGGTATCTCGATCCGGCGCGCCTGGTGCGCGTTGTCATAGATCCGATGCAGCCGCTGTCCTTCAAGCAGGAGCGCGACACCAAGTTCCGCGACACGGTGGTGTCGCTGGTGCTCGACAATTCGGGCTCCATGCGCGGCCGTCCGATCACGGTCGCCGCGACCTGCGCCGACATCCTGGCGCGCACGCTGGAGCGCTGCGGCGTCTCGGTCGAGATCCTCGGCTTCACCACGCGGGCGTGGAAAGGGGGGCAGGCGCGCGAGAAATGGCTGAAGGACGGCAAGCCGCCGAATCCCGGCCGGCTCAACGACCTGCGCCACATCATCTACAAATCCGCCGACCATCCGTGGCGGCGCGCGCGCCGCAATCTCGGGCTGATGATGCGCGAGGGCCTGCTCAAGGAAAACATCGACGGCGAGGCGCTGCTTTGGGCGCATAACCGACTGATCGGCCGGCCGGAGCAGCGCAAGATCCTGATGATGATCTCGGACGGCGCGCCGGTCGACGACTCCACCCTCTCGGTCAATCCGGGTAATTATCTGGAGCGGCATCTGCGGGCGGTCATCGAGCTGATCGAGACGCGCTCGCCGGTCGAGCTGCTGGCGATCGGGATCGGCCACGACGTCACGCGCTATTATCGCCGCGCCGTCACCATCGTCGATGCCGAGGAACTGGCCGGCGCCATGACGGAGCAGCTCGCCTCGCTGTTCGGCGAGGAAAGCGCGCGCGACACGCGGCGCGGCGGCTTGCGGCGCGCCGGATGATCTTTTCGGGGCGGCGTGCGCGGCGGACGCTTTTCGCCTGCATGCTGGCCTGCGCCTCGCCGGCCATTGCTGGCCCGGGAGCTCCCGTCGAGACGGTCGAGATTTCGGCGCGGCCGATCAGCCAGTTCCATGTCGGCCATGACGAGACGCGGTTCGGGCCGCTTGAATTCGTCGGCGGGCTGGAGATGACCTCGCCTACGCGCGATTTCGGCGCGCTGTCGGCCTTTCGCTTCCTGAAGCCGGGCGGCGATTTCATCGGCGTCGCCGATACCGGCTTCTGGTTCTTCGGCACGATCACGCATGACGCCGGCAAGCGACCGTCGGGTGTCAGGAATTTCCGCATGCAGCAGATGGTCGACGCCTCGGGCCGGCCGATCGACAAGAAATGGGAAGTCGACGCGGAGGGGCTTGCGGTCAAGGACGGCATCGCCACTGTCGGCTTCGAGCGCGACCAGCGCGTCGCCCAGTTCAAGATCGATCCCGACAATATGAAGGCTCCGGTCAGGCAGCTCGATTACCTGATCCCCGCCCAGGAGCTGCGCCAGAACCGCGGCTTCGAGACCGTCACCCACGCCAATCCCTATGGGCAGCACGCGGGCAGCCTGGTCGTGGTCTCGGAGAGGAGCCTCGACGAAGCCGGCAATGTCTACGCCGCCGTCATCGGGGGACCGCATAAGGGCGTCTTCACCGTCAAGCGCGACGGCGAATTCGACATAACCGACGGCGCCTTCCTGCCGGACGGCGATCTGCTGCTCCTGGAGCGCAGTTTCTCGATCGCGCGCGGAGTAAAGATGCGGCTGCGGCGCATCTACGGCGAAAGCGTCGAGAGGGGCGCGGTCGCCGACGGGCCGGTGCTCATGGAGGCCGACATGGGCTATCAGATCGACAATATGGAAGGGCTGGACGTCTGGACGCGCGACGACGGCGCGCTGATGGTGTCGCTGGTATCCGACGACAACCACTCGATCCTGCAGCGCAACCTCTATCTGGAATTTATCCTGCACCAGGACTGAGGACGGCAGGCGCCGCCTGCCGCTCGGAAAAACGGTTCTGGAATTGCGTTACCGGCCGATGTGGCGGACTTCGTTCATCACGAAATTGGCCGCCCGCTTGCTCCGGTTGCGGATCTTGAGCGTCGCGGTGTTGTCCACGAAATAGGTGTGAAGGATGCTGTCGCGGGTGCGGACTTCCGGTCCGACCGTGTCGACCGCATGCCAGGTGTCGGTGCCGACCGCAAAGGCGTAGCCGGTATTCGGCGAGAACGACATCCGGTGCGAATTCTCGAAACGCCCGTCCGGCATGCGCTCGGCGAAGCGGGTGCCGATATGGTTGATCGAGTCGTCCTCCGGTAGATAGAACTGAACTGTGATGCCCTTCCATTTCGTGTCGGTGTGGAAGCCGATCTTGTAGCCGGCCACGTCGCGCGTCAGCATCGGCACCGGATACATGCCGACCTTCATGAAATCCGAGCCGAACCGGCGCTCCAGGCCCGGGGCAAGGCGCCGCATGAAGGCGTCTTTCAGTTCCGGCGCATGCAATGCCTTGCCGACCAAGGCCCAGACGGCCCGTTTCTCGCTAGGCAGGTGGCGGATATATTCGGGGTAGAGGTCGATCTTGATCCGCGTCGCGGTTCCGTCAGCCTTGATATTCACATTGTTGCGCCCCTTGAGCGCACGATATTCCCGCGCCTCGGGCATGGCGGCGCGCATGCGCAGATAGAGGTCCGCCGGAAAGACATCCGTCATCTCAAGATGCCAAAACGGCTTGTCCACAAAGGCGGCGCGGTTCACGGCGTCCACCATGTGCGAGACAACATGCTGCAGCGTTTGTGTGGCTGACGCAGGCGCCAACGCAATATTTATGGCCGTCATGGATACCTTCTCCCTAAAACCCCGAATCCAAATTGCTTGAATACATATATCGCTGCCCGAGCGAAATGCTAACCAAAGCACAGGCTGGATTGCAACGACCCACCCGAATGATCTCGATCGCGGTTTTCTAAATCATGAAGGCATATTGCATCGGCGCAAAACGAGCGCTTTGCAAAGCGTGCGGTCGACGATGCTGATATGGCCGCAAGCCGATATTCAACGGACCTTGTAGATCTCGATCGGCTTTCCAGCGGTAGACTGGTCCAGTTCGAGCCATGGCGGCGGGTCGCCCCGCAGCAACGCCGCGGCAAGGCCACTCGGCGCGTCCAGGCCCAGCGATATCTCTTCCGTGTTGCCGCGGCAGATCGCGATCAGCCCGACATGCTCGCGCTCGATGACGGCGCGGGCAGCGTCCGGCGCTCCCATGAACGCGTCGAGCATGGCCAAATTGCCGCCGACATTGCGGTGGTAAGGGCCGGCCAATGCCCGATGGCCCGTAAACATCAATATTCCCGAGCCGAGATTGGACGAGGCAAGCACCGTCGTCGCCGGCATGGCGGCAAGATCGCGGAAGTCGCCCGGCTTGCCGCAGGTGACCGCATGGTCGGGATCGGAATTGATCCGCTGCGGCGCCTTCTGGACCATGGATTGCGCCGCCACCGCGACCCCGGCCCAGGTCGCGTTGAGCGAGACCAGCCAGGCCATGACGATGCCGGTAGAAAGGCGCCATGAGGGCGCGGCGTCCGCCCGCAGGCGGATTTTCGCGATCCAGGCCGAGAGCGGCAGCACGGCGAAGGCGACGGAGAAGGTCGAGCCGCGCACCTGCCAGAGGCTGACGCCGAAGGCGACGAGGAGCAGGATGGCGGCGAGAATTTCCTCGCGGCGCAGGCCACGGCTTCGCAACTGAAAGCCGATCAGCAGGATCGCGATGAAGGGCGTGACATAGCGCGTCGCCATCAGCTTCGGCTGGTGGATGGCGACGCTCCAGAAGGGCTGCGCTTCGACCACGTCGGCCAGCCAATAGGTGCGGATGCGCTCGTCCATGCCCGCATAGGGCGATGCCAGGCATTGCGGGAAGAACGTTATCACGGCGGCCGCGACCACCGCCGTCAGCGCCAGCATGGAAACCAGCCGCGCCCGGGTTGTCGACGCCGTCAACGTCGCGGCGATCGCTAGGCCGAAGCCGGACAGCGCTGCTACCGCGAATTGGAAGGACGAGAAGGCGTCGCATTGGGCCACGCCCCAATCGGCCGGCCGGATGGTTGCCACGAAGACCAGCGAGGCGATGCCGGCAAATCCGAGGCCGAAGCCTCTCGCCGTTGCGCGCTCCTTGCCGTCGAGGATGAACAGGACAGCGGCACAGATGCCGAGCACCGCAACATAGGGGGCGGTTTCCATGCCGACAGCGAGCGTCAGGCCTGCGCAAATGCCCGACAGAAGCGCAGCCGGCCGCCAGGAGGGCGCTTCCATCAGGAGCCAGAGGCTGGCCGCCGTCAGCAGCAGCTGGACGTTGTGGTGATCGATCACACCCGGGCTGTAGATCACCAGGAAGAACAGCGCCGCGGTCGACAGAATGGCCGCCGGCATCGCGACATTCGTAGCGGCGAAGCGCTGGGAGGCGCGCATCAGCACGAAAATGGTCAGCCCGTAGAGCAGGGTCGGCCAGATGATCTGCGCAGCGCGTTCGGCAGTGGCGGTGCTGGCGCCCAGCGCATCGAAAGCCATGATGATGAGCGCAAGGGGCGTGTCGACCAGCCGCGACCAGTGCATGACGAAGCCGTCCGAGGTGCCCATCCTGTATTGATGGAGGTCGAACCAGCTTTGGCCGCCGAGCAGGTCGCGGACCTCGACCAGGCGCAGCATGCTGTCATTGTCGGCGCCGTAATTCGCAAGGGTGGGGAAGCCGGAAACCGCGTTGATCGCCAGCACCACCAGCGTGGCGCTCAACGCAAGCAGGAGATCGTTTTTCCAACCGGTGCCTTGCACGGTCATGCTGGTCGCGAGGCCTTAGAAAACAATGAGATAGAGTGGGTTAGCCCGGTTAGTGGAAAAGCG
>NZ_JARTVR010000015.1:0-31766 GCF_029625735.1 Mesorhizobium sp. WSM4935 | reverse complement strand
ATACCGTGGGTCCGCCTTTCCCGTGAACCGGCTAACCACTCTGGAGATTTCCGTGATCCTGCATCATCGGCCGTAACAAAGCGTAAAGCAGCAGCGGCTGTGGCTGAAAGCGTCAGGGCCGGTTGGTCGCAATCCAGATGATGTGGCGGGCGCCGCGCTTGCCGTTGGCCCGCGTGTTGATCTCCTCGACCGCGAAGCCGGCCTGCTTCAGCCGCCGGGTGAAGCCGCTGTCCGGCCCCTGCGACCAGACGGCCAGGACGCCACCGGGCGTCAAGGCGGCGCGCGCGGCCGCCAGGCCGGCCGCGCCATAGAGCGTGTCATTGCCCTTATAGACGATGCCTTCGGGACCGTTGTCGACGTCGAGCAGGATAGCGTCCCAGGCGGCGTTCTGCGCCCTTATCAATTGGCCGACATCGGCCTCGCGGATGGTGACGCGAGGGTCGTCGAGGCAGCCGTCGAAGATTTTCGCCATCGGGCCGCGTGCCCAGGCGACGACCGCGGGGACGAGTTCGGCGACGGTGACGGTAGCGTCGCCATCGAGCGCGGCGAGCGCGGCGCGCAAGGTGAAGCCCATGCCGAGCCCGCCGATGAGGAGGTTCGGCCGCTTGCGGCCGGCGATCCGCTCGCAGGAAAGCCTGGCGAGAGCCTCCTCGGAGCCGCTGAGACGGCTGTTCATCAGCTCGTTGGTACCGAGCATGATCGAAAATTCAGTGCCGCGCTGTTTAAGGCGCAGCTCCTGTGCGCCATCGGGCGTTCGGGCGGAATCAAGCTGAACCCAGGGGATCATGACCTGATTACACTGGCTGGAATCATGCTCCGACCGCGACCGCCGGCTGGCTCCAGCGCGCGGCAAGCAGCCGGTAGGGTATCAGCGCCACGACGGCAATGATGAGCTTGACCGAAACATCGCCAAGCGCCCAGGACACCCAACGCATCGTCTCGACCGGCAGCACGCCCATCAGGGGCACGTTCTCCAGCGCGAAGCTGTCACTGGGGCCGGCAAAGGCGAAAGCGGCGGAGAAGGCGACACCGAAGAAGACGACCGTGTCGAACACCGAGCCGACCAGCGTGCCGACGATGGGCGCGCGCCACCAGCTCTGCCGGCGCAGCCGGTTGAAGACGGTGACGTCGAGCAATTGCGCGGTGAGGAAAGCGGCGCCTGAAGCGGCGGCGATGCGCACCAGCCGGTCGGCGGCGGTCTCGAACTCGATCAGGCCATGGCGGAACAGGAAGGGCGGGACCAGGATAGAGCAGGTCACCGCGGTCATGAAGCCGACGAACACCACCTTGCGCGCCACGGCCGGGCCATAGCGGCGGTTGGCGAGGTCGGTGACCAGGAAGGAGAAGGGATAGGTGAAGGCGCCCCAGGTGAGCAGGTCGGCGAGCGACAGGCCGCCGATCTCGCCCTGCATCGGGAACTGCACGAGGATATTGGAGGCCACGACGACAAGCGCCATGGCGGCCACGAAGGGCAGATATCGGGTCAGGAAGTTCATTTTTTTATCCTGGGTAATGGAACCAGCCGAGCGTCATGCCGACGCTCGCTCTTACTCCGGGCACGGCCCGGCCGGCGCCCGAGGCGGTCGTCCCCCGCCTGAGAGGTGCTTAAGCGGCCGACTGCTCGGCCAGCTTCTTGGCGATCTGCTTCTTCAGCAGGCGGGCACGCTGCGACAGTTCCTTGACGTCGGCCTTGACCAGGAAGGCGTCGAGGCCGCCGCGATGCTCGACCGAACGCAGCGCGTTGGCCGAAATGCGCAGGCGAACATTCTGGTTCAGCGCTTCGGAAATCAGCGTCACATTGACCAGGTTCGGAAGGAAGCGACGCTTGGTCTTGTTGTTGGCGTGGCTCACATTGTTGCCGGTCTGGACTGCCTTGGCAGTGAGTTCGCAGGTGCGGGACATCTTGTCTAACCTTCAGTTTCTAAACCTGCCAAACCATTCTGCCCGCGCCAGGCGGCGCGCGGTGTCGGTCAGGCGGCCTTTGGAAAAGTTGGCGTTCCATAGTGGCATTTCGCCATTGCGTCAAGCTCCGGCGCATCGCCGGCTGTCGGTCGCGCTCCATATAAAGGCCGGATTTCAAACTATAAGCCCTTCGCGAAGGGATATGCCAGGCTGGAGCCTCTGCGTTCCGGCCGAACCGCCAGGGATTCGCCAGCCGCCATGCTCCGTCCATCTCATGCATTCGCCACCCTGCTTGCCCTTGCCGCGCCGACAACAGGCTTCGCCGCCGCGGCGCCGCAATCCTTCAAAGGCGAATATACGGTGTCCTATCTCGGCCTTTCGATCGCCAGGGCGACCTTTTCCAGCCGCTACGAAGGCGACAGCTATGCCATCGACGGTACCGTCTCGGCCGCCGGCCTCGGCAAGCTCTTCGACGACACGAAAGGCACGATTTCCTCGAAAGGCACGATTTCCGGCAAGCAGATGCGGCCGCGGGTGTTCAGGGCCGATTACACGTCCGGCAAAAAGGCCTCGATGGTCGACATCCGCTTCAGCAACGGGGCGGTCACCTCCACGCAAGTGGTTCCCGCGCCAGGCAAGCGCGACCCGAAGAGCTGGGTGCCGATCGGCGCCGGAGACCTGAAATCGGTGCTCGATCCGATGGCCGCGACCGTCATCCATGCCGAGAGCCTGGACAAGGTCTGCGGACGCACGGTCAAATTCTATGACGGCGAGATGCGCGCCGACCTGAGCTTGACCTATGCTTCCAAGGGTTCGATCTCGGTGCCGGGCTACAAGGGCGACACGGTGACTTGCAAGATGGGCTTCGAGCCGGTGGCGGGTTATCGCAAGGGCCGCAAGGCGCTGAACTTCCTCAAGAATAAGAGCCGCATGCTGGTGACGTTTGCACCGGTCGGCCAATCCGGCGTATATGCGCCGATCCGCGCCACGGTCGGGACCCAGATCGGTCCGCTGACGATCAGCGCAAGACGGTTCGAAGCGGTAAATTAGGTCAGGCGCCGTCGCGCGCCGGCGGGGGAGATATGGCGCGCGCAACACTGATCGGGTTTTCGGCGGTCGCCATGTGGGCGTTGCTGGCGCTGCTCACCGACGCCTCGGGGCAGGTGCCGCCGTTCCTGTTGTCGGCCATCACCTTCGCCATCGGCACCTGCGTCGGGCTCGTGGCGCGGCTGGTGATGCCGGCCGCCGACAGGAGCCAGAAGATCCCTCGCCAAGTCTGGGTGATCGGCATAGCTGGGCTGTTCGGCTACCACTTCTTCTACTTCACGGCGCTGCGCAACGCGCCCGCGGTCGAGGCAAGCCTGATCGCCTATCTGTGGCCGCTGCTGATCGTGCTCGGCTCGGCGCTGATGCCGGGCGAGCGGCTTGCCTGGAACCATGTCGTCGGCGCGCTGCTCGGCCTAGCCGGCACCTTCCTGATCGTCACCAAGGGCGGCGGGCTGGCCTTCGATGCGCGCTATGCCTTCGGCTACGCGATGGCGGCCGTCTGCGCGCTGCTGTGGTCGTCCTATTCACTTCTGTCGCGACGTTTCCCGTCGGTGCCGACCTCGATCGTCACCTGGTTCTGCGCGGCGACGTCGGTGCTGTCGCTGGTCTGCCATTTTCTGCTTGAGAAGACCGTGCTGCCGGATAGTCCTGGACAGTGGCTGGCCGTCATCGGGCTCGGCCTGATGCCGGTTGGCGCGGCCTTCTACGCCTGGGACATCGGCGTCAAGCGCGGCAACATCCAGGTGCTGGGCGCGGCGAGTTACGCCGCACCGCTCCTATCAACGCTGGTGCTGATCGCCGCGGGCGTCGCCGAGCCGTCGCTGCGTATCCTCGCTGCCTGCTTGCTCATCACCGGTGGCGCCGCGCTCGCGGCGAAGTCGCTGCTGATGCGCAAGTCGGTGGCAAAAGAGGTCAATGCATGATGGCGTTTCCGGGCGGCATCGAGGCCAACGCCAACGCGACGCTTTTGTTCTCGTTCGTCGCGACCGTAATCTACCTTTTTGCGCTCGACATGTCGCCGAAATGGACGCGCACGGCGGCAAAGACGCTTGCCGTGGCTTTGCTGGCGGTGCTTGCCGCCATGCAGGGCGGTCCGGCGCTGCTCGTCGCGGCGCTGGCGCTCAGCGCGGCCGGCGACGCCCTCCTCTCGCGCGACGGCGAAAAGGCCTTTCTCGGCGGGCTGGCGAGCTTTCTCGCCGGCCACATCGCCTATGTCGTGCTGTTCGCGCAGGCGGGCGGCGGGCTCGGGCTGTTGACCGCCCAATCCTGGCGGGGCGCGACCGCGCTCGCCATGGCCGTATTCAGCATCGTCATGCTTGCCGCGCTCTGGCGCCGCGTCGGCCCGCAACTGCGCATTCCGGTCGCCGTCTATGTCGCGGCCATCCTCGCCATGGGCGTTTCGGCGCTCACTACGGAGAACCGCTGGGTGATCGCCGGCGCGGTGCTGTTCATCGCCTCGGATGGGCTGCTGGCGGCAGAGCGCTTCCTGCTCTCGGCGATCTCGCTGCAGCGCCTGTGGATGCGCTACGCGGTCTGGGTGCTTTATTACGCTGCCCAACTGGCGATCACGCTGGGTTTTCTGCTCGCCTAGAGCAGAATGACGTTTCGTTGAGTCGTCATCCTGCTCTAACTCTTGTTGCAGCATGATCTTTTCCGAAAACCGGTTCCCACTTTCCGGGATCATGCTCTAGACCGGCTGCCAGCCCGGCTCCGCCAGCTCGAAGGCGGCGAAATCGAAGCCCGGCGCCACGGTGCAGCCGACCAGCGTCCATTCGCCAAGACTGCGCGCCGACTGCCACCAGCCGGCCGGCACGACGATCTGTGGCCGCTCCCCGGCGGCAAGGGCCGTGCCCAGCACCTGCTCGATGACCACGCCTGCGCCTTCCTCATGCATCGACAGCGCCAGCGGCGCGCCGGCATGGAAGTGCCAGATCTCGGTCGCGTCCTTCACCCGATGCCAGGCCGAAAGCTGGCCCTGCTCGAGCAGGAAATAGATCGCGGTCGAATGACCGCGCGGGCCACCCGCGGCGTCGCGAAAGGTCTCGGCGTACCAGCCGCCCTCGGGATGCGGCTGAAGGCCTAGCGTTGCGATGATCTCGGCGGCGCTGGTGGTCATTCGCATTCTTCGTTTTGGTGCATGGTGTTATCCCAAACCGCTGCGCACTCTTGGGCGACATGCATCAAAAATTGTCCTTGCGCTTGCGGATCTCGGCGAACACCTCCGCGTCCGAGGCCTTCTCCATCCCGAGATGCTTGCGGATCGCCGGGTCGTGCCAACGCAGGAACGGATTGGTCGACAACTCCTCGCCGATGGTCGTCGGCAGCGTCGGCTTGTTGTCGGCGCGCAGCGCCTCGATCCTTGCCGCGCGCTGCTTCAGCGCCGGATTGCTGGGGTCGACCGTCACCGCGAAGCGGGCATTGGCCAAGGTGTATTCGTGGCCGCAATAGATGGCGGTCTCAGCCGGCAGCGCCGCCAGCTTCTTCAAAGAATCATACATGACCGGCGGCTTGCATTCGAACAGGCGGCCGCAACCCAGCGCAAACAGCGTGTCGGCGGTAAAAGCCACCTTCGAGGCCGGCAAATAATAGGAGACGTGGCCGGCGGTATGGCCGGGCGTCTCGATGACCTCGATCCGTTCCTCGCCAAGGCGCACGACCGAGCCCTGGCTGACCGTTTCGTCGATACCGGGGATCTTCGCCTTTTCTGCTTCCGGGCCGACGATGCGCAATTTGAAGCGCTCCTTGAGCGCCAGATTGGCTTCGACATGGTCGGCATGATGGTGCGTGGTGAGGATCAATGTCGGCGTCCAGCCGGTGCGCTTGACCGCCGCCAGGATCCGCGCCTCTTCCGGCGCGTCGATGACCGCTGTCTCACCGCTTTTCGGATCGTGGACCAGCACGCCGAAATTGTCGGTGCGGCACATGAACTGCTCGATTTCGACCGGCATCGCATGTCTCCCTTTGTCGTCGCAGACATAGGGCGGGCGGCGGCCAATGTCATCCGCGTTTGTTGACCTGGCGCTTTGTTGAACCGGGCGCCTTTGTTGAACTTGGCAGGGTTCGCAGCTACCGTCCCGCGCATGCATTCGGATATCGTCGACCTGCGCTCCTTCTACTCTTCAACGCTCGGCCGCCTGGCCGAGCATTCGATCACCATGGCGCTGTCGTCCATATGGGCAATCGTGCCCAACGAGCGGCTGGTCGGCCTCGGCTACACGCTGCCATGGCTGGAGCGCTTCGGCACCGATGCCGAGCGCGTCTTCGCCTTCATGCCGGCGACGCAGGGCGCGGTGGTGTGGCCGGCGACCGGGCCAGCGGCGACGGCGCTGGTCTTCGACGAGGAGCTGCCGCTGGTCGATTCCTGCATCGACCGCGTGCTCCTGGTGCACTCGCTCGAACATGCCGAAAACCCGCGCGAGACGCTGAACGAGATCTGGCGCGTGCTGTCGCCGGCGGGCAGGGTCGTCATCGTCGTGCCCAACCGGCGCGGCGTGTGGGCGCGATTCGAGCACACGCCCTTCGGCAACGGCCGACCGTTCTCGCGCGGCCAGCTGACCGAGTTGCTGCGCGAGGCGAACTTCACCCCGGCGTCGTGGAGCGATGCGCTGTTCTTTCCGCCGTCGCCGCGGCGTTTCATGATGCGGTTCCACAATGTGCTGGAGAAAGCCGGCCGGCGGTTCTGGCCGATCTTTTCCGGCGTCATCGTCGTCGAGGCGCAGAAGCGGCTCTATCAGGGCGTGCCCGTCGTGCAACGCGCCTCCCGCCGTGTCTTCGTGCCGGTCTTCTCGCCGCAGGGGGCGACGCGGCTTGGCCGGCTCGCGACCGACGGCGCGTCCAAGTGACGCGTTCGTGATCGCCGCCGCGCCTTGCATCGCGCGGCGATCATCACCCTATCTGAGGCATGCCCGATCTAGCATGCTCGCTTGGCGTGACATTCATGATCGCGGCGGAAACCAGGAATATCCTTCATGGACGACCAGACCGATAGAAAGCCGGGCCCGCAGAAACCCGCCGTCTCGGTCGAGGCGAGCAGCCTCGCCGACCAGGTGACGGCGATCAAGCTGGGGCTGAAAACCTCGCCGGTGCGCAGGCAACTTACCTGGGTCTCGATCGGCATCGTCGCGGTCATCGTCGCCACCGCGATCGGACAGGTCCTGCTCAACCGCTGGAACCAGCCTTTCTACGATGCGCTGGCCCGGCGCGACATGGCCGACTTTCTGCACCAGCTTCTGGTCTTCGCGATGATCGCCGGCGGACTTCTGGTGCTCAATATCGGCCAGACCTGGCTCAACCAGATGATCCGTCTGAGGTTGCGCGAGGCGCTGACGCTCGACCTTATCGATCAATGGATGCGCCCGGCGCGGGCCTTCCGGCTGGCCAATGCCGGCGCCATCGGCGTTAATCCCGACCAGCGCATGCAGCAGGATGCCGCCCACTTGTCGGATCTGTCGACGGATCTCGGCGTCGGCCTTCTGCAGTCCTTCATTCTGCTCGTCTCCTTCATCGGCGTGCTGTGGGAACTGTCTTCGGGATTCGTCTTCCACATCGGCGGCTATTCCCTGGCGATACCGGGCTACATGGTCTGGGCGGCCTTCCTCTATGCCGGCATAGCCTCGTGGCTAAGCTGGCTGGTCGGGCGTCCGCTGATCGGCCTCAACAGCGAGCGCTATACCCGCGAAGCGGAGCTGCGCTCCTCCATGGTGCGGGTCAACGAAAACGTGGACGCCATCGCGCTCTACCATGGCGAGCCCGACGCCCGGCGCCGGCTGGAGCTCGACCTCGGCACGGTGCTCGGCGCCATGCGGCGCATCTTCACCGCGCAGATCAACCTGTCCTGGGTGACCGACACCTATGGCTGGATAACGGTGGTGGCACCCATCCTGGTGGCTTCGCCGGTCTATTTCTCGGGCGACATCTCGTTCGGCGGGCTGATGATGGCGGTGGGCGCCTTCAACCAGGTCCATTCGTCGCTGCGCTGGTTCATCAACAATATCGGCAGCATCGCCGATTGGCGCGCGACGCTGATGCGCGTGGCCGATTTCCGCATCGCGCTCACCGAGACCGATGCGCTGCACCACAAGGAAAAACGCATCCAGTTCGTTGAAAACGCCAATGGCAGCCTGACCTTCGACAGGCTCGAAGTGGCTTCACCGGAAGGCTGCACCAAGCTTGCCCAGACGGAAGTCGAAATTCGTCCCGGCGAGCGGGTCATGATCACCGGCGAGCCGGGCGCCGGCAAAACATTGTTCTTCCGCGCCATTGCCGGCCTGTGGCCGTGGGGAAGCGGCCGGATCGGCCTGCCGGCCGGCGAGGGCCCCATCTTCGTGCCCCGCGTGCCGTATTTCCCGGCCGGCACGTTGCGCGAGGTCCTCGATCATCCGAACGGCAAAGCCCCGACCAGCGATGCCGAGATCGCGGCGGTGCTTGGCGAGGTCGGCCTCGATCGGCTGGCAACCGCGCTTGATCGTCCCGGTCGGTGGGAACGCGAGCTCGGCGATGACGAGCAACGGGCGCTGGCTTTCGCCAGGCTCGCCTTGCGCAAGCCGAAATGGGTGATCATCGATGAAGCGCTCGACGCGTTCGACGGCCCGACGCTGCGGCGGGTGCTCGCCATGCTGCAGAAGCGTCTGCCCGAAACCGCGATCATCAATATCGGGCGCGGTCAGCAGAACGACCAGTTCTTCCCGCGCTCGCTGAACATCGTGAAGGATACCGGAGCCCAGGCACTGAAGCCCGCGCGCGTTCGAGCCGGCGCGATCGAGCCGCCGCCTCCGGCGGCGCGCCGCAAGAAGGAATCCACCGAAGCTTAAAGCAAATTCCAGGAGAAAGTGTGAGGTTTTCCGTCCGGAAAGGCGGTCAGAGCGCCCGGGCGCCGTATTTGGCGCGGAACTCGTCGTAGCAGTCGCGCCGCCAGCGGCGGCCGACGATATAGCCGCGCAGGAGTTCGGCCGGCGAGTAGCCGAGCGACTTGGACGACCGGTTGGCGTTATAGCCCGAAAACGCCTGCGGAAACCTGCCCTTGAGGATATCGGCGATGATCTGCCGCGCGATCATGTAAGGCGGAACGTCGGGGTAGCGGTCGGCGATATAAGGATGCTTGTCGATCAGATTGGCATAGGCCTGGACATAGCCGTCGCGGCGGCCGGAGATCGAATTCTCCGAATTGTATTTCTTCCAGTCGATGTCCTGCGACAGCATGGCGCCGCCGCGCTGGGCGAAGCGCAGCAGAAGCTCGCGATCCTGCATGCGCGTGATGTCGCTGTCATAACCGCCGATCGCGAGCAGCGCCTCGTGCCTTGCCGTGATCGCCGAACCGGCAATGAAGATGGTCTGCGAGACAAGGGCGCGCTGCAGCGTGCCCTTGTCGAGGAAGGCGTCGCGATTGATGCATTTGGTGCTGCGGCCGCCTTTCAGCGACACGAAGGAGCTGATGAGGACCTCGAGCGAAGGATTCGCGTCGAAGCGCGCCAGCGTCCGCTCCAGCCGGTCCGGCAGATAGACGTCGTCCGAATCAAGGAACGTCACGACCGGCGCCCGCGCGCGCTCTATGCCCGCATTGCGCGCGGCGTTGGCCCCGCGCCATTTGGCGCCGACATAGATCAGCCTCGGGTCGCGGATCTCGGCGAGCGCGGCGGCCGTCCCGTCGGTCGAACCGTCGTCGACCACGATGTGCTCAAAGCGGGTAAGTGTCTGCGCCAGAACGCTTTCCACCGCGCGAACGACCTGGCTGCGCCGATTGTGGGTCGGCGTGATCACTGAGATCAGCGGAACGTCCGGGCTCGACATCGGGCTGCCACCACCGGTCGGATCTGGCGTTTGTCGGATGGGTCTGATGCCTATCTCCGTATCCCGCCCCTAATTTGCGGCCGACGCTACAAAAAAGCCACCTTTGTGTCACGCAGGCCAGCCGAGAAATGCCGCTGCGCTAGCAGAACAGCACTGGTGTCCTGCGCTGGAAATCGGCAGGGTCCTTTGTTTCTGCGCAATCCCCGACTGAACACTACGGTCGAGCCCAACGGTTGCACTCTTTACTGAACTGCTTAACTGTGCCCGACATAGGCGGGCACGATTTCGATCTCATCGCGAACGAGGCCGGCCGCCAAGCTGAAATGGCCAAAAAACGCCAGAGTATAAAATGCCAAACCGACCGCCAGCGAAAACGGGATTTGCCAATGCGGCATACCCGTTCTGGGCGCATGACTTATGACGCGTCGTATCGTGCGCCACGACATGGTTCCCCAGCGGCTGAACGACTTGACGACCCGCCGCGCGCGAGTGGGGGAATGGAGCTCGACGAACTTTCTGTCGGCATCTCTGCCGGTCACCAGCGCGCGCCAAAAGAAGAAGCGCCAGCCGCGTGGCGAGTAGTGGTGAACGCGCGCGTCCACGTTGACTATTTTGTGGCCTTCGCTCCAAAGCTGATGCATCAGCAGCGTGCATGAGACCTTAAAGCCGTTATGTGGTGGAAATGGGTGGCAGGATATCCAGTCGTGCCGGAAGGCAACGTTGTTGGCGTTGATAGCACGCTTTGAGGCGAACCTCTTATCTCCCTCGGCCATTGGGAAGAACCAGATCAATGCGAAGGTTCGCGAAAAGAAGTCATCATATGAAAGATAGGTGTGCCCATTCACGCAGATGGTTTCAGGCCGGTCTACGAAGGGTTTCAGTAGAGTTGAGAGCCAGCTTCGTTCCGGAACTGTATCGGAATCGAGAAAAACAAGGATGTTTCCTTCGCTCCACGGAATGCCGTTGTTCTTGAGGTCGTAGTATCTGCCGCCGGGACAGGCAGCGAAGGTCAGATCGGCAACCTGCGCCAATTGGGGCGCTTCGGTCACTATGCTGCTTCGCAATGAGACGGCGTCGGTTTCGAGCCCGCCATGCGAAATAATGACCTTCGGCCTCGCAAATCCGTTAGCGGAAACTTGGGCGATTTCGCGCGCCAAGGCTTTCAGCCCAAGGCCAATCTCATCCCAGTCGATGGATTTGGCATTCTCCATCTCCACGATGATAGAATAGGTAGGATGTACAGTCATCGCGACCCAACCAGTTATCAAAACCAGTGGCTATAGCTCTGACAGCGTGCTGTCAAATGATCGAGATGCAATTGTGCACTGAGAATTTGCTGAAGGAGCTATTTAATCGTTCGGTTCCGGAAGCTGGACGGATCGGCATACTCGGACAGGAAACGCTTTCGCCATTCTTCGTTGATTGCATCGCGCTGGACTTCGAGACCTGACTGGAGCTTGGTATCCCAGTTGAGCTCCACATCCACCAACTGCGCGAGTTTTGCCAGGCTCCCTGCCGGATCACGCTGAAGCTGCTCGTAAGTCAGGGAGAGGAAGGACAGCCCGTTCTTAGCGAACCAACCGTCCCATGCCACGTTCTCCATCAAAAGCTTTTCCAGAGACTTTGCGATGGCCTGGCCGTTATAGCGTGGCGGTACATCACTGATTTCGGTGGACCGAAATTCACGGGTTTGACGCGCACGTGCCCAAGAGATCGCCTGGCCGAGCAGATCGTCACGGGTCAAGCGTACATAGTTCAAATTCGGAAGGCTGGCTGGCAGTTTCACCGTCTTGGCAAGCTGTGTGAACTGACTCGCAAAGAGCTTGATTGCGTAGACTCCGGTAGAAGATCGCCCGTCCGTGAGCGCACGCAGAAGCTGCGCGCGGGGATCTCGCGGGTAACCCGGCAACTCCAGCAGACGTCGCCCGCCAAACCATTCCAGCGGATGACCCAGCCCAGCAGAAGCCATCAATCCCGCGAGATGATTGCTGCCGCTGCGCGGTGACGTGCAGATGAGAATTCCCGCCCGTAGCTCGGACAGAATGTTTGGCGGAATTTCCACCACTGCCGGTGATCGACGAACGAAGTGCATTCCCCTCAGCGTCTCAACAAAAACACCGCCTGCTGGCCGAAGAAGTTCCAGAACCACCAAGGCATCGACAGGCCGATCTTCTGGCCGTTGGCGTCGAGGGCGGTCGCCTTTTCGACGGTCGCGCCTAGCTCCTCGCATAGGTTGACGAAGTCGCGGATGGTGCAGAAATGGATGTTGGGCGAGTCGTACCAGGAATAGGGCAAGTCCTTGGTGACCGGCATCCTGCCCTTGATCAGCAGCGAGAAGCGGACGCGCCAGTGACCGAAATTGGGGAAGGATACGATGGCGCGGTTGCCGATCCGAAGCAACTCATCGAGCACGATCTTCGGATTGCGCGTCGCCTGCAGCGTCTGCGAGAGCACGACGAAGTCGAAGCCCTTGTCGGCGTAGAATTTCAGATCCGTGTCGGCGTCGCCCTGGATGACCGAAAGTCCGCGCGACACACATTCGTTGACGCCGCGCTGCGACAGTTCCAGCCCTCGGCCGTCGACCTGCTTGGTCTCCTGCAGGAGCTCCAGAAGCACGCCGTCGCCCGAGCCGACATCGAGCACTCGCGAATTGGCAGGAATAAGATCGGTGACGACCTCCAGGTCGACACGCTGGGCGCGATTGACGCTCATAGGCTGAGCCCCCTGGCGCGGGCGGCGGAGGCGATGAAGCCGTTGATGGCCGCGAACAGCTCCGGCTCGTCGAGCAGGAAGGCGTCATGGCCGCGATCGGTCTCGATCTCGACGAAGGAGACGGAAGCGCCCGCCGCGTTCAAGGCATGCACGATCGAACGGCTCTCCTCGGTCGGGAACAGCCAGTCGCTGGTGAAGGACACCAGGCAGAAGCGCGTCTTGGTGCCGGCGA
Organism: Mesorhizobium sp. WSM4935; assembly: GCF_029625735.1. Classification (NCBI taxonomy): domain Bacteria; kingdom Pseudomonadati; phylum Pseudomonadota; class Alphaproteobacteria; order Hyphomicrobiales; family Phyllobacteriaceae; genus Mesorhizobium; species Mesorhizobium sp. WSM4935. The sequence goes on along the minus strand of NZ_JARTVR010000015.1, from coordinate 19,087 downwards.
AGGCATCGGCGAGGCGCCCGCCGTGATCGGCGGCAAGGTCGAAATAGTCCATCGCGCGGGTCAGATAGAGGTAGGAATTGGCGTCGAAGCGGTCGACGAAAGTCATGCCCTGGTGGCGCAGATAACTCTCGATCTGGAAATCGGCGTCGAAGCCGAAGGTAAGCGCCTCGCGGTCCTGCAGATTGCGGCCGAATTTGCGGTGGAGCGCGGCTTCGGAAAGATAGGTGATGTGGGCGGCCATGCGCGCGACGGCCAGCCCCTTTTCCGGCCGCTTGCCGAAATCAAGATATTTGCCGCCATGCCAGTCGGGATCGGCCATCACGGCCTGCCGGCCGACTTCGTGGAAGGCGATGTTCTGCGAGGAATGGCGGGCGCCGGTGGCGATCGGCAGCGCCGAGAAGACCCTCTCAGGGTAGCTTGCGGCCCATTCCAGTACCTGCATGCCGCCCATCGAGCCGCCAAGCACGCAAAACAGCTTTTCGATGCCGAAATGATCGATGAGCATCGCCTGCGCGCGCACCATGTCGCGGATGGTGATGATCGGCAGGTCGAGCCCGTAGGGCTTGCCGGTGACCGGGTTGGTCGAGGCCGGCCCGGTCGAGCCGAGGCAGCCGCCGACGACGTTGGAGCAGATGACGAAGAAGCGGTTGGTGTCGATGATCTTGCCGGGGCCGATCAGTACCTCCCACCAGCCCGGCTTGCCGGTCACCGGATTGGTGTTGGCGACGTGCTGGTCACCGGTCAGAGCGTGGCAGACGAGGATGGCGTTGGAGCGCGCGTCGTTCAGTGTGCCGTAGGTCTGGTAGGCGATCTGGAAGGGCGAGAGCAGGGTGCCGGCGTCGAGCTTCAGCGGCTTGTCGGGGCCGAACTGCAGCACCGGGCTCGACGGATGGTCGACCTCGTCCTTGGTTCTTGCAGCGCGCTGAGCGGCCATGTCCGTCCTCATCCTGTGCCGCGTCGGTCTCGTCCCGATGCGCTGTCCGGCCGGCAGCGGACAACAAAAAACCGGCATTGCCGTCGCAAAGCCGGTTACAGGTTGCAAACGGCCCTTTAGCGAGTTGTTTAACGTGGCTGCAAGCCGACCGGCCAAATCACCACGGAAGTCTGAGCAGTTCTTCTATGACCAGCGCCGCGCTTCGTCAACGGGTAGCCTCTTAGCGGTGCGAGGCGGGCACCAGGCGCCGGCACTCGACATTCCAGCCCGTCGCCTGTATTTCCGCTGCGGCCTTGAAGGCCTTCTCGACGGATTTGTGACATGAAGCAGGATCAGCCCCGTCCGACGCCCCGCGCGGGCATCATGGACATCGAGGCCTATGTGCCGGGAAAAAGCACCGCGCCGGCCGGCGTGACGAAAGTCTACAAACTGTCGTCGAACGAAAACCCGCTCGGGCCGTCGCCAAAGGCGATCGAGGCCGCGCGCGAAGTGGCGGCGAAGCTCGACGTCTATCCTGACGGCACGGCGCGGCGGCTGCGCGAAGCGATCGCCGATGTGCACGGGCTGAACCCGGCGAACATCATCTGCTCCAACGGCTCAGACGAGATCCTTGGCCTGCTGGCGCAGACCTATCTGGCGCCGGGCGACGAGGCCGTGTTCACCGAACACGCCTTCATGGTCTACAAGATCTATATCCAGGCGGCGGGAGCCAAGCCGGTGGCGGTGAAGGAAACCGATGAGCGCGCCGATGTCGATGCGATTTTGGCCGCGGTGACGCCGGCGACGCGGATCGTGTTCCTCGCCAATCCCAACAATCCGACCGGCACCTATTTGCCGTTCCAGGAAGTGCGCCGGCTGCACGCGGCATTGCCGAAGAACGTGCTCCTGGTGCTTGATGCGGCCTATGCCGAATATGTGCGGCGCAACGACTACGAGGCCGGCATCGAGCTCGCCGGCAGCTCCGAAAACGTGGTGATGACCCGCACCTTCTCCAAGCTTGGCCTCGGCGGCGCGCGCATCGGCTGGATGTACGGGCCGGCGCATATCGTCGATGCGATCAATCGTATCCGCGGCCCGTTCAACGTCAATGCGACCGCGATCGAGGCGGGCATCGCCGCCATCCGCGACCGCGCCCATATCGAGCGCAGCGTGACGCATAACGAGAAATGGCTGGCCTGGCTCAGCGCCGAGCTTACCGGGCTCGGCCTGCGCGTCACACCCAGCGTCGGCAATTTCGTGCTGATCCATTTTCCCGACAGCAAGAAACATTCGGCGGCGGCCGCGGACGATTATCTGAGCGCGCGCGGCTATATCCTGCGCCGCGTGACCGGCTACGGCTTCCCCAACGCGCTGCGCATGAGCGTAGGCACCGAGGAGGCCAACCGTGGCGTCATCGACGCGCTGAAGACCTTCCTGAAAAGCTAGAACACCATGGCATCACCGATGTTCGAGAAAGTAGCGCTGGTCGGCATCGGCCTGATCGGCTCGTCGCTTGCCCGCGTCATCCGCCGCGAGGGCCTGGCGCGCCATATCGCCATCGCGACGCGCAGTGCCTCGACGCTAACGCGCGCCGAGGAGCTCGGCCTTGGCGATTCCTACACGACGGATGCTAGGCAAGCGGTGCGCGATGCCGACCTCGTCATCGTCTCGGTGCCGGTCGGCTCGTCCGGCGAGGTCGCGGCCGAGATCGCGCCGGCGCTGAAGAAAGGCGCTATCCTTACCGATGTCGGCTCGACCAAGGCTTCCGTCATCGCGCAGATGCAGCCGCATGTGCCGCAAGGCGTGCACTTCATCCCCGGACACCCGCTGGCCGGCACGGAAAAGTCCGGACCCGATGCCGGCTTTGCCGATCTCTTCGAGAACCGCTGGTGCATCTTCACGCCGCTGCCGGGCACCGATCCGTCCGCGCTCGACACGCTTTCGGAATTCTGGCGGCGCTGCGGTTCCAACATCGATACGATGGACCCGCAGCATCACGACATGACCTTGGCGATCGTGTCGCATCTGCCGCATATCATCGCCTACAACATCGTCGGCACGGCGGACGATCTGGAAGCGGTGACCAAGAGCGAGGTCATCAAATACTCCGCCTCCGGTTTCCGCGACTTCACCCGCCTTGCCGCCTCCGATCCGACCATGTGGCGGGACGTGTGCCTGCACAACAAGGACGCGATCCTGGAGATGCTGGCGCGTTTCTCGGAGGATCTCGCCTCGCTGCAGCGGGCGATCCGCTGGGGCGATGGCGAGAAGCTGTTCGACCTCTTCACCCGCACGCGCGCCATCCGCCGCTCGATCATCGAGGCTGGCCAGGATATCGACGTGCCGGATTTTGGCCGGCAGGCCGTCGAGCACCCCGGCGCAAAGCCCTAAGCGTTTTCCTTCGTCTGCCCCGATGACGGCCAGTGCGCCGTCATCAAGGCCAGCGTTTCGGCTCTGTCCGGCGCGCCGAGGCGGCCGCCGAAGCGCAGGCATTTGAGCGCCGCGGCGGCGCTGGCAAAACGCAGGGCCTCCTCCATCGGCATGGCCTCGGCGAGGCCGACGGCAAAGGCGCCATGGAAGACGTCGCCGGCGGCAAGCGTGTCGACAGCCTTGACCTTCGGCGCCTCGACATGGCGCACGCGCCCGGTCGTCCGGTCATGCCACCAGGTGCCGGCCGCCCCGCCGGTCACCGCGACAAAGGCATCGGTGCGCGAGGCGAGGTCGGCGCAGGCGCTTTCGGGGTCGAGCGCGTGGCCGCAGACGATGCGCGCCGCCGGCTCCGAGGCGACGATGTGCGAGGCCAACGGCAAGAGCCGCTCCAGTACCTCCACGGGTGCGGTGTCGGCGTCCAGGATCGCCGGACGGCCGATCGATCTGGCCGCGCCCAAGGCCAGCGCCGCGGCGCCCGGCCAGCGGACATCCACCAGCACGGCGTCGAAGCCTGAGAGGTCGGCAAGCGGCAGCGCTTCGGGATCAGCCTGCGCCTTGTTGTCGTAGAAGGGGACGATGATGCGCTCGCCATGCGCATCCACCACGATCGCGGCCAGCGCCGAACGCGCGCCGGCAACCCGGCGGATAAGGCTGCAGTCGACGCCTTCGGCCTGAATGTCGGCGATCAGCTGGTCGCCGACCGCATCGTCGCCGGCGCTCGCCCATAGCGAGACCTCGGCGCCGAGGCGATGCGCGGCGCAGGCGGCGCTTGTCGCCATGCCGGAGGCGATCTGGACGCCGTCGCTGGCGATGAACTTGCCTTGATGCGCCGGCAGCGTCTCGACGCGAAGGATGGTGTCGAGGGTGAAGGCGCCGACGCTGAGCAGTCTGACCGGCTTCGCCATGGTTGCATTATTCAAGCGGCTTGATTTTGCCAAGCGGGATAAAGCCCAGCGAAGCTTTGCTCTTGACGATCTTGAGCGGCAAGGACGGCTCCTTGCCAAGCATGGCGATGCCGGCAAATCCCTGCTCGATCTCGCTCTTGTGCTCCGGGATGGCGCCGCCAAGGATGGCTGCCACGGCCTTGGGGTCCTTGAGCTTGATGGTCAGACTTGCGTCGATCAGGCCATCCGTGTCGACGGAGACAGGCCCGGACACGGTGATGCGCGCCGTCCCCGATGACAGGTCGAGCTTGGCGATGTCGATCGACTGGCCGCGCAGGCTCTTCGGGGGTGCTGCGATCAGCGCCACGCCGTTCTTCAGCGTCACGTCGCCATTGCCATCCAGCGCCGGCAGCACGCGTCCGTCGATGGCGTCCGCGTTGATCTCCAGATCGCCGAAGCTGCCGACATAGTTGATGTCCTGGCCGACCGGCTGCAATTGGCCGGCCGCCTTGCCGGCGCTGAACAATTGCATCGGATCCGTGTCGTCCTGCGGGTCGGTCTGACCGTTCAGGCCTTCAGCCCGCAGCGAGACGCTGCGCGGCAGCGGCCACCAAACTTTGACATTGGCCTGCAACTGGTCCCAGTCGATCCAGAGCGGCGGCATGCCGGGCGCTATCGTCCTCAGCGGTCCGCGCAGCTCGGCGACCGGCGACAAGGGCCCGGTGATCCCGGCGACGGCATTGAAGCTTCCTGTGGAGGCGGCGACCTTCCGGGCGTCGTCCTCGTAGGCGATGTTGTCGCAGGAGACCGTGAAGCTCATCGGATAGCCGCTGACGGTGAGGTTGGCGCAGCCGGCGGCGATGCCCTTGCTGCCCAGCCGCGCCACCGCCTGGTCGGCCTCGGTCTTGAGCCTGTCGGCCAGATAGAACCAGCCGCCGCTGTAGATGGCAAACAGCACGACGATGAGCGCCGCGAGCCAAAGCAACCGGCGGCGGGGTTTGGGCGATCGCTCGTCACTTGACGTCATGCTGCGGCTCTCGGTAACCCCTCATGTGGCGAGCGGGACGGTTCACTCTCACGCGAACGAGCGGGAGACAGAAGAAGCACCCCGGCGGTGCGGTGTCGTTCACTCGAATGCGATCAGGCTTGGCGATATGGGCGATTTTTGGGTTTTTGGCTATGGGTCGCTGATCTGGCGGCCCGGATTTGCCCATGTCGAGACGCGCCGTGCCCGGCTTTACGGCTATCGCCGCTCGCTTTGCGTCTATTCCTTCGTGCATCGCGGCACGCGCGGGCGGCCGGGCCTGGTGCTCGGCCTCGACCGAGGCGGCTCCTGCATCGGCCTGGCTTATCGTGTCCCCGGCAATTTGCGCGACGAGGTGCTTTCCTATCTGCGCGAGCGCGAGCTGGTGACCAGCGTCTATCTCGAACGCGTGCTCGACATCCGGCTGGATGGCGGCGGCATGGTTGAGGCGGTCGCCTACATCGTCGACCGGCGGCATGAGCAATATGCCGGCGCGCTCGACGCCGGTCACGCGGCGGAACTCGTTCGCGGCGCCGTTGGCCAATCCGGGCGGAACGAGGACTATGTCTTGAGCACGCTCGAGCATCTCGAGGCGCTGGGAATCCGCGATCACTGGCTGGAGGAGGTGGGCCGCCAGGTCGAGCCTTCGTGAGCGGCTTTTTGTTTACGCAATTCGGGACGCAACACCGCGACACACTTTTGCTGGAATTGCTCTGGTCCGATCAAAAAGCAAAACCATGCCTTTGACCTCGGTCGGCCACGACCTAGCTTAGCGGCATCCCATCCCTGGGCGTCAGGCCCGTTCCAGCACAATGGAGATCAAGTCTTGCAGAAACGTCGTCTCGGTCGAACCGATCTTTTCATCGCGCCGCTGGTCCTGGGCGGCAACGTCTTCGGCTGGACCGCCGACGAGAAGACCTCTTTCGACCTGCTTGACCGGTTCGTCGGCGCGGGCCTGAACGCCGTCGATACGGCCGATTCCTATTCGCGCTGGGTTCCCGGCAACAAGGGCGGCGAATCGGAAACCATCATCGGCAATTGGATGAAGAGCCGCGGCAACCGCGACAAGGTCATCGTCATCACCAAGGTCGGCTCCGATATGGGGCAAGGCAAGAAGGACCTCTCTGCCGCCTATATCGAAAAAGCGGTCGATGCGTCGCTGAAGCGGCTGCAGGTCGATGCCATCGACCTTTACCTGTCGCACTGGCCCGATCCAGCCACTCCCTATGAGGAAACGCTCGGCGCCTATCAGCGCCTGCTCGAAAAGGGCAAGATCCGCTATCCCGGCTGCTCCAATCTCGATGCCGGACAGCTACGCGCCGCGCTCGACGTCGCCAGCCTGCGCAGCCTGCCGCGCTACGAGGTTCTGCAGCCTGAATACAATCTGTACGACCGCTCCTCGCTCGACGGGCCGCTGCTCGACCTCTGCAAGGCCGAGGATATCGGCGTCATCACCTATTTCAGCCTGGCCAAGGGATTTTTGAGCGGCAAATACCGCAGCAAGGCCGATCTCGGCCAAAGCGCGCGCGGCGAGGGCGTGGCCGGCTATCTCAACGAGCGCGGCATGCGCATCCTTGCCGCGCTCGATGCCGTGGCCGAGCGCCATTCGGCAAAGCAGGCGGAAGTGGCGCTGGCCTGGATCATCGCGCGTCCGGGCATCGCTGCCCCGATCGCCAGCGCCACGACGCCGGCCCAGATGGACAGTTTGATCCGCGCCGCATCGCTCAAGCTTTTAGCGGATGACATCGCCGCCCTCGATCGCGCCAGCTCCTAGCAACACGCCCGGTCAGGCAAGTCCGCGCACGATCGTCCAAGACCATGCAGGAACCTCGCGATAATTCCTTGCCGCAACGCGGTAGGAATTGAGGTTCGGCATGGCCGGAGAAGCTCTGTCTGGAGCGCAGCCCTGGCAGCAAGTACTGGCGCTGGTGCTGGCGGCGACGGTCGTCATGGGCAGCCCGGGACCCGCGACCATCAGCGTGACCGCGGTCGGCGCGGCTTTCGGTCTGCGCGCTTCGCTGAGTTACACATGGGGCGTGGTTCTTGGAACGATCGCCGTGCTTCTGGTCGTCGCCGCGGGCATCGTCGGCATGCTCGCCTCGATGCCCGGCCTGGCCACGGCGCTGGCGATCCTTTCGGCTGCCTACATCCTTTATCTCGCCTTCAGGATCGCGACCGCGCCGCCATTGGCCGAGCGTGGCAGCACGGCGACCAAGCCCGATTTTCCCGGCGGCTTCATGCTCGCCGTCGCCAATCCGAAAGCCTATGTGGCGATCGCCGCTGTCTTCGCCGGCGCCGCCTCGCAGGACGATCCGCTTGGCGTTTCCACCAGGCTGCTGGTGCTTACCGCGATGATCGTCGCCATCCATGTCGTGTGGCTGCTCGCCGGAACGGCTTTCGCGCGGTTCCTGCGCCATCCCCTGGCTTCGCGGATCATCAATCTGGTGTTTGCGGCGACGCTGGTGCTGACAACTCTGCTGGCGGCGCTGCGGTAACCGATCAGGACTTCGCGGTTACGCCGAGTTCGGCCAGGCGCTTGACCGCGGTCGGCGGCATGGGCGGCGGGTTCGGCGCTTGCGCCGCCTCGACCAAAAGCTGATCGCAGGCGGCTTCGGTTTCGCCGATCAGCCGCTGCATGAATTCCTCCTTGCCGAGCCCAGGCGGGATCGCGGGCAGAAAACGGGCCTTGATGGTGCCCGGATAGCGCATGAACTTGCGGCGCGGCCAGTAGAGGCCCGCGACATGAGCCACCGGGACCACGGGAACGCCGAGCTGCGTGTAGAGCTCGACGATGCCGTATTTGTAGGACGGCTCGGCGCCCGGCGGCCGGCGTGTGCCTTCGGGGTAGATGATGAGCTGGCGCGGATTGCGGTTCATCTCCTGCCTGGTCGCGACGACGACCGCCTTCAGCGCTTTCGAACGGCTGCCGCGGTCGACCGGGATCATGCGCATCTTCATGATGTACCAGCCAAAGAAGGGGATCCAGGTCAGCTCGCGCTTCAGGATGTAGAGCGCGTCGTCGAGATAAGGGAAGAAGGCGATCGCGTCCCAGAAGGACTGGTGCTTCGGCGCCAGGATGAAGGAGCCTTCGGGCAGGTTCTCGACACCGGTGATCTCGCTTTTCGTCGCGGCGATCTTGTCATAGAGCCACATCGAGGTGCGCGACCAGAATTTCGGCACGAACCAGGCGCGGTGGCGCGGCGACAGGAAATAGAAAGGCGTCCAGAAGATCATCTGAACGATCAGGCTGAGATAGAAAACGAGGTTGAACGCCAGCGAGCGGATGATGAGCATGCAAGGGGCCCGTGAGGAAGTGTGCGTTGGTTACACCAAGCGGCGGCAAAAAGGAAACGGCACGGTGGTCGAATGCCGGCCACTCTTGTTCGCCGCAATTTCGGACGGAGGGTTACTGCGAAGTCGCCGAACCTGACCGCGATGCTTTTCCTCGAATTGCTTAAAGTGACCGAGCCAGCCGCTCCTTCAGGCGCGGCGCGGCGAAATCGAGGAAGGCGCGCAGCTTCACCGGCAGCCGGCCCCGGCCGGCATGGACAAGGCTTACCGGCCAGGGCGGCGGCTCCAACGGCTCCAACACCACCCGCAGCGCGCCGGCGCGCACGGCGGCATCGGCCTGATAGGAGAGAACTTTCGTCAGGCCGAGGCCAGCGATCGCGGCATCGATCGCCGCCTCGGCGGTGTTCACCTGCAGCCGCGAGCGGACTGGAACCGTGGTTTCCGCCTTGCCTGTCCCGAAGCTCCATGTCGCGGGAGTGGTAAGACCTTCGAAGGTGATGCAGTTGTGGCCCGCCAGCTCCGGCGGTTGCTCCGGCGTGCCATGCATGGCGAGATAGGCGGGACTTGCGCAGACGATGCGGCGGATCGAGCCGACGCGGATCGCGACCATGGCCGAATCCGGCAGCTCGCCGATGCGTACGGCCAAATCGATATGCTCCTCGACCAGTTGGGTGATCCGGTCCGACAAGGTCAGGCGGACGTCCACTTGCGGATAGACGGCGAGAAAACCGGTGATCACCGGCAGCACGTGCAGGCGCCCGAAGACGACCGGCGCCGTGATGACCAACTCGCCGGTCGGGCTCGAATATTCGCCGGCCGCCATGCGTTCGGCTTCGCTCACCTCGTCGAGGATACGGCGGCAGGCGGCAAGATAGGTCTGGCCGGCGTCGGTCAGCGTCAGGCGCCGCGTCGAGCGGTTGAGCAGGCGCGTCCCCAAGTGCTTCTCCAGTTCGGAAAGTTTTCTGCTGACGGTCGCCAGCGGCACGCTCGCGCGCCGCGCCGCGGCGGATAGGCTGCCGGCCTCCACCGTGGCGACGAACAGCGACATGGCGTCGAGGCGGTCCATTATTCTCCCGAAATATGGAAGGATGAGTTCCAAATATGCTCTCTACATCCGATTTTCGGAAGAGGCTAAATGACGTGCGATCCTGCCTAGAGCCGGATGATTTCAGGTCGAATCGACCTGAAATCTGAATCCGTCTCTAAATCAAGGAGATAGAGCATGATGTCGTCCGAAAACCGCTTCACACTTTTCGGCATCATGCTCTAGGAGCGCCGGCATGAATGAATTCACCACCAGCGACGTCGCCTTCACGCCGACGGTCAAGGCCATCCAGTCCCGCAAGGGATCGCGCGAGTCCTATGCGCGGATCGAGCAGCGCGGCGGCTGGCGGGCAACGATCACGCCGGACCTCGCCGCCTTCATCGAAGCGCAGACCAGCGTGTTCCTGGCGACGGCAAACGCCCAAGGCCAGCCCTACATCCAGCATCGCGGCGGGCCGGCCGGCTTCCTCAAGGTGCTGGATGAGCAGGTGATCGGCTTTGCCGATTTCTCCGGCAACCGTCAGTTCATCACCCAGGGCAATCTGGAGGACAACGACCGGGCCTTTCTGTTCCTGATCGACTACATGCTCAGGCAGCGCATCAAGATCTGGGGCAGGGCGCAGGTAGCTGAAAATGACCCGGAGCTGATAACGAGGCTGATGCCGGCGGACTACAAGGCGCGGCCGGAGCAGGCGATCCTGTTCACGGTCACCGCCTGGGATACCAATTGCCCGCAGCACATCCCCCAGCGTTTCGAGGCGGCGGATGTCGCGGCCGCGCTGGCCGAGCGCGACCGGCGCATAGCCGGCCTGGAGCAGGAGATTGCCCGCTTGCGCGATAATGCGGCGGCTAAAATTTAGTTCTTCACCGCAGTCGATGCTTCCGCCAGCGTGACGCCCTGAGGCGTCGCACGAAGCGGCAGGAAGCCGCGCGCCAGCGACAGCACATATTTGCTGTATTCGGTCAGCAGCACGCGCAGCGCTTCCGGCTTGGTCAGCCAACCGCCATTGCCGAGATTGGTGTTGACCACCGGATAGGGCTCCAGGCGCGCGCCATGCAGTAGCCGACTCATCTCGAGCAGGCTGCGCGGCATGTGGTAGTTGTTGGTGACAACGATGATGCTGCCATAGGCGTGGTTCTCCACCCATTTGGCGCTTTCCTCGGCATTGCCGATGGTGTCGAGAGCGGCGCGGTCGATGTCGACGCAGCAGGAGAAGAGCTGCTTGTCGCCGCCCATCGCCGCCTGCAGCTGGCGCCTGGTGGCCGACGGGTGGACGCCGCTGATCAGCAATCGTTCGCCCTTGCCGGAGGCCAGCAGGTCCATCGCCGCGTCGAGCCGCGACTGACCGCCGGTGAGCACGATGATAGCGTCGGCCCTGGCCGGATTGGTCGGGGTCGTCATGTGGCTGACCTTGTCGGCAAACCAGCCGAAGCCGCCGGCAAAAAGCACCAGCGCGGCAAGAACCACGAAACCGCAGACGCGCAGAGCGAGCCGCAGACGGCCGAAACCGGCGGGGACAGCGCTGCGCATGGGCATCGCCGGCATCCGTCCAGCCGTCTCGATAGAATCCCGCGCTTCCATCATCCCCAGGTTAATCCTGAAAGCTTCTAATGGTTAACTCCGAAATGGCCCCATTGATAGGCGGGACGGCGCACATTGCGTTACGGCACGTATCCCGTGTGTGATCGTTGTCTTGTGTGTATACAACGCCTTGCGACGGTTTTCGGTTTGAGCTCATCATCAGCCCGCATCCGGCTGGCGAACATCGATGTCGCTGAGATAGGCGACGACAGTGGCATGCGACGTGGCCGCGGTCAGCGCGCCGATCACCAGCACCATCAGGCCGACCCCGAAATAACCGGCCGAACCGATGGCGAAATTGCCGAACAAAGCGGTCGCCTGGTCGGCCTCGGGCGTGGCCATGTTGCGCGACGACCACCAGGAAAAGACGATGAAGACGGTGATCGCCAGAGCGCCGCCGGCGGCCGCGCCCTTCATGCCGGTGACCAGGAAATGCCAGCGGAACTCGCGCGCGATGAAGCGCGCCTCGGCGCCGACGAAATGCAACACCTCGATGATATGGCCGTTGCCCGCCATGGCGCCGCGCGTGGCGAACACCACCGTCAGCACCGTCGCCGACAGCATCAGCACCAAAACGGCGATGCCGATCGTCACCGTCGTGTGCGCCATGGCGACCAGGCGATCGACCCAGGTGCGATGGTCGTCGAGCGCGGCGGTCGGGATCTTGGGCGTGATGGCGGCGCGCATGGCGGCGAAGTCCGGCGGGCTGGCCTCGTCGATGGTGACGATGATAAGGCGCGGCACCGGCAGCTCGTCGATGTTGAGGCCGCTGCCCAGCCATGGCTCCAGAAGGCGCGCCGTCGCGTCGCGGTCGATGATCTTGGTGCCCTTCACGCCGGGGAACTCGCTGGCGATCTGCGAGGCCTGCGCAAGGGCCGCGTCCATGTCGAGACCGTCGGCGGGCTTGATCTGGATCGTCGCCTCACGCGAGATCTGGTTCTCCCAGTTCGACGCGGTATCGTGCACCAGCGTCACGGCGCCGAAGGTGAGGCAGGACAGGAAGGTCATGATGGCGATGACCAGCACCAGCGCCCGGCCGGCGATGTTCTGGGCCGGCACGATCGGCGCCGTCTTGCGCTGCACACGCCGGACCGTTGCCGGCGTCTCGGCTCCCTCATGGAGGTGATCGGCCGGAAGGTCAGTCATAGACGTCCAACCTTCCGCCGGCCAGAATCATCCGTCGCGCGTCGACCTGCTCCATCAGGCCAAGGTCGTGGGTGGCGATCACCACCGCGGTGCCCAGCCGGTTGAGCTCTATGAACAGCCTGAGCAGACGGCGCGCCAGCGGCGGGTCGACATTGCCGGTGGGCTCGTCGGCTAAAAGGATCTCCGGCTGTTCGATCAGCGCGCGGGCGATAGCGGCGCGCTGCTTCTCGCCGCCCGACAGCACCGGCGGCAGCACATGCATGCGGTCGCCGAGGCCGACCCATTTCAGAAGCTCGGTCACGTCGGTGCGGTAGCTCGCCTCCTCGCGCCCGCGCACGCGCAAGGGCAGCGCGACATTCTCGTAGGTGGTCATATGGTCGAGCAGGCGGAAATCCTGGAACACCACGCCGATGCGGCGGCGCAGCAACGGCAACTCGCTGCGCGAGATGCGCGAACGGTCCTTGCCGAAGATGGTGATCAGCCCGCGTGTCGGCTTCAGCGACATGAACAAAAGGCGCAGCAACGTCGTCTTGCCGGCGCCCGAAGGGCCGCTCAGGAACTGAAAGGAGCGCTCCGGAATGTGCAGGGAAATGTCGCGGAGGATTTCCGGACCCATGCCATAGCGGAGGCCGACATTTTCGAAGCGGATCACGTTCGGCGACCTGAAACTTTCGGCGGCGACGCGCCACAATCTACTTTAACAGACCATCCGCCGGCATGGTTAACCGGCGGTTAATTTTGCGGCGTTTTCGGTGTGCATCAAAGCCATTCCGGTGGGGAAGCGTTAACCAATTCCGTTTACGCAAAAGAAACGAAGACTGCATTGGTGCCGTAATGGCTGACGAGAGAACCGCGCGCCTTGTTTCCGGCGAAATCATGGCCGGTCCGGCAACAAATGCCGCGGCGGAGCGCGTCATTTTCGATGCTGCCGATATCGTCGATGCCGACTATGTGGTGCTGCCGCGTTTTGCCGCGGCGCCGGCGGCGGCCCCGCCGCAGAGCCCGCCGACGCCGGCCGTCGAAGGCATGGGCATGCTGCGCAAGCCGGAGGCCGTGCCGTCGCGGTCTTCACGCGGCGGTCCGATATTCTGGATCGCCGGCGTCGGCATAGCGCTGATCTCCTTCTGGGTGTCGGGAGGGCATGCGCTGGTCCGGCAGAGTCCCTTTTGGACGACCGCCGCGCCGGCGAGCGCGCTCACCATTTCCGGCGTGACGTCGCGCATCGATGCGTCGGGCTTGAAGCCGGTGCTGTTCGTGGACGGGGAGGCGGCGAATGACGGGGTGCGGCGGGAAACGCTGCCGCCGCTCGAGATCCGCGTCACCGACAACAATGCCAACATCGTCCGCTATAGGCTGGGGACGTCCAACCGTTCCCTGGCGCCCGGCGAAAGATTCGGCTTTTCCAGCCGCTTGGATGTGCCTAAAGACGGCATCAGGACCGTCGCAGTCGTCTTCGCCGGCTAGACGGGTCGATATTCAGGTGAGGCCGGCCTGCAAATAGCGGCTTCCTGCGCTTCCGGTGCTCACGTACTAGAACGTACGCTCCGCTCCGGTTCGGCTCGGCTTGACCTGAATCTCAACCCGTCTACCGACGTTGCTGCCGATCTTGAAGGAGAAAGCTATGCCAGTCGTGCGCGGCAAGGACATCGAGGTTCTGTTTTCGGCATCGGCGATCGCGCGCCGCAATCTCGAGCTCGCCAAGGAGATCGCCGGGCGCGACTACCACGACCTGCTGGTGATCTCGATCCTCAAGGGCTCGTTCGTCTTCGCCGCCGATCTCATCCGCGCCATGCATGATGTCGGCCTGTCGCCGGAAGTCGAGTTCATCTTCATCTCCAGCTATGGCGCCGGCACCACGAGCGGCGAGGTCAGGGTGTTGCGCGACATCGACAACGAAGTCGCCGGCCGCGACGTGCTGTTGATCGACGACATACTGGAATCCGGCAAGACGCTTTCCTACACCCGCGACCTGATGCTTTCGCGCGGCGCCAAGAGCTGTGCCATCGCGGTGCTGCTCGACAAGCGGATGCGCCGCCAAACCTCGCTCAACGCCGACTATGTCGGCTTCGACTGCCCGGACTATTTCGTCGTCGGCTACGGCATGGATGTCGCCCATGCATTCCGCGAGCTGCCCTTTGTCGGGGTGGTGAAGAGCGAGGTCTGAGAGGTGCCGAGGTCCTTCCGAAAAACTGCCGATCGTTAGAATTTTCAGAAAACATCAACGTTTCGGCGGCATCTATCTCGGCATGGCAAAGCTTCTGATCGTCGAGGACGATGAGTCCGTCCGCACCCTCGCCGCCCGCGCGCTGGAGCGCGACGGCCATAATGTCACCGTCGCCACCGATGGCGCGCAGGGGCTGGTCATGATCCGGCAAGCCCGAGGCGGCTACGATCTGGTGGTGTCCGACATCCGCATGCCGGAGATGGACGGCATCGAAATGGCGACTGCCGCCGCAAGAGAGTTCCCGACGATGAAGATCATGCTGATGACCGGCTATGCCGACCAGCGCGAGCGCGCCGAGGAACTGAACGGTATCATCCTCGATGTCGTGCAAAAGCCCTTCACGCTCGCCGAGATCCGCGCCCGCGTCGGCAAGGCGTTAAGCTGCTTCGCTTGAAACCGCGCCGGCCGCCGGCGCGGCACTTCGCCGACGCCCGCCGCTGAGCGCAAGCAGGCCGGCGCCGATGATCAGCGCCGCGCCCAGCACGGTGGTTTCGCGCGGCACTTCGGCGAAGAACAGGAAGCCCCACAGCGGCGACCACAGGATGCCGGTATATTCGAAGGTCGCGACGCGGTTGGCCGGCGCCATCCGGTAGGCCTGCGACAACAGGATCATGCCGGCCGAAGCCACGAGGCCGCAGGCTGCCATCTTCAGGAAATCCGGCATTGTCGGCCAAACCCATGGCCGCACCAGGAATTCGACGCTCGGATGCGCCGCATGGGTGATGCCGGCAAGGTGGAAGACGGTTGCCACGGCGACGGCGCCGCTGAGATAGGCTCCGTTCTGGTAGAAGGCCATTACCGTCGACGATTCGGTGTCGCCGATGCGGCGCGCCATCAGTTGCGAAAAGCCGTAGAGGAAAGCCGAGCCCAGCGACAAAAGCGCCGCCCAGTCGAACACGCCGGCGCCGGGACGCACCATCACAAGCACGCCGACCAGGCCGATCAGCACCGTAGACAGCGTTTTCCACGAGACGCGCTCGCCGAGATAGGGACCGGCCATCGCCATGATGAACAGCGGCGCCATGAAGTAGAGCGCCACCGCATCGGCCAGCGGCAGTGCGGCGATCGCCAGATAATAGACCGTGTAGGACGAGAACTGGATGAAGGCGCGCAGCGTCAGCATGCCGAAGCGATTCGACAGCACCGCCTTCAGGCCGACATCGGCCTGGACGATGACGATCAGGATCGGCAGCGCGACGAGGGCGCGGATCGCCATCACCTCGGTCACCGGATAGCCGGCCGACACCGCCTTCACCAGCGGATCCTGCAGCGAAAAGACCAACACGCCGAGGCAGAGGCTCAGAATGCCAAGCACCGTCCGGTTTTGCATGGTCGATCCAGCGAAAAAGAACCCGCCACCGTTTTCAGGCAGCGGGCACGAGTGAGGACTCTTCGATTGGTCCGCGGCCGATTTCGCGGTCGCATATCCAATGGGTGTCGTGACTATCCCGCGGCGTTTGACATGTTGCAAACGAATTGGAATGATGCCAGCAATCAAATTTCCTTATGGCGACTCCGATGAGACCAGTCCTCGATAGCGACCTCCTGCGCACCTTCGTCGCGGTGGCCGAGACCGGCAATTTCACGCGTGCAGCGGAGAAAGCCGGACGCACGCAATCGGCCGTATCGATGCAGATGAAGAAGCTCGAGGACATGGTCGGCGACGATCTGTTCGAGCGCGGCTCGCGCGGCGTGGCGTTGACGCGCCGCGGCGGCGAGCTCATCGTCAATGCGCGCCGGATCGTCTCGCTGCTCGACGAAACGGCGGCCTCGCTGGTGGCGCCGCCGCTCGGCGGCCTGGTGCGCATCGGCATCCCGGCCGAATATGGACGTTCGATCCTGTCGCGGGCGCTGGGCGAATTTGCCAAGCGGCACCCGCGCGTCGAGGTCACGGTGCGCTACGCGCATTCGGATTCGCAGGTGCGGGCGCTCGCGGCCGGTGAGCTCGATCTTGCGGTGGTGTTCGAATGGGAGGGTTCTTCCGGCGGCGAGGTGCTGATGCACGACCCGACGGTCTGGGTGACATCGACGCTGCACCACATGCATGAGGAGCGGCCGGTGCCGATCGCGCTTTACAGCCGCAACGGCTGGTGCCGCGACTTCGCCATCAAGTCGCTGCAGCAGCGCGGCCTCGACTACCGCGTCGCCTACACCAGCGACACCAATGGCGGCCTGACGCTCGCGGTCACTTCAGGCCTGGCGATCGCGCCGATCTCGCGCAGCAACATCCCGCCTGATTGCCGCGAGCTGACGGCCGCCGACGGCTTCGGCGACATCGATTCCTCCAATGTCGTCCTGCACCGCAATCCGTTGGCGACCGGCGATGCCATCGACGGCATGGAGAACGCCATCCGCGAGGCGTTCATGCTGACCCGGCAGACGGGCGCGGCGGCCGGGCTTTAGTGCCGGGCGCTCAATCCGGCGGGACATCTCGCCTTGGGGCTTTCGGGAGGCAGCCGGTGCTTACGAAAGTAGCGGCCAGAGCGCTTGGAAGACATAGCCAATGACCAATGACCCTAAAACCGCGAGCGCGACGAACAGGGCGATGGTTGAGGGCCTAAGAACCAAAGCCACAGCCATAACACCCCAAATGCTTACCGCGCCTCCTGAAACGAGGAGCGCCATTGCGGCGCCGGGTGACATGCCGAGGTCAAGCAGACCTTGAACCAGCGGCAGTGCCGCAACACCATCAAGATACATTGGTGCGCCGACCAGCACCGCAAGCGGGATGGCATAATGAGAGTTTGCACCGACGTAAGCGGTGAGGACCTCGGACGGTAGTAGATCGCGGAGCAGGAATTCAGCCGAAAAGGCAACCGTTAAACAGATCACGACGGTTCTAGTCGTGGAAACGAGATTTTCTCCAAATCCACGCATACGCCCCGGGTCGCGCCAAATTCTGAAACAAAGATCCGTTGGCATACATGTGCCACACAGTCTCATCTGCCCGATTCCCGATGCCCGCAACGGGTTTTGGACCATCTGCGTACGGGCAAGCAGAGCTGTCATCGCGCCCGAAATGACTCCCAAAGCAAAAGCTGCCAGCATCTTTCCGATGGCGAAACCAGGGCCTAGCAGCGCCCAAGTCGCGGTGAGCATTGTGGGGCCCGTAATAGGAGAGGAAAGCCAAAAGGCCATAATGGGCGCAAGCGGAACGCCGGACGCAAGAAATCCGGTCGTGAGCGGCAGCACCGTTACGCCGCACACGGGTGTCACGGGGCCGATTGCCGACGCGATCAAAACAGTTGCGACAGGGCGTCCCTTGAACCATCGCGCCGTAACGGTCGCCGCTCCACTGGCCGCAACCCAGGCCGAGATGATCAGCCCGACGGCAATCATCAACGCGACGTCCATGAAACTCTGCAGGACGAAATGGAGCGTCCCATATGCCCGTTGCGGCCAAGTGAGCGCGACAGCAGCTGTCAGAACAGCCGCGGTCGCCCAAATGAGTTGCCTTCGTTGGAACCTCGGAAGCGCGACGATCATGGCATCACCCTCTTTGTGCCATCCATATAGCGCGAGCTTCCATATCTGAAACGAATAGCTTAAATATCAGCTATGAGCGTTGGCGATGGTAAAAGCACTCAACTGGACAGCGAATTGCTGCGTACGTTCCTATCTGTTGCCAGGGCAGGGAGTCTTAGCGGCGGCGCGGCTCGCCTGTTTCGAACGCAGTCCGCTGTCAGCCTCCAAGTGCAGAAGCTGGAGAGTGCCATCGGGCAGCGCGTATTTGAAAGGCACGGGCGCGGAGTTGCCATGACTGCTGCCGGCGAACGCTTGCTGCCTGTCGCTCGCGATGTCGTCGAAATGCTGAACCAGGTGGTGGCCGATCTGCGCGGGGCGCCAGCCGAGGAAGAAATTCGACTCGGTATACCCGAGGAATATGGCGACACAATTCTACCGTCTATTCTGGCCACCTTCACAGAGGAGGAGCCCACGGCCCGAATTTTCGTGCGATGCAGTTCGAGCATGGATTTTCCGCATGCGCTCGCTGCCGACGAATTGGATATCGCCTTGCACTCCCCTGAGCGAGTTTCGGACGGCGACGTCGTCGTTCATAGTGAGCGCGCTGTGTGGGCCGGCTCCGCTTTCCACAGTGTCGAGACCCGGCGGCCTCTGCCCGTGGCGCTGTTCGACAAGGCTTGCTGGTGGAGAGAGCGCTGTCTCGATCTCCTCCGGAAATCCGGACTGGACTATCGGATCGTTTGCACCAGTCAGAGCATCTCGGGGGTTCGGGCCGCGATTGCTGCGGGAGTCGCGGTCGGCGTATTGCCGCAAAGCACGCTGACCGATCGTGTCAGGGCGCTGGGGGATGAGAAGCTGCCTCAGCTAGACTCTTTCACGTTTTGACGGAAGCATATCCGGCGTTTGCGAAGTAGTTCGTGCATTCGGCTGCCTCGATGGTTTGGACGAGGTGGCCGATGTGGCGCCATGTGTCCTCGACGGTACGTTTTTGGGCCTGACGCATCCATTGTTTGATCTTGGCGAAGGCCTGCTCGATCGGATTGAGATCCGGTGAATAGGGCGGCAGGTACCAGAGCCTGGCGCC